>CAVYEV010000001.1:0-183282 GCA_963767545.1 Terriglobia bacterium
GGTGATTGATGATGAGTCTGACAACACCGAGTAAGATACGGGAACTTCAAAGAAACTGTATGTGAAAGCGAAGCAGGAGCCGAACTACCGCTTTTACCTGCTTTACGACAAGATTTACCGGGAGGACATTCTCACGTTCGCCTATGAACTGGCGCGCGCCAATCAGGGCGCTCCAGGGGTGGATGGGGAGACCTTCACGGGGATCGAGAGTGGAGTGGGGCTGGAAGCCTGGTTGAGCGGGCTGCGGAAAGAACTGCAAGACAAAACGTATCAGCCCAAGCCAGTGCGACGGGTAATGATCCCGAAACCTGGGGGCGGGGAAAGGGCGCTGGGTATTCCGACCATTCGGGACCGAGTGGCCCAGAACGCCGCCAAATTGGTGCTGGAACCAATCTTTGAAGCTGATCTGGAGGCGTGTGCCTACGGCTATCGGCCTAAGCGCAGCGCGAAGGATGCCATTCAGGAAGTACACGAACACCTGTGGCAAGGGTATAGCGATGTAGTGGACGCGGATCTGTCCAAGTACTTCGACAGCATTCCACATTCCGAACTGATGCAATGTGTGGCACGGCGGATAGTGGACGGAGCGATGCTGCATCTGATCAAGATGTGGCTTTCGGTTCCGGCCGAAGAACGGGACGATAAGGGGAATCGGCGAATGACGGGAGGTCAGGGAAAGGGCACACCACAAGGTGGAGTCATCAGTCCCTTGCTGGCGAACCTGTATATGAACCGGTATCTCAAACACTGGCGGAAAACGGGAAAGGGCGAGCAATATCGCGCTGTCATCGTGAATTACGCGGACGATTTCGTAATTCTCAGTCGCGGACATGCGGCGGAAGCACGAGAATGGACGGGTAAGGTGATGAGCCGGATTGGCCTGACACTGAATGAAGCCAAGACGAGCGTTAAGGATGCCCGCCGGGAAACGTTTAACTTTCTGGGTTACACATTCGGACCGCAGCGGCATTGGAAGGATGGCAGAGGGTACATGGCAACCAGGCCAGCCGATAAGGCGATCGGGAAACTCAAGCAGGCGGTATACGATCTGCTGCAACCGAGTCAGGTAAGCCCATGGGAGGAAGTGCGCAACCAGTTGAACCAGAAGTTGAGGGGATGGAAAGCGTATTTCAGCTATGGGAGCCTGCGCAAGGCCTATCGGGAGATCGATGCTTACGTGGATGATCGCGTGCGGTACTTTCTGAGGCGGCGACATCAGTGCAACGGGAGTCGTGGGACGCGACGGTTTTCCTCGCAAGTCATCAATGGAAAACTCGGCGTCATGCGGCTGCAAAGGGGCTGAAACTCTCTGCGTGGGCTGAACGTGAAGTCCGTCGGAAAGCCGGATGCTGGAAATCGGCACGTCCGGTTTGATGAGCGGGGAGGAGAAACGGGTCGTCATCCTGCTATTTCGGTGATACGACACCGCGCTCCTTCTCGACTCCACCGAATTTGTGGGGGCGATGAACGCCGGGCGCGTGAATCGCCGCGAGGTCCGGTGACGCAAAGGCGTTGTTTTTCGATTGGCATTGTAAACGCTATCAACGATCTGTGCGGCGATTGGCGATTTTGCGGATCGACAGTCTGTGACTGCTGGCCGCCGTCACCCCCGGGGATGAAAATTGGGGAGAAGCGAGCGATCGTCTTTGCTGTTCATGCACGGACCTTGTGAGGATAACTGTGACGATCTGACACGCAATTTGCGGAAGAAACCCAGATTGTGCGCGTTGGCCGCCGGTCGCGTGGCGGTGACTGTCGGGTGTTGATGCAAAACAGGCACCTTTCGATTCGGCGCTCCGGCTTGCGCGGCCTGAGGGTGGCGCACCGAAAAAGACCTTGAGGCCGGATAACAAATCGCGCCTGGGCGCTGTTTGCGTAAGTATTTCCATGTCAGATCTCCTTTTCGATTTAACAATGAGCAGCCACGCGAGGGTGCTTGCCTGATTATGTTGTAGCAGACGGCCGGCGGAAAAACGTTTACAGATTCGGCAAAATGTAACGTAAGTTGTTGAAGGGATTTGCGCAATTATTTTGCGGGACGAAGCGTTAATCACTTTGGCGCAAGTGGCCGCTACGTAAGATCGGGCCGTAAGGGCCATTCTTCCGAGGGCGCACGCCGTGCCTCAAGGAACCGTTTCGGGCGCTGACTTATAGGATCCTGAAAAGATAAGTGACGCAAAGGTCGCTTTCTTATGCGCCATTGTGCAGGAGTGTGGTTTGCGGAAGAACCCATTCCCCACGGCGGTGCCCGGTAACGCAAAGTATCGGTTTTTGCAACTGGCTGCGATTTGACGTGCCGGGGATGACACAGCACGTCGATGAAGATTTCGGGCGGAGCGACGCAAGGGCCTCTTTTGAGCCGGTGAGTTACGGTGCAACTTTCCGGCAATTTCGAGAGTCCACAGATCCAAACGTTTCCTTTCCGCGTTAAGAATACTACTCAGGCGTCAAGTTCCCGGAGGTAATCGCGAGGATATGATTGAATCTGTTAATCTTAAATAGTTGTAGATAGCGTACTAGTAGCCAGTCTGTGCCTGAGCCCGGTCGCGCCGACTCCTTTACAGCCGCGGATCAGAGGAGCTGTTTCTGGAAAGTCGATGCGCTCGTTACAGCCAGTACTGCCACTGGTTCCAACCGATGACATAAACCGCCAGACATGCGTTGGTCACCGCGTGAGCGATTATGCAGTCCGCAAGGTTCTTGGTCCGAACCGCCCACCAATTGTAAATTGCTCCGGTTGCCAGACCCACATCCCAATAAGACCCATGTTCGGATGCGAACAGGATGGCCACAATCCAAAATGCTTCCGTGTGATAGGCGCCGATCGGGACGCGCCAGAAGTCCTTTTTTGTAATCCAGCGCATCAGCCATCCGCGCCAGAACAACTCTTCGATAATCGGGATGGTTACTACGCTTCCCAATACGCGAAATATCAAAAACAGCAGGCTATTCTTCTCGGCCGGAATCGTGGTTCCTTCCGGATGCCCCACGAGCGAATTGGAAAACAGGACGGAGTTCCGGTAACCGGGGAATAAAATGTCGGGCCCAATCCACAAAAAGAAGACCCCGATACCCAGCAGTACGCTCGCCAAAATGTGCGAAGGCCAGACCCGCAGCGCGTCCCGCGAAAAAATCGCCAGAAGCGCCAGGATAATCGCAAAACGTACCGGTTGCGTCACCGGAATAAATTTTTGGACAGCCAGAAAGCCGAGAAAAACGATGAACGGCAGCACATAAGCGAGCGCCGGCGAGCGTTTTAATTCTTCGGGACCTCGTGCAGGCTTTTCCACGCGGTCGAGTATTTGCGGGTGTACTGGTTGGATTCGTTCCATTTTGGCGACTCGGGATCGTTTGCCAGACTGATAATGCCAAGTCCAAGCATCCGATCTATTAACGTCATATTAGTGTAATCGATTTTCTGCCACTTCATCCCCGACTGCGTGATAATCAGGAAATTCCAGAGCCACGGCGACCGTATGCGCCGGGAATACCGGCATCGGCCAACGCCTGATTATCGCTGCGGGCAAAGAACGGATCGTTTCCCGGATTTCGATCGTAGACCTTGACGCCGATCGCCTTTCCGGCATCCACAAACAATTGCAGGCAATTCGGAATACGTGAACCCGGTAAACGTAGCGGAGGCAATCTGCGGCTTCTCGTTATCGTCGGTCCGGCCCACCTGCTCGATATTGATATCCGCCACTGTTTCGGCCAACGGAAAAACAGGATGCCGGGCGTAATACTGCGATCCCAGCAGACCCTCCTCTTCCCCGAACAACGCCATGAAAACGATACTGCGCTTCGGATGAGCCGGCATGGACGCAAGCGCGCTCGCGAGTTCGATCACCGATACCGTGCCACTGCCGTCGTCATTTGCTCCGTTGTAAATCCGGTCGCCATCACCAGACGGCCTTCATGCCGAGATGATCGTAATGCGCTGTAACGATCACGTACGTATCTTTCAATCGCGGATCGAGCCCGGCAACACTCCGATCACGTTGCGCAACTTCAGCGCTTCCCGTTCAGGCGCTGGCGCATGAAGATTAAGTGTCGCGAGCGTGACGCCGTCCGGGAGAGAATCGAAGAATTTGGCCGCCGCATCGCCCCGCACTGAAATTGCCGGGGTTACAACCGTATCCACCAGATCGGCGGCAATCAGTTCGCTTCCGGACCGGGCGCCGCGTCCCCGTGCTGAGCATCAGTATCAGACGCGGGCTTCTTTTCGCGCGAGCCTGCGCATCATCGCCATTCCTCCACGGCGCCCGGATCAGCACCGCTTTCCCGGTCACATCATCGGGGACTGGAATCGGCGGATGCCTTGTAGATCGTGAACGGAATCCAGATCGATCGACGCATTGCCTCGAACAACACTAACATCCGACCGGCTCGACGCGCAGGCTTTGTCCCGCATTCTCGACCGTGAGCGACACTCCATCGCCGCGCCGCGTCAATACGCACGAAATCCGCAGTCTGGAAATATCTGCCGTTGACCGGGGCTTCGAGTCCCGCGCGGCGGAATTGCGATGCGATGAATTCGGCCGCGATATCGAGGCCGCGCGACGGAGTGTCGCGTCCTTCCAGAGCGTCCGAGGCAATGAAAGACAGATTTCCGCGAAGAGAATCGGCGCTGATATGATCGAGCGCCGTCTGCACATCGGCCGGAAGCGCTCCGAAGAGCGAAACACACGCGCGCCAGGAGCGAACAAGACAGTGAGCTGTACAAACGAAATTTCATTAAGTCCGTATGTTTGCGCGATTTCCGTGGCGCGTCGAGCAGCATCCCGGACTCATTGTTGCAGCCCAGGAAAATCATGCCGCGCTCTTTCCAGAAACTGGCGAGGCCGGGCGTCCGAGTCTGCGTTCCGGGCGCGACCTTGTGGCGGATACAGGAGTCGCGAATGGCCTCCATCGCCTCGACCATCTTGGGATGCTGGAATTCGCCCGGAACACCGAGCGAGATGGACAGGTCGGCCGGGCCGATCATTACGGCATCGATTCCCGGCACGGAGAGCAATTCTTCGCGAGCTTCAAGCGCCTCCGGTCTCGATCTGGAAGCACGACCAGCGTATTGGCGTTGAGGTGTTCCATCACTTCGGGAATCGCATGCGGTTCGTAGTTGGTATTAGCCTGGTCAGTCCGTAGCCGCGGATTCCGACCGGCGGAAATTTAGTCCAGCTCACTGCCTTATCCAGCATCTCCGGCGATTCCACTCGCGGGAAAAATAATGCCGCCGGCTCCGCAATCGAGCGCGCGCGCCACCAACGAATACTGCAGGTCAGCCACGCGCACGATGGGGCAGAAGCCTACAAGGTTGGAGACGCGGCAGATGTCCTGTACGGTTTCAAGATCGAAGCCGCCGTGCTCGGTATCGACAAATGCCCATTGGAAACCCGCCGCCACGAGCATGCGCGGAATCTCCGGAGAGCGAAGCTGCCCAAATCCGCATCCGAACTGCATGCGCCCTTCGGCCAGGGCCTGTTTGACAAGGTTTTTCTGCATGAACAGCCATCTTACGACATGTGCAACCCGGGAACTATTCCTACCCGACCGGATTCTAATTCCTGTGACTTCGTCGAAGGAGGTAACATGCTCCGGTTTATCACAGTGTTTCTCTTCACCGCCGCATTATGTGCGGCTCAGGACATCGCGCAGCGGGCTGTACGACGCCCGGCAGAATTATCCGAGGCACGGCTGAATACGGAACGGGATCTTGCCGCCAACCTGCAACGCGATCCGAACAATATCTCAGTGCTTTTGCGCATGGGCGCTCATGAAAGTGGAAGACGCCGGCGCTATGCCTCAAAGCGATGCTCGCTCGTCGTCTGTCGACGAAGCGCAATCGTACTACGAACGCGTCGTGGCGCTCGATCCACGAATACGAAGGCGCTATACACGCTCGGCGTAATTGGCTGGATGAAAGTTTTTCCGGCTTTGCGAGCCCGCGCGCGCAACTCGGAATGCAGCCCGACGCGCCAGGCCCTCTTCCGGATCGGGACATGCGCGCTATTTTGAACGGCAAGTATGGGCAAGTGATCAGCGACTCGATGGCCGATCTGGAACGTGTGCTGGCGATTGATCCGCAGAATAACGATTCCACGGCGTACTTGAACCTGTTATACCGTTCGAAAGCCGACCTCGAAGACTCAGCAGGAGCTGCCAGCGAGGATATCGCGACCGCGGACGGATGGGTTCAGAAGACACTCGCGATCGTGCGTGCAAAGCATGCCTCCGGCGCGCCGATAACGATTATGGACCCTGCGCCACCACCTCCACCTACCAGCTTTCGGCATCGCTATCGGCATCACCCGCTTCGGGCGCGTCGAAAATTCGCGTGGAAGGAAAGGTCCAGGAAGCTAATCTTATTAGCAAAGTAGATCCCGTCTATCCGCCACTCGCGCTGCAAGCCCGCATACAAGGAACGGTGCACTTCAATGCCACCATCGCGGCGGATGGCACGATCGAAAATCTGCAGGTGGTCAGCGGACATCCCATATTGGTGCAGTCAGCGTTGGATGCCGTGAAGAGGTGGGTGTATCGGCCTACACTACTCAACGGCGCACCTGTCGAAGTAGTAACTACCATAAACGTTGACTTCGCTCTTCCGCCCGGCAAGTGAGGCGGGTCTATTGAAGCAACAGTGAATCGTAATGGACGTTGGCGGCGAGGCGGCCAGAACGTGCGCTGACGTACGTTTTGCCTCGACCGACCGCGCAATCGCTAAGAGATAACAGTCACCGAGCGCTTTCGGTGACGATGTGCGCGAGAAAGCGCAGTCGCAAGCTTGAACAATGTGTCCACTTCGGCACCCTCCTGATAGAATCCATGCCCCATGAACGCTGAGGCAGTCGTTGGCCATGACCGCGGCTGTTGTCAAGAGTCGCAACAGGCCGAGTTGCGCGATACGGCAGAATAAAACCTCGTCACCTTTCCTCAACGACCGGAACCACTTGCACGCTTGAGCCGAGTGCTGGTGAGAGCCGAAACTCAGCCACACATTCCAAGATTCGGCCACACATTGACGTCAGGCAAATATGAGGTCGTATGGGTTCTCCGTATCCGGACACATCGGACCAGGTTTACCTGTTCCCGGAACAGGAGGTCCGGACATTGGGGTAATTCGCCGTGTGCCGTGGAACTTCTCTTCGATAGCGACAATCACCAGCGATCGAATCGACGTCTTCTCGCGTACCGCACGCTGGCAGAGTGAGGAGTAAAGCTCGTCTGGAATAGCGATGGTCGTGCGCACAATCATGCCATAAATATGGCATAGTTCGCAGTCCAGGTAATTCGCCAATGGCCATCCGGCAGCGCGTCATCATGGCAGCAGACCGTTCCCGCAATGAGAGAGACGCGAATAGCATAAATGACCCGCCAGCGCCCAGTTGAAGGAACTGTCGAAGAGCTGCCACTGGCACTCAACGCCCACGAGCTTTTCGGAGCAAGCTGCTCCGTGATCACGTTGTCTTCAAATTTCCTGCGCTGGTACCGGTTTGTAACCACGATGACCGCTTTGTCCAACTCGATGCCGAATCGCTGGGTCGCGAGAAATTGAAAAACATTTGCGACTTTCTAGTCCTGGCGCTGCATGTAGACTATGTGCGTTTGGGTGAATTCGTAGAGTCCGTGCTTGCCGTCCGCTCCGCCAATGCCGCTCTTGCGCCAGCCGGCATGGAAGCCCTGCATAGCTTCGAAGTTTTCGCGATTAATATAGGTTTCGCCGAAGCGAATCTCCTGGCAGGCCTTGAGCGCTACATTGATATCGCGAGTGTAAATGGACGAAGTCAGTCCGAAGTCTGAATCGTTGGCCATGGCGATCGCCTCGTCAAGGTCGCTGAACTGCACGATGGGAATCACCGGACCGAAGATCTCGCGGCTGATGATATCCATATCCTGACGGCAATCGCTGATTACGGTGGGCTCGTAAAAGAGTCCGCCGTTTCCGGTGCCCGTTTGCCACCGGTAACCACCGTAGCACCGCTCTGAACTGCCGACCCGACCAGCGCCTGCACCTTTCGGAAACCGGCTTCATTGATGAGCGGACCGTACTCGACAGCTCTCATCGTCCAACGGATCTCCGAAGCGCGTATGCTTCATCGCGGTAGAGAGCTTGTCCACAAACTCGTCCGCGAATTCCGCTGCACATAAACCCGCTCGGCGCAGTTGCAGACTTGTCCGCTATTGATGACTCGCGAGGAGCGAACGGCCTCGAACAGCAAGATCCATGTCGGCATCGGCCATGACGATAGCGGGCGCTTTGCCGCCGAGTTCGAGGTTAACTTCGTAATATTGGCAGCGGCGAGGCCCATGATCGCTGAGCCCGTCTCGATACTGCCGGTAAAGCTGATCATGCCAATGCGGGGAGAAGATGCCAGGGCTTTGCCGGCAGTAGGCCCGCGGCCATGGACTACGTTGACCAGCACCTGGCGGAAGGTCGGACTCGCCAGCAATTCGCGAGAATTTAACGGCATTGTGCGGCGTCTCTTCACTAGGTTTAATGACGATGGTGTTACCCGTGACCAGCGCCGGAGCGGCTTTGCGAGCGATCAGGAAGAAGGGAAAGTTCCAGGGTAGGATGCCGCCAATCACTCCGATTGGCTGTCGAAAGAGGAAGATAGTCTCACCCGGCCGGTCGCTCTCGACGAATTTCGCCCTCAATGCGGCGAGCCCATTCAGCCATGTAGTCGATGTATTCCGCAGTGAAGGCAACTTCAACGCGCGCAAGGGGAAGCGTCTTACCCTGTTCTTCGCGATGATTCGCGCGATGGGCTCGCGATTCGGCGACGGATTCGGTCCGCAACAGTGCGCAGGATCTTTCGCACGCTCGATAGCGGGGAGTCTGGCCCAAGCGCGCTGGGCCGACTACCGCGGCGTCGAGATGCCTCGATCGACGTCTGCGGCCGTGCTGTCGGGAACAGTGCAGAGAGGTTCGCCGGTCGACGGGTTGATCACCTCGATGCGATTGTTCCCTTCAGCCGAAACAAACTTGCCATTGATGAAATTGCCGTAGTTATTCACTCGGCTTTATTGTCGCTCAATATGGGGCGGTGCTCAGTCACGGGATTGGTTCAGATAATTTCGGATAATGAAATCGAGGTGGTTCGTGTCTATCGAACAGGCGATTCTGGAAACTGTGAGGATGTTACCTGCCGACAAACAGCAGGAAATCCTGAACCATGCCGCCAGGCTTCGTGATGAGGCAAGCAGGAATATTCCATTCAAGAGCGTCAGAGGTCTATGGAAAGATCTGGGTGTTTCGCTTTCCTCTGAGGAGATCGAGGAAAACCAGCGGGACCTGTGGCAGAACTTCGCGGAAGACATACCAATGTCAGTCGTCGTCGATACACACACCGTTGTTTGGTACTTGTCGGCTGACGACCGGTTGTCGCGAATGCAGCTCACGCCCTCGACTCTGCGGCCGCCGTTGGGGACCGAATTTACGTACCATCGATTTGTCTCATGGACTAACTGATCTGGTCGAAAGGGCCGGTTACCTGCCGCGGCACGCGATCGTCTGCTTCAGGCGCTGGATGACCGGACGGCTCCGTGTTTACTCGCGCCGCTCGATCGCGCGGTGGCCGATGCCCTTGAATCCGTGAGCCGTCTCGAGGTTCCGGACCTGCCGGATCGAATTGTGGCTGCCAAAGCGGTCAGCATTTCGAGCGCCCATTTTCAATCGCGAGCAAAGGCGCGGAGTGTCCGATTTCGTGAGGCACTGACTGCCGGTTATAGTTGCTATGGTCGCCGTTGGTGTAGCGATGTATACGCATTAACGGCTTGAATCAATCTCCTTCTAGTTGTTCCGCGGTGGGCCGTGCTCTTGATCGTCGACCATTGCATCAAGCGACGAATCCGGTATTCCGCTAATGCAAGCCTGCAAAGCAAGGATGCCGCAAATGCAACGTACGCCGCTCGATCCAAGTACAGATACGACCAACCCGCCAAATCGAAAACGAAAACGGCGGTCGCCGCTGCCGTACACACAAAGAACCAAAACGCCGCATGACCGGAACGCGGTGTGTATTTTTCGTTCATCGTCACTGCGTTTATCGGGCGCAAAGCGCATCCAATAATTTCTCGATTCGCCTTTTTTCATTTTAACGACTCATCTCCTCAAGCTCTCTTTCCAGTTCGTCTGCTAGCAGCCGTAGCAGCTTTACTACGTTCGTCAGCCTATAGGAAGATCCGGACTTCCCAAATTCATACTCTCTGGCAGGCACAATGCCGTTCGCAGTCCGCGAGAGTGGGCATCTAAAGGGTCCGAGCCTTAGTAACGGGACTGATATCTCCAGCACCCCTCGACGTGGTCGTCAACCATGCCGACCGCTTGCATCAGAGCGTAACAGATCGTAGAGCCGGCGAACTTGAATCCCCGACGCGCGAGGTCCTTGGACATCAGGTCGGATTCCGGCGACGTCGCGCGGGCTTTGCCCCGGGTCATACCGCGCGGATCGCGAAAGGTCTGATGATTGGTGAACTGCCACAGGAAACGATCAAACGTGCCAAACTCGCGGCGGACGGCGATAAAGGCTTTGGCATTGGCTACCGAGGCTTCGATCTTAAGCCGGTTACGCACAATTCCGGCGTCCAATGTGAGGCGATCGAGATCGCGTTTTTTGAAACGTGCGATGGTTTCGGGATCGAAGGAATGAAAGGCGGCGCGGAAGCGTTCGCGCTTGCGCAGGATCGTAATCCAGCTTAGTCCTGCCTGAAAGCCCTCCAGTACGAGCATTTCGAAAAGGCGCTGGTCGTCATGGATCGGAACGCCCCATTCTTCGTCGTGATAGGCGACGTATAAGGGATCTTCGCCGCACCACCAGCACCGTGTTTTTGGCGTGGCGGTAGACGGGATCGGCGGCTGCATCAAGTTCTGAGTCACAAGGCAGCTACTATAGCGCGGATTGAGATCGGGCGCTCAGGGGGTCGAGGGCTGTACGAGGAGATTCGATTCGACCAGCGTTACGGTGAGGGTCTTGAAGATCGCCGAAGAAATATCGATTAAGGGTACGACCTTGATGGACCAGACGCGGAATTGGTCCGGAGTCATGGACCGGACCGCCGCTTGTTTGTTCTGGATCTGCCGCACAAGATCGATGTAAGGCGCCGGGGCATTCAGAACGGTGAGTCCACGATCGAGGGCCGGGAGAAGCTTGGAAGGACCGAGTTGTGTCAGTATTTCGAGCGGCGCTTCATGGAGCCTGATTGCGGTTTGCTCCGGGACATCCGATAGCGTGTTGTAGACCCATTGGGCTTGCTTGAGGGTGCGGACGTAGCCGGTAAGCTGCCACGGCCCTTGCGCGACTAACGTCAGCGCTCCGGGAGTTACGGGGAGCTGCGCCAGGGTGTTATATAAATCGCGGAACCAGGTCTCGGGAAAATGGCCTTCCATCGAGATACCTACGTTCGAGATATAGAGCGTGGTCACTTGACGATGAGCTTTGCGAAGGTACTGACCTAATTTCGCGACGCTGTGACCGCTGATGTCGCCGGTAATTCCGATTATGCGGCCTGCCATCCAGTAACTCCGTACCATCGCATAGTTATCTTCGGTCGAGAGCCAGCCGGAAAGTTTACGCTGCGTAGCCGGGTCGGCAGAGAGATGGTAGGGAGCGATTGCATCGGAGAAAAATGCGCCGGTGAGAAGTTCCTCGTTTTCGAGCGTGTCGATCCATTTGAGCGCTTGGGCGCGGATGTATGGGGTGGCCTGTGCAGGCAGACGGGCCAAAAATTTATCGCGGAGAAGATTGCGGAGCTGGTTCACATTTTCTTGCCGCTTGGAGGAACCGGTGCGTGCGAGAACCGCGGTGAGGACCGTAGCGACTAGGGCCTGGCCTTCGAGGAGTTGGCGGGTTTCATCGACTGTAAAGTCCGCGCCCAGGAGGGTGCTAACGAATGCGCTGCGAGTCGGGCTATTGGCGAGGAGTTGTCCCATGAAGGGGACGAGAATCTCGGTGACACCCGGATTGTAATCGAAGATGACGCAGAGGTCCGGACGGGCATGGACCAAAAGCGAGAAGTTCTGCTGGAAACTCACGCCGACAGTTACTCCCCCGGCGTTATCGAAACGGGAGTAGAAGCCATTCAGTAGCTTTTCGTTGGTGCTGAAATATGGAGCGCCGAAGTGTTGCCAGCGCGTGGCGGCAGGCTCGGAGAGTTGTTCCAGAGTGCGGTCGTATTGCTCCAGTTGGGCGAACGCGCCGGTTGCGGCGAGGAGTAACGGCGCGATGGAATTTGCGATGGATCCGGTGCGCATCGGTATGCTTTGATTTTGGCAAAGTGCGCGAGGCGCTTAGGCTTTGAGTACCACTCGGATCTAATTCATGCGTCTCTATGCGTGAGCACTTGCGCCCATCGATCAGGACGTAGTCACCGGTATTATAAGGCGCTCCGGCTCCAGGAATCGCTCTGGCAAAGGCCAGGAAGGTTGCGGAATCCGAAGCGTCGCGCTAAACCAACTCATCAATGTCGCGGTAGCCGAAAAGTTGCCGGCTTTGGGGACGGAGGATTATTTCCTGGAGCGGGCCGGACGCGCGGACATCGGGATGCAAGCGCCTTCTGGCGCGCGCCGGACGCGGCAATGCTCCTATTGCAGCCGACCGGAAGTAACAGAAATGACCTGAAACGGCTTGGCCGCGCCTCTCCGTCTAAAATAAAGACAAATGCCACTATGCCGGGCCTGGGTGGTCCTGATAATCCTTGCGGCAAACGGGTTCGCGGGGATGGAAGAAGACCTCGCACGGGGCTTCGATCACTTCTTCAATCTTGAATACGGGCAAGCTATCTCCGAGTTCAATAAAGCCGCCGCGGCGGACCCTCCTCACCGCTTCCGTCCTCACCGCTTCCGTACGATGGCATAGCGCAAGCTGTGCTCTACCGCGAGATGTTCCGCAACGGCGCGCTCGAAAGCGAATTGATCGACGGCACCAACTCATTCTTGCGACGGCCCAAGATGGAGGCAAGCAAGGAGGTCGAGACGCAGTTCTTTAACGCGATCGACAAAGCGCTCGATCTCTCCCAACAGGAGTTGAACAAAAATCCGCGGGACACAACTGCCTTGCATGCGCGCGCGATCGCTATCGCATTACGGTCGAATTGGAACTTCCTGGTGCGCAAGGCTTGGAGGGACGCTCTTAGCGACGCTACGGCGGCGCGGAAACTCGAGGATCAGATCCTCGCGATCGCCCCCAAGGACGTCGATGCGCGCCTTGGCGCAGGCGTTCACGAATATATTATTGGCGGTTTGCCCTGGACCTGGCGCACGCTCGGTTTTCTGGTGGGGTTTCATGGAGACAAAGAGCGCGGCCTCGCGACAGTTGAGAGTGTGGCGAAGTACGGAAACCGAAATAGGGTGGACGCGGAAATTATTCTATGCGCACTATACCGGCGCGAGAAGGAATCGAAGAAAGCTTTGCCATTGCTCGCGGACCTCATTCGCCGCTATCCGCGGAACTATCTGCTGCGCTTCGAGCAGGCTAAGATGTTCGCCGACATAGGAGACAAGAAGGATGCGCTGAAGGCTATCGATGAGATTCAGCGGCTGAAAGATGCCAAGGTGAGCGGTATAGCGGATGCGCCCATGGTAAAGATCAACTTCGAGCGCGCCACTATCCAGTTCTGGTACAACGATCTGGACGAATCGCTGGCCAACTTCAGGAAGGTTACTTCCGCGCCCACCGAACTCGATCTCAATACGGGTGTGTTGTCCTATATGCGCGAGGGACAGATTGCGGACATGCAGAACCATCACCGGCAAGCCATCGAGTTTTATAAGCAGGCTATCGCGTTTGCGCCCGATTCCGATGCCGCCAAAGAGAGCCGGCGCTACATCTCGACTCCGTACAGACGAAAATAGCAGCCGCTTACAAGTTTTGGATCGCTTTGGGCGCTGTCCAAAAAGCCAGAACATTCCCCACTGCCACCACAACTACCGCTCCGATGACGTTGTACCAGAGGAATGAGATCCCGGTGAACTTTGCCGCCGATAGTATCGCGATCTCGCCTACCAGCATCCCCGTGAACGCCGCCGTTCCGCCAACGCGCCTAAAGAAGAACGCTAGTGTGAAGACGCCGAGCAGCGTGCCATAGAACAGCGAGCCCACCATGTTGACCGCTTCGATCAACGATCCGAGATTACGCGCGTACTGCGCAAACATCACGGCATAGAGTCCCCAGAACACCGTCGCAAGACGCGAGATCAGCAGGTAATGCCGATCGGGCGCGGTCCGGCGAATGTGCCTCTTATAGATATCGATGACTGTTACGGTAGCGAGCGAGTTGACCTCGCCGGAACTGGCCGACATAGCGGCTGCGAAGATTACCGCGATCACCATACCGACCACACCGGCGGGCAGGTAGCGCGTAACGAATGAGAGAAAGATATAGTTCGTATCGTTGAAGCCGGGCTTGCCTTGAACGTTCTCGTATAATTTGATCCCCGCTGCTCTGGCGGATGTCATTCCGGTCTGCGCGACACGGTAATCCCGCAGAGCCGATTGACGCGCGCCGGAGTCGCCGGCCCGCTGGGCCGCGGCCAACTTCCACGCAGCGTCGCGGCGCTGCTGCCAGGCTTTGGAGAATTGTCCTTCAACCGGCGCCGATTGGCTCTCAATCGCCTTCATCGCGGTGCTCTGGAACAACACTGGCGGTTGCTCGAACAGATAGAACACGAATACCATTGCGCCGACGAACAGGATGAAAAATTGCATCGGGATCTTCGCCATCGCGTTGAATAACAGGCTGAGCTTGCTTTGCGCGATCGACTTTCCGGTCAGATAGCGCTGAACCTGCGATTGATCGCAACCGAAGTACGCGAGAGCGAGAAACGATCCGCCGATCAATCCGCTCCACAACGTGTACCGGTCGTTCAAATCGAAGCGCGGCACGACCGCGTTCAGTTTGCCCACCGCGCCCGCGAGGTACACCGCGTCCATCAAGGAGAGTCCGGCCGGCAGCATGTGAATTACTGAGAACAACGCGATCACCAGGCCGCAGAAGATGATGCTCATTTGCAACACGTCGGTCCAGGTGACGGCGGGAATGCCTCCCGTTGCGGTGTAGACGATGACCAGCACGCCCATGATGAGCGTTGTAAGCCGGTCGTCCCATCCGAAGATTACAGCCAATACCAAGGCCGGCGCGTACAGCGCAATTCCGACGCCAAGCCCGCGTTGAATTAAGAAAATAATGCTGCCGAGAACGCGCGTTTTGGCATCGAAGCGGCGTTCGAGGTATTCATATGCCGTGAAGACATTCGCTCGATGAAAAATGGGGACGGCGGTAGCGGAGATGATCACCATAGCAACCGGCAGTCCGAAGTAGAACTGGACGAAGCGCATCCCGTCGACGTATGCCTGGCCAGTTGTCGCGATGAACGTCACGGCGCTCGCTTGCGTCGCCATAATCGAGAGCCCCATGGCGTACCACGGCATTGTCTTGCCGGCGAGTAGATATTGGTTGACGGTCTTGCTGCCGCGGCCTTTGTAGAGGCCGTAACAGACGATGCCGAGGAGCGTGCAGACGAGTACTACCCAATCGAGCGGTCTCATGATCGCATCACGCGAGCGCCTTGGTGAAGACGTACAGCAGCGTGATCACGCACGCCAGCCAGGTGAGCACGAATATGTAGACATTCCGCCAGGAGCCCAGAATCGGCGGAGGATCGTCAGGCAATTGTTGCCGGTCGACAGGAACGCGCGCGGGTTCGTTCATCCCAGCAATTCTCCGGTCATCACCGTGACTGCCTGTCCGGACAGGATCACGCGCTCGCCTTTGACACGGACTCCCACTTCGCCACCTCGCGGGGACGCCTGGAACGCGCGAAACGATGTCTTGCCCGTTTTCGCAGCCCAGTAGGGTCCGAGTGCACAATGCGCCGATCCGGTGACAGGATCTTCATCAATGCCCGAGCCCGGTGCGAAAAACCGCGAAACGAAATCATGGTCCGATCCGCGGGCTGTCACGATGACGCCGCGCACGGGAAGCTTCCGCAACCAGGAGTGATCTGGCTGGATCGCGCGGACAGTGGCTTCAGAATCGGCTTCGATCAGATAATCGAATTTGCTCCTGCCGACGTAAACAGGCTCCAGGCCGAGCGCTTCCATGAGCTGCGGCGGGGCATCGCCGGGTTGCACGGGCGTGGCGGGAAAATCCATCTCGATCACGCCATCCTTATGTACCGCGGTCAGAACTCCGCTCAAGGTGTGGAAATTTGCGGTGGCGTCCAGCGGCAGATGGCCGTCCTCCCAGAGAACATGCGCACTTGCGAGTGTAGCGTGACCGCAGAGCGCAACTTCGATAGCGGGAGTGAACCAACGCAAATTGAAACCGTCCTCGCGGGGATATAGAAAGGCAGTTTCGGACAGGTTCATTTCGGCGGCGACATCGCGCATCCAGGAATCTTCGAGGGGCTCCGGAGTTATGCAAACGGCAGCCGGGTTTCCGCCAAAGGGTTTACTGGTGAACGCGTCGACCTGAACGATTCGGGGCATGATCTATCTAGATTAGCCTGCCGTTTGAGTTACACCGCCGAGCCTGCGACTCAGCGCTGGTACCATCTCTCCGATCGCCCAAATTCGCTCCACTTTCCAGTAACGCCCCGAAGCGCCATCGCCGAAATCCACCGTGCTCACATACAACAACGGTGTCCCACTGTTGGTCGACGTGGTTCACGTCCCGCGGCGGCCAGCGCCCGTATCATTCGTGGGCGGAATGGCGGCCATGCCAACGAGCGACAGCCGTAGGGACCCATCGGCGCCACGGCCCAGCAATCGTAAAATCTGTGCGCAAGCCAGATCCTTTCTTATGACAATATGGACTCGTGCGAATTCTGCTGGCACACAATTCGCTTTACTACCCGTCTTTTGGAGGGGGAGACAGGTCCAATCGTCTGCTGATGGAAGCGCTGGCCGCGCGCGGGCACGAGATCAGGGTGGTAGCGCGAGTCGAGAAGTTCGGGCGTGAAGCGCACTGTTCTCTCATGGCGGAGCTGGCGTCGCGCGGAGTTTCGATAAACAGCGCGATTGATGACGGGAACATTCGGTTCCGCCTCAACGGCGTCGAAGTTCACGTCCTTACACGCGACTCGCTGCTGCGGGCCTTCTTCGAAGCTCAAATTCGCGATTTCGATCCGGACGTGATCCTGACCTCGACCGACGATCCCGCGCAACTGCTATTGCATAGCGCGCTGCACGCTCCGCGGGCCCGCGTCGTCTATCTCGTGCGCGCCATCATCGGGCTTCCGTTTGGGCCCGACAGCCCGATTTCGAATACAGCCAAGACCGCGGCCATTCGCCGCGCCGACGGGGTGGTTGCAGTGAGTGAGAACGTCGCTGAATATACGCGCAAATGGGGCGGCATGGAAGCCCTACATGTCCCGATCTCGCTCCTCGATACCGGAGATGCCCCGCGTGTAGGAAGGTTCGATAACCGGTATGTGACCATGGTCAATCCTTGCGCAGTAAAAGGAATTTCGATATTCATGGGGCTCGCCGTGCGCTTTCCTGAGGCTGAGTTTGCCGCGATTCCGACATGGGGCACTACTAACGAGGATCTGGCCGCGCTCGGAAGTCTGCCCAACGTGACCGTACTGCCGCCAGTCGATGATATTCACGAGGTTATGCAACAGACTCGCGTGGCGCTCGTGCCTTCGTTATGGGCCGAGGCGAGGTCGCGAATTATCCTCGAAGCCATGGTGCGCGGCATTCCTGTGATAGCGAGTGACGTCGGTGGATTGCGTGAAGCGAAACTGGGAGTCGACTATCTGCTCCCGGTGAAACCGGTCGTTCAATATCGAGGGCGGGTTGACGATCTAATGGTGCCGATGGCCGAGATACCCGAGCAGGATCTTTCGCCATGGCAAGATGCTCTGCGGAGACTGCTGACGGATCGCGCACACTACGACCAGATTTCGGACGAGTCGCGGCGCGCAGCCCGCGCGTATGCGGCCAATCTGAATGTTTTGCCGTTTGAAGCCTATCTGGAGAAGCTGGCACGATCGCCAAAGCGCCGAGGATTGCATACAGCCGCGGCCAACCGGCAAATGTCTCCCGAGCGCCGCCGATTACTCACTCTGCGTCTCAAGCAGAAGGCGCTAGCAATTCCGGAATCGAATGTGGATTGACCCGGGGTTGGCGCAAGAACTGGATACTCCATTGGGCCGCGCCGAACTCGCGATGCGCGCGACCGCGCTGGCGCGTGAGGCCCTCCCCGAAGCGAATATCGAAATCCTCTGGGATGGCATGTGGATCCGCCGCGTCGGTGCGCACTACTTCCCCGACCCTGAAATGTTCACCGCCGAACCGAAGTGGCAGCGTTGGGCCGCACAGGCCGGGAAGTATATCCGCGATGCCGACGATTACTGGTTCCATGTCCACAAGCCGCGCATGGGAGAGGTGATCGTCGATATCGGAGCTGGCCGTGGCGAGGACGTTTTCGCATTCTCGCGCGCCGTTGGTCCGGCTGGCCGGGTGTTCGCCATCGAGCCGCATCCCGTTTCCTTTCAGGTCCTGCAAAAACTCTGCGAATTGAACGGACTCTCGAACGTGACTACGCTAAACTTCGCGTGCGTGGATGAGCCAGCGCAACTGCAAATCGAGACGCTACCTGTGTGGGAATCGAATTATGTACGCACAGGCGATACGACACCCACGAGCCATCCAGTTGCGGGAGTCAAGTTCGACGCGTTGTACGAGCAGTACGGCATCGGCGCGATCGATTTCCTGAAAATGAACATTGAAGGCGCCGAGCGGAGCGCGCTTCCCGGATGCCGCCATGCGCTGCAACGCACCCGCGATGTCTGCGTAGCCGCGCACGATTTTCGCGCCGCGCGAGGTGAAGGCGAGGAGTTTCGAACGCTTTCTTTCGTCCGCGAGTTTCTGTCCGCCGCCGGTTTCCACCTGATAACGCGCGACGAGGATCCGCGGTACTACGTTCCCTACCACGTCCATGGCGTACGGACAACGTGACCGTCGCGCCGCTTACTCGTACCGAAGGGCCTCGATGGGATCGACGAGAGTCGCCCGCCGCGCCGGAAACCAGACAGCCAGGAGCGCCACAATCGAAAGCACCGCATCGCGTCACTCGTGCGACGGATCGGGTGGCGATTGACATCCTGGTGTCGAAGTACAGCGATCACCTGCCGCTGTACTGGCAAAGCGCGATTCTGCTGCGGGATGCAGGAGTTTCGATCAACCGGGCGGTGGGACGGAAGCGGCGGAAACGTCCTGCGCGTTCAGCGACACGTTCCGTCAGCAGTTGGAAGGTGGGGATCAACTTCCATTCTACGAGTCACCGTGCTGTTGCGCGTCGAAGTCACATCTGAACCGTAACCTTGAGAACTTCGGTTGAGCTTGGAGTTTTTACGGCAGTATCCTGCTCCGCTGTGATCAGCATGTCAAAATTTTTCGCCGGAGTAACGGTTTCAAATGACCCGTGCATTTTCTTATCGACCTTCAGTTGACCTTCATTTTCCGGAGTGCCTCCGCTTTGCGTCAACCAGATCACGTACCCGGTAGCGGGAGGGGTCAGCTTTTGAGGATCGGCGAGGAATGAGATGTGCATCTTCACTCTGGTGTTGCCGTTCTTGTCATTATCGACCTCCACCTCGCCCTTCGCGCCAGGAACGATGGATGCGGCGGTCATGGGGAACTTCTTGGCGGCAAGGGCAGCCGTGGAAAGCAGAGCTAACATCAAACAGACCGTTCGGAGCTTTTTCATTGCCGTTTATTTTCTCACAATTTGGATTACTGATCTGGACAACGGCGAAGTACAGGTAACCCCTCAAATGCAGGAAAATGTATGTGATGCGACGCTTCGATCGAATTACGTGGAATCCGAATCAGATGAACGGCCAGCCATGCATCCGGGGAATGCGGCTAACCGTGCGACGGGTGGTAGAGGCCGTGGCCCTATACCCCGACCGCG
Organism: Terriglobia bacterium; assembly: GCA_963767545.1. Classification (GTDB taxonomy): domain Bacteria; phylum Acidobacteriota; class Terriglobia; order Bryobacterales; family Bryobacteraceae; genus CAVVFX01. The sequence goes on from CAVYEV010000001.1 coordinate 19,918, forward strand.
ATGACCTCTTTCGGAATTATCCGGAACTGGAGCCGGACGACGTTCAGCAGGCATTGGCGTTTGCCGCGGCCAACCTTGAAGACACTGCAAGGGAAACCGCCGCGGCTTGATCAGTGTCACCCGCGTGCGCTTAGTGCTTGACCAGGGAATTCCGCGAGATGCCGGGGCTTTACTGCATGAACGCGGACATGATTGCATCCACGTCGGCGAGATTGGGATGTCGACGGCCACAGACGAGGAAATTGTTGCGTGGTCGTCGGAGCAAAGGGCGATTGTTGTAACTCTGGATGCCGACTTTCACGCAATCCTTGCTGTATCCCGGGCTGGCGCATCTCGAATACGAATGCAGGGTTTAGGCGCGCTCGCGGTAGTGGATCTTGTTCAAACGGTGCTTGCCCGGTTCACCCACGACTTACTGCATGGATCTCTGATTACGGTCAAAGCCAATAAGACGACTTGTCACAAACTGCCGATCGGCGGCGCGGACTGAGGCAGCATGCGCGTTATCGTTCCTAAGTCCGAATCGAACTTCCCAAATCCGATTCCGGATCCCATAGATTGTAATTCTGCGGGTCGAACGTTTTTCGGAAAAGTGGACCGGAGCCACGTTCCGGTAAACAGGACTTTGCGGGCTGAAGGCTCGGACCCGCCGCCAGCGGACTTCAACTTCCGAGTTGCGCGTCATACGACTGCAATGGATAGTGCAGCGCCGAGTTAACCTGAGCGTCGGTACTCGCTAATGGCAGAACGACCCACATCCTTTGCTCAGCAAGAGATCCACGCGCCGCTGGAGCTTATGAAAGGAGAGCTTATCTATGTCGCAAAAAAAGATTTCTAGCGGTGTGGTACACGAAGTGCCCGCAGATCTAAAAAGAGCACTTACATCCGACCCGCAAGCGTTGACAGCATGGGAGGATATTACACCACTTGCACGCAACGAGTGGATATGTTGGATTGAGTCAGCTAAAAAAGCAGAAACTAGAAGCCGCCGGATCGAGTGGGGCTGTTCAAGCCTTAAGGATGGAAAACGACGCCCTTGTTGTTGGCCTGGATGCGCCCACCGCTAATTCCAAGATGGTCAAAATGGACATTGCGACCGCGGACTGGAGTCGGCCAACATCCTGTTGGCGCGTGACACGATCAGAATAATCGAAACTCCGCGATACGTTCCCTAATGGAATGGGCGATCAGACGGCAAGAGCCGCCCGGCGAGGGGAGCGAGGTCGGGCGGCGCTGCGCCGTGAAGCCCCGGCCAGCGCTCGGCAGCTCCAGCGGCTTGTCAGGCCGCAGAGAGCGCATTGATCGTAACGTAGTATCCGTCCGGATCTCGGAGCGAGAACTCCTTGGTTTGAGTGTTCGGATTCACGTGTGGCTCCTCTTCGAGCCGAGTGACGAGAGAGCGTGCCCTTTGAAGCGCCAGGTCGAAATCATCGACACGGAAGAACAACAGGAGCCCGTTGCCGGGTGTCGCGTGATCGGGGCTCATCAATGAGGGATGCTCGTGGGCACCCCACTCGTGGAGGCAGAGCAAGACAGTTCCATCTGAATCGAGGATTTGCCCAAAGTAATCATGGGCAGGAAGGGTAGCCGGCTGACCGAACAGCGCCTGGTACCATTTGAAGCTGCCCGGCACGTCGCCTACCCCTATGATCGTCCACGTGCGCTTCATCGGGTACCCTCTGCGGATTCTTATTTACACCAACCTGGATACAACCGGTCATGGACGGCCTAAAACGAAGTAGTCGCCGGCAACCCATTGTGTTTACACTCGCTTCTACCATATCCCAGAACTTGCACTGTTGACAAAACATGATGATCTCCCACTAGCGTGTTTGTGAGGAGTAATCCGCGTCAAATGCGGCGGCAGGGTCGGCTAGCAGAGATCGGTGGTTTGAACGTTTTCTGTCAAATTGCCTCGCCGGGGGACTTCACGCAATGCCCTCTCGTCGCTGAGAGCCGGTTCGGATACATCTGTGCCGATGACTCACAATTTCGTATCAGAATCTGTCCGGTTTTGCAGTCTTGTGAATGGTTGGTGGATTGCCAGTTGACGGCATGGCCAAAGTTGCTATTGCAATCATACTTGCCTGTCTGCCTCTGCTCGCGCAAGAGGCCGAGGCTCACAAATTCGTTGGCACGTGGGAAGCGAAGTGGAAAGACGAAGTGATTTGCACGATCCGGCTGAAGCCCGGATCGCCAATCTCCGGAGAAACGGAAGCTTGCAGTATTCACGTTGATGGAAACGGCGATCTGCAAGCGCCGGAGTCCGCCGAACATTCGGCCAAGCCGGCACCCATCCTCAATGCGAGCCTGAAGGGCGAAACGCTCACTTTCGAGGAGAAAGAGGGTGATGAGGTCACGAAATTCGAATTGAAGCTCGTTGGCGAAAGGACGGCTGAGTTGAAATTCCCGGGTGCTCCGGTTCGGATCAAGCCGATTCAATTCGCCCGCAGGTAATACATGGATTCTCGTCGTTTCATGGCCCCCCAGCGATTCGCGGAACCGGCCATCTGGATCGAGATCACTCGATCCTCGACCTTCCGAGGAAAATCAGATAAGACCCCTCCGGCGGCCATCAGCCATCCACGGCCAATCCGCCGAAGCGCGGTCTAGCGCGACCCAAGCTCCCCACTGCAGGGAAGTTACCTGCTGGAACGAGTTCTCAACACGCCCATCGATTGATTTCGGCGGCAAAGCAACCGACCCTGCTCACCTCAATCCGTTAGTGAACAGCTTCGGGTCCGAGCCGAAGAAACGAGCGCGTTCGGAATTCCGCATCATCACAAGTAACTCCTCTTCCCGCAAACCCAATTGCCGTGCCGCCGCGAACTCGCTTTGCAAGGTACAGCGGAAAACTCCCGGATCGTCGGTATGTAGTGTGATCGGGACGCCGGCGTCATAGAGCTTGCGCAGTGGGTGCTTTGCGAGCGAGGGCACAACGCCAGTGCATACGTTGCTCGTCAGGCAAATCTCGAGCGGAATCTGGTGGTCGCGCAGGTGCCGCAACAGTACCGGATCGTCGACCGCGCGGATACCGTGCCCGATACGCTCCGCCCCGATTTCAAGCGCCGCCCAGATCGATTCCGGACCTTCTGTCTCTCCGGCATGGGCGGTGAGTCTGAGTCCCATGGAGCGCGCAAAGGCGTACACGTCGCGGAACCACCAAGCGGGGCCGCGGGATTCATCGCCGCCGATGCCGATCGCTACAACTCCATCGCCGATGCGCTGCGACGCAAACTCCGCCACACGCCAGGCGGGCTCGGGACCGAAGTGCCGGACCGCGTCGAGAATCCAGCGAACTTCGACTGGGGAGCCGGCGTGTGCGCTCACAGCGGCCTCGCGTACGGCATCGTAGTAAGGCGCAAGTTCGCAGCCTCGCCACAGGAGCACGCCCGCGGACAACGTCACTTCCGCGTAACCGACACCTTGCGCCGCAACATGCCCGACAAGCCGGCGCGTGATGAGTGCATAGTCCTGTGGCGTCCGCAGACGTAGGGCAATAAATTTGAAGCATTCGATAAAGCCGGCGAAATCCTTAAAGCGGTAAGGGGCTTCAGCCTGTTCTTCGGTAAGGGTGGGATCGAGCAGGCGCAATGTCGCCGAATCCACCGAGCCCTCCAGATGCAGATGCAATTCGCAGAGTAACGTTTCCGACACCATATAATGAAGGGTCGCATGACTGCCTCCGATATCGAAGCGATTGTGCAAGGTTGTCACGGTGACGCCTTCCGCATCCTGGGTCCTCATGTAGTGCGGCCCAAGCGCGGACTTCTCCAATGGGAAGTTTGCGCATTCCTCCCGCAAGCCGCCAGTGTCAGCGTGGTGATTGACGGCGCGGCGACGCCGATGGAGCGGCGGCACCCGGCTGGGCTGTTCACGGCCGCATTCGACGGGTCGCCCGTGCCGTACCGGCTGCGGTTGGTGGACGCCTCCGGCGATGTGAACGAGATCGACGATCCTTACCGCTTTCCGCTGCTGATGACAGAGTTCGACATCCACCTGCACGGCGAGGGGACAAACTACGAGAGTTATCGCAGTATGGGCGCGCATCTCGCCACCGTGGAAGGCATCGCGGGCACGCGTTTTGCGGTATGGGCGCCGAATGCCGAAGTCCTGAGCCTGGTGGGCGATTTCAACTGGTGGGATACGCGCCGCCATCCTATGCGCAAGCGTACGGGCGGAATCTGGGAGATTTTCATTCCCGGTTTGGGTGAAGGCGCGGCATACAAATACTTCGTGCGAAATGGCGCCTATCAGCAGATGAAGGCGGACCCGTACGGCTACGCGAGTGAAGTGCCGCCGAAATCGGCTTCGATCGTGTATCGGCTCGATCAGTACACCTGGGGCGATGCCGAGTGGCTGAAGTTGCGCGGCGAAACGGACTGGCTACGCGCGCCAATTTCGATCTACGAAGTCCACCTCGAATCGTGGCTGAAAGGACCCGCAGGCGAGATTCTCAGCTATCGGGAACTTGCGAAGAAGCTGGTTCCATATGTGAAGCAACTCGGCTACACGCACATCGAACTGATGCCTATCGCGGAGCATCCGTTTTCGGGATCGTGGGGTTATCAGGTGATCGGCTATTATGCGCCGACATCGCGATTCGGGCCGCCGCACGATTTCAAGTTCTTTGTCGATACCTGTCACCAGGCTGGTATTGCCATCATTGTCGATTGGGTTCCCGCGCATTTCCCAAAGGATGCGCACGGCCTCGCCCGCTTCGATGGCACGGCCTGCTATGAGCACGACGATCCACGGAAGGGCGAGCATCTCGATTGGGGCACGCTGATCTTCAATTTCGGACGCAACGAGGTCCGCGAGTTTCTCATTTCCAACGCGCTGTTCTGGCTCAAGGAGTATCACATCGACGGGCTGCGGGTGGATGCGGTGGCGTCGATGCTCTATCTCGATTATTCGCGCAAGGCCGGCGAGTGGATCCCCAATCAATATGGCGGCAACGAGAATCTGGAGGCGATCGATTTTCTGCGCCGTTTCAACGAGCTTGCGCATGAGGTGCCGGGAGCGACAACGTTCGCGGAGGAATCGACGGCTTTCGGCGGCGTGTCGCGGCCCGTCTATCTGAATGGCCTGGGCTTCACTTTCAAGTGGAATATGGGCTGGATGCACGACATGCTGGATTATTTTTCGAAAGATCCGATCTATCGCAAGTATCACCAGAACGATCTTTCGTTCAGCATGGTTTACGCGTTCACCGAGAATTTCGTGCTGCCCATCTCGCACGATGAAGTGGTGCACGGCAAGGGATCGCTGCTGAAAAAGATGCCCGGCGACGAATGGCAGCGCTTCGCGAACGCCCGCGCATTCCTCGCGTATATGTATGCGCATCCCGGCAAGAAGCTATTGTTCATGGGCAGTGAGATCGGACAGTACGAAGAATGGAATTATGCGAACAGCATCCGCTGGGACCTGCTGCAGTGGGACGTACACCGCAAGCTGCAGTTTCTGGTGCAGGAACTTAATCGCTTCTATCGCGCCGAGCCTGCCCTGTATGAGGTTGACTTTACCTGGCCGGGTTTCGAGTGGATCGATTTCAGCGATGCGGAACATTCCGTCATCGCGTTCATGCGTCGCGCGGCCAAGCGCGAGGATTACTTGCTGTTCTGCTGCAACTTTACCCCGGCGGTGTTGAAAGGCTACGAGTTTGGCGTACCGGACGCGGGCTTCTACAGGGAAGTGTTCAATACGGATTCGGAGATTTTCGGCGGCAGCAATGTTGGGAATTCTCCTGGCGCAGCATCGAAGCCCGGGCTTCGTCATGGACGGGAGCAATGCATCTCGATCACGCTGCCGCCGCTCGCGGTGGTAGTGTTTCGCTACACGGGACCGGCACCGGTTTAGGTCGTTGATGCGGAGTGCGCGTTACGACTTCAGCAATTTTTCATCGCTGAGCCGAATCTGCGGGACGGGCTTTCCGTTCAATTGGTCAAGAAACTCGCGATCCTGTTCAGCCAAAATTGCGGGAGTTAGGCCGCCGCGAAGCGCCAGATCGCCCCATGTTATCAGCACTCCCGGCTCCGCGCCTTGCGCGGAATAGGTCCGGTGCTCAAAGCTTCTATCAAGGTCCGCCAACGACGTCTCTGGTCCTGCCATGCCCAACGTAAGAATCGCATAGCACGGCCCGAGATCGGCCCACCGGAGTTGTTTCGCCTGGCCGCCTTGCTGGGGCGCAAACCAATCGAGCGAGACGGCGAATACGTTGTTTTCGGAACCCCAACTCAAGGTAGGTTCGAAGTTGCCCATAGCAGCTTTACGGATTTGTACGCATAGCTTGGCCCCCCCGAGGTCCAGAGCAAGGCGAGCGCCGGCAGCCGCGTTCGCCGAACTCGCCAGCTTACCGTTGACCAGCAATTTCGGCGCCCCGGCGAGTCCTGCAATATCGAAGCGCAGGCGGAATCTCAATGCGCTGAACTCACCATTCTTAATTCGATCGAGGCTCGGATGCTTATCGCCGCCATCCGTCTGAAAATTCACCAGGCCCAGCACCCAGCCTCGATCCTGGACACTATAGAGCAGTCCGGACGAGAAATCGTAGTCGTCTTTGATAAGCCGCGCTTGCAAATAGTGAGCGGGCCGTTGCGGACCGCCGAAATACGCGAGCAGCGGCCGGCTCTGAATCCAGAAGTTGCCGCGGTTAACCGATCCCAGGCACCACTCCCGATCGAGCCACGTTGTACCTTGCACCGGGCGCACAGGAGGCGCTGCCATGCGGAAGACCTCGCGATGCTGACGCGGTTCGCCGCTCTTAATGAACAGCGGCGCAATTTCAAGGGGGCAGCGAAAGTCGAGGATTCCTACCTCGCCATCGCCCGGGTGGCGCTTTGTATCCGCGATCGTCGCAAATTCAACCCCCCCGCCGAGCGCCTTCTGCAGCCACAGCGGCGTACCGATGTCGGTCGAGTAGCAGCGGCTCATGGGTCCCGCGAGTTGTCGCGTGCCGACGTGCCAGTGCTGCCCGATGTGCATCCACGCACGCGCTTCGATTCGCGCTGCCAGGTTAAGCACGGCCTCTTCCTTCAGGACCATCCGCATGCGAGTGAGGTTTGCCAGGGTGACTTCGATGTAGGTCGGGCTGTTGTATTCGTCGAAGCTTCCGGTTAGATCGACTTGCCGGGCGAAACGCAGTAGCCGGTCGTGCGCATAGGCGCTGAGGTCATCGTCTTTAAGAAGAGCAGCGGCCGCGAGAGTGACGAAAGTGCCCTGCACCGCGATATTGGTGTATGACATCGTCACGTTGCGCTTGCGCACCGAATTGGCGGCGTGGCGGATGGATTCGATCATTCGTGTGCGTACGCCAGTAGGCAATTCGCTACCGTGCCGCGCTTCAATCATGATTAACTGCGCGCCGTTGAAGTCCGCCCAGTTGAAGTCTGCGGGCTGCATCTGCGCAGGGGGCTCTTCCATGTAATAGCCCCAGATGCCGTAGAACTTGCTCTTTGGATCGGTATCTTGCAGCGCGATGGTGCGGTCGATAACGCGGGCCGCTCGCTCGATTCGCCTCGCGCCGCCTGCTTCGAGCAACAGCAGCGCATACGCGATCGCGTCGCGCGTTCCATGCACCGTGGCGTTCCGCAGTCCCGAGTGATAGTTGTATTCGGAACCGCGGTGCGATTCGAGCATGTTCTCTTTCGGATCGAAGCGGCGATCGAGTTCGGCAACCGCGGATTCGACGATGGCGCGGTCCCATTCCTTTGTCCAGGCTGGAGTGGGAGCGGGAGTCAACGCGGGCAACTGGCAATAAAGCGGGCTGGTGGCTGAGGCCGATGCCAGAATTCGGCCTAATTCTCGACGAGTCACAATTTAAGCATACGTTGTGATACAAAGGGGCCATGAGCTTACGACACAGGTTTACGAGCATATTGATTACTGGTAGCATCGGCGCCGCTCTTTGTCTGGCCGCGGCTGGTCCGACGGTCGATATCAAGGATGCAGATGGAAAAAGTGTTGGAACGGCGAAACTGTCGTCATCCGGCAAGGGAGTGAAGATTACTTACAACCTGCATGGGCTGACGCCGGGAGAACACGCCATGCATATTCACATGGCGGCAAAATGCGAAGGACCGAAGTTCACCACGGCGGGCGGCCATTTCAATCCCGCGGGAAAGAAACACGGCTTGGAAAATCCGGAAGGTCATCACAACGGAGACATGAAGAACTTTACCGTGAAGGCGGACGGTACGGCCAAAGGTAGTGTCATCGACCCCGATATTACGCTCGGCAGCGGCGATAACTCGGTGTTCGCGAATGGCGGCACTGCGCTCGTGATACACGCAAAAGCGGACGACATGAAGACCGATCCCGCGGGCAATGCCGGCGACCGCATCGCTTGCGGCGTGATTATGAAGTAGGCTCGCGCTACAGTTCTCGGATGCTACAGATACCGCTATCTTTTTAGCGGATCTTCAATCCAGGGCGGCGTGGCGTCAATCAGCCGCCCTAGCTCCGGCTGGACCTCCTCGACGCGCTTCTTCATTTGCCAGGCCACGTCGCGATAGCTGAAGTGGCCCTTCACTCCGCTGCGGACTCGCGATATGTATTCTACCTCCGCGAAGTCCATCTTGAACAGAAACCTCGATCTCGCTCCAAAAGGCAGCAGATAGTGCGATCCGGGCGAGGGCAGTTCGCGCATGGTCGCTAAAGTGCGCTCCATCGCTTCTCGATAAACTTCGGCAGCGCCGGACGGGGCCAACGCATCGGGAACGTCGAATCCCAGGTTCCCCGCGTAATCCTGCCGGTACTGATGACATCGGCGATGGCGGTGCATATCGCGATACGCTCCGATGTCGATGACCATATCGAAGCAGTATTGGCCGCCACGGAAACCTCGCAGCATATCGTCACGGCGGCCTCGGGATTTCAGCGCCAGTTCGATTACTTCCATACGGCGCGCATGTGCTCCACGATCGCACGGTTTCGTAAAGATCGGCGAACGGCCAATCGGTTACCGGATACAGCAGCGTTGCGGCAATCTCGGAAATTGCGTCGGCTGGCCGGACCAGTTCCACGCGGCCGGCCTCGCGTTGCGGCGCCGACGCAAGATTGGCTTTAGCCCACGACCGCAGATCCTCGCGCGACTGTCTCAGATAGGCATCGGGATCGGCGTGACGCGCAAGAGTAGGCGCCAGCGGTTCGGTGCTTGCGCCATCCCACAGACAGTCCGGTTGTTCGGCGCAGGATTTCGCGATCTCCGCGCCTAGCTCGCGCGCTTCCGCATACTCCGATGCGCCCAGACGGCGAATCTGCTTTTCGAGCGTGCGAATGCTTGTGACTTGTCCGACATTGGTCGGGATGCCCCAGAACAGCAGATAGCGAGCGACGTCAAAAGCCCGTGCCGCGATGTTGCGCGCGTAGGCGTCCGGTTTCATGTCCGCGGGACGCGGCAACTTCTCCGTGAGATGCGCCGTGACAAGCGCGTGAACCTGCGCGTAAACGGCAAGTAGATGTTCTCCCGCAGCACGGTAGGTTGAGTTTTGAGCTTCATCGAATTCGGGCGGCGCGATAAATCCGGACTTTGAAAAATCCTGATACCGCGAGGACTTCGCCTGACCGTCCCACAGAGTCTCGTCTTCAGCTTCGCTTGCCGCAAGCTCCGAGATCCCTTCGAAGCACAGGACAGAGTGCCCGAGATCGGCTATCGACGCGTGGCCGTATTGGAAATAATAAGCTTCAAGGAACTGCTGAGAGTTGTGCGTCCTGACCCACTCGACGGACTGCCGGATCGAATCGGGAGATCTGCTGTAGCGAGCCAGGGCATAGGCACATTTTTCGGGTGGCATGGGCGCCACCGTGATTACACGCTTCGGTTTTTCCGCCAAAGGTTATGATCGTTCGAATGAGGCTAAAAATGCAACGGCTGCGGCCGGACGCCGAGATTCCTTCCTACGCGCACGGACCAGACGAAGATGCCGGGATGGATCTGCGGGCGGTAGACGCGGTCACGCTGCTTCCCGGCGTTCCGATGACGGTATCGACAGGGCTCGCGATCGAACTGCCGTCGGGGTACGAAGCGCAGATCCGCCCACGCAGCGGATTGGCGCTTAAGCACGCCATCACGTTGCCCAACAGCCCAGCAACCATAGATCCCGGTTACCGCGGCGAGATCCGCGTCATCATGCTGAATCTTGGCAAAGAACCGTATCAGATTCAGAGCGGCGACCGCATTGCGCAGATGGTGATCGCAAGCTACGTTCGTGTGGATTGGGTGGAAGATTCGCTGGCAGATTCGAGCCGCGGGGCCGGCGGTTTTGGCTCTTCCGGCAGATAATTTGCCGCGCCCGCGTGAGAGTTGCCCAAGGTTAAAAAGAAAGTCGCGCCGGCGCCGAGCCGCGCTTCCGCCGAAATCCAGCCGCCATGCCGTCGAACGATTCGCGAAACCGTGGCGAGACCGATACCGGTACCGGGAAACTCTTCCTGGCGATGTAAGCGTTGGAAGGGCACGAACAATTTGCTCTTGAATGCGGGGTCGAACCCAGCGCCATTGTCCCTGACGAAAAGAGCGGTCTCGCCGTTGACAGAGGTTGAGCCGAATTCGATTCTGGGATTCGGCGACTGGGAGCTGAACTTCAAAGCATTTTCGAGCAGATTCTGCAGCACTACCTCGGACAGCCTGCGGTCACAATTCACGAATAGGCCAGGCTCGATGACAAACTCCGCAGTGGAATCGGCATGTTCGCTGAGCAGGCCGGAAGCGATGCGGCGGGCCGTCGCTGAGAGGTCGACCGATTCCGTGTGCATTGACGTCCGGGTGACGCGCGAGAGATTCAGCAGATCGTCGATCAATTCGTTCATTCGCCCGGCAGCGGCGACGATGCGTTGGAAGAGTGATCGCTCCTCCGGATCGAACTTACCGGAACAGCTCTCCAGGAGAATACGGCTGAATCCATCTATACTGCGTAGCGGCGCGCGGAGGTCGTGGGAGACAGAGTAGGAGAAACTCTCCAGTTCCTGATTGGAGACTTCCAACTGCCGCGTGCGTTCGTCCACGCGGCGTTCGAGGAGTTGATTCAGGCGGCGAATTTCCTCTTCAGCCGCCTTACGGTCGTGTACTTCCCGCTCAAGGTCCCCGATAGCGGATGTGAGTTCGGCGGTCTTTTCCTGCACCCGCGCTCGCAGGTCGGTTTCAATGTGACGGCGTTTATGCTCGATCCAACTTACCGAGATCGATACGATAAGCAGAAGCACGAGCCGGTTCGGGTCGATCTGCATTACGCCCCGTGCGGCATACGGACCCAGAGAAACCGTTATCAACACCGAGGTGATTCCCGAGGCGTAGCCGCCTAACCATGAACAGGCCAATATTGCAAAGAGAAACAGGAATGGCGTGATCCGCTGGAGATCCGGGACATTGAACCGGCGAAGCATTATCGCCAACACAGTTGCAATTGCGACCGCTCCCAACGCCAGAGCCAGCCGCCCCAACAGACTAAGAAATCCGCGCCTCATTGAATTGCAGTTTACAGCATTTCCGCTAATACACGCCAATACATATGCCGGTCGCGACTACAATAAACAGAGTGAAAGACGTAAATGTAGGGATAATCGGCCTGGGCAATGTCGGTTCGGGCACGCTGGCGATTCTTCATGAGACAGCCGATCAAATCGCTCTCAAGCTAGGTTTCCGGCTGAATGTGACCGCGGTATGCAGCCGCACGTTGAAGGGCCCGGTGCTCGATTATGTTCCGGGCGGCGCGTTACGCACCGCCGACTGGCGGGAAGTGGTGAACAATGCGAATGTCGATGTTGTCGCCGAGTTAGTCGGCGGAACCACAGTGGCGCGTAACATCGTCGACTCGGCCACGTCGCACCGCAAGTCCATCGTTACAGCGAACAAGGAACTGATGGCGCTGTGCGGGTCCGAGATATGGGACAACGCGATCCGAGCCGGCATCAACCTCGCGATGGAAGCGAGCGTGTGCGGCGGCATTCCGATTCATGCGGTGTTGCGCGAAGGCATTTCGGGCGATCGCATAACGGCGCTGTATGGCATCCTGAACGGCACTAGCAACTTTATCCTGACCGAAATCGAGAAGCGGGGCGACTCGATGGAATCCGTACTGGCAGAAGCGCAGCGACTGGGCTACGCCGAAGCCGATCCGAGCGCCGATGTGGATGGCTACGACGCACGGTCTAAGCTGGCCATTCTCGCGGCTCTGGCTTTCGGCGAACGGATCACGCCCGCGGATATCTACGTTGAGGGCATTCGCCGCATATCGCCGATGGATTTCCAGTACGCCAATGCCTTGAACCACACCATCCGATTGTTGTGCGCCGCGCGGCAGACCTCTGAAGGGCTCATCCTATCCGTGCGCCCGGCGCTTATCCGCCGGTCCACCATCCTCGCGAGTGTACAGGGCGCGTACAACGCGGTGTGGGTGAAGGGCCAGTACGGCGATGACACATTCTATTACGGCCGCGGCGCGGGTCCAAGGCCGACCGGCGTGGCCGTCGTGAGCGATCTGATGCGCGTGGCCCGCGAAATTCGTTATGGATGTCCGGAACGCGTTTCGCCTTTTGCGCATGAACGCTTGGGCGAGTACAAGCCGGTTTCGGTGACTGTGCAGAAGCGGCCTTACTACATACGTTTCCGCGTGGACGACCGCCCCGGGATCATCGCGACTTTGGCCGGAATTCTCGCGGAGAAGCATATCAGCCTGGAGGCGGTTCTACAGGAGCCCTGCGACACTAAAGGCGATCTGCCGTTCGTGATTACCGTGGAGCCGACGTCCGAAAGAGCCGTTCGGGATGCGGTGGAGAAGATGTCGCACTTGGAGTTCTTGAAGGAGGCTCCGCTCGCTTTGCCGATGGAGCCTCCGCTGTAACGGACGTTTTTATTGGGATTTGCTGAGCAGCGTAGCTGGCTTGAGGATGGTCGTTTGTTTACCGTCCCAAAAGGTCAGGTTGCCTAAGTAATCCCCGGCGATGAAGAGCTTGCCGTCCCATGACCCGGTTACCTTGGTCAGCAGCGCCTCGCTGGGCTGTGTTGCGGAAATCGCTTTGCCGTCGGTACTCCAGAGGTGGATTACTTTGTCGCGTCCCACTGTAACCAGGCGTCCGTCGGACAGGTACTGCACGCTCAAGACACCCGACGGCGGCTTGCCGTAAACGGGACCCTTCAGCTTGGGAATATGAGCTTTGGCATCGGTCGCGACGGGAAATCCATCTTGGACATTCCACACCACTAACTCGCCGTCTTCCCCGCCTGACGCCAGCAGAACCCCGTCGCCGCGCCAACTTATCGACGTGACCGAGTCTTTATGCTCAGCCAGATTCAGCAGGATACCGCCGCTATGGCTCTCCCACAGGAAGATGCCGCCAGCGCGATCGCCTGTTGCGAGCTTCGTCCCGTCCGGACTGAACTCGATTGCCGTGATCCAGTCGGTGTGCCGTTTCAGCTCGTAGAGTTGCTTGCCGTCAGCGACGGAGAAGACTTTGACAATTTTGCCCGGACCGCCCGAGCGCTACGAGTTTGCCATCAGCAGTGATGTCGGCAGCCAGCACAATGTCCATCTCATGACCTACAGTCGCAAGGCGCTTGCCTGACTTCACGTCGAACAGCACGACTTCGCCCAACTGCACGCCTTTGCCGCCCGCGGCCAGCAGCGTGTTGCCATCGCGGCTGAAGCGCAGGACATACGGGATGCCTTCCGGAAACGGTAGTTGCCCGATCACAGCGCGCGCATTGAGGTCCCACAGATAGATGCGTTCGTGTCCCGCGACGGCCAGCAGCGGAGCCCATGGGCTCGCAGCCAAAGCCGTTACCGGATGCGGGCGCGAAACCTCGGCAAGCGCCACCGGCGGTAAATTCTCCGGCATCGCCGGTTGCGATGGTTTGTTGAGGCTGGTTGGCTTGTATTCGAGACTCTGGACCGCCGGACCCTGGGGCTTACTCTTCGCATTTTCGAGCAGTCCGCCCTGAATCCAATCGCGAACTTTGGCGATATCGGCATCGGGAAGCTTTGCTCCACCGAGCGGCATTTGGGGAACGCCCTCATCCCGAGCCAGCACCTTGTAAAGCATGCTCGAACTGGCGCGCCCTGGCTTGACTACATCACCAGATCCGCCGCCTTTCATCACGCCTTGGAATGTCTCCAGGTTCAAACTGGCCCGCATCTCGCTCGAACTATGGCAAGGTAGGCAGCGCCGTTGAACCAGAGGCTTGATATCGTCGTCGTAATTAGGCGCGCTCTGACCGAGAGCGCAAACTGCCGCCGCGCTAGTGATTAAAAGAAAATTCGGTCGAATTAAGCAGCGCCCAGAAAATATCGTCATAAGTCTTTCTGTCCGTCGCACTCGAAGCAATCATAGGATTGAGCTTTTTCCGTTCCGCCTCTGTAGGCTTTCGGGCCAATGTTCTTATGTAAAGATCATCCAGAATCACCTCGGGGCTCTTCTTCTGCGCAAGCAGTTCGGAAACGACGGTGCTTCGATTAATCTTGCCTTCAACCGTATCCCCATTGATTAAGTGGAGTGTCTGGGCAAGCGTCGGTTCAAGCCGCGTCTCCGATACATTTACGCTGTCGCGCGTTGAAATGCCGAACGTCTTCAGGAAATAGTTATTGCTGCGCCGATTACCTTCGTAGAGTTGCAGCGCGCGGAACCCGGTCGGATAATTGTCCGAACGGAGTGGTGATGCCAGTCGCCGAGGAGATGGAATCGAGCAGCACATCGGCGCGGAGACGCCGGAGTTTCGCGTGCGAGAAGAACGCATCATCGTCGCGATTCGATGCGTTGGGAGTCGAGGAAAGCTGATAGGTGCGCGAGGTGCAGATATCGCGAATCAGCTTCTTGAAATCGTAGTTGTAGTCCGCAAGGTGCTTGCCCAGCGCTTCCAGAAGCTCTTTATTACTTGGCGGATTGCTGATGCGCACATCGTCAACCGGCTCGACGATGCCGCGGCCCGACGAAATGCGCCCAGATGCGATTTGCCATGTTCTGGCGGAATATCGTCGTTATCCTTCGACGTCAGCCAATCGGCGAGAGCAACTCGCGGATCTTTGCCCTTCACATCCGGCTCGGCGCCGCCTAGAAACTTCGGCGGGCATGGGTGATTATCGAGCAGGTGTTTGGCAGGCGCGGCGTTGGGATCGTCCCAAACGTAGAATTCGCGCGCTTCCGAAGCCTCCTTGCGCTTCACGCCCGTAAAGAAGCTGACGAAGCCGTAGAAGTCATCCTGTGTCCAGCGGTCGAACGGATGATTGTGGCATTGCGAGCACTGGATGCGAATGCCGGTAAACACCTGCGCGATGTCGAGCGCCACGGCTTTAGGATCGTAGTTGCCCGCCGGAATCATGGTGTACAGATTGACCGCCGGGTCCTGTATATTGCTGCCCGAAGCCGCAATCTGCTGCCGCACAAACTGATCGAGCGGCGTGTCTTTTCTCATCTGCTCGCGGATCCACTGATAGTACGCGTAGGCGGGCTTACGATCGGTACCGAAAGCGCTGTTATTATCGCTCGCGATCTTCAGCATCTCCGACCATTTGGCCGCCCAGAGGTCGGCAAACTCATCGCGCTGCAAAAGCGCGTCTACAAGTTCCGTCCGCTTATCGCGCGATTTTTCGGCATGAACTTCTGGTATTCCTCGATGTTGGGAGGAACGCCGATGATATCGAGATACGCGCGGCGAAGGAACTCTTCATCGGTGCAAGGCCGCTGGGCACAATCCGCAGATACTTCAGCTTGGCGTCGACCAGTTGATCGATGTAGCTGGTCTCGTTGATCTTGGGCCATTTGAAATGCTTGTCCGCGGGCAGCACGATCATCTCCGCGCCCGTCGTATATTTCGAGAATCGCGCGAAGACAAAGGTGTCGCCTTTCGTGCCCGCAGTGATCACGCCCTGATCGTCGATGTCGGCCGTCGCCTTGTTGTTGGTCAGATAGAGCGCGAGATCGTTAACTGTGCGGCTTGTTCCGTCCGAGTACTTCGCGATTACCTGCAGCGGTTTGGTTTTAACCTTCCCGGTGAAGACGAACTTATCGGGAACGAGTTGAATGCCAGTTACGGTCGGCACAGACTCGGCGTCGTCCGGCGCGCCCGCCTCGATCCAACGCAAAAGCGTCTGGTAGTATTCGCTGTCCTTCTTGAAGCGGCGTCCGCCCGAATGAGGAACCGCTCCGGTGGCCTTCAAAAGGAGCAGGCTTTGTTCGGGCACGGCGAGATCGATGCGCCGGCCCACGATCTGTTGGGTGATTCGCCAATAGTCGCCCGCCGGATCGTAGCCGAAAAGACCGAGGTGAAAACCATCTTTGCCGCTGGCCGCGCCATGGCAGCCGCCGGTATTGCAGCCGGCGCGAAAGAAAACAGGCATCACGTCGAGACGAAAGCTGGGAACCGCCTTGACCTTTGCCTTCGGCTCGACGGGCATTTTGGGTGCCGCAAAAAGAGAGGAGGCCAGGATCGCAATCAGCGAACAGAAAACGAATCTGCATAACGGAATTCCTATCGGACCGCCGTAATAGTCTTCGCCGGATCAACGCGCAGAATACCCGACCCAGTCTGCTGATGGATCGGTTGGCCCTTATCGACCACGTAACTTCACAAGCGATTTCTTTATACATCCCGAGCAAGGCATCGCTCGACGCCTCGACTTCGAAGGTCACCATCTCGTCACCGGACTTGATCTCCGGCGGCTTTCCCACCAGGGTCACGCCCTTGGGAAGACGGATCAGCGACGCGGTCGCGGTGCCGGCAGCGGCTTGTTATGTTTGATCACGCCAACAATCTCGCCATGCCTGCCACGCTCAACCGACGAACGGCGCAAGTCGATAGTAAGATACGGCTCCGCAACTTCCAACTTCACGAAGGGGGTCGAAGCGCGAACCCGTCCGAAGCCGCTGAACGCGTCGCCGCGATCTGTCGTGGACGCGTTGATCGCCACTTGAAAGATGCCCGGCTCCGCTTTACCATTGGCCTGGATCTTCACCTCAGCCTCGGACTTATCGGCGGCAATGGTAGTGGTGCCGCCGCCCGAAACTCCTGGCGGCAGCCAGTCCGGCTGCAATTCAATCGGCGCCCTTGTAACCTTCGTGACGCGTGACCTTCACCTTAAGCATCATCTCGGCGCTACGAGTAATAGGTATGGAAGGCTCCTCAATGCTGATATCGAACGGGGCCGGCTTGGTCACAGCGAGACAAAACTTGTCGAGGAACACGTAGTGCCACGGATACTCGCCGGGATGGTTGTACAGAGCAATCGCTTGGCGGGATGCGGATTCCAGCTTGGCCGTACTGTCGACAGGCTTCACAAGCAGTTGGATCAGCGCGGCCTGTTGTTCGGCGTCGGGCGCTGCGATGAACTGGACCGGCATACGCGTCGCCCCTTTCTTAAAACGCGGCGCAATCATCGTCACGCCTTTGGGGAGTCCAACAGCCGTGACATCCAGGTCGCCTTTAAAGTTGTTGCCAAAGCCCGGCGCGACCTGCAGCGTCAGCGTCCAGCGGCTGCCTTGGGGAATAATTAGGCCAGTCACGCGCGGGATCTGATAAGCGTCGGGGCTGGTGATGTGAGTATAGATGGTGTCGTGTATCGGCTCGATCTCGATGCGATACACCTCGCCGGGATTGATCACGCCGCGCGTATCCGCGATGCCGAGAATATAGTCGCCGTCGGCGGGCGCCTTAAAGATTGCCACCGGGTCGAGCATTTCCTTCGTGTGCCAGGTTCCGCGATTCGAAGGCTGACCCAGATCGGCCAGTTTCGAATCGTCAGCAGTAACCAGCACGTTCGGCTTGTCAGCCGGTCGAATCGTAATCTTGGGATCCATCGGCGAACCGAGCGTTCGCGCGAATACCTGCACTCGCCAAGGTTGGTCCTTTTTGGCGGTAAAACGGAACTCGTCCACGCCATTCGCCTTGGTAAAGATGCCGTTGAGCGCCGCGGGCAGCGATGGAACCAGCGTCGGTTGATCGCCGTCAGCCTTGAGCACGTTAGGATATGGCGAGACGCGCAGGATGTTAGGAGATGGCGGTTGCTGGCCTTTCGGCCCGGGATAGTAGTCCACAGGCCCGGCCACGTTCGGCAATGTGATCTGTTCGGTGCGTTCGCCCATCGGGTCGCCGAGAATCTTTACCACGAGTTGCTGTCCCGCCTGTCCGCCCGCCGGATAAACTCCCGTCGGCCGCGAGAAGTTTCCGATATGAGCGCGGTAATGAACCTCGCGCGGATTCTCGAACATCTGCTGCGAAATCTCAATAAAGTAGTTTCCCGAGTGCGGGGCGATGATCGAGAGAATGGGATCCTGCACGTACATCGCGCTGTCGTCGGCTTTGCCGACTTCTTTGCCCTGATCGTCAAGTATTCGAACTTTGAGGTCGGCGTCACCCACGCTGAAGTGCATAGTGCCGAGGCGGACGGCCTCAACCTCAACGGATATCCGCTGTCCTTCGTCCACGCGCATCCAGTAGTAATCAATATCGGGATGGTCGCCTGGATGAATCTGACCCTCGACGGTTGTGTTCATCGCCACCGACTGAGCCTTTTCGATGGTGTCGTTTTCGCCGATCTTCTTTTCCGTTTCCATCACTGTAGGAAAGCGGTCGACCCAGAACGTCATGGCTTCAGTGAGGCCGGTAGCGGTACGAAGCCGGAGCACATGTTCGCCGGATCTGGCATTCGGAGATATCTGGAATTGTGCCTTCACTTCTTCCGCGGGTTTTGCGCCGGACGTTATGTTAACGGCTTTGATGCCGTTGTCGTAGAAGATGATCTCCTTCGGATCCTCAAGATAGCGGCCGCGCAGCGTCACATCGACCGTAGTGCCCACCGTGCCGCCGCGAGGGAGCACATAGTCGAGCATGTGCTGAGGCTCCGCCCACAACGGAGCGGAGATCGCCAAGGCGAAAAGAAAAGTAGCGCGGGACATGCTTGCGGTTAAGCTACAATTCCCGGTACTACGCTGCCGCCGCGCACGATGTCGATCGGACGGTTGCCGGGCGCGAGCAGACGAATCGACGGGTCGATTCCGAGTTGAGTGTATACAGTCGCCAGGAAATCCTCGACCTGTACCGGGTTTTGATCCGGTTCGCTGGCGGTCGAATTCGTGGCGCCGTAGATCTGTCCACGCGTGATACCGCCGCCCGCGATCACCTGCGAGTAAACGCGAGCCCAGTGGTCGCGGCCGCCGTTTTCATTGATCTTCGGAGTACGGCCGAATTCGCTGGTGACGGTGACGATGGTCGAATCGAGCAAGCCGCGCTGATCGAGGTCGGCGATGAGACCGGCGAATGCGTGATCGAAGGCAGGCATTCCATTGCCGACAGCCTCTTTAATTCGAGTGTGATTGTCCCAGCCCTCCGAACCCCCGAACTGGACAGTTACAAAGCGTACACCCGATTCCACCAAGCGGCGTGCCAGCATCAATTGCCGGCTGATGCTGAACGGCTGGCCATTGCGCGGATTCTTGTACTCGCCATACAGCTTGGTCATCGCTTCGGGTTCGTCGTCAAGCGTGAAGGCCTTGCGGGCGGATGGGGAACTGATGATTTTGTATGCCTGGCTGTAAAAATCGCCCATTGCATCAAGTTCGGCAGGATTCGATTCGAGTGTACGGAAGTGATCCTCCACGGCCTCACGCGCGGACTGCCGGCGCTCAAACCGCTCGGCGCTTACGTCCTTCGGCAACGTGATGTCACGAACTTTGAAGTTCTTCTGCGCCGGGTCCGCGCCCAGTTCGAAAGCGCCGAATTTGGAGCTCAGATATCCGGTGCCGCCTTGGGACGGGACGTTGGGCAGCCCGACATATGGAGGCATGCCGTTCTTTGGACCAAACGCGTGCGACACAACTGCGCCAATTGAAGGATGCAGAATGGCCGGACTCGGCAAGTAACCGGTAAACATCAGATAGGTCGCCTGCGCGTGATCCGGGATATGGCCAGTGATCGAGCGAACCACCGTGATCTTGTCGGCGATCTGCGCGGTGCGGGACAGGTTCTCGCTGAAGACGATGCCCGGTATTTTTGTCTTGGCGACACCGAACGGTCCTCGATACTCGATAGGAGCTTCTGGCTTCGGGTCCCAGGACTCCTGGTGGGCAAGACCGCCCGGCAGGATGATCTGTATGACAGCTCTTCGCCTTCCCTTCAGGGAAGTTCAGGATGCCCGTAGCGGGCTTGACTTCGCCCGCCTGTGCGCGGCTGGCAAAGAGGTCAGCCAGTGTGACTCCCAGTCCCCCTAGGAAACCGACCTGTATGAAGGAGCGGCGGCCAAAAGCCGTCAAATAGGCGGGTCCGGGGCAATTGCCTGTCTTTTCAACGTCTTGGGGCTTCTTCATGGTAACGGCTTGCCTCCGCAGTAAACAAGGTTCTTTACTGATGAACACAACCACATGAGCTTAGTTGTGATTCCATTATCTTAGTTGTGATTCCATTATGAATGACTGAAAAGTCCGGCTGAGCGTTCATTGAGAAACTTGCTTGGTTCGGCGACGGCTTGGAAGCCGGCAAGTGGTGCTTCAACCGCCGGGGGAATAGCCGGCATACTACGCGCGTCAGGGTTTGACTTCGTCGAACCTTAGAGCTATACCAATCACATGACGGAGGATGCGTGCTCAGGTTGGTGCCGGTTAACGGTTCATCAGCTTCCGATCTGGTCATCCCGTTACTATTGCTAGCGACCGGTATCAGTTCTGCCGAACACCTGCCGATCACGGCCTATACGACCGCAGAGGGTCTGGCCCACAACCACATTAATCGTATTCGACAGGACTCCCGGGGTTATCTGTGGTTCTGCACCGATGGAGGACTGTCACGTTTCGACGGTTACAACTTCACGAATTACACCACGGAGGATGGACTACCTCACTCCTGGGTTAACGACCTGCTCGAAACGCGAGACGGTACGTATTGGATTGCACCGACGGAGGCGTCTGCCGGTTCAATCCCAACGCACATACAACCGGACCGCCTTCCAGTGTCGCCGCAACTGGGCAGCCGATGTTCATTGATTGCCATTCGGGAACGCAGGAAGGCGCGAAGCCGTGTTAACGCCCTTGCGGAGGACACCTCAGGTAGCATCTGGTGTGCGACTTACGACTGGGCTGTATCGGTTCCAGCGAGACGGACAACCACGTTGTGTTGAAGTTCGTGGATCTCGGGTTGCCGTCGAAATACCTTTCTGGGCAGCCTCGTGAATAATATCGTTTTCGACGACGACGGCACGTTGTGGATCGCTGCGCGTCAAGGACTCTTCCGTAGGCTTAGCGACGGCCGTTCAGAGCGCTACACCACCGCAAACGGACTGCCGATAATTTCGTGGACAGGTGGTCTTCAAGGATCATGGTGGACGTTGGGTGGATCGGCACCAGAGGCCGCGGATTCTGCTCGTCTAATAGAGCGGATCCCAAACCGGGCGCTGCGGGTAACCGGCTGATTGCTACTCGTACCGCTAACGGACTTCCCGGGAACGATGTAAGGTCCATCTTTCAATCCTCTATCAGGGACATTGTGGATCGGCACAATCGGCAGGCCTGAGCGAAGTTCGAGCCCGGTGGTCCGAGGATTTCGAAACTACACAACCGCAAATGGCTTGAGCACAGCGGTGATTTACAAGATCGCCGAGGACAGAGATGGCAACCTCTGGATCGGCACTCGAGATAACGGCGTGATGAAAATGTCTGGCAACGGGTTTGTCACGTACGATTCGCAGCACGGCTTTCTAACTGGAAACGCCGATGCCAGGATTATTGAAGATCTGAAACGGGGAACTGTGTGTGATCACGGCCTTCGGCGCCCGAGCCTTTATCGAGAGGTTCGATGGCGCAAGGTTCATTGCCACCGAGATCAGCCTGCCCAGGGCCGATCCGCACTCCGCCGTGTGGCTACGCCCAGGCAGCTTTCAAGATCGATCGGGAGAGTGGTGGGTGGCCATCACCGACGGGCTCTACCGCTTTCCGAAAACGCCGCCGCCTCGAAGATCTCGGTCGCATGCGGCCACACTTCATTTATGAATGTGACCCACGGATTGCAAGGCAGCGCCTTCAACCGGATTTACCCGGACAGACACGGCGACATTTGGATCGCTACGGAAAACTATCATGACGCCGAAAACTACAGCGAACAATGATCTGGCACGCTGGGATCCGAGCCACGGATGAACTGCATCATTAGCCTGGGCCGGGAAGACTGCCGATCCAGTTGAATAAGAATGCAGTTTCGGCTCTTCGTGAGGACGCTTCCGGCAATCTTTGGATAGGCTTCGATCATGGCGGCGGTCTCGTACGCTACGGTAATCGCCGGCTCGAACCGTTTCCCGGGCAAGACGCCTTCAAGGGCATGATCTGTGACATCTTTGTGGACCATGCCGGACGTGTTTGGGTCGCTTCTCTAGGGTGGCTTGAGCCGCATCGATAATCCCGCCTCGGATCATCCACAACTGACGCGCTTTACAACCGCGAAGGGTTTATCCAGCAATGAGATCCGATGCATCACCGAGGATCGCTTCGGCCGAATCTATATTGGCACGAACAGCGGTGTAGATCGTTTGAATTCCACACCTGCATCTGCCGGAACGGAATCGGTCACAGTCAATCACTATACGTGGGCAGATGGCTTGGCCAAAGGCACCGTTCATTACGCCTTCTGTGATCGCCGGGGGACACTTTGGTTTATCACGAATGATGGCATTTCGCGTTTCGTGCCCCAGCCGGATCGCGACGTCACGACGCCACTGATTCTGATCACCGGATTAAAAGTCATGGGCGTGCCTCAACGGTTGTCTCAGTTGGGTGAGAAACATGTTCCGGATCTGAAACTACCGTCATCTCGCAACGAGAGTCGAGATCGAGTTCCTTGAGCATTGATTCTCGTCCGGGCTACCCGCGTCCGCTATCAATACATGCTCGAAGGTGTTAGTGAACGCTGGAGCACTCCGGCAGATGAACGGAGGGTACACTATGCCGGCCTCATGCCCGGAGCGTACCGGTTCCTCGTGCGCGCGGTAGGCTCGGAAGGGAGAGCAAGTTCACTGCCCGCCACGCTGTCCATCACTATTCTTACGCCATTTTGGCGGACGGTGGTGGTTTATCAGCCTGGAAGCCGCCATTGCTGCCTTCATAATCTACGGCCTTTCCCGCTACCGCTTGATACAGCTGCTGGCGGTGGAACGGATACGTACGCGCATCGCCACCGATTTACATGACGATATCGGATCTAGCCTTTCGCAGGTGGCGATCCTAAGCGAGGTGGTTCGCCAGCAGGATCGGTGAAACGCGATCCTGAAATCAATGCGCCGTTGACTCGCATCGCCGAAGTGTCCCGGGACCTTGTGGATTCGATGGGTGACATCGTGTGGGCCATCAACCCAGCTAAAGATAAACTCTACTACCTGACGCAGCGTATGCGCGAGTTTGCGAACGATCTTCTGGTTGCGCGCGACATCCGTTTTGAGTTCCGGACTTCTGGGCGTGAGCAGGAGGTCGCCATCGGCTCGGAGGCGCGACGTCAAGTGTTCCTGATCTTCAAGGAGTGTGTCCACAACGTGGTCCGCCATGCAAATTGCACACAAGTCGAAATCGACATTCGCATGGAAAACGCTCGACCTGGTTGTGCGGGTGCGCGACAACGGCTCGGGTTTTGATCCACTTGCGGCCGTCGATGGTCATGGTCAAGGGTTAGCAAGCATGCGCGAACGTGCGCGACGGCTTGGGGGCAGCAAAAGACGTTGCGGCAGATGGCCGGGGCACGGCAGTTACTTTGGATATTCCGCTTGCCACACCGGAGCGAGCAGCTCGGAATTCGCATTAAGCGCCCACCAGAATAGGTGGGATAAGCCCGCCGGTTTTGATCTAAGCTACAGACGTGCCTTCTACCGGAGATCGATCCTCGCAGCCGCCAGAACCTGAGCCGAACGCTGATAAGCGTCGCGATCATAGAAGACCAGCGCGACATTCGTGAAGGCCTCGGCATCCTGATTGGCGGGACGCCGGCTACCGCGTCGTCGGCAAGTTTCGAATCGATGGAAGAGGCTCTGCCAAACATAGGTAGAGGAAACGCCAGACGTAGCGTTAGTGGACATCGGATTGCCGGGAATGTCCGGCATCGAAGGCATCCGGCGGCTCAGGGCACGCCACCCGAAGCTCCAGGTGCTGATGCTGACAGTGTACGGCGATGACGACCGGATTTTCGAGGCCATCTGCGCCGGCGCGTGTGGCTACCTGCTCAAGAAAACGCCTCCAGCGCGGCTGCTGGAGAGTATCCGTGAAGTGGTGAGCGGAGGCGCCCGATGTCACCGGAAGTGGCACGCAGGGTCGTCCAACTTTTCCAGAAATTTCATCCCCCGAATCGGCCGATTACCACCTGACTTCAACAGAAATGCGTCTCCTGAAGCTGTTGGCTGAAGGACATCACTACAAGACGGCGGCTGTGGAAATGCAAATCAGCATCAACACGGTGTCGTATCATATGCGGTCTATTTATGAGAAGTTGCAAGTTCATTCCAAGTCAGAAGCCGTAGCGAAAGCTTTGCGCGACCGGCTGATTCAATAAAGGCTTTATACGCTACCACCTGAATAGGCGGTATGCAAACGACAAGAACTCGGGTATTCTGCTCTATCGGGAAGCTAAATGGAAATCATGGTTCATGCTTCCCCTGAAAGGAGCGAAAAACAATGGCTTGGGATCTAACCGGTAATCCTGGCACTAACCCGTCTCAAAACTTTCTCGGTACTTCCGACAATGAGCCTCTCATTGTCAAGACAAATGGTCAACCTGCCATGCAAATCAATGTTGCCGCGGCTGCAACCGCGAGGGTCGAGATTGTTGGCAATTGGAACGGACAAGAGGGGGCACTGAGGCTGACCGGAGACAAACCGACTATCAAGTTTGCCGGAGGGTCGATCGCAGGAAATCAATCGTGGATTCTCACATCTCGGGTCCGACGGTGCGGGGAGCCTGGAGTTCTTCAAGCAGGGAGACTAACCCGAATTCCTGGAATAATGTGATGACCTTGAGTCCATCCGGGAACGTCGGCATCGGCACGACGAATCCTGGCGATCACTTGACAGTAGGGGGTGCCTCACTCGCGGACACGAAGATCGAAGTCAACGCTGGGGGCGATCAGTATGCGGGCTTGCGAATAAAGAACAGCCAAGGTTCCTGGGTCTGGCAAGTTGTGCCTTCCGCCGATTCACCCGGGGGTAAAATGCGTACTCGCGGACGAGACCACGGGCAAAGAGTGGCTTGCTATCACGCACACCCGGCAATGTCGGCATCGGCACGACGAATCCTGGCAGCAAATTGGAGGTCACCGCCGAGCCAACTGCTGGTAGCCGCGGCGTTGTGGGAAACAGCACCAGCGGTATCGGCGTACTGGGCCAGTCAGTTAGCGGAGATGCCGTATTTGGCAATTCGACAAGCGGTAGAGGCGTAGTTGGACACAGCAGTTCACAGGCGGGAGTCGTGGGCGATAGCGATAAGTTTGATGGCGTCTTCGGCGTAAGCCGTAATCCCAACGCAGCGGGCGTATCCGGGCACAGCCTTAACACCGACGGAACAGTTAACAAGAGCGGATTAGCCGGGTTTTTCGACGGGAATGTAACGGTCACGGGCGACATCTTCTTATCTGGCGCGGACTGCGCAGAGCAGTTTGATATAGCAGAAGCGGAACAGATTGAGCCGGGAACTGTGCTTGTCATCGATCAGGAAGGCGCGTTGCGGCCAAGCCAGCAAGCATACGACAAGAAGGTTGCGGGTGTCGTCTCTGGTGCGGGCGGATGTCGGCCGGGCATCGTTCTGGACAGGCAGCAATCGCAAGATGGCAGGGCAACAGTGGCTTTGGTAGGCAAAGTCTACTGCAAGGCGGACGCGCAGTATGCTTCCATCGAAGTCGGCGATCTGCTGACAACATCGGCAACTCCTGGGCATGCCATGAAAGCGGAAGATCCATTCAAAGTCTCTGGTTCTGTAATCGGTAAGGCTTTGCGTCCGCTCAGTGCAGGCCAAGGACTTATCCCGATTTTGATCGCGCTGCAGTGAGAGAAGTATGCGCTATCAAAAGGAGGTAAATCCTTATGCCAAACATTAATCACATAATGCCTAAGCCGTTCGTCGTGCCTATTTTCTGGGGTCATGATTACGTCGCAAATCGGGACACAGCCAACAAATTACAGCAGATGATATCGGACCTTGTGACCGGACCTTTTATGAACGGTCTTGCACAGTATGGAGATTCAGCGTGGTACGGTGCATACCCCGATAATCATCGATGACGCAAGCCCTCCAGCAACCATAATCTACACGGATCGTAATAATCAGTTGAAAGACGAGATTACGAAGCAGCTTATAAAGTGGATCAAAGCTGGACGAGTACCATCACCACCATCGCCAACGGACATAAACCAGATCTACCTGATTCTTCCACCACCTGAAACAACGCCTGAAATGTTCAATGGTAAGGGTGATCCGATTGGAAATGGAGCTCAGGGCGTGGCATAATGAAGGTCGAACGGACCCTCCCCCTCCTCCTACGTATTATTGGGCCATCGTCAAAACAAACGATGTCGGTGCTCCATCAACGATTGACTTTAGTGAATGGCGTTACACTGAAGGTCGGCCATGAGCTAGTCGAACAGTTCGCGGACCGTAATGGTTCATTTGAGGAACTCGGAGATCCTTGCAACAACACCGCAGTCAACTACCGTGGATGGACTGTCCAACAATACCATTCCGATTGGGATACGTCAGCGGCAAATCCGTCTGGTTGCATCAACGGGGATAGTCCAATTAGCCTGAAGCGGTTCTTGGGAGCTATTGGTTTCGATTTCCAGCACCGTGGCTTGAGGTCGCTCGGTACTTCACCATTAGTATAGACTACATTGCGCTGACAATGCAGTCGCGTTAGGTATTCCCGGAAGCAGTTCCGAGTAGCTTGCTTCTCCGATTAAATGATTTTCGATATCTTCTTGCAGGAGGAACGATAACATGCCAGCTTTACAAGGTACCTCATCAGATTCCGCGATACCGGGCGTTCTTGGAGAAAACACCACGAATGGTGGCCGTGGAGTTGTGGGAAACGGCGGCGTCGCCAGTATCGGTGTACTTGGCCAGAACGATACTGGCGATGCCGTATTTGGCAATTCGAGGCTCGGCAGGGTGTGGTTGGGCAGAGTACCTCAAACGTTGCCGAGGGTGTGGGCGGATTTAAAAACAAACCGGACGCTCCGGCTGGTCCAGGTGTGCTCGGTGTTAGCGTTGCGGGGTTCGGGGTCCATGGACATAGCACTCAGCAAACTGGCGTAGTGGGCGACAGCGATCAGGGCGACGGCGTTTTTGGCAATGCGACGGCGGGCAGGGGTGTGGTTGGGCAAAGCACCTCTGGCGCTGCCGAGGGCGTGGGTGGGTTTAACAACAAACCAGCCGCGCCTGCCGGTCCAGGAGTGCTCGGCGTTAGCGTTGCTGGGATCGGCGTTCATGGACACAGTACTCAGCAAGTTGGAGTCGTGGGGGATAGCACTGAGGGGGCTGGCGTCGTGGGCGAAAGCATTAAATTTGATGGCGTGTTCGGCACAAGCCGTAATCCCAATGCAGCCGGGGTATCCGGCCACAGCCTTAACGCGGATGGATCAGTCAACAAGAGCGGATTAGCGGGGTTTTTTGATGGGAATCTGACGGTCACAGGCGACATCCTCTTACCTGGTGCCGACTGCGCGGAGCAGTTTGATATCGCAGAGGCGGAACGGATTGAGCCGGGAACTGTGGTTGTCATCGATCAGGAAGGCGCATTGCGGCCAAGCCAGGTTGCATATGACAAGAAGGTTGCGGGTGTGGTCTCGGGCGCTGGCGAGTACAAGTCTGGAATCGTCCTGGATAAGCGAGCGTCGCAAGAGGGGAGGGCGCCAGTGGCGTTGGTGGGCAAGGTCTATTGCAAGGTGGATGCGCAGTATGCGCCCATCGAAGTGGGTGACCTCCTGACAACATCAGCGACCCCTGGGCATGCCATGAAAGCGGACGATCCCTTCAAAGTCTTTGGGGCTGTAATTGGTAAGGCTTTGCGTCCTTTGAGAGAAGGCCAAGCGATGATCCCCATGCTGATCGCGCTTCAGTGAGGAGATTGCGCGAACTGCATCGTAGCTGGAAAATCAGTATGAGCAATCCGATAAGCGTGCGAACCAAAGCGGCGAAGGCCATACCTTTAGGTCACGCCGTAGACATAGGCACAATGGCGCAAAGGCTTGGCCTGCAAGCTCCCGTTTCCGTCAGGCAAATGTCCGGGCAATTAGACGCAATTCCGGGCTCGAAGGCCTACAGCCAGGGGTGGGTGACACCACCTGGGACACCTCTTGGGGGCTCGGTCAAGCTCAACATTAACGTGGATGGCACCTATACCGTCGAGTTCATCACGAACTCGACCGGCTTGGCGTCCTTCGACTTCCAGCTCCGCGCCTATCTGACCGGGCCCGGGCTTCCCTCGTTCTTCTTCTATCACGCTGGCCACGTGTCTGCGAATGGAACAGACGACACCCATCCGGAGCCCGGGTCGAACCCGCTGATCGCGATGTACTGGAGTGAGATCATGAAGTCCGCGACCTTCGCCGTGGCTCACGACTATCAATGGTCCGGAATCGTTGGCACGCTTGATGGCCTGGTGCACGATCTGCTCAGCATCGGCGCTGCCACAGTGGGAGCCTTTCTTGGCGCGGTCATTGGAATGACGCGGGAGGCCATCGGCTGGCTTGGCCTAACACTCGGTCCTGGCGGCACCCTGGGAGTGATCGCCGGCGTCGTGGTATTCGCCATCGGGAGCATCGCAGGCTTAGGTGTGGGGACCGCCCTCATATTGGGTACAGTTGCGGGCGTGGCGGTCGGGTTAGTCACCAACGCGCTAATCGGATCCCGGTCGTTGAACGCCGCCGAGATAGCGACCGCTCGCAAGGTTTTCGGAGCCGAGCTGCCCTATGGTGACGTTATGCTCACCAACCTCTGTGGCCTCGGCGGACGGGCGTTTACCGCGCCTGGGGTCGACGGGAAGACCTACTGCAACCTGGGAAATGCCTATAATAATCCGCTTGGCCCTGGAGACGACCACTATCGGGGCGCCGGTGAGCTATTGATCCATGAACTTACCCATGCGTGGCAGATCGCCCACAATAGCTTTCTGCCAGGCTTCGTCTGCAGCGGGATTGTGAACCAGACGCATAAGATAATGGGCGACAGCGTGTACGCCTACGGACTGGCCGGCCCGCCCTGGACGGACTTCAACCTTGAGCAGCAGGGCCAGATCGTCAATCAGTGGTTCAGTGGCACCGGTAACAGCCAACCCTGGGGTGCTATGAACCCGACCAGCCCCTACTATCCGTATATTGCCCGCAATATCCTCACCGGTTCTGCCGGATACTCCACTGCCTGGCTCTAATCGGTACGGCGTGCTGGTCTCCGCGTCGCGGGCGGCCCGTCAAATTGCTTGTATAAAGAAGGAGCTTCCTTTGGCTGACATCGGTCTTGTACAATTTGCCAAAATGCTGGGGACGAAGTCGGTGAGTGGCATGGCGCAGAAGCTAGGACTACACTGGCCGCCACCACCATCCATTTCCGTCCGGAACTTGGAGAAACTAGCCGGACAACCATTGCAACCGGCCACCTTAGGTTTGTCATATACAATCGGGGGAGTAGTGTCAAGCCATGCTCCGGACAGCCACGACGTCCCGATAACTGGCGTGGCGCTTAATTGGGGCGACCCAGGCGTGTTCACCTTGAGGGCAGGAAAGTATTGGCAGGTATATCTCAAAAACGCTTTAACAGGTAAAGATTTCGCTAGCGGCACATTGGGTAGCCGCGGATACCCTATCACATTGCCATTCGAACATGACACCCCTTACTCCTGGAGCGTCGTCGCCGTTAATGACTTCGGTCAGAGTCCAAGTACCCTGTCTATACTTTCAGGACTGTTGCCGTTGTCCGAGGAATTCTCTCCCTGAAAGTGGGCCCTGTAGTCCTTATTCCGGGTACGCTGCAAGTCGTCGGAGTGACCTGGACGTTGACTCCCGCGTGGGGAGGCAGTTCGCCCATTACTGTGACAAGCGCTAGTGCTCAGGCGACACCTCCGCCGCTGCCCTCGGGTCAGACTCATGGCCAAATAGCCGTTCAACTCTTGGTCACACTGGAGGTTGCCGGAATAATCGATGGCATAACTTTCCCCGACCAAAGCTTCGATGCTGTGCAATCACCTCCGAGTATCGTTAGTTGGGCAGGATCCAATCTCACAGCGGGCTTCTTACTGACATACACCGTCCAACTCGACACCAGCGGTAATCCACAAATAACAGCGCAGACCACATTCGCGGGTGTGAATTAAAGTCCATGGATCGTTCCCCAAACTCGGCCGGGACGGCCCGTGCAAGGACACAGGACGTAGGCTAACGCTCTGGTCGATCGCTTGATTCAGTAATGTTTTGTACCCCCCACCTGAATTGGAGGTATTCAATGCCCAAGAAGTCGCATATATTTCTCTTGAGTTGATTACCCGGATGTGGTGGAAGGCAGCTTGAACGCTTCGTGTATGGCTTCACGCTTCCTTTTCGCGAAGCTGGCGATCGATTCTCGGGACTTCAAGGAGCAATAATTATGCCGCAAACGCAATTTGTCTCCCCCAATCTATGGACCCTTTCAGGCGGGGGAATACTTGTTCGATATTCCACCGAACCGATCATCTTCGGTGGAACGCACTTCAGCTATCAGGACAGTCAAAGGACACTGACTTTCAAAGGCAACGAGATCCGCACAGTAGACGTCCCGGACCTCGGTACTCTTGTCAGCGTAACCATCATACTTACGGTCGATACGGGTTCAACTACTTTCACCTTGCTGCTGCCGCGTGTGAATATCGTCCAGCAGGGTCCGGTCTCGTCGGCTCCCGTTTCAACTCTTGGGATAAGAACGGCTCACGCGGGACCGTTTTCCCCGCCCTTTCCGTTCGGTCACGGACAACAGGATTTCTACACCGCGATCGAACTGACTGGGACCGCCTCGCACACGTTAGTCCTTTAAGCATCGAGGCCGGCGGCCGCCTCGTTGAAGCGAAAATTCGGGAGAGCAAGTGAAGACTATAACTTTTTCTGGATATCAGTGGGACGTCAGGGACACCGGCGCACTTACTGGCGGGCCAGGACCAAACATATTCGATGAAGGCAACGCTCAGATAGAAGACGAGGGACGGCTTCACATTAAGATCACCAGCGTCGCGAGCGCCGCGGGAGGAACCGAATGGCACTGTGTGGAACTCGTCACGCAAGAGCGTCTGGGTTTTGGACGTTATCAGTTCCAGGTGATCGGTCGAATCGACAAACTCGATCGCAACGTAGTCTTAGGGCTGTTTAAGTATCCTACTCCCGACGTTGGCGCGGATGGGACCAACGAGATCGACATCGAGTTTGCCCAATGGGGCAGGAAAACAGCAAACAATGCGGATTACGTGGTTTTTCCCGCGTCCGGGCCGCGTGCCCCCGGGGACAATATCGAGTTCAAGGTTGCCCTGAATGGCGATCTCACAACGCATCGGTTCCTTTGGGAAACTGACGGGGTGCTGTTTCAATCCCTTCACGGCCACCGCGACGATAACGCTCACGAGTTTCAACGCTGGCCGTACAAGCCGAATCAGGCTCGTCTTATCCCGCAACAGCCTACTCCGGTGCGCATCAATCTGTGGCTGTTTCGTGGGATGCCGCCTTTCAATGGCGCAGAGGTTGAGGTTATCGTCAGTCAATTCACCTTTTTGCCGTTGGATCAACTCGACAGCGTGCTGCGGCCGTAAACGGAGCAAGCCGACGCTCCGTCTACTTCCAAAGACTCGTGAGTGGACCTGTGACTCCGCTCACCGGATCTGATTTTGGATAGCTCAGCAGTTCCATGCGGCGAAGCTCCGCCTCAGATGGAGCCTTCCGGCAGATGTCCCATCTCTGATCCGGCGGATACGCCCCAACGACCAGGAAATCCGGAGTCGCATCCAGATTGCAGTGTCCTGTCCCGGCCGGCAGCACGGCGACATCCCCCGCTCGGACCGTGATTTCGCGGCCGCCCTCGCCGCCTAGCATAATCCTCGCATGCCCTTGCGCGAAACCCAGCACCTCATGCGCTGTCGAATGATAGTGATGAAAATCATAGACCCCGTTCCGCCATTGGGGCGGCCAGCCATTGCGATGGAACGTTGCCTCGAAAGTGGACGCGGGATCAGCGCTCGCGATGTCTATCGCCTTGCGATAAAGCAACACAGGAAGCCGCTCGTTGTTAGGCATCCAGCCATTGTGGCTCAGCCTGAGAACCTCGGGTTCTCCTGCGGCTTTACCGGATTTGGTAACCGCCAGCGCAAACGCAAGGCCGCCTGCGATGGCATTGAAGAATCTACGCTCTAACCAATCCATTTTCATCTTCCCCGCGCCGGCATAGTAGAGAGCAATTCTTGCGCCATGAACCCAAGGGCAGCCATTGCCGGCCGCCCTTCCTCCGAGAGATACCCGCGCGGGTCACTGAGCGTGGATTTTGGTGGCCTTGAACGTTGCGGAACCGGATACCATGACCTTACCGGTGTTATCCACGATCTGGAAGGTACTGACGCCCGATCCCGAGTCCGCGGTCGTGGAGGCGAACGCGCCCTTGATGATGTACATTCCCCCGGCGCTGCCGTCGGGATTGTAGTTGTTTTCGATGAGCGTGAAGACGATCTTGCCATCGGCGCCCACCGCCCATTCGCCGCGAATGTCGCCGGAGAACCAGTCGGTACCCGGCCCGTCGATATGGCCATCGGCATAGAAGGAGGCGATCTGGATGCATTGGCATGGCGGAGCGCCATTGATCGATACGTTGAAGTACCAGGTTCCCGCGGCCGTGGGTCTGGACTGGGCGAGCGCGGCCGGAACCCCAGTCGAAACCGCGACCGCCGCCAATAGGGTGAAGACGACCGTCAAGAAAAAGCGTTGAATCATTTGAAACTCTCCTTTGTAGAATTGCGGCATCAACCGCACAGGTTCCAGAT
The DNA here is from genome assembly GCA_963767545.1 of Terriglobia bacterium. Classification (GTDB taxonomy): domain Bacteria; phylum Acidobacteriota; class Terriglobia; order Bryobacterales; family Bryobacteraceae; genus CAVVFX01. The sequence goes on from CAVYEV010000001.1 coordinate 52,890, forward strand.
TGGCCGTAAGTCTGTGATAAAACAAGTGAGAACAAGGTGAGATCACGGTGAGTTCGGGCGCTAATGGCGTAAGGTCCGGCGAGAAAGACTTCGCCGGAAAAGTTCGGGAGGAAGTCCAGCGCATCTCGGCAAGCCCGGAGTTTCTGAACTCTGAGAGGATGGTGCGCTTTCTTCGATTCGTGGTCGATAAATCGCTCGCCGGCGACCCGGACGCGATCAAGGAGTACACGCTCGGGATCGAGGTCTTCGATCGCGGTCCCGATTTCGATCCGCGAAGCGATACGATCGTGCGGGTGGAAGCGCGACGGTTGCGCCGCAAGTTAAAGGAGTACTACGAAGCAGGGGGCACGAACGATCCGGTCCTGATCACGATGCCTTCGCCTGGCTATGCGCCGGTCTTTACGCCGGCCCCGGTTTCGACCGAATTGAAGAAGGAACGGACATCCCGCCGATGGCATTTCGGATGGTTTACAGCGGCGATTCTCGTCGCAGTGCTTCTTGGCGTCGCCGCCTACATTCAGCACGCCAGGATCGCAGGTGCCACGCCATCATCGGTTGCCGTATTACCGTTCACTAACCTGAGCGCCGATGCTTCGCAAGGGTATTTCTGCGACGGATTTACTGAGGAACTGATCGGCACTCTCGCGGGGATTCAGAACCTGAGAGTGGTTGCGCGGACATCGGTTTTCGAGTACAAGGACAAACCGAAGGACGTTCGCGAGGTCGGGCGGAAGCTCGGCGTCGATGCGCTCGTCGAGGGGAGTGTACGGCGTGAAGGCGACACCGTCCGGATCACGGCGCAGTTGGTCAAGACAAGCGACGGCACGCATATCTGGTCCCGGTCGTGGGATCGCTACATCACCGATTCGCTGGCGCTGCAGAGCGACATCGCGCAAGCCGTCGCGGAGACCTTCCGGCGATCGTTAAAGCCGGCGGCGGCACCACAACTTAATCTCGAAGCCTACGATCTGTATCTTTTGGGCCGTCAGCACTGGAATCTGATGACACCCGGCGAGTTGCAGAAGTCGGTAGGTTACTTCGAACAAGCCATCGCCAAGGACCCCAACTTCGCCCTCGCTTACAGCGGGCTATCGGAAGCTTACAGCTATATGATCGACATGGATTTCGCGCCAACACGGCTTCTAGGCGCGAAGGCTAGGGCGGCCGCCGATCGCGCCTTGTCACTCGACGAAGGCCTTGCTGAAGCTCATACATCTCGCGGTCTGGTGGCGCTCGATTGCGACTGGGATACAGCCACCGCGGACAAAGAGTTCCGGCGCGCCATCGAACTGAAGCCCAGCTTCGCATACGGCATTCACTGGTACGCGCATTTTCTGGATAGCCGCGGCAGGCTGGCGGAAGCGGAGCGAGAGATGAAGAGGGCGCTGCAACTCGATCCGCTCTCGCGGATGCTGATTATTGACGCTGCCACGATCGCGTATAAGCAGCGCAAGTACGGCGAAGCCATGCGGTTGCTCGATCGCGTACGTGCACTGGAGCCTGAGTACTCGCTTCTTGAGTTTGCCTACGGGGTGACCTACATGGCACAAGGAAAACATAGTGAGGCCGTTGCCGCATTGCGGAAAGCCCGCCAGCAGTTCGGAGTACCGCTTGTGGTGAGCGCGCTGGGTATGGCGGAGGCGAGTTCGGGGGATAGAAAGGCGGCGAGCGCCGATCTCGATTCACTGCTGCGGCTGGCGAAGACAGAGTATGTGCCGGGTTACTCCATCGCCTTCATTTACTACGCGCTCGGAGATCGGGTGAATGGCCTGATGTGGCTGCGCCGTGCCTATGACGATCGGAGCGCCATGCTTCTTTACATGCGGAACACGCCGCTCGTGGACACGTTGCGCGCCGATCCTGAGGCGGCGAGTCTGTTGGATCGGATGGGAAGTTAGAACGCAGCTCTTAGCTTACGGTAGGTCTCCGATAGCTCTTCAGGCAGTACGCGGGTCTCGCCAATCACGGTCATGAAATTGGCATCTCCAATCCATCGGGGCAGGACGTGCATGTGGATGTGCTCCGCGATTCCGGCGCCAGCGGCTTCACCCTCGTTCATGCCGAGATTCATGCCTTTCGGATGATAGATGTCGCGCAGCTTACCGTCCGCGATACGGACAAGCGCAAACAACTCCTGCGCTGTTAGGTCATCGACACCTTGCAGCGAATCGGTATGGCGGAATGGAACCACCATAAGATGTCCGGAAGTATAGGGATACCTGTTGAGGATGATGTAGTTGAACTGAGCTCGGTGAACGATGAGGTTTTCCTCGTCGCGCCCCTCGCGCGGGAGGTCGCAGAAAATGCAGCCCTCGGGGCGATTTTCCTTGGTGACGTATTGAAACCGCCACGGATTCCAGAGACGGTCCAAGGGCTAATGTACCGGGTTGTCGGGAGGCGCGGGTTCCGCGGAGTGAGCCGAGTTATTTACGACGTCCTTTAACTCTTTGCTAGGTTTAAAGTAAGGAATCTTCTTCGCGGGCACCTCGACCCGCGTGCCGGTCTTCGGATTACGGCCGACCCGAGGCTGGCGCTGCCGGGTCCGGAAGCTTCCGAAGCCGCGAATTTCGATCTTATCGCCGCCGCGCAGAGATTTGACGATACTGTCGAAGATAGCGTCCACGATGACCTCGGCTTCTTTCCGGGTCATCTCAACCACTCGCGCCACTTCCTCGATCAAATCCGCCTTGGTCATTTACACCATCCTCATTTTCTCTCTAAAGCTGTTTTGCTGCAATAGATTACGAAGATTTAGTATCGCTTGATTGGATCTTTTTTGCAATCGCGAAGGCGAAAAAATCGTCCTTAGAGACGCGGTTTCCCGCCGCGGGGCAGGACGAACCCTTCCATATTCGACGTGGCGGCCGCTGCATGACGGTGGTAGTCACCCAATCGGGTCCGCTCCTCTTCCTCCTGAGCGGCCTTGAGGCTAAGGCCTATTTTCTTCTCGGCCTCATTCATCTTGATGATCTTGAAATCGTGCTCAGCACCCACTTCGACGGGTGGGGGATCCGATTTGCGGCCGGTGAATCCCGGAATCTCCGAGAAGTGGCACAGTCCTTCCACTCCTTCGACCAGTTCCACGAAGGCGCCGAATCCCGCGAGGCGGCAGACTCTTCCGCGGACCATATCGTTCACGTTGTGCGCGCCGAAATACGACTCCCAGGCATCCGGCTGCAATTGTTTGATTCCCAATGACAAACGCTTGTGCGGCACATCGATAGCCAGAATTACGGCCTGAACGATCGAGCCCTTGCGCAGCACTTCGGAAGGGTGCTTGATCCGCTTCGTCCAGGAGAGGTCCGAGACATGCACCAAGCCGTCGATTCCTTCTTCGATTTCGATAAACGCCCCGAAATCCGTCATGTTGCGGACGCGCCCTTCGACTACCGACCCAACGCTATAGCGGCTGCTAATTGTCGTCCAGGGATCGGGCTCCAGTTGCTTCAGTCCGAGCGAGATACGGCGTTCCTTGGGATGCACTTCGAGCACTACCGATTCCACCTGATCGCCCGGTTTCACCACCTTGGACGGGTGCTTCATGCGCCGCGACCAGGTCATCTCGCTAATGTGGATCAGGCCCTCAACTCCGCCCTCCAACTCAACGAAAGCGCCGTAATCCGCGATGTTCACCACGCGTCCCACTACGCGGCTACCGATGGCGTACTTCTGCTCAATGGCTTCCCATGGGTCCGGAGCAAGCTGCTTGATACCCAACGATACGCGATCCTTATCGGGATCGTACTTAAGCACTTGAACGGTGATCTCTTCGCCCGGGTGCAGCACTTCCGAGGGATGGCCGATCCGGCCCCACGAGATATCCGTGACATGCAACAAACCGTCGATCCCGCCCAAGTCGACGAACGCCCCATAATCGGTTACGTTCTTAACGATTCCGGTCAGCACAGCTCCTGGCCGGAGGTGTTCCATGGTGATGGCCTTGCGCTCGGCGATCTCCTGCTCGAGGGCGATCTTCCGCGATACGACCACGTTTCCGCGGCGGCGGTTGAGTTTGATAATTTTGACCGGAATGTCCTGACCAGTGAAGGAGTCGAGATTGCGGACAGGTCGAACATCGATTTGCGATCCAGGCATGAACGCCTTGATTCCGACATCCACCGCGAGGCCGCCTTTGACGCGGCTGATGACCCGCCCAAGAATTGTGAGTTGGTCCTGGAAGGCTTTCTCCAGGTTCTCCCAGACGGCTAGCCGAGCCGCTTTCTCGTGCGAAAGGAGAATGTACCCTTCAATACTCTCGCCGTGATCCAGCATCACATCGACAACATCGCCGGGCTTGACGGTAATCTCGCCGGATGGGGAAAGGAACTGCTCGCGGGGAACGATGCCTTCGGATTTCGAGCCGACATCGACAATGACATCTTTAGCCGTAATCTTGAGAATGCGGCCCTGCAGAATCTCGTTCGAAGCCGCCGGAACGAAATGAGTATAGTCGTCCAGCAGGTGCTCGTATTCAGCGCCGTTCAGATCCGCAGTCTGATCGGTCTGGTCGGTCAACTGTTCGGGCTGGCTAATGCTCTGATTTTCGGCCATTTTGCCAACGTTCCCCAAGTCAATTAAATCATTGCTCCACTCGTGGTGTAAGGAAAAGAGTAGGATTCTAGCAATTGGCTGCTGGGCCGTCGTTTAACTGAGGATAGCGGACGGGGTATTGAAGTGTCAAACGGTATAACGAAGTTGTACGTTTTCGCATCCCGATGTCCCGTTACGATTGACCCCATTGCAGGCAAAAGGACCATGAATTTGGGCCTCAAACGGTGTATTGTGCGTCTCCCTGCGATGCTTTAGACTACTGCGCCTGGCCACCCAAACGTATGCTTACGCCGCCAACGTTTTGAACGGTTGCCACAGAAGCGGTTGCCTCATAAGCCGCGCTACCGCTGCAGTAGGCCCGCAACGGGTGTGCCGGTGACTATCAAGGTTGGTTCAGGAAATGGTTTCCAGCCCGCGCCCATTTATTTGAATGGCGCTGGACCGGCGATGCTGCAAATCTCCACAGGCCCGTAGCCCGTTAAAATCGGATATGACCTGCCGCGCCGGATTTCCCGCGCTCCTTCTGCTGACGATTTGCGCTCAGGCAGCGGACTACCACCTTAAAGCAAGTCCCGAGACAGTTGTTTGGGGCTACTACTTCGCCGGCGCCAAGCCTGTGCTGCGCATCCAATCGGGCGATACAGTCACCATCGAAACGATGATTACCAGCACTCCCGATCGGCTGATGGCAGCAGGAGTGAAACCGGCGGACATTGAACCAGAGCTACGCGCGATTGTCGACAACGTCAAGGATAAGGGACCCGGCGGCCACATTCTCACCGGCCCGATCTTCGTGGAGGGCGCTGAACCCGGCGATGTGCTGGAAGTCCGAATCTTGAGGATCCGTCCGAAGATTGCGTACGCATATAACGGGTTTTCGCCGGGACGCGGCTTCTTGCCGGAGGAGTTTCCAAAGGGCCGCACGGTTATCATTCCGTTGGACGCGGAGCACGGTATCGCCCGCTTCGCGGACAATATCCTGATCCCGATGAGGCCATTTTTCGGAAGTATGGGCGTCGCGCCGCCTCAATCGGCCGGACGGATCAGCAGCGCGCCTCCGGGGATTCACGCCGGTAATCTGGATAACAAGGAACTGATCGCCGGGACGACTCTCTACATCCCGATTCATGCGCGCGGTGCGCTGTTTGAAGTGGGCGACGGACATGCGGGTCAGGGTAATGGCGAGGTGGATATTACCGCGCTTGAAACGTCGCTCATCGGAACCTTTCAGTTTCTGGTGCGAAAGGACATGCATCTCCGGTGGCCGCGCGCGGAAACGCCGACGCACTTTATCGTAATGGGCATTCACGAGGATCTTACGGAAGCGATGAAAATCGCGGTTCACGAAGCCATCGATTTCCTAATGACGGACAAGCATCTCTCGCGCGAAGACGCCTATATGCTCTCAAGCGTGGCCGTGGACTTTGATGTGACGCAGGTCGTGGATGGCACGAAAGGCGTCCACGGTATGATTCCGAAGAGCATCTTCAAATGAGAGACCCGCGACTCGATCCGCAGATCGTAGCCATTCTGGAACAGTTGGAAGCCGCGGGCGATCCGCCGCTCGAATCGTTGCCGCCTCGTGAGGCGCGACTGGCTGCAATCGACGGCTTAGCGCCTTGGAAGGGTGAACCCGAGCCGCTCGCGAGTGTGAAGGATGTAACGATGGACAGTCCGGAAGGCACCGTTCCATTGCGGATTTATACGCCAGACTCCGCGGATGCGCGACCTGCGCTCGTCTACTTTCATGGCGGCGGATGGGTGCTCTGCGATCTCGATACGCACGACGTAATCTGCCGGTCGATCGCGCGGCAGGCGGGTGCCGTGGTCGTTGCTGTGGGGTATCGTCTGGCGCCGGAACATAAGTATCCCGCGGCGGTAGTCGATTGTTATGCGGCGGTCTGCTGGGTGTCGGATAATGCGGCGCGCCTCGGCATTGATTCGCAACGGATCGCCGTCGGTGGGGACAGTGCGGGCGGCAATCTCGCGGCGGTCATCTCGCTCAAGAGCCGGGACGAAGCGGGTCCGGACATTGTGCTGCAAGTATTGGTTTACCCGGTCACGGATCTTTCGTCGTTCGAGACGGAATCGTACCGGGACTTCGCCGAAGGGTACATTCTGTCGGCGGCCGAGATGCGATGGTTCCGGGATCACTATCTGAGGAACTGCGAGGACGGACTCGACCCACATGCATCGCCTCTTCTTGCACCGGATCTTCGCCGCTTGCCGCCTGCTTTAGTCATCACCGCCGAATGCGATGTACTGCGTGACGAAGGGGAAGGCTATGCGGCACGGCTGGCCGAGGCGGGTGTGCCGGTGCGGTGTACGCGATACAGCGGCATGGTCCATCCATTCTTCTCGCTCTCCGGCGGGGTGCGGCAGGCGCACGAAGCCATTGCCGAAGTCGCCGCGGCGGTAGCGGGTGCGCTATAACAGGACCTATGCCGAGGTTCCTCCCGCTTCTCATGCTGATGGCTTTTATAATGCGGGGCCAAACTTTCCCGGAATCACAAGCGCTCACCAAACTGGCTGCGGATACCGTTCACCAGGCGATCCAGCAGTTCGGACCCGGAGGTTTAAGCGAGGATCGGATTGCTTTGACGATCATCGATATGAACGATCGGCGTAAGCCCGTGTGGGGGAGTTATCACGGGGAAACCGCATTCTATCCCGCCAGCGTTTGCAAGCTCTTCTACCTGAACGCCGTTCACGCGTGGATGGAATCGGGCAAGCTTCGGGAGACTCCGGAACTCGATCGCGCAATCCACGACATGGTCGTTTCGTCTTCAAATGACGCGACTCAGTTGATCGTGGATATGTTGACGGGGACCACGGGCGGCCCTGAGATGACGGCGGCTGAGATGAAGCCCTGGCTCGAAAAGCGGAACGCGGTAAACCGATTCTACGCGGATCTCGGGTATCACGGGATCAACGTCAATCAGAAGACATTCGCTGAAGATGCCTACGGAAGAGAGCGGCAGAATCGCGGACCGAATCTGGAGAATGGTAACCGGCTCACCACCAATGCTACTGCGCGCCTGTTTTACTCAATCGCAACGGGGCAGGCGGTCTCGCACGCGCGGTCGCTTGCCATGATGAACCTGCTACATCGGGATCCGTTCGCGCCAAAGTCCGATAACCCCGACGAGCAGGCCATGCTTTTCATGGGAAAGAGTCTACCGCCCGGATCTCAGTATTACTCGAAGGCGGGCTGGACCTCATCCACGCGCCATGATTCCGCATTCATCCGATTGCCGAACGGCGCTGAGTACATTGCGGTGGTATTCACACGCAACAACAGCAAGCAGGAAGGGATTATTCCGCTGGTCTCGAAGTTGTTGGCCGATCATTTCATGGGTACTCATCCAGCAGCCGAAATGATTCTGACCAATGGCCGCTTCTGGACTGGTACGGAGAACGCGCCGTGGGCCGAAGCTGTGGCGATTCGCGGAGAGCGGCTCATTGCGGTTGGCAGCCGGGCCGAGGTCGAGAAGTTGGCGTCGTCTTCCACCCGAACCTTTGACTTGGGCGGCAAGCTTGCGTTGCCCGGCTTCATCGATAGCCATACGCACTTCATCGACGGCGGCTTCCAGTTGCTGTCGGTCGACTTGCGAGACGCCAAAACGCAGGACGAGTTCCGCCGCCGAATTGCCGCCCAGGCTAAGAAGATTGGCGCGGGCCGCTGGATCCAAGGCGGGGAGTGGGATCACGAAAACTGGCCGGGCGCTCCTTTGCCTACCAAGGAACTGATCGACGCGGTCACGCCCGAGAATCCGGTCGCGGTGGAACGTCTCGACGGGCACATGCTTCTCGCGAACAGTCTGGCGCTGCGCAAAGCCGGGATCACGCGCGATACGCCCGATCCGCCGGGCGGGCTTATCGTGAGAGACGCAAAAAGCGGCGAGCCGACCGGCATTCTGAAAGACGCGGCGATGTCCCTGCTGGAACGCGCGATCCCGGAACCGAGCGAGAGCGAGTATAACGGCGCTCTCGACGCCGCGTTGGCCGAAGCGGCCCGCCACGGCGTGACATCCGTCGACGACATCACGTTGTGGAATCACTATCCGATTTACAAGCGGTACCGCGAGTCGGGCAAATTGACGGTTCACATTTACTCCAGAACGCCGATGAGCGAATGGGAGCGGCAACGCGACGCCGTCGCTCGCTTCGGGCCCGGCGATGAATGGCTGCGGTTCGGTGGGCTGAAGGCGTTCATGGATGGGTCGCTCGGCTCCACGACGGCGTATTTCTTCCAACCTTATAATGACGCGCCGAACACGTCGGGACTGATGCGCAGCGACAATCAACCGGAAGGCAAATTGAAGGATCGCATCATCGCCGCCGATGCCGCTGGACTGCAGTGCTCGGTACACGCGATCGGCGACCGGGCGAACAATATCCTGCTGAACTACTACGAAGAGGCGGAACGCGTGAACGGCGAGCGCGACAGGCGCTTCCGTGTCGAGCACGCGCAGCATTTGCAGCCGTCGGACATTCCGCGTTTCGCGAAGCTCGGCGTGATCGCGTCGATGCAACCCTACCACTGCATCGACGATGGGCGCTGGGCGGAGAAGCGCATCGGCCCGGAGCGTATCAAGACGACCTACGCTTTTCGCACGCTGCTCGACACGGGCGCGAAGCTGGTCTTCGGTTCGGATTGGCCGGTTGCGCCGCTCGATCCGGTCCGGGGTATCTATGCGGCGGCGACGCGCCGCACTCTGGACGGCAAGAATCCCGGCGGGTGGGTGCCCGAACAGAAGATCTCCGTTGAAGAAGCGGTTCGCGCATACACTTCGATGGGCGCGTACGGTGAGTTTGCGGAGCGAGATAAGGGGACATTGGAGCCGGGGAAGCTTGCCGATATTGCCGTGCTGTCGGACGACATTTTCAAGATTGCGCCGGAGAAGATCTGGGATGTGAAGGTGGCGATGACGATTTCGGGAGGACGGCAGGTTTGGGGCGGGAAGTAGCGAGTCGTGAGTAGCGAAGCCTCCACGCCGCTGATGCGGCAGTATAACGCTGTCAAGCAGCAGGTCCCGAACACGCTCTTGATGTTCCGTCTCGGCGATTTCTACGAACTCTTCTTCGAGGACGCAGTCACCGCCGCGCGCGAACTGGAGATCACGCTTACCGCGCGCAACAAGGAAAAGGGAACGGCGATTCCGATGTGCGGCGTCCCGTTTCACGCGGCTGAAGGCTATATCGCGCGGCTGATCAATAAAGGATATCGGGTTGCCATCTGCGATCAGATGGAGGAAGCCGGCGCGGGGAAGAAACTGGTCAAGCGCGAGGTCACCCGCATTGTTACGCCCGGCACTGCCACCGACGCGCATCTGCTGCGCTCGCACGAAAACAATTTCCTTGCGGCATTCTTCCGCGACGGAAATCGCGCGGGACTGGCTCACGTCGACATCTCGACCGGCGAATTCCGGACCACCGAAGTCGATGCCGGCGAAGTGAACGGCGCACTGGAATCGTTGGGCGCCCGAGAGGTTTTGGTGGCCGCCGAGCATCCGCTGTTGCGAGGAACGGAATCGCGCCGCCAGATACTCACGACTGAGATCGACGATTGGATATTTTCCTTCGACTATGCGGACCGCACCTTGCGCGAGCATTTCGGACTGCTCTCGCTCGATGGTTGCGGGCTTGCCGGCAAGTCCGCCGCTATCTCGGCCGCGGGCGCAATCCTGCATTATCTGCGCGACACGCAACGCGCCGCACTGGAGCATCTCGACAGGCCGTCGTTCTACGATCGCGCGGAAACGATGATGCTCGATGCGGTAACGGTGCGCAATCTCGAACTGCTGGAACCGGTGTTTGTGGGCGAGGGCGCGACACTGATTGGCGTCCTTGATCAGACCGCCACGGGCATGGGTGGACGGCTGCTGCGCCAGCGGCTGCTGCACCCTTCGCTCGATCGCAACGAGATCGAATCGCGGCTCGACGCAGTCGCCGATATGCAGCGGGAAACCATCCTGCGGGCCGAACTTCGCAAACAACTCGCCTGCGTTCTTGACTTGGAGCGGCTGCTCGCTAAGATCTCGATCGGCAGCGCGGGTCCTCGCGAGGTCTTCGCGCTTGGCCGCTCGCTCGAACAAGCGCCGTTGCTGGTGGAAGCCGCGAGACCAGCAACGGAGCGCCTCTCGACGCGCACGCGCGACATCCTGGCCGGTATCGACGATATTCCCGAACTGCGTTCGCGGATTCTGGCGGCGATCTCCGACAACCCACCGCTGAACCTCGCGGATGGAGGGACGATACGAGCCGGTTTCAATGCCGAACTCGACGAACTTCGCGATCTTAGCCAGAACGGCCGCCAGTACATCGCGCAGATCGAGGCTCGCGAACGGGCGCGCACCGGCATCCAGTCGCTTAAGATCCGGTTCAATAACGTCTTCGGCTACTACATCGAAATCTCCAAGGCAAATCTGCAACTTGCGCCCGCCGACTATGAACGGAAGCAGACTCTGGTCAACGCCGAACGTTTCACTACGCCCGAATTGAAGGAATACGAACGCAAGGTTCTCTCGGCGGAGGAGAAGATCCTCGAACTCGAGAAGCAGATCTTCAGCGAGATACGGCAGGAGGCGGCAGGGGAGGCGAAGCGCATTCGCGCGACCGCGTCCGCGATTGCGGAACTGGACGTCATCTGCGCGCTGTCGCAGGTTGCGGCGGAGAACCGCTACACGCGCGCGACGTTTTCCGAAACCGGCGAAATGAGAATTGCTGCCGGAAGACATCCGGTCATTGAGAAACTGGCCGGGGAAGAGGCGGCCCGATTCATTCCCAACGATCTGTACCTCAACGGCGCCTCCGACCTGATCGCCGTCATCACCGGGCCGAACATGGGCGGTAAATCGACCTATCTGCGGCAGGCCGCGCTGATCGCAATTCTCGCGCAGATGGGCTCGTTTGTACCCGCTGATTCGGCGCTGCTGCCGTTGATCGATCGGGTGTTTACGCGGATCGGCGCGTCGGACAACCTGGCGCGTGGGCGGTCCACATTCATGGTGGAGATGACGGAAACCGCTGTTATTCTGAACACGGCGACGCCGCGCAGCTTCATCGTGCTCGATGAGATCGGACGCGGCACCGCGACGTACGACGGCCTCGCTCTGGCCTGGGCGGTGGTCGAGCATATCCATCAACGCACGCGCGCCAAGACGCTGTTCGCAACGCACTATCACGAATTAACCGAACTCGCCGAGCAACTCGACGGCGTGCGCAATCTTCGCGTAACGGTTAAGGAAGCGGGCGACCGGATCATCTTCTTGCGGCGAGTGGAACCCGGCAAAGCCGATCGCAGCTATGGCATCGAAGTGGCGCGTCTCGCGGGACTGCCGATGCCCGTGATCGAACGCGCACGCGAAGTCCTGAGGTTCCACGAACGGACGGAACATGCTGTCACGGAAGGACTTACGCCGCAGCATGCCGCACCCATGCAGATCCGGCTGTTTGAGCCATCGCCGAGTGAACTGGTGGAGCGGATTCGCGAACTCAAGCTGGATGAGATGCGTCCTATTGAAGCGTTGCAATTTTTGCATGAGTTGCAGAAGGCGGTGACGTAAAGACCTGGTTTTTCGAAACGAAAGCATCGTGGGATTTGGTGACGCAAATCCTTCTTTTTTGAAACTGGGTTGTGGGATGGATGCGGCTCGGGCCGGTGAATGGAGTCGGGCGCGTCGTGTGGGGCGAGGAAAAACCTGGCCGGCCGCAGATGAACGCGGATGGACGCCGATAAGAATGAAAAACAACGAAACGAACCCATTCGAGCAGGGAGCGCATTCGTATGCCATCATATTCGGCTCACGAACTTGGACTGCGGTGACGCAAACGCTCGATTTTGAAATCGGCCCTCGGAACAATGCGGCCGATCCGTCAATGTTGTTCATCGAATAGACCTTGGGCGCCGCGTAATTTGATTTCTGGCTTTACGGATGTCAAGCGGCTTGGGCATGGGTCTTGGCACGGGGCTTATTGAGGCAGCAGCGCTTGAATTTCTGACCACTGCCACAGGGGCAAGCTTCGTTTCGGCCTACTTTCGGTTGATCGCGGCGCAAGAATTCGAGGAGTGATGTTGACATTTTGGGCGTGGGCACCGGTTCGGATTGTGCATTTTTGTGCACGGGAGGCACAATTTGGGCATTCTGGTCGACGGTCACCGGCGGGGCGTTGCTGACATGGATTTTCTCGATGTCGAGTTGGACCTCTTTCTTAGGAGGCGGGGGCGTGGAGGCTTTTTCGATGATGAACATCGCGGCTTTCAGGCGTACGGGAGCCGAGGCATTAGGATCGTTGAGAATAGCGTGAAGAGTTTCGAAGGCGAGTCCCGCCAGGTCTTCGGCCTTCTCGCGGAAGAGCAGGGCTTTATCATATTGAGCGTGGGCCAGAGCTTCGCGGAAGGGGAGAGAATTGCGTCTCCAGGATGCGATGGTGTTCCGGTGGACGCCGGCTTGCGCCGCGGCATCGATCGAATTCGCGCCGTCTGACAGGGCGGAAATGACTTGAATTTGTGATTGGGAAAGTCCGAAATCGTTCATGTTTTTCACTTTCTGGTTCCAATTTAGCGAACCCAAGTGAAGAATCGGTTCGGCGTGATGGGGAATGTGAGGTTAAATGGTTTGGTGTCAATGCGAAAAAATATTTTCAGGCGTTGTGAATGCGCGTAGCCGGACTAATTAGTGGAACTTCCGTCGATGGCATCGATGTGGCGATTGTCGATTTTCGCGGGCGGCATATCGAGACGGTGGCGCATGGGTCGGCGGCCTACCCGGCGGCGCTTCGCAACCGCATCCTTGCGGCTTCGAACGCCAATACGCACACCGCCGAGATCTCGCGGCTGAACTTCGAGATTGGGCAGCGATTCGCGGACGCGTTGCTTCGCGTATGCCGAAAAAAACAGATTCCGATCGAGACGATCGAACTGATCGGCAGTCATGGGCAGACGATCTATCACGAGAGCGGCAAGAATACGCTGCAGATCGGAGAAGGCGCGGTGATTGCGGAGCGCACGGGAATCAATGTGGTCTCCGATTTCCGCACAGCCGACGTTGCGGCCGGAGGAGCGGGCGCGCCGCTGGTCCCGTTTCTCGATTACCGGGTTTTCCGGGACGGGCGCCGCGGGCGCATTGCGCTGAATCTTGGCGGCATTGCAAACGTGACCATCATTCCGCCAGGCGCTGCGCTTAACGACGTTTTGGCGTTTGACACGGGTCCGGCAAACATGGTCATCGATGCGTTGGTGCAGCGGTTGAGTGGTGGGCGGCAGATGTACGATCGCGGCGGGGCTATTGCGGCGGGCGGCCGGATCGACCGAGGGTTGCTGGCGAGGATGATGCGCGATCCTTATTACCGGCACAAGCCTCCCAAGTCTGCCGGACGCGAGCAGTATGGCGCGGCGTTCATAGAGGATTTGGCGGGGACGGGCTTGGCGCTGCCGGATCTGATTGCGACTGCGACTGCGTTCACGGCTTCAACGGTCGCGATGGCGGTGCATTCGTTTGCGCATGGCGGTGCGTGGGACCTGGTGGCGTCCGGTGGCGGAGTTCATAATGCTACATTGATGGCGCAGATTACGTCGCTTCTGCCGGATATCACGATTAGCCTTACGTCCGACTTCGGGATCGATGTGGATGCTAAGGAGGCGATCGCCTTTGCTTTGATCGCGCACGAGACGTACCACCGGCGTCCGGGTAATGTGCCGAGCGCGACGGGGGCACGTGACAGTGTGGTGTTGGGGAAGATGTCGTGGCGCAAACGCCTGGCCATGGGCGATGAAGTCTAGAATGCGATCCGCAAGGCTCCTTGCAAAGTCCCGTTCTGGCCGTACCAGTTACTGTAGGAGTAGCCCGTGGTCGCAGGAAACTTACCGAATAACTGCGGACTGGAGAGATTGACCGTATTATTCGCGGTGTTGAGCCAGCGGACCTCGGGGAATAAGTTATTGGCATCCATTCTCAGCGTCAGCCGGTATTTCTCGCGGTACGTCCACGTCTTAGTGATCGAATATTGCGGCCACCAGATCGCGCCCGTACGCGCGATTCCGTATCCCGCGTTGCCTTCGGTGTAAGCCGGCGGATTTGCAAATGCCGCGATGTTATAGAACGGGTTCTGTGCGGCTTGCGGCCACATGTTAGGGCCAATCGAGTAGTTGGGCACGTTGACGCTCTGACCCGGCACGAGATTAGGCGCGTTGCCTTGTCCCGGCAGGTACTTGTTAGGACTCCCGGACAACTTGAATTGCACCGGAAGTCCGCTGCGAATGCTCTGAATCGTAAGGAATTGCCAGCCGCCGAGCACCTGATCGAGGAGACCGCCGCGGTCCATGAATCGGCGTCCTTTACCGAAAGGCAGATCGTAAGTAACTTGCGAAGTGTACTGAAGCCTCTGATCATTCGTTGTAACTGACTTGGTCAATCGCCAGTCATAAAACTGGCTCGCTCCGCTAAAACTGCCGCCTCCTTCCACGTTAGGATCGCCGCCCGCTCCGCCGTAGAGGTTCTTACTGTAAGTGAACAGGAAGTTATAGGAGAGTCCCGCGTTGAAACGCTTTTCGAGCCGGGTCACCAATGCATGGTAGGTGCTGTGGCCGAAATTACTCGTCATGTTGACTGCGCCAAATTGCGGAAACCGGAGATAGGCCTGCGTATTGGCGAATACCGTGTTGAGCAGCGTGGTGTCGGTCGAACTGTAGATAGATTGCGGGAGGACGTTGATGTTGGTGGTACCGATCAAGCCGACGCCCGCCGATCCCTGATACACCACCTCTGCCAGGGTGTCCTTGCGGAATTCCCATTGGATGCCTTCCGACCATGTCATCGTATACGGGTTGCGGAGGTTTGGATCAATGTAAGTGGCGCCTCGTTGACTATAGTTGGTACCGACGAAGTTGGCCGTTCCAGTCTGCGAATTAAGCGCATAGGCGACCTGGCCCGGCCCCTGTGACAGATAAAAGGTGGGGAACGGGCTGCCGGACGGCTTCTGCACGACGGCTTGCGCGACGAATTCTTCCTGGCCCAACTGGGGCAGAACGTCCTGCGTAAACATCCCGAACGATCCGCGGAAAACAAACTTCGGGCGGAAGTTCCAGGCGATGCCGACGCGAGGCGCGAAGTTATTCCTATCTGCGCCGTAGATCGAACCTTTCGGATGGGTGATGCCGCCCATCATTCCGGTTAGCGGATCGGTAACGGCCGGGTTGAACTCGGACTTGAGTCCGTACTGCGTGTCAGCCGGGCTTTCGTAACTGTAACGAACTCCGATTGCGAGAGTGATGTTGCGGTGAATGCGCCAATCGTCCTGTACATAGAACTGATGTGTCCACCAACGCGGCAGATAGTTGGCATTCAAGCTGCGTGAAGTTGGCGGAATCGACGGCGCCCAGAAGGAACGATGCGAAGGAGTTCCCGGTATTGGGAGTAAATGGCAAGGCCGCTTCCCGCAGTCGAGAAGTTAAAGACGCCGGAGGGTTGACTGGCGGTAATGTCGTTCTCGCCTTGTCAGCATGCCCTGATAACCCCATTTGAACGTATGGCGGCCCGCGACTTTTGTCATGTTATCCGCGAGCGTGAAGTCTTCGTTCAGTGTGCGGGAGCCGCCGCCCGGATTGGCGGTCCAGTTGAACGAACTGCCGGAGGTTTGCACGAAGCCGGGGAAGGTTTGCGGCCCGACTCCGGGAATTCCCAGAACGCCGGCCCAATTCTGATTCGCGGTGACCGGATAGATCGGGTCGTTGCGGCGCTGATAACCGAGTCTGACTTCATTGATCAGAGTGGGACTGATGGTGTAGATGTAGCCGAATGCCAGGTTGCGTTCATCGATGGGTTCCGGCAGTCCGAATCCGAGCGCCGTGTTATCGATGGCCGTCCAGTTGAACAGAATGTTATTGCGGCTGCCGATCACGCGGTACTTATTCCAGATATAACGGACGAACACTTTCTGCTTGTCGCCGAGTTGCTGATCGATCTTACCCAGATAGCCCTGGCGGTCGGAGATGTAATGATTGCCGGCGATGTAGTTATTGATCGGGCCGGTGTTAGTGAACGTGTCCGGCAGGTTCGGCAGATTGTAAGGCTTCAGGGACAGAAAGCGCGGCGACAACGGGATCGATCCGGCTCTGCGGGATTACATTGCCGGGGAACTGCGTGGCTGTGTAGCCGGTACCGCTGGCGCAGCCATTCGGGTTTTGCAGGCGATCGTCTTCGGATCGTAAATCGGCAAGCCCGAGCCCTCCAAAAGAGAAGTTGCCGTTCAGTTCCGCCTGAGTCGGGAACGGAAACCGTGGCGAAGTTCGTTTCGTGATCGTAGTCAAGACGATAGCCGAGAAAGAAGAAGGTTTTGTTCTTGCCGTTGTAAAGCTTCGGAATGCACGATGGGTCCGCTGAGAGTCGCATCGAAGTTGTGATACTCAAACGGCGTGTTAGTGGCGCCCTGATTGAAGACCTGCCGGTGCAGCCAGTCTTTGTTGATGTAGCGCTCTTCTGCGCTGAAAGTGGAGTTCGTTGGTGCCGCTCTTTGTAGTCAGGTTGTACGCGCCGCCCGCGGAGTGGCCGATTTCAGCGGGAATACCCGTGGTGAAAACTTGCGCTTCCTGAAGCGAATCGACAGGCGGCGTAATGAGTGTGTTCGTATCGCCCAGAGCCTTGCGAAGCGCCTGTTTCGCGTTTACGCCATCGAGCGTGTAACTGAGCTGTGTTTCCGGCTGGCCGAGGATATGATATGTGCCGTCGTTGTTGGCCTGCGCGCCTTCCATGTAATAGAGGAAATGCTGCGGCTTCGATTGCGGGATCGGTTCATCGTGAATTGCCTTGGCGTTGGCAATGCTGCCAACAACCGCGGTGTCCGTCTGAGCAGCGGAGCTGCGCCTTCGACCATGATCGCGATCGGTGACAGCGCCCAACTCGAGCTTGATGTCGATGCGAGGAGTTTCACCGGCGTTGAACGCGAGTCCGGTTTCTTCGAAGCTCTTAAATCCCGGAGCATTTACGGTCAGTCGGTAAGTCCCGACAGGCAGGAAGGGGATGTAATAAGCACCGTCCTGGTTGGTGACACTACGAGTGTTGACCTGCGTCTCGGTGTTGACGACGGCTATCTGCGCACCGGGCACAACTGCGCCGCTCGCATCGGTGACGTTGCCGACCAACGTAGCGGTTCTCAAATCCTGAGCCGATGCGGAGATAGCAAATATCAACATCGCTACCGCCGGGTACCCGACTAAACTTTTCATAACCCCGTCTCCTTCAGCTTGAGAGAGTGTATCACCAAGTTAGATCTGAGATAATGTCTCTTTAGCCGGTAAAGGAAGCATCTGTATGCGCTCGTACGTTTAGCTACAAGTACGGGCGTACGGTGTTACAGGACGGGTGACTTCGCGCTCCGGAGATGATACGTTTTCGTTAGCCTGACCTGATATGAAAGGTTCCATCACCATCTTCATTGCGGCGGCCTTATGGGCCGGAACCGCTGAATTGCCGATCGCTCCGCTCGGCACGTACAAGCCGATGGAGCGAAAATATTGGGCATTTCAAGCGAGGAAGGCTGTCACCCCGCCGCAGTTCGCGAATCCTGCGGACAAGGCGTGGGTGAAGACTCCCATCGACGCGTTCATCCTCGACGGATTGAAGAAAGCCGGCTCTGAAGCCTGCGCCGCGGGCCGATCGCGTGACGCTGATTCGCCGCGTCACCTACGATCTGCACCGGTTTGCCGCCTACTCCGGAAGAAGTGGACGCGTTCGTTCACGACAAGTCTCCAAACGCCTGGGCGAAGGTGGTGGATCGGCTGCTGGACGTCGCCGCATTACGGAGAGCAATGGGGCCGGCATTGGCTCGATGTGGTGCGCTTCGCCGAATCTGATGGCTATGAATACGATACGCATCGCCCCGACGCCTATCGTTATCGCGATTACGTGGTCCGCAGTTTCAACCACGATAAGCCGTACAACGAATTCGTGAAGGAGCAGCTCGCCGGCGACGAGATGGATCCCAAGAACGAAGAGTATCTGGTCGCCAGCGGCTTCAACCGCCTGGGACCGCTGCGCAAGAACGCGGGCAATCAGAAGGTCGCCAGTTCGCGCAACGAAGTGCTCATCGAAATGACCAACATCGTGGGCGCGGCGTTTCTGGGCGTAACGGTCGGTTGCGCGCGCTGCCACGATCACAAGTTCGATCCATTCCGGCAGTCCGACTACTACCGCATGCATGGGTTATTTCGCCCAGACGCAGCCGAACGATCTGATACAGGCGACCAAAGAAGAGCAGGAGGCCTGGAAGAAACAGGCCGCGCCGGTGCAAACGCAGGTCATGCAGTTGCGATTTAAGATGCGCAAAGCGCCGGATGGAGACAAGAACGGGATTGCGATGCAGATCGACGATCTGGAAGACAAGCTGCCCGCTGCCCCTGCCCTCTATCTATACGGTGACGGACGATCCGAAGGAACCGACGCCGATTGAGGTCCTGTTTCATGGCGATTACCAACAGCCGACAGCCAGGGTCGGCGCGCGTCCGCTCGGAATTCTGTTGCCGGAGGAGACGCCGGAAGAGCCCGTCAACACTGCCACTCCCCGGCTGAAACTGGCCGAACTGGATTGCCGATGCATAACAACCCGCTCACTGCGCGCGTGATGGTGAACCGGATCTGGCAGTATCATTTCGGCCGCGGCATCGTCTCGACAGCCAATGATTTCGGCCGCATGGGCAGGCCACCCATCGAATCCCGAACTGCTCGACTTATCTGGCGAATCAGTACGTCGCCAACGGCTGGCGAATGAAACCGATCCATCGCATGATTCTGCTTTCGAGCGCATATCAGCAGGCGAGCGAGTCGCCGATCGAGAAGGCCGCCATGGAGAAGGACTCCGAGAACGCGCTGCTCTGGAAGTTCATCCGGCGGCGGCTGGAAGCGGAAGAGATTCGCGATTCCATGCTGGCGATTTCCGGGCGTCTCAACCTGAAGAAGGGCGGCCCGAGCGTCATGGTCCCCATCGATCCGGATCTGGTGAAAATGCTGAAGCGTCCGCAATACTGGGTGGCTACGCGCGATAAATCCGAATACGACCGCCGTACGATATACATGATCTATAAGCGCAATCTGCAGCTTCCTTTCATGGGTGTCTTCGATGCTCCGGATATCGCTGCTCTCCTGCCCGCGGCGGGAACAATCGACGCATGCGCCGCAGGCTCTCGAGATGCTGAACGGGCGATGTCGAATCAGACTGGCGGAGGCGTTTGCTGAGCGGCTGCGCAAGGAGCCGCAACGAACGCCGCGCGCATCGATCGTGCGTGGCGGCTCGCACTGGGGCGGTTGCCCACGCCGAAAGAGAAGGCTCTCGCCTCGCAGTATCTCGCCGGCAGAAGCCGATGATCCGGCTGCGTCTTAAGGAACTGGCGCTCGATGTTTTCAATCTGAATGCATTTATGTACGTGAATTAGAAGTGACAATGCCCGAACATATTCGATATAACCGCAATCGCCGTGAGTTTCTGACCAATTGTTTTTGCGGCGATGGGCTCGCTGGCGTTCGCGTCGATGATCGCGCAGGACCAGGCGCGCGCGGCCACGTGGTTCCATGACTCCGCTGGCGCCCAAGCCGCCGCAGATCCCGGATCACGCGCCCGCGAAGTCCATGATCTTTCTGTTCATGGCGGGCGGACCGTCGCATCTCGAGACCTTGGATCCCAAGCCGCTGCTGAATAAGCTCGACGGACAGAAGCGGCCGGCGGAGTTCGGCGACGTGCAGTATCAGAACGTGAATACCGCAGTCGCGCATCCTCGGCACCAAGCGGACCTTCAAGAAATACGGCAAGTCGGGCATCGAAGTCTCGGATCTGTTTCCGCATCAGGCCGAAGTTGTCGACGACTGTGCGTGATCCGGTCCATGCACGGCGACATGGTGGTGCATTCCGCTGCGCAGTATCAGATGATGACGGGGCGCATCATTCCCGGGATTTCCGGCGATGGGAAGCTGGGTCGTTTACGGACTCGGTTCGGAAGCGGAAGCGCTGCCGGCCTATGTCGTGATGCCGGATTCGCATGGCGCTCAGGAAGCGGGCGTGCCGATGTATACCAACGGCTTTCTGCCGTCGGTGTATCAGCCGACGATGTTCCGCCCGGGCAACAAACCGGTGCTGAATCTCGATCTGCCGAAGGGCGTCACGCTCGAAGAGCGCCGTAAGACGATCAAGCTCGCTGCGAAGATCTGAACAAAGCCACTATGCACGGCGAAGATCCGGAATTTGCCGCGCGCATGTCGGCTTACGATACAGCGTTCAAGATGCAGACCGAAGCTCCCGAAGTTTTCGATCTCAGCAAAGAACCGAAGGAAACGCTCGATATGTACGGCGTCGGCGATCCGAATACCGACGACTACGGCCGCCGCTGCCTGATGGCCCGCCGCATGGTGGAGAAAGGCGTGCGCTTCGTCTGCGTGGTGTCGGGCGGCGGCGGTCCCGAAGCCGAATGGGACGCGCATAACGACATCGAAGAGAACCATCTGCGCATGGCGAGTTGGACCGACAAGCCGGTCGCCGCGCTGATCAAGGATCTGAAGCGCCGCGGCCTGCTCGATTCGACGATCGTGCTATGGGGCGGCGAGTTCGGCCGGTCTCCCGAATCGGAGAAGAGTAAGGGACGCGATCACCACAATACGGGCTTCTCGATGTGGGTGGCCGGCGGCGGCTTCAAAGGCGGCACGGTCTATGGCGCCACCGACGATATCGGCCTGAAGGCGACGAGAATCCGGTCCACTTCCGCGATCTGCACACCACGATGCTCTATCAACATGGGACTCGACCAGGATGCACTCAGCTATATGCATCTCGGGCGCAAGGAGCGGCTGACCGAAGTTCGCGGTGAGATTGTGAAGGGGATCATCGCGTAGTAAAATCTCGCAATCGCGGGAATAATTGCGGCATCGCTTCAGTCTTCATTCACGATGAAGCGACTAACCACGCGAACCAATCTCCTTCTCTCTTTGACGATCGCCGTTCTGATGGTGGCAGCCGGACTAATTGCCCAGAACGCCCCGACCGAAGCTCCCGCCGGTTTCTCTACTCCTCCGCTCACGCCTAACACTCCAGCGCAGAGCATAAACAACGGAGCGCCCGAACCCCCCGGCGATACGTTCGTCATGGACCAGACGCAGTTTGAAATGGTCCACGATCCGACCAATGGATTGGGCCCCGTGTTCAACGCAACGTCGTGCGCCCAGTGTCACCAGAACTCCGTCACCGGAGCCGCCAGCCAGATCACCGAACTTCGTATCGGTCATCTGGACTCGAGCGGCAATTTCGTCACCCCGACTATCCCAATCAATGGAGGCGCGAATACGATCGCGAATCGATCCATCATCAACGATCGCGCGATCTGCGAGCAGGCTCAGGAACACGTGCCCGATTCCGAAACTATCACAGCGCGACGCGCAGTGTTGAACACGCTGGGAGATGGATTTGTCGACGCAGTGGACGATCAGGTGCTGCTCACGATCGCAGCCAATCAGCCCATGCAGAGCGACGGACATATTCATGGAGAAGCGATCAAGATTCCAGTTCTGGAGAGCGCGGGAACCACTAAGGTCGGACGTTTTGGCTGGAAGGACCAGCAGCCCACGGTGCTCTCCTTCGCGGCGGACGCGTACCTGAATGAGATGGGAGTTACTAATCGCCTCCGGCCGACGGACGTTTCAACGGTCTGCAGAGTGACCACCGATCCCGAAGACACGCCGGATAGTTTGGGAATGGCAAACATCGATCACTTCGCCCAGTTTATCCGCGGCACGCAGGCTCCTCCGCGCGATATGGCGCTCGCTGCAACGCCGGATGCCCAAGCTGGCAGCAAGCTCTTCGATCAGATCGGCTGCGGCATTTGCCATGTATCGACGATGATGACGCTGCCCTCGGGAACCGTCATCAACGGGGGCGCCTATACGGTCCCGGACGCGTTGGGAAGCAAGATCATTCACCCGTTTGGCGACTTCCTCTTGCATGATGTCGGCACCGGCGACGGTATCGTGCAAGCCGGTCCTGCGGATACGGCGTACAAGCTTCGCACCGTTCCACTATGGGGATTGCACATAAAGTCACGATTCATGCACGACCTGGAGTCGCTTACTCTGTCCGACGCCATCAAGCGCCACGGCGGGGAGGCCGAGCAGGTTACGCACCGCTTCCATCATCTGACAGCGGAGCAGCAGCAGCAGTTAATCACATTCCTGAAGTCGCTCTAATTGGCTCGGCTTTATCAATCGGAACGTTTGCGCACCGACGCCCTAATGGTCGCGGCTCAGAGCGCGGAACGGCAGGCAATCGTATGATGGGATCTACGGTAAGGGCTCAAAACGAACGATTGGAGCTTTCCGCTCCGGCCGGAAACGCTGATTCCCGCGATGACAGAATTGTTTGCGGCTTGGAGAGTAGAAACCAAGTGAGCAACTCCGCGACAGACCAGCAACAAAAGCTGAAACTCTTTGAGGAATGCATTCTCCCTCACCTGAATGCGGCGTATAACCTGGCGCGGTGGCTGACTCGCAACGAGGATGATGCGCAGGACGTGGTCCAGGAAGCGTATCTGCGCGCCTTTCGATTCTTCGATGGCTATAAGGGCGGAGATGGCAAGGCGTGGTTGATGGCCGTCGTGCGCAATACCTTTATCACCTGGCGCCGTCATGAGAAGAGAACGTCGATCGGCGAACCCTTCGACGAGAGCGCTCACAGTTTGAAACGCCAGGCGGCGAATCAGGAAGAGAAGCTGGTCGATTCCTCGCGAAGGACAATCTTGCGGGACTGCATCGAAATGCTTCCGCTCGATTTCCGGGAAGTGATTGTCATGCGCGAGTTGGAGGAGATGTCCTACCGCCAGATCTCGGAAGTTGCCTCGCTGCCAGTGGGCACGGTAATGTCGCGGTTATCGCGCGCGCGCAAACGCTTGGAGGAATGTGCCGGCGCATCGAAGATGGGGAAAGCCAGATGAACTGCTCTCGAGAATTGATCGAAGGGTATGTTGACGAGGAACTGGATTTCGGGATGAAGGCTGAAGTCGAAGAGCACCTTGCCACGTGCCGCGACTGCTCCGAGGCATACTCTCAGATCCGCGAACGGCAAGCGGCGATTCGATCAGCGGCTCCTTACTACGCTGCGCCGGCCCATTTGGAGCAGTCTGTCCGCGATGCTTGAGACGGGCAGCTTCGGAGGAAGCGGAGGTCGAGGGCCGGAAGACGCCGTGGCGTTTGCTCGCGATCGCGGCATCCATTCTTCTTGTGTGTTCTCTCGCCTGGAACTTCAGTCATCTGCATTCGGGAGCGCCGGAGCGAGAGATGATGGCGCAGAATATTTTATCGAGTCACGTCCGATCGTTGATTGGAACCCACCTACTCGATGTAGTTTCAACCGATCGGCACACTGTGAAGCCGTGGTTCAATGGCAAACTCGATTTTTCACCCGATGTGAGGGATTTTGCTTCGGATGGTTTTCCGCTAATCGGAGGGCGCATCGAATACGTGTCCGGCCGCACGGCGGCGGCTCTCGTCTACCATCGGCGGCAGCATGTGATTAACGTCTTCACGTGGCCATCGAGTCCGGACGATGCCAAGGAGAGTCATTTTTCGCGCAACGGCTACAACGAACTGGAGTGGACCAATGGTTCAATGACGTATTGGGCGGTTTCCGATGTGGCTTTGGCCGACCTCCAAAAGTTCAAAGATTTGTGGATGAAATAAAGAAGAACTATTTCGGCAAATCGGCCTAACGCGCAAAATTACTCTTCGTCCTACACTTTCGGTTTATGCCGCCATGGGAAAACAAACTCCAACTTTGATACGGTTGCCGGCGCTCCCGTTCCGGTCACCTCTTTCCGCATACGAGCAACAGGCGGAAAACCTGCTCTCCGGCCACCGTGCCGAGGATCCCGCGGCCATCGATCTCTTTCACCGGAAGCACCCCCGCTTCTTAGACGAGAAGATCAAATGGCGGCCGAAGTTCATCCCCGACTCCGAAATCCGCGACGCCACACTCTCGCTCGACGATGCCCGCCTCGCCATAGCCCGCTACTACGACTTCCTTGACTGGTCCTCACTCGGCGCCTACGTCGAAGCCGTCTCGCAGGACGGCCCTGTTTTCGAATTCGAATCCGTTGTCGAAGCCGTGGTGAACGGCGGCCTTGCAACGCTGCAAAACGCGCTCCGCCGCGATCCCGCTCTGGTCCGGGCCCGTTCCACTCGCGTCTGCTGTTTCGATCCGCCGGTTCACCGCGCCACGCTGCTCCACTACGTCGGCGCTAATGGCGTGGAAGGATACCGCCAAAAGACGCCGCCCAACGCCGTCGAGATCGCTCGGGCGCTGCTGCAGGCCGGCGCCGGGCCTGACGCCCTCGCCGACATGTACGGCGCCCAGTGCACCACCATGAGTATGTTGGTATCGAGCAGTCACCCGGCCGAGGCGGGGCTCCAGGCGCCGCTTGTGGAGTTGCTGCTGGACTTTGGCGCCGCCATTGAAGGAGAAGGAACCAGGAAATGGGGAGGGCCATTGATAACGGCGCTGGCCTTCGGTATGATCGACGCGGCTAAGGCCTTGTCGAAACGCGGGGCTCGCATCGATCTGCCCGCCGCCGCCGGACTGGGCCTGGAGGGTGATGCCGCCCGCCTGCTCCCGTCCGCGGACGCCGAAGCACGCCACCGCGCGCTCTCCCTCGCTGCGCAGCACGGACATGAGGAGATCGTTCGCCTGCTACTTGACGCAGGCGAGGATCCCAACCGCTACAATCTCAAGGGCAACCATGATCACTCAACGCCACTGCACCAAGCCGTCCTGCAGGGCCACGAGACGGTGGTGCGGCTCCTAGTCGAGCGCGGCGCGCGGCTGGATATCAGGGACACTATCTGGCTGGGCACACCGCTGGGTTGGGCGCTTTATGGCGGCGGAAAGGCGCAGGCGGAGATGGCTGAGTGTCTGCGGTCGCTCGGCGCCACGGAGTAGGTGCGCTTTCGCTCTGGAAATTGGTACTAAACTGCGGTTGGTCAGGTCTAGCGACGATCGCCAAAGTCCGGAACGGCGACAAACCGTCAACTTGGATTTGTAAACGCTGCGCCTTAGTCGCGAGTGACCCGCGAGGCCATCAAATCAGCAGACGGGCCTTTTTCGGACCTGCCAGGATAGTGAGATTGTAGCGGCCCTGATATGGCACTAAGGCTGGGCCGGTACAGCGAAGGAGACGATTTGATACTTATCGTATCCCGGCACACCGAATGGAGGCGGGAATCAGGACAATCGGGGGCGGGCACGGGCTCGCGGCCAGCTCGGTGCATAATTAGGCTCGTTGCTCGACCATCGGGGTCAATTTCAAAACTGATCCGTCCGCCAGTCACCTTCACGAAGAAGATATTCTCGCTCTCGACAAACATTTCAAACGCCGGCCCGGCGATGGGCTTCCCGCCGACCGCAGTGACCTGTGCGAACAGGCAGTCGCCGTTGCGCATGATTTCGAGAATGCGGTCCGGCAATTGATACCGCCCCGTGTAGTGATCCAGGAGCCTGGGATCCATAGGAATCTTGGTGTGCTGTTCTGGAGGATCGAGATTGGCAAGCGGCGCCTTCGGGTTCAGGAGATGAATAGCAATGTCATCGACCCCGCTCAGAGTAAAAGCATTTGAGAGCGCAACGACCCCGACACGCGCTTTCAGATCGTATCCGATAAACGATCAGAATCCTCCGGTACCTCCG
The DNA here is from genome assembly GCA_963767545.1 of Terriglobia bacterium. Lineage (GTDB taxonomy): Bacteria > Acidobacteriota > Terriglobia > Bryobacterales > Bryobacteraceae > CAVVFX01. The sequence goes on from CAVYEV010000001.1 coordinate 79,146, forward strand.
TCATGCCAGACGATCTCTCCGAGAATATTCCACCCCAAACCAATCTCGAACCCTGTCTTGCCCACGGGACGGGTAACTTCGAGCATGGCTTTCATGGCGGGTGCGAGAGGCGATTCTCTATAGCCGAGGAATGCTTCGAGGAACGTCAGCATGTCATTGGCTGAGGAGCGCAGTGCGCCCGCACCGGCAAGCGTGGGAAAGTCCCAGTTGGCGACAGGCGCGAGCATCGCATTATGACCCGTAGCCATGCGCTGCTTTATGGATGAAGAAAGCGTAATACCTGTGTCCCGCATTCCGAGCGGTTCCGTGATGCGGACTCTGACCAGGGTCTCATAATCCGTTCCGGCGCGGTGTGCGAGGATGTGGCCAAGGAGTCCCCCGCCCAGGTTTGAATATTCGACTTCGGAAGCGGGGTCGCGTGGCAGCGTGTAGCCGGAAAGGAACTGGTACAAATCGTCCACGCTGTAGTCGGCGTAAGGATTGGTTGGGTCCTTCGGGTTCAGGTTGCCGGGGACGCGTGGGAGCCCGGAGCTGTGCGTGGAAAGATCAAGCGGCGTGATGGCTTTGCCGCTCCGTTCCGGCATCCTGACATGTTCGGGAAGATATTTGGCCACTGGATCGTCGAGGGTGACCTCTTTACGGTTCACCATGTCAGCCAATAACAGGGAAGTGAAGACCTTGGTGACGGATCCAATTTCGAAGATCGTATCACCATCGACCGTGCGTGGATCGCCGTTGGCGAGGTTGCCATAGGCGACGACGCGGCGGCCCATAGGTTCGATGACACCCACGACAATGCCGACCGCTTGCTTCTGTTGATCAATGCGTTTTACGAGGATTTCGCGGATTTCGTCAGTTCCAGGAACTGTAAGTGATTGGAAGATATTCGGATTCATTTTGAAAATAGACTCCACACTGTGCCCTGATAAAAGACCAAAGGTCATTTCAGGAGGCACACTTCGGCGCTATGGTGCCGAACTTTGTTTAGAGGTTGGCCTAGCGAGGACGGGAGGAAAGCAGGCAATCCTGAACCGCGCCGATCATCGCTTTATCAAGCGGATTGAATTCGTATCGCATAACGGACGTACCTCCTTTCCTTAGGCTCAGTTTGAGGGCTCTTAGAGGCTATCATGAGTGTGCGGAACGCTGCAAGAGTTTTTAAAAGTATCCTCAAGTCGCCAGGCACTGCGAGGGGCCAGTTTTCACCTCGCCGCAGCAACTTCGCCAAGCGATCGACGAATTTGTCGACGTCTACAACGAAAAAGCCGCACCGTTTGAATGGAAGAAGGCGGTCGTGTTCCCGTCTAGCTCCAGGTCTAAGTACTCTGATTTACGCAACTAGATGATCGTTCTCTAATTAACTAGACATTCTGGGGCGGAAATGTTTTAATAGAGCATGGCCCGGCCCGGCAGACCCAGACCGCTCATGTTATCTGCTGAGGACCGTATTCGTCTGGAGGTGATCCGACGGTCCCGCACGGAACAGACTCGTCGGACGATTCGTGCCGCCATATTGCTGGATGCCGCCGATGGGGTCCCCGATATGGCTAATGCAGCCGCACGGCAGGTGAACCGAAATAGTGTCGTGCTTTGCATCCGCAAGTATCTGCGCTTCGGCGTGGAGGGGGCTTTGGGAGAACTGCCTCGTTCTGGAAAGCCCCGTCGGCTATCGGATGAGTCCATCGCGTGGGTGCAGAATTTGGCCTGTCAGAAGCCGAAAGATCTAGGCTATGCCCAGGAACTGTGGACCTACAAACTCCTCACCGGACACGTTCGGCGCGAAGCGGCCGCCAGTGGTCATGCGGAACTGACGCGGTTGAGCCGCTCGAAACTACACAAGATTCTGACGCAGGCAGAACTCCGTCCGCACCGGGTTCGTTATTATGTCGAACGTCGCGACCCGGAGTTCGCGGAGAAGATGGCCGCCGTACTGCATGTTTACAAAGAAGTGGAGATCGTCAATCAGGGGTTGGTGACCGGAGTGATCCGAGAGCCGAGTATTGTGACCGTATCCTACGACGAGAAACCCGGCATCCAGGCGCTCTCGGTTACCACGACAGACCGACCGCCGGTGCCGGGGCTGCATGCCAGCCACTTGCGGGATTACGAATACAAACGCCTGGGAACGGTCTCGCTGCTGGCAGGCATCGATCTCCACACCGGCTCAGTCACTGAGATCGTGAAAAACACCCACAAAAGCAGCGACTTCATCGAGTTCTTGACCAAACTGGACGGCCACTACCCGGCGACGCAAACGTTGCGATTAATTCTGGACAATCACTCGGCCCACATCTCAAAAGAAACCCAGCGCTATCTTGCGACCCGGCCTCAAAGATTTCAGTTCGTGTTCCTGCCTAAGCACGGCTCCTGGCTGAATCTCGTGGAGAACCTCTTCAGCAAGATGACTCGTACGATGTTGCGAGAGATTCGGGTAACAACCAAACAAGAACTCGTCGATCGAATCCACCTCTACTTTCGCGAAGTTAACGCAATGCCTGTGGTCTTCCGCTGGAAATACAAGATGGACGAGGCTACTACCGATATGCCTAGTTAATTAGAGAACGCTAATCTAGCTGCCGGCCTCAATGTTTGCTGGGGATCTACTTCCATGTCTGCCAGGACCTGTCAAGTGGCCGCATTTTCATTCGCCCTGGTGGGCGCGGCTGATCGAGTTTCATTAGAAAACGGGCACAGACCCTCTGTTTTTCTTAGGTTTACGCAGTTAGAACCTCCAGTCGTCGATAGTTGACTTGAATATGTCCGAGTCCTCTAGTCGTGGCGACGAGTTTTCGAGATCTGGTGCGGGCAGGATTGATGCGATCAGAATAGTCGCTCCAAGGTCCTTGTAGGGTGAATCGGATTGGAGCATGTGGATTTACCAGTAACAGGCGAAATCCCTGGCCTTCCAGAACGTTCCAGACGGGTCGCCAATAGACCCCTGTCGACTCCATTGCAATTTCCGTTACTTTGAGCTGCTTGAGCCAGACTCTCAGCCGGATCAGATCGTTGCGAAAAGTACGGTAGATCTTGCGACAAACCTCTCCCGGCTTACCGACCGGCGGCAAGATACAAACCACCACAGTGTCCTTGTGAATATCCATGCCGCATGAGCGGCGGTATACTTCGTTCATCGGTGTCTCCTTGCCGCAGGACGAAGAACGCTGAAAAGATAATCGGTCTTTCCTTATCGGGCTTCCTTCCTTGCGGCAGGAGCCTCACTCTTCTGTTCCCAAAACGCGTTCCGGACCACATTCACAAACGGTTTCCAACAACCAGACCGTTGCCGGCCTCCATTTTCCCACTATCGCGCCACTTAAAACCGTTTTCATCCCCTCCTGTGGCCGAGCCTAAGCGAGCGCCAATTTCCATTCACAACCCCTTTTTTCATGCTCGACCCTTTGTTGTCAATCATTTACCCGAATGAGTCATGCATCTTCGACAAGCAGCGTGTTTACACTGCAATCAGAGGAGTGTGCATGACTCAAACTTCAATGGGTCGGGTTAGCGTGAGCACACCGGGAACTCCGGTGCCGCTTTCTGCCGATCCAACTCAACGTGTAGCGAAGTTGTTTTTTCAAGTGATCCCGGGACTTACTGGCAAGGCGTACATCGGTAAACCCGGCATGAATAAAGCGACGCTGAATGGCGTGAGCCGAATTCTTTGGCCGAATGCCAACGGAGGGTTTTCGGACCAGTTCTTCCTGGAAGCTCAGGATGGAACGGATTCGATTCCGCTCAGCGATTATGCGATCGATGTAGACGTCGCAAGTGAAGGACTACTGGTCGCTTACTGGACCGAGTAGCAATTGACGGCATACGGGCAGGCGTTTAGAGGCCTGCCCCGATGCTCCGAATTACGGACGATATGCTGCGTATTGAATGTCCGTCTCCCAAACTTTGACTTCGCTCAACGTAAGATGCGTGACGTTGGGCATGCGGCGCGTTACCTCGTCGTAAAACCATTTGCTCATATTTTCAGCCGACGGATTGACGGTGGTGAACGGCTCGATATCGTTAATGAACTGATGATCCAGTATCTCGATCACCTCGCGCAAAATACGTTTGACGTCGCCGAAATCCATCAAGCAGGCCGGCTTTATCCAATTCCGTTCCCGTCATTTTTAACTGAACTTTGTAGTTGTGACCGTGGACATTCTCGCACTTGCCCTTATAATTCCGCAATGCATGTCCCGCCGCGAAACTCTGTTCCACCGATACTTCATACATCGAAAAACTTCTCCACGTCGCTAAACTTCGTTGTGAAACCGTAATCTGGCAAACTATCGAAAAAGATCTGCCCGTATCGCTGCTTCGTGATGCGATTGTCGAGCATCACCAGCACGCCGCGATCCTCTTTGGAACGAATCAACCGGCCGAAACCCTGTTTCAGACACAATCGCCGCCTGCGGGATCTGGTAATCGTAAAACGGCTCGCCGCCGGCTTCCCGTATGGCCCTGATTCTTGCTTCCACTACCGGATCGTTCGGCACTGCAAAGGGCAACTTATCGATAATAACGCAGCTCAACTGTTCTCCCGGCACATCGACGCCCTGCCAAAATGCGGACGTCGCGAAAAGTACGCAATTCGGAGTGCTCTTGAATTCGTCGAGCAGCGCCGTCCGCGGCCCCGTTCCTTGCAGCAACACCGGATATTCGATCTCCAGCGACACGCGGTCATGAATCATGCGCATCTGGTTGTAACTGGTGAATAGCACAAACGCCCGTCCGCGGCTCGCGTTGAGAATGCGCACGATCTCGTCCGCCGCCTCCTTGGGAAACGCCTGGATTACGCGGGTCCGGCAGATGCTGCGGCACATACAGCAACGCCTGTTTCTGGTAATCGAAGTGACCCGGGCACCACCAGCGTGCGCGCATTGCTAAGCCGAGTCGCTTCTGCACATAATCGAACCCGCCCGCAACCGCAAGCGTCGCCGACGTCAGGATCGCGGTCTCCACCTCATCGAAAAGCGTTCGCGAAAGAATGCTCGGCAATCTCGATAGGGGTCGCTTGGATGAAGAAACCACGGCCGCGCCGCTCCACCCAGAAGACGAAGTTTTCATCCTCTTCCTCCATCAGAAAGTGCAAATCTTCCCGTAACGTGGCGGTGCGGTTCATCAGCGGCAGCACCTCAGCGGGCGCGTCTTTGATCAGCTTCAATTGAGAATACAGCAGTTCGAGCGCCGTCAGAAGATTCCGATATATCTCGCCATGGTTCTCGAGAAACGCCAGGCGAAAATTGAAAGGCGCGCGGCCGGTCACCTCGTCGAAACCGTCGAAGAACTGATCCGCGATCTCATCCACGCGTATCAACACGCGATCGAGCTCGTTCGACCCGAAGTTCTTCATCCGCGAAATCACTCCGATATCGCGGTGCAACTCCTGAAACCGGTAGTTGCTGACGCCCGCGCCGAAATAATCGCCCGGCGATACCCTCGATCTCATGAGCTTCGTCGAAGATCACAGCGTTGTAATCGGGAAGAATGCCGTCGAAATCGCGCGCCCTTGATCGCCAGATCGGCGAAAAACAGGTAATGATTGACGATGATGATGTCGCTCTCCGCGGCCCTCTGATGCATTTCGGTCAGGAAGCAGCGTTCGAACTGCGCGCATTTGCGTCCGGTACACAGTATCGCGGCGCGCATCGAGCCGGGCCCATACGGTACTGTTTTCAGGCAGTGTCTTGATCTCCGCGCGATCGCCGGTCTCGGTGGTTTTCTCCCATTCGCTGAATGATCTGAAAGTCCGCGACTTCTTCGAGTCCGTTGAGCACCGGCGACCGTTCCGTATCGTAGATCTTCTGCCGGCACGCGTAATTGTTTCGTCCTTTCATATAGCAGACCCTCAGCGGATGCGGAAAATGCTGTTGCAGAAAAGGAATGTCTTTGAAGTAGAGCTGCTCCTGCAGATTCTTGGTACCCGTCGAGACGATCACTCGCTTGCCCGACATCAAGGCGGGGAGTAGGTACGCCAACGTCTTACCCGTGCCCGTGCCGGCCTCGACGATCAGGTGACGCTTATCCTCCAGCGCGCTCTCGACCGCCTCCGCCATGTCGATCTGGCCCGGACGAAACTCGTAATTCGGGTGCCACTCCGATAGCGGTCCGCCGCGTCCGAAGAATCGGCGCGCCTTTCCCGTGCTGTTCTTGCTCTTGAGAATCTGCGGAGGCACTACTTCGATAATAAGGGGTTGAACCAGCCTGAGTCCGCCCGACAGGTAGCATCCTCCAAATGCCGAATATGGTAGACTTTTGTGTGCCCCGCCGAATCCTGGGAGTGATTCCAGCCCGGTACGCTTCTTCCCGATTTCCCGGTAAAGCCCTCGCCACCCTTGGTTCCAGAACCATGCTGGAGCACGTCTGGGAGCGCGTGAACATGGCGCGCTATCTCGACCGCAGCGTCATCGCCACCGATGACGAGCGCATCTACGACGAGGCCCGCCGCTTCGGCGCTGCCGTCCGGATGACGCGAGCCGACCACGTCTCCGGCACGGACCGCGTCGCCGAAATTGCCTCCAGCGAACCGACGCCGAACTCATCGTCAACATCCAGGGCGACGAACCGCTGATCGATCCCGGCGCGATCGATGCCGCCATCCTGCCTCTCACGCAGGAACCGGCCATCCAGATGGGCACGTTCAAAAAGAAGATCGAAGACCCGCGCGAAATCGCACGATCCCAACGTGGTCAAAGTGGTCACCGATCGCTTTCAGAACGCGATCTATTTTTCGCGTTCCACCATTCCCTACACGTGCGCGGCGGCGGCGGAACACGCCGGCTCTACTTCAAACACATCGGACTCTATGTCTATCGCCGCGATTTTCTGTTGCGGTATTCCGATCTTACCGATCGGTCCACTCGAGGAGGCCGAGCGCCTCGAGCAACTGCGCGCGCTGGAAAATGGTTTCAAGATTCGCGTGGTCGAAACCGAGTATGAATCGCTCGGCGTCGATACACCGGAGGACCTCGCAAGGGTTTCGCGACTTATTCGAAGCAATTTCACAGCGTGACGGTGAGGAATGGCTAAGTATATCTTCGTTACCGGCGGCGTGGTGTCGTCTCTCGGTAAAGGCATCGCGGCGGCATCCATCGGCTGCCTGCTGGAAAGCCGCGGACTCAAGGTCACACTGCAGAAGTTCGACCCGTATCTGAACGTCGACCCGGGAACCATGAGTCCGTTCCAGCATGGCGAGGTCTTCGTCACCGACGACGGCGCGGAGACCGACCTCGATCTCGGACACTACGAGCGCTTCACTCACGCCCGCCTTACTCGCGCCAACAATCTGACTTCCGGCCGCATCTACGAACAGATCATCCAGCGTGAGCGCCGCGGCGACTATCTGGGAAAGACCGTGCAGGTAATCCCGCATGTCACCAATGAAATCAAGGCCGCCGTGCGCAAAGTTTCGGAAGGCGTCGATGTGGTGATCGTCGAGATCGGCGGCACGGTCGGCGATATCGAGTCGCTGCCGTTCCTCGAAGCCATTCGCCAGATCCGCCACGAACAGGGCCGCGAGAACTGCATCTTCGTCCATGTGACGCTGGTGCCGTGGATCGCCGCCGCGCAGGAACTCAAGACCAAGCCGACCCAGCACAGCGTCAAGGAACTGCGCGCGCATCGGTATTCAGCCCGACATCCTGCTATGCCGCTGCGAGCGCTTCATTCCGCCCGACATGAAAGAGAAGATCGGCCTGTTCTGCGACGTCGATCCGCGCGGCGGTCATCACCGCGCGCGATGTGAAATCGGTGTACGAGATTCCGCTCGGATTCGCCGCCGAGGGTGTCGATGAAATCATCCTGCGGCAGTTCAAACTGCGATGCCGGCGCCTCGCGATCTGAGCCAGTGGAGCGCAATGCTTCGACCGCATGCAGAATCCGCGCGACGAAGTCACTATCGGGCTGATCGGCAAGTATGTCGAGTACGAGGATTCCTACAAGAGTCTCGAAAGAAGCGCTGATGCATGGCGCGCTGGCTCACGGACTGAAGCTCAAGATCCACTGGATTGAAGCCGAGGGCGTCGAAGGGCCGGATTGGGAGCGGCAACTGGAAGGCTATGACGGCATCCTGGTTCCCGGCGGCTTCGGCAAGCGCGGCATCGAAGGCATGATTCGTTCCATCCGCTTTGCCCGCGAACGTAAGGTTCCTTACTTCGGCATCTGTCTCGGTATGCAGACCATGGTGATCGAGTTCGCCCGCCATGTCGCCGGCCTCGAGCGCGCCGATTCCACGGAGTTCGATCCCGCGTACTCCGTACCGCGTCATCTTTAAGCTGCGCGAGTTGAAGGGCGTCGACGAGCTTGGCGGCACGATGCGCCTGGGTGCATGGCCGTGCGTTCTCGCCGATAGGCAGTTTCGCGCGCGAGGCTTATGGCGTCGCGGGAGATCAGCGAACGTCACCGCCACCGGTTCGAATTCAATCGCGAATACGAGGAAACGCTGACGGCTGCCGGACTGCGCATCACCGGCGAGACGCCCGATCGTACGTACGTCGAGATCTGCGAGATCGACGATCATCCCTGGTTCCTCGGCTGCCAGTTTCATCCGGAGTTCAAATCCAAGCCACTGGAACCGCATCCGCTGTTCCGGTCATTCATCGGCGCCGCGTACGCGCATCGCAAGCGCCGGATTCAGGCTGCGCAGGACGCGATCCGCAGGAAACCGCGCGGGAACGCTTGCGAGATTCCCGCGTAACCGGTAATGCACATCGAAGTTCCCACCGTCTCGGGACCGGTCGGGTTTGGGGCCGGGACCAGCCTCGGTCTCATTGCCGGTCCATGTGTCATCGAGAGCGAAGAGCACGTTCACTTTATGGCCGCACGCGATCGGGCGCATCGCCGGACCATTCATTTTCAAGGCGTCTTTCGATAAGGCCAATCGCAGCAGCCTCTCCGGATATCGCGGGCCCGGACTCGCCGAAGGATTCCGCATTCTCGCCGGACTCAAGCGCGAAGGCTACGCCATCCTGACCGACATTCACGAACCCTCGCAGGCGGCAGCCGCGGCGCGAGGCGGTGGACATCCTGCAGATTCCAGCGTTCCTGTGCCGCCAGACCGATCTCCTGCTCGAAGCCGGCCGGACAGGGCGCATCGTCAACATTAAAAAGGGCCAGTTCGTTGCCCCGCACGACATCCATCTCGCCGCGGAAAAAGTCGCGTCGACCGGCAATAGACAGCATCATCCTGACCGAGCGCGGATCGTCTTTCGGCTACAACAATCTGGTGGTCGATATGCGCGGCATCAAGATCATGCTCGATACCGGTTGGCCGGTGATCTTCGACGCGACGCACAGCGTGCAGCTGCCTGGCGGCAGGGGTCGAGGTCGGGCGGACAGCCGCAGTTCATCGAGACGCTGGCATCGGCCGCGGTGGCAGCGGGCGCGAGCGGATCTGTTCGTCGAAGTCCATGACGATCCGGAAAGGCGCTCTCGGACGGCGCCAACGCGCTACATCTCGATCTGCTTGCGGATTTCGTTCGCCGCATGCGTTTGCTACACTCCGTCCGGCATAGTCCCGAGTACGTCAGCGCTTGACGACGCCGGTCCCCATCGTCAATTAGACTCAACGAAATGTCTTCGGTTCTCGTCATACAATTTTGAGGTGGAGAATATCTTGAATTGCATTGTGAATCGAATTGGGAAGCGGACCACGCGCCGCCAGGCCGGATTTTCGCTGATTGAGCTGCTGATCGTCATCGCGATCATCTTGATTATCCTGGCGATCGCCCTTCCTCGCCTTGGCAAAGCCCGTATGTTTGCTCAGGAGATGGGCGCAATGAAGACCATCACCACTATCCACACTGCAGAAGCCCAGTACTTCTCGCAGTACGGCAAATTTGCGGGAGCACTCACTGAACTGGGGCCCCCGGCTAGCGGCGCGTCCGGACCCTCAGCAGCCGATCTGATACCCGGCGGTCTCGCGACCACCGGCGAAGGCAGCGGATACAAGTTTATTCTGTCGCTGACCGCGACCGGCTATACAATTAACGCGAACCCGCTTGCGTTTGGAACCACTGGAGGACGTACTTTCTTCTCGGACCAATCCCTCACCATTCACAATCATTACGGCCAGGAGCCAGCTAGCTTGACCGATCCTGAAATCAAGTAACTACTTAGAAGTTCAACTTCACAGCAAATTGGACTACGCGTGGATTGCCCTCTGTCGCTTTGATCACGCTGAAGCGCGATGAGGAGATCGCGCCGCTAGGCGAAGAGAAGTTCACCGAGTTTGTGAGATTGAAGAATTCGCTGCGGAATTGGCGCGCGGCCGCTCTTTGATGGGAATTCGCTTGTTAATCGCGAAGTCCACGTTCCGTTGATTCGGCCCGCGCATCACGTTGCGGCCGACATTGCCGAAGTAGTTTCCTGCCCTTGCGAACGCCGCAGTGTTGAAGTATTGGTTCAGACGGCTCTCGGTGGATCCTGAGAGTTGCGCGGTCGCCCAGAGTAGCGCCCGAAGCCCAGTTGGCGCGGCTATTAGCGGTACCGTAGAGGGATACACCGCCGCTGTCTGTGATGGAGAACGGCGTTCCGGACTGGATTATGCCCAATCCGGAGATCTCCCATCGTCGAAAATTCGCTTGCCAAACGAGGTATGGTTGAGCCCGAAGCCGAATTTCGGTATTTCGTATCCGAAATTCACTACGGCGCGATGGGTGCGGTCGAAATCCGAGAGCACTTGCTCGATGACATATTGGACTCATCGCCAGTGACTTCGGAGAAGATGCTGGTGCTGCCTCCCGAACCATCATCGATCGATTTGGAGAACGTGTAGGAAGCGAGGAATCGCAGTCCGTGGCTGAAGCGGTGTGTGATGCTCGCTTGCAACGAATTGTATCGGGAGTCCGCGGCCAACAATCCCGACGGCGAGAACCCGACATAAGGCACGCGCAGAGAGGTGTTACTGCTGTCATTGGTCCGGCGAGGACGAGTCCCAGGGAGAAGAAGCCGCAAAACAGGACTGAACGCATGAAGTAAAATGGTAGCTTCCAGACACAATTAAATGCTATTACGGCGCACACGGCTGGCGCTCGACATGATCAAATTCGAGCATTCGATTTTCGCGCTTCCGTTCGCTCTCACCGGCGCGCTGCTCGCGTTTCGCGAAAGCCGATTCGCGGTAGCCGGGTCGTGGCGCGGCGCCGGTTGGGGCGATGCTTGGATCGTGGGCTGGATTGTGGTTGCAATGGTCGGCGCGCGTTCCGCCGCCATGGCGTTTAACCGACTGGTGGACGCATCGATCGATGCGCAGAATCCCAGAACGAAGTCGCGTCACATCCCCGCGGGGCTGTTATCGAAGGGATTTGGATGGGCATTCGTGCTGGTCTCCTCTCTGGTCTTTTTCCTCGCCGCTTACGAACTCAATCCGCTCTGTTTCCACCTTGCGCCGGTCGCGTTGGTGATCGTCTTCGTCTATTCGTTTACCAAACGATTTACCTCGCTCTCGCACCTGGTCCTGGGATTCGCGTTGGGCATCGCCCCGGCGGCTGCTTGGATCGCGGTCCGCGGCTCGCTCGACCCGCGCATTCTCCTGCTTACCGCGGCGGTCACCTTCTGGACCGGCGGCTTTGACATCATCTACTCGTGCCAGGATTATGAGTTCGATTGCGAAAGCGGCCTGTTCAGTCTGCCGAGCCGGATCGGCATCGGCCCGGCATTGCTCTTGGCGCGCGTGCTCCACATTGCAATGATTCTCAGCCTGTTGTTGCTCGTTCATCTGCTCTCGCTAGGACCGCTAGCAGTGGCCGGCGTGGGGGCCGTGGCCGCTCTCCTGATCTATGAGCACACTTTAGTGAAAGCCAACGATTTATCGCGCGTCAATGCCGCCTTTTTCACCATGAATGGCTGGGTCAGCGTGCTATTCTTTGTGTTTTGGGCCGCCGATGTTTTCTTGAAGAGCATAGGCGATACACCATGAACGTTTACTTCGAAGACTCCGGACTCAAATCGATTCGCGACAAGGTGGAAGATGGCGGCCGGCTTTCTTTTGACGACGGCATCGCACTGAATCGCACGTCGGATCTGCTTGGTCTCGGTTACCTCGCGAATATCGTTCGTGAGCGCCTGCACGGCTCCAGGACTTACTTCAACGTCAATCGTCACATCAACCCGACCGACGTCTGCGTCGCCAGTTGCCGCCTCTGCGCCTTCGGCAAGAGCGCAAAGGATCCCAAGGCTTACACAATGTCGCTCGAAGAAGTGTGGCATCGAGCGGGCGAGGGATACCGCGAGGCGGTGACCGAGTTTCACATCGTCGGAGGACTTCATCCGCAGCTCAATCTGGACTGGTTCTGCCAGATGCTGCGCGGCCTGAAAGAACGTTATCCGCAGGTACACCTCAAAGCGTTCACTATGGTCGAGATCGGCTATTTCGCCAAACGCGAGAAGATATCCGTGCGAGAAGTCTTGCGGCGGCTGAAAGATTCCGGCATGGATTCGTTACCCGGCGGGGGAGCGGAGATTTTTAACGATCGCGTGCGCCGCATTATCTGCGACCACAAGCTCACAGGCGAGGAGTGGATCGAAACCGCGCGAGCGGCACATGAACTCGGGCTGCACTCGAATTGCACCATGCTGTACGGGCACATCGAGAATGAAGAGGACCGCGTCGATCACCTCCTGCGTCTGCGGCAGTTACAGGACGATACCAATGGCTTCGTCACGTTCATCCCGCTCGCGTTTCATCCCACGAACACGGCACTGCATCACATCCCGTCGACCACCGGTTTCCTGGATCTCAAGCAGATCGCGATCGCGCGCCTGATGCTGGACAACATCCCGCACATCAAAGCGTACTGGGTGATGATGAGCGCGCGTATCGCCCAGATCGCGCTGCGCTTCGGCGCCGACGATATCGACGGTACCGTAGTGGAAGAAAAAATCTACCACGACGCTGGCTCGACGGAGAGTCAGTCGCTGCGTAGAGGAGACTTGCTCCGCCTGATTCGCGCAGCCGGCCGCGAGCCGGTAGAGCGCGACACGCTGTATCGTCCAGTCGAACGGACGGAGAGCGCGTTCACCGTATTGGTATAGGCGCGCAACTCACCAGCTAAGTTGAATCAGCGAGATTCCCTGGCGCGGTAGCGAGTAATTCAGTTCCACGTTTCCTTTAGCGTCGATCCAGCGCGGTGATTCGAGAAGTTCAAGCTGGCCCGCGGCTTCAAGGCGCGCGTACTGCTCCGCCGACGGGCTCTGCGGAGATCCCAACTCCTTCCAGACCGTATAGGCGTTACTGTGATTCTGATCGATACGGTAATGAAGCATCAGCACGCGGCCTACGTTCGCGGGAACTCCGGACACGGTAGTTTGAATCGCGGCAGAGGGCCCAGGTAGATCGTCGTCATGATAATTCCAGGTCATGATCGAGATCTCGTGGGCGGACCGGGTGGCCATCGCGTCGACATCAGGCTTCTGCCGCACGCCGGCCGCAACGATGTTTTCGAGCGAAACCGCGCCGTTTGAATCGGCCTTGACGAGATTGCCGCTCATCAGGCCCAGCATTCGGAAGACGTTCAAGACGGGCTTGTCAACCCCGTTGGTGGCGAGTGTCCGGAAGCCATCGAAGTAGGGCTGGTTCTCGAACTCAAAGGCCCAGGTCAGCATGCCTTCCACGTTGCTCTTGTGTTGCGCCGCCAATTTGTAAATGTTGTCGATGGCAGCGGCGGTGTACGCCGGGTACAGCGCGCCGTTTCGATAAGCATTCTGAGGATACGTCCGCGCGGAGCATGCGGCACAACCTTCGGGATCGGCTTCGCTCAGTATGATTGGGAGCTTCGCAAATTGCTGAAATCCGTTGATTATCTCCATGCCTCGCTGCACGTCGTTCATCTCTTTTCCGAGGCCCATCTGCACCCGGCTCTCGATGACCTTGGGCTGACCCTTGGCGTGATAAGTGATGAAGTCCAAAGGAAGATTGTTCTTCGCGCAGTATTCGAGGAACTGCTTGAGGAAAGCGGCAGCCCGCGGATTCCCGGGCCCCGTGCTTCCCGGTCCGCCTACGCGTGTTGTGGGCAGCGCCTTCTTCACCGCACGGGCCGCATAGGCGTACAGCTTATCGTATTCTTCGGGAGTGCCTTTCCAGTAGCTGATGTCGGGTTCGTTCCACACCTCCCAATACCAGGTTTCGACCTCGGCTTTACCGTACCGGTCGATGGAATGCAGCACCCATTGGCGAACCAGTTCGCCCCATTTGTCGTAATCTTTCGGCGGATAGGACCAGCCTTGCCCATCGTTCGGTTGCGACCAGTGGCGCATATAAGGCTCCGGCTTGACCGACATAGCTTCCGGCATGAAACCAATCTCCATGAACGGCTTGACGTGCGCGTGGATGTAAGTATCGACGATCTTATCGATGATCTTCCAGTCGTAGATCGGTTTGCCGTTGGCATCCTCTGTGTACGCATTGGTTGAGCCCCATTTCAGCGCGGCGGTACCGTCGCCCGTGCATAGAAGATGATGCGTGCGTATATAGACGGGCACGGGACTCAATGCCGCCAGTTCCCCCACCAATTTTGCGCCGTATTTCGTGTACGTATAGTTGGGCTCATCGTAACCGAAGTAGGCGTAAATCGGCCTGAATGGGCCCATACTTGTTGCGGCGTCGACATGGATATCCACGGTCTCGGCCGCTTGAAGGAATACCGTCGACGCAAGTAGAAGGATAGTATGAGAGTTTCATAATATTCGGAGCCGCACGCCGCGTAGTGCCGTTTTGCTATCTTACATCGAACGCGCTGCGCGAACGAGTGATATTCTGCGATATCCTGATCGTGCTATGAAGTTCCTGGCCGCCGCTCTTTTTATTTGCGTCGCTCGCGTTACGGCTGCGCCGATTCCCTTGCAGCCTATGGCGCAGCAGGCGCGGCAACTTGCCGAATCGCTTAACTACCTCGGCCAGCCGCTCACTCCTTCGGAACAAAAGCGGATCAACGATGCGATCGCAATGCCGGATGAGGCAGCCGCCGTTGAATCGATCGAGAAGGTTCTCGACGCTCACGTATTAGTAAACGTCGACATCAATCCCGAAAGCCGCGTCAAAGTTGAACAAGGAGAAGCGAAGCCGGACCTCTTGGAACAAGGCGCGCGGCTGTTTCTGGTCAAGGTGGCTAACCTTGGACACGTCACGGCGGAACTCAACGTGGTCAGCCCGAACAGCGGCAACGTTTATATCCGATCGAACGGCCAGCCCGATCCCGCGATCAGGCTCACTCCGCAACAAGCGCAGGACCGCTGGGCCGATATTTCGCTGTTTCAACGGCCGCCCATGCGTAAACGGCTATCGGGTCTCGCTGTCGAATACCAGATCCTGGAAGTTTACAGCCGGGATGCCGGGCAGCGCTCGGCCAAGATCTCTTTCAACGTGGGCCAGGGAAGCCAGGACATCGGATTCCGCAACGATGTCACGATTCTCTTCAACGCTGCGCCGACTAAGCTGATCACACTTCGCGTAAAAGATGAGCGTGGGTTACCTGCAATGGCGAGCTTCATCATTCGCGACCGGTTGAACCGGCTGTACCCGCTACCTTCGAAGCGGCTCGCGCCCGACTTTTTCTTCCAGCCGCAGATTTATCGGGCCGACGGAGAGACCGTTCGGCTGCCGGCGGGCTACTACACGATTCAATATAATGGCGGCCCGGAAACCACGCCGCACACCCGCGAGGTCGAGGTCAACGCGGAAGGTCCCGCTGAACTGGCGTTCCAACTCGACCGGTGGATCGATCCGGCAAAGCTCGGCTGGTATTCGGGCGACCACCATGTGCATGCTGCCGGCTGCTCCCACTACATGAACCCAACCGAAGGTGTGGAACCTCGCGACATGATGCGGCAGATTTTGGGTGAGCGGCTGAATATCGGTTCGGTGCTGACATGGGGTCCGGACTATTATTATCAGAAGCAGTTTTTCTCCGGGCATGACGATCCCCTTTCACAGCCGGCTCGGCTCATGCACTACGATCTGGAGGTTTCCGGATTTCCATCGAGCCACGCGGGGCATATCGTTCTATTGAAGCTGAAGGATCAGGATTATCCGCATACAAAGCGGATTGAGGACTGGCCCACGTGGGATCTCCCAATCTTCCGCTGGGCGAAAGCACAAGGGGCGATCACGGGATTCGCGCATTCCGGATGGGGACTGCAGGTGATGACGAAAGACCTGCCGACATATGATATGCCCGGGTTCGACGGCATTGGCGCAAACGAGTACATCGTCGATGTGACGCATCCCGGAATGGTGGATTTCATTTCCGCGGTAGATACGCCGTATGTGTGGGAACTCAATATCTGGTACCACACGCTCAATGTCGGGTTCAGGACCAGGATCGCGGGCGAAACGGATTTTCCGTGCATTTATGACGGCCGTGTCGGTATCGGCAGAACATATGCGAAGCTCAGCGGTGAGTTGAGCTATTCAGCTTGGCTCGACAGTCTCCAGGCCGGCCGAAGTTATGTGTCGGATGGCAAGACGCACCTGATGGATTTCCGCGTGAATGCCGCTGACGTCGGCGCGGGCGAAGTCCGGCTCGATGCACCGGGCACGGTGAAGGTGACGGTTAAAGCTGCGGCGTACTTGCCGTTGATTCCGGATGAGGAGATCCGCGGGTTGCCGTACGACGAGAAGCCGTACTGGGATGTGGAACGAGCCCGCATCGGCAACACGCGCGAGGTCCCCGTCGAGATCGTGATTAACGGCAAGGCGATTGCGAAAAAGAACGTCGTCGCCGACGGCAAGGTGAACGACCTGGAATTCGACGTACCGGTGAGCGAGAGCAGTTGGATCGCAGCGCGGGTGCTGCCTGCGGCACACACAAATCCGATCTTCGCGGTGGTCGGCGGTAAGCCGGTGCGGGCATCGAAACGGAGCGCCGAGTGGTGTCTGGCCGCTGTGAATCAGTGCTGGACGCAAAAAGCGTCGCGAATGGCGGTTGGGGATCTGGGAGAAGCCAAAGCGGCGTACGATCACGCTCGCGAGACTTACCGGAAGTTGATCGCCGAATCGCCGCGTAACTGACTCGAATTTCCCTTGAGACGTTAGAATTGGAATATGGCGTTCACCATCGATGACGCGTTTCTGCCGGCAATCCTTACCGCGCAGCCGATGACGGACGAAGAGTTCGCCGAGTTCTGTTCCGAACACCCCGATCTGTTTTTCGAGATGTCCGCCGAAGGAGAACTCATCGTTATGCCACCCAATTACAGCTTGACTGGTATACGGCACAGCGAGATTCTGCAACAGTTGCAAGACTGGGCGCAACGGGACCGGCGTGGGGCAGTCACTGACGCTGCCGCCGGCTTTGTCCTCCCCAACGGGGCGAGGCGCGCGCCAGATGCCGCCTGGACACTGAAATCCCGAGTGCGGGCGCTCGATCCCAAGATGATCGAGCGCTACTGGCACCTCTGCCCGGACTTCGTCATCGAAGTGCGCTCGCAAACGGACCGGTGGCGAACTCTCCGTGACAAAATGCGCGAGTGGATAGCCAACGGAGCCCAGCTTGCGTGGCTGATCGACTCCGAAAATCGTGCCGTTGAAATCTATCGCCCGAATCGCGAGGCCGAAGTCCTGACTGCCCCCGAAACGCTCAAGGGAGAGGGTCCGGTGGAAGGTTTTATTTTGGAGTTGTTGCCGGTTTGGGACCCGCTGAACCACTGATCGCGAGCTTTCAGCAGCCGCTTCAAGGCATCATGATCCATATATGGATCTGATCAAGGTTCCCGCACCAACTCTCCGACGCGGTCTTACGTTGGCGGCCGTGGGTGCCGAAGTTTTACAGGAGATAATCCATCCCTATACTTCTCTGCATCTATGGGAAGAAGGTCGCAAAGTTTACGCTATTGCGCGTTTTCTGTTTCCCGAAGTACTCGCGATCACGGGAGCAGTGCTTGACAGGGCGAAAGTACTGTAAACCAACTCGGCTCCTTGACCACCCGCGACGCTGTTCATGCCGCCGTTGTCTCGATATATCATCTGGATGGAATCTGCACGTTTGACAGTGACCTCGACCGATAGCGATCGTAATCCGAATATTGGCACAAAGTCGGTTACAGTTACGGTTTTTTTCACGATCTATTGGTAGCTGTGCCTGCGAACTGCTAGTACCCTGTCCCGCGGCGAGCCTATTGCAGGATCGCCGAGGCCGCAATTGCTGCCGTCTCCGCCCGCAGGACAGTGGGGCCAAGCGATGCAGCGCACCAGCCGTGACCTTCCATCGCAGCGCGCTCCGCATCGGTCCAGCCGCCTTCGGGACCGACCGCTAACGCCAAATCCGTCACCCGATCCCAAGATCGCGCGCATTCCAGCAGCTTCGGTGCGCCTGGCGTCTCCTCCAGCCTGATCTTGCATCCGAACGGCTTGCCTAGAATCGCGTTCAGCTTCACGGCATCGCCCACTTCAGGCACACGCACTCGTCGCGATTGCTGGCTGCTCTCTCGTGCGATTTTGCGCCAGCGCTCAACCCGCTTGACCGCGGCTTTGAGCAATCCCGCTTCGCTGCGGGCCGCCTCTACCGGGATTATCGTCTTCACGCCCAACTCTGTGACCTTCTCGATCATCCACTCGAAGCGGTCGAACTTGATGAGCGCGGCAACCACGACAATCGGCGGCAGGGGCGGACCCGGATCGAGCGGCTCGACGACGCGGAACACCACCTCGCGCGGCACTGCAGCCTCGACTTCCGCGAGCCATAGCGACGCGCCATCGGTGATCTCGTAGCGCTGTCCAGGCTCGGCGCGGAGCACGCGCGCGAGATGATGAGCATCGTTGCCCTGCATCGTGGCGCGATCGCCCTCAATGCAATCAACGAAGAAGCGGCGTCGTGCCATGTACAATGTTTACGCTATTCCATGATCGCTCATCTACGCGGCGTGCTCCTCGAAAAGCACCCGAATCAAGTCATTATCGAAGCCGGGGGCGTCGGCTACGACGTCATCGTACCCGTCTCCACCTTCACGCATCTGGCAGGCGTCGGCGCCGAGGTGCGTCTGCGCATCCACACGCACGTGCGGGAGGACGCATTGCAGCTTTTCGGCTTCGCCTCCGCCGACGAAAAGAATCTGTTCGAAAAGCTCATCAGCGTGAGCGGCGTCGGCCCTACACTAGGCATCAAGATTCTCTCCGGATCGACGACACCGGCGGATCTGATTCTCGCCATCCGCACGAGTCAACTCGATAAGCTGGTTCGCATACCAGGCATCGGAAAGAAGACGGCGGAGCGGCTGGTACTTGAGCTGCGCGATAAGATGCCGGCTCCGGCCGGCGATGAGCCGCAAGCCACGGAAGCTCAGCCGTCGTTCTCGGCGGTCGAGGAAGATGTGCTGTCTGCCCTGTTGAACCTCGGCTCGGCGCGTCCCGCGGCCGAAGCCGCCATTCGGAAAGCCAAGGCGGCCGGCGCGCCCGGCGAATTCGAGGCGCTGTTCCGGCGTTCCCTGGAACTGGTGCGGTAACCTGACGTCATGGCCGACAGCCGGATCGTATCCGCCGCATCCGACTCCGAGGAAGCTCAGTTTGAAGCCGGTCTGCGTCCCCACAGACTGGCCGATTTCACCGGCCAGACAAAGCTTAAAGAGAACCTTGCCATCGCGATCGCCGCCGCCCGCCAGCGCAACGAAGCGATGGATCATGTGCTGCTCTACGGGCCGCCGGGATTGGGAAAGACGACCCTCGCCGCCATCATCGCCGAAGAGTTGGAAGTCACCTTCGATCAGACGTCCGGTCCGGTGCTGCAGAAGAAGTTGGATCTCTCGGGCATATTGAGCAACATCAAGCCGCGTCAGGTATTTTTTATCGATGAAATTCACCGGCTGCTTCCGGATATCGAAGAGATGCTGTACTCCGCTCTCGAGGACTTCCACCTCGATATCCTGATCGGCACCGGTCCTGGCGCGCGAACCCACTCGATACCCATCCAGAAGTTCACGGCCATCGGCGCGACAACGCGCCAAGGCATGGTGAGTGCGCCGTTGCGCGGACGCTTCGGTCTGGTGCTGCGCCTGAATCCGTATGACGTCGAGGAACTGACGAAGATTGTGACGCGATCGGCGCGGCTTCTCAACGTCGGGGTGGATGCGCAAGGCTCGGAGGAGATCGCGCGCCGCAGCCGCGGAACTCCGCGTATCGCGAACCGCTTGTTACGCCGGGTTCGCGATTATGCGCAGGTCCGCGCACAGGGCCACATCACGTTGCCGGTCGCCGAGACCGCCCTCGATCTGCTCGAAGTCGACCGCTTCGGACTCGACGAAATCGACCAGAAAATCATGATGACCGTGCTGGTGAAATATCGCGGCGGACCCGTGGGCATCAACACCATCGCAGCTTCCATCGGAGAGGAACCGGAGACCATCGAAGAGGCTTACGAGCCCTATCTATTGCAACTCGGATTCTTAAATCGTACACCGCGTGGACGGACGGCAACCCATCTCGCTTTCGACTACTTCAAAGTTGCGCCCGGCGCGCGCAGCCGGCTGGAGCAGCCCGAACTGTTTTGAAGACTGTCTATCTCAGTCTGGGATCGAATATCGGCGACCGCGAGGCCATGTTGCGATCGGCTATCGAGGCGCTCAACGCTGCCGGGATTACGGTGCACCGGAGATCCTCAATCTACGAAACCGAACCGATGGACGTGAGGGCGCAGCCTTGGTTCCTGAATATGGCGGTCGAGTGCCAGACCGATCTCTTCCCTTTGCAATTGCTTGCGCGTTTGAAGAAGATCGAAGCGCAACTGGGCCGAAGAAAGACCATTGCGAAGGGTCCAAGGGTAATCGATATCGACATCATATTCTACGGGAATTTCGTGATAAAGACACCGGCGCTCGAAATTCCTCATCCAAGGTTCCGGGAACGGCGCTTCGTCCTTGCTCCGCTCGCGGAACTGGCGCCGGATTTGCGCGACCCGGTTACGAAACGTACAATGGCGGATTTGCTTCCAAAAACCGCCACGCAGAAGGTGCGGCGGGCTAACATAGAATCAAGTGCTAGGGATTGAAAAAAAGGCGGCGCGATATACCTGGACGGCGGCATTAGTCCTTCTCCTCCTCTGCTGCGTGTACCTGATTCGCGAATCGCTCATCGTCTTCGCGGTTGCGCTGCTGCTCACATATCTGCTTTATCCGCTGTTCACGATATTGAACAGGATTCTTCCCGGACGCTCGCGGGTGCCGGCTCTGGCGCTGGTCTATATGATATTGTTCGGCGTCGCGACACTCATGGTAATGACCGTCGGATCGCGCGTCGCAGACGAAGCCAATGCTCTTGCCGCGCGCGCGCCGGAGTTCCTTGACAAAATGCAACAGCAGGCCGGTAAGGAACCGGTTCCGGAAACCGCCAAGACGATCCAGCAGCAGATCATAAACCAGATTCGCGCGCAGTTTACCGAGCACACCAACGAACTCGTGTCTCTGATTCCCAAGTATTCCATCAAGCTGCTCTCGGCATCGCGTTATCTCCTGCTCGCAATCGTGATTCCGATCATCAGTTTCTTCATGCTGAAAGATGGCGCTATTTTGCGCGAAGATCTGATCGACTTGATCTCGGCGGGGCGCAGCCGTGAACTGATGGACGACGTGCTGAGCGATATCCATATATCGCTGCTGCAATATATGCGCGCGCTATTCACCCTCTGCCTGGCGGTGTTCGCCAGCTTCTCGCTCGTGTTTTCGATTATGGGCGTAAATTATGCGATACTGCTTGCAACCATTGCATTCCCGCTGGAATTCGTGCCGTTAGTAGGGCCATTGGCAGCCGCCGTGATCATTATGGTGGTAGTCGTCTTCTCCGGTTTTGCGCATCCGTTTTGGGTGCTCATCTTCCTTGGCTTCTATCGCGTATTCCAGGATTACGTTCTGAGCCCCAATCTGATGAGCGCTGGGGTTGAACTGCATCCCCTGATGGTAATCTTCGGTGTATTCGCGGGCGGTGAAATCGGCGGCGTGGCCGGGATTTTTCTCTCGATACCGACCCTCGCAATGATCAGAATCATGATACGCCGGATTCGCAAGCAGCGTGTTGTAAGCATGAATCATGTCACGGTTACACAAGACATC
The DNA here is from genome assembly GCA_963767545.1 of Terriglobia bacterium. Taxonomy (GTDB): domain Bacteria; phylum Acidobacteriota; class Terriglobia; order Bryobacterales; family Bryobacteraceae; genus CAVVFX01. The sequence continues at coordinate 101,169 of CAVYEV010000001.1, forward strand.
GCGTAAACCAGACTTCATTGCGCGGACGGTTCTGATCTTCCTGTCATCGTGCGGCCTGCTGAACGCACACGCCATCAGCATGAGCAATGGCGAGGTCACGGTACGAGGCGATCGCCTGGACTTCGTGCTGAGCATGCCTATCTATGAGGCGGCGCATACAACCGATCCCGGCCGCGCGCTGCTCAGTCACATCAAATTTTCCAGCCATGGCGAGGCGGCGCGCCTGATTCAGGATTCCTGTCATGAAGACGCGGCGCGAGGCGTTTACATCTGCGCCGCTGAATACGCCTTTTCGCGCCCGGTAGACCACCTGGATGTGGAGTGCACCCTGTATCAGGTCACTGTGCCGAATCATGTCCATCTGCTGCGCGCGGAGAACGCGGGCAAGCACGATCAGGCAATCTTCGATTATTCTTTCACACAGACCAGCCTGCGATTCCGGCCGCCGACGGCGTTCGAAACGGCGGTCGAGGAGAGTTTTGAGGGGGTGCTGCGGGCCGTCGCCGGTCCCGTGCAACTGCTGTTCCTCGCGGGATTGGTATTGGCGGCGAGAGGCCGGCGGGAGCTACTGTTACTGACGCTGATGTTTCTCTCAGGTGAGGTCATTGCCGCCTTTGTGGCGGGCGCTGTCCACTGGCAACCACCAGTCCGATTCGTGGAGGCCGCAATGGCCCTTTCGGTCGCCTATCTTGCGGTGGAGATTCTGTTCCTGCCGCAGGCTGGGATGCGGTGGTTGATCGCGGGAATTCTGGGCGGATTCCATGGGATGTCGCTCTATCTGGTTCTCGCGGGGACGGGATTCCATGCGTCCTACTTTCTCGGCGGCGCCGCGATCTCCGAACTCGCGGTTATCGGAGCGCTAGCGTTTGGGATCTGGTTATTGCAGCGGCGCTGGGCTATTACACGATTGATACAGGCGACGGCCAGCTTGTTGCTAGTTCTGGGGATGACGTGGTTTTTCCTACGTGTACGGAGTTGACAGGAACTCGCGGCTCGTGGACGGGTTACCACATAGTAGAACGTTACGCCCGCTATCGCCGGCATATATGTATCGAGGGTTAAGTGCGTTATCATCGGTTTCGACCCCTCTCGCTATGAAGTCCTTTAATTCCAGCGCAAAAGCTGTTCTTTCCTGGGCACTCTCCGCCTCTTTGGCGATCGCCCAGACGCCGGCCCCGCAACCCGCTGCACCGGGGACTGCCGACCAACCGGTCATCCGCGTCACGACTCGCCTGATCGAGCTTAATGTAGTCGCGCAAGACCGTCACGGGAATCCCGTCACGGATCTGACCAAAGAGGATTTCATCCTCAAGGATGCGGGCAAAGAGCAGCGCATCGCCGTATTTTCGCTCGAACGCGCCGATGTTGCGCCCGCCGCGCCCGTTGGCGGACAGGTGATCGCCGGGCAGACCCTCCCTCCCGGCACCTTCACAAATCGGGTTGAGCAGCAGAAGGTTGGCGCAGTGACCGTGGTTCTCTATGACACCCTGAATACCAAGCTCCCGGACGCGATTCAGGCCAAGATGCAACTCGTTAAGTACATCAAGCAGATGTCACCCAACGATCAGGTAGCTCTCTACGTGCTGGGACGCAATCTGACGCTGGTTCACGACTTCAGCAGGAGTCCGGAAGCGTTGATCAACTCGGTGAACGGCAACAAGACCAACGCGATTAATTCGGTGGCGGCAGACGCAGACCCTGCCGATTCGGACACCGGAAACGACGATCTCGATGCCGCGATCGACCGCGCAAATGCGATGCTTTCCGATTACCTGAACGTCAGCCGCGCGCAGCAGACGCTCGAATCGCTGCAGGTGATTGCGCAGCACGTCTCACACATTCCCGGCCGCAAGAATCTGGTCTGGATCTCGGGCGGATTCCCGTTCTCGATGAACCAGGATGAGATGAACATCGATAACCCGCGCGATAGCCGCAATTTCAACGAAGAGGCGCAGAAGATGGCGCGCTTCCTGAACGATGCCAACATGGCGATCTATGCGATCGACGCACGAGGGCTCTTCCAGACCGCTATCCCGGATGCGTCGCAGCGCGGCAAAACAAATATGAAGTCGGCTCCGCCTCCTCCGAAGATCGATCATAACTACGAGACATTCGACATCGTTGCCGAGCGGACCGGCGGCAAGGCGTTCCGCAACACAAACGACATCACTGGGGCAATCAAGAAAGCGGTAGAAGATGCGAAGGTGACCTATACCATGGGATTCTATCCCGAGGACGCCAAGTGGGATGGTCAGTTCCACCAGCTCAAGCTGCAGTGCAAACGCTCCGGCGTGAGTCTTCGCTATCGCCCGGGATACTTCGCATCAAGCGCCACCCCGCAGCAGACGACCCGCCTCTTTACCTCGGTGGAACAGGCGATCGGCGCCAACAATATCGCAACCGACCTTGGTTTTACGGTGCAAATGCAGCCCAAGCCCAATGCGATTGTGGCGTCTGTAGTCATCGATCCCAAGAACATCACGTTTACTCAACAGGACGGAAAGTGGGTGGGGTCGATCAAGTTTCTCGCGGTCGAGGGCAATGCTGAAAAGCACCAATTCGACGGCAAGCCTTTGCTGGTTAAGTTGAACTTTCCGCCGGAAGCTCATGAAGCGGTGATGAAAAAGGGGTTCACCATCAATCACACATTCAATATCAGCCCGGACACCGACCAGTTCCGCATCGCGATCGAAGATGTTCCTTCGGGCGCAATCGGCTCGTTGATTATGACTCGCCACGTGAGATCTCCGGCGGCAGCACCACCGACCGGGTCGCCGCGTATCCCTGACGCGAAGTGACGCGAGGGCGGATATGCCTATGAAGCGTTAGCGCTTTGGGGGTCTTACTCCCATAAGCGCCAATCCAGGGATGCCCCACCCACAGGTGGAAGCAAATTGTCAAAGAACTTTTGTCCACGGTGGCACGAGTATTTCATCGTGTGCGTGGACGGAAAGAAGAATACAGGGTCAGGACAGAAGGATCAGGCCGCTTTTGCCGGATCTGATGGGTTTTCCGGCTTTGCGTCGGCTTCAAGGGTCAGTTTTATTGTCCTTTCCTCCTTTCGTCTCGACTTGGTGACGCAAATGGGGTGAATTTCAGCGAGCTTTTGACTTAATGCTCTTGCGGTCAGCTTCAAATTGAGCGCGGCAACCAGTTCCGTGGCTGTTCCCTTCCACTCTCCTCCTCCTTCGGTGGTGATTTTGATGAGGTCGGCTTGCAGTTTGTTTTCCGCTCGGGTGTTTGGTGTGGGGTGTTGGTTGTTTGGTGTTTGTATAGTTATAGGTGTTTATTGTGTGGTTGTTTGAGTTTTTGATTTAGTTGTGTTTGTGTGTTGTGTTTATTATTTTGTTGTGGTTTTATGTTGTTTTGTTGTTGTTTTTTTGTTTTTTTTGTTTTGAGGTTTAGTAGTGTGGGTTTTGTGGTGTTGTTGTTTATGTGTGTTTTTGTGTTTGTTTTTTTTGTTATATTTTAGGTAGGTTGTTGTATTGTTTTTGGTTTTTATTATGTTTAGGTTTTTTGTTATTGGTTGTTTGTGATATATAGTTTGTCGAGGTTTTTTTGTGTTGAGTTATGGTATGGTAGTTTGTTTGATTTTTTTATTTTTTGTTTGTTTTGTAGTATGTTATTGTGTTGTTTTTTATAGTTGGTTTTTGTTGATTTTTTTATAGTGTTGTTGTTAGTGTTGTGTATTTATATTTGTAGTGTTTTTTGTGGATAGATTGTGTTTGTTTGTGGTTGTTTTTTATATTGTTTTGATTTATAGGTTATAGTTTGGTTTTGTGGTTGTTTATGTTTTTTGTGTTGGGAATGGATGCGTAGAGGTCGATCTTTTGTTTTTCCATTCACGGGCATTCGCATAGGTGGCTATCCGGCATCGACAACTGCCTTCTTGGGATCGGCCAGATTGTGTGGACTGTTTCATTCCAGCTTTAAGCCGCTGGCATCGGATGCGCTTTGGATCGCATCCACGGCTACGATCAGCGTGTGCTTTGCATCCGTACCAGTTGCACGTTGTACTTGGCTGGTAGTCATTTGCTTTGGATGCGCGCTTCGGTCGGTGTACTGACGCGGGCTCCTCTGTCGCTTTTGGGTAAATTAGCCGCACCTTCTGCAACTCGGCTACGCCGCGTTACCTTTCACCTGTTCCGCTGCGGCGCGCTTCTGCGCGGCTTCGCGGCCACTTTCTGTCCTTTCCGAATCCTCTTTCTTGGTCTCTTTCAACAGTCCTCGGCTTGTTCCAGGTGTTTCTGTAATGTCTTCTCCCGGCGGAACGTGTCGCTGGATGCCCAGGCTCGCACCTTGGTTCCGTCTTGCGCGACTAACTCCAGATCAATCAGTTCGCTTGTCCATCACGCCAGCACTTGCACAAATAGCTTATCCAAGCTCGCTGTGTGGTCGGAATCGGAGAGGCTCTTATAGTTCACTTCGCATTCCGTAGCCACTGAAACGCAGGATGATAACCACATAGACGGCGATTCCCGCGCCGAGTTTGTCCCGCACATAGCCGTATAGCCACAAACTGATCAACACTGCGGCGACGTTTGGCCGTCCGGCATCGCATGCGACTTATTCTCCACAAAAGCGGAAGTTCCAATTTTCCGATCAGTTCCCAAATCGCTCTGCCGTTGGCTTCCGGGATGAGTTTCTCACGTCAAAACACCATATGGTTTGATCCGACTCACCTTCCGTATTCTGATTGTGTCTATCGTTTATACCGCTCTTCCTTCGCGGGTTGCTCTCGATTGCAGAAGCGTTGGTTGTCATTGTTGATCTAACCCTATAATACCAAAACATTTAAATGTAAATGAATTGACGCAAACCAGCTCTTTTTGATCGACATCGACGAGTGCGGCGGTGGCCCATTGCACGGCTTCGGGGAATCTCGCCTTTTCCGGGAACGGCATGCCCGGGAGACAGCGGAGCGCCTCCGCGAGGAGAAGCAGGATGCCTTCGACTATCGACTTGCGGTGCTCTTCGAAGCGGCGGTTGAGTTCGTCGTTGGGAAGTGGATCGGGTAACTCGGGTAGTTCGACTGGGAGGATACGGCTCGACAGACGGTCGGCGGCATCGGGTTCGTTGGTGGTGATGATGATGGGGCGGGAGACGTTCTGCATCTCGCCGTGGAAGCTGGCGGGGAGTCCGGTGGAGAGGCGGGCGAGGACTTCGGCGGGGCGGCGGGCGAGGCGGGTGGCTCCGTCGATGAAGACGACGTGATTGTCGCGGGCGATGCGTCCGCCGGCGGCTTCGTTGGTGGGGGTGAAGTTGATGGGGGCGAGGCTCGGGTCGACGAGGGCGCGGAGCATACGGGCGGCGGAGGTTTTGCCGGAGCCTGCTGGTCCTGAGATTTGGAGGATGGGATAGTCGCGCGGGTGTTGGTTGTCGTCGGCAGGGCGGAAGGCGGCGAGTAGCCAGACGACGACGCGGAGCCATGCGGGGCGGTCGTTTTCGAGGCGGAGGAGATGGCGGAGTTTGTCGAGTTCTTCTATGGGATCGAGGTCGTGGAGGGGGTCGACGGCGGGTTGCGGGGCTACGGTTGGGGATGGGACGGTGTCGATGAGGTTGCGGCGAAGGCTCCAGCCGTCGCGGGTGATTTCGATGTGACGGCCACAGTTCCAGGCGGGGTCGAGGTGGATGGCACCTTCGTCACGGTGCGCCGATGCGGAAGTGGACGTCGCGGGTGCTGCGGCTGGCTTGGGATTTGAAGATGAGGAAGGCGGCGCGGAGGGCGGAATCGCTGGGAGCTTTCTTGTGGCGCTGGTAGTATTCGCTGGCGGCGCGGAGGCGGACGCTTTTGTGAGAGAGGGGCGTCGAGACGCTGCAGCCGTCGCCAAAGCGGTAGCTGAGGAAGCGGATGCCTTGCGGGGTGATGAAGGGAATGCCCAGATTGTTGAGGATTCCGATGAGCTCATGGGAGGCTTCGTAGGAATTTCGCTTGTAATACTCGGGATAAACATCTTCTGGAAATAATTTGCGTTCGGGCATAAAATGGTCTTTCTGTCTCCAAAAATTTAGAGGATAGGAAAAGCGGGTGGGAAGGTGGCTAATTTGTGGTTAAATGGTTTTGTTTCAGGCGGATAAATATTATTTGGTGGTGTGACTGGTGGATGGGCGAATTGGCATTATTGAGGTATTTCCATCACTCCGGCGGGCCCACATCCGGAGGCGTCTTTCCGGTAAGCGAATTCAAAATAGACTACCCTCCGTACATGCATGATCGCAGTCTGCGTACTCTGGACGATCTTGTTGCCTACTGCCGCCGCGGTGGAAATGCCAATCGCTGGCTCAGGCGTTCGATGCCGTCTGTAGCGCCGCCCCGTTTCTGATTCATCCAAGACATCAGCGACTTGATCGCATTCCACAACAGCGCCGTGCGCAACGTTCAGGCGAAGCGCATACGGTTGACAAAATCTGGTCGTTATCGGCAAGCAGAAGAAGTGACGGTGGAGAAGTTCGAGCATGATCGTATCTGCGGAGACATTTGGACGTTAACCGCGATTGGAGGCACGCTGGAAGCGACTATGCCATGGTCATAAAGGTCAATGGCAAAGACCTTGGACCGAACACGCGGGTACAGCCCCGCACAATAGTCTTGGCCCGATCGCCAGGCTGTCACAGGCTACCCTGACGTAGAGCACGTGTCGACCGGCTATGTCAAGAGACAGAATCTCAACATGAGAATGCAAATGCGCCGGTTTACCAGACGGAGAATGCGTTCTCTAGGAAGTACGAGAATCATTGCCAGATGACGTGCTGCTTCACGTCTATCACAGTTCGCTCGGATTCATCAGACGTTCCGCGGTAACCGGCGATGGCCGCTGGTTTGAGTTCTCATTTTTATTCGATTTCAAGAATTGGTGTCGCTCACAGAAGGCCCGCGTAATACTCTCGCCGCATGGTCCCGTTTTCATTGCTGGTCTCCAACGTCAACCCATATGTACTCTGGTGGAAGGCTAAGTGCCGTCCCAAGATATACCGCTATTTTGCCATTTAGGACGTTTTTCCAATCCGACGCAAGATGCCTAGATCCTTTGTGCTCACCGTCTTCGTGAAGAAACGTGTGCGTATTCTGTACGATTATCCATTTCAAGAGATATCTCTGTCTGATCCATCCAATGCGCGTTATGTAGAATATTCGTAAAATTGATAAGCTAAATCGTACGGTTCTCCGTTTCTTATTGCTGTTAGCTTGCCAATTTTCATTGAGGTATCGGATAGGGCCTTGGCAAGCAATACCTGATGATCTGTATCCAAGCGTCGCGGTATTTGTCCGCAATTACCTCCCGTCGCTTTGTTATTGCTCCCGCCGATTTGCACAACCCCGCACGGCCCCACCGTTAGAGGTCCGGTCTTATTTACCTCTGGAGATTGTTTTTTGTTTTCATTATCCCCTTCACTGTTCTTTTGGTGAACTGTACCCGACTGGGCTAGTAGCTTTTTGGCGGCTGGTCGCAAGACTCGCTCATTTTGTTGTTGGATAACATCAGCCTTAACGGGCGGCGGCTTCGGGTCGGCCTTGGCGGACGCAGCAGTGGGATTCTTTTCTTTGGCTGAAGCACTAGAAGGAGCTTGCGGTGGTTTGGCTGTAAGGAACCTCCCGTACAGAATGGCCAAGATTAAGGCCGCAATGATGGTGACCACATGCCTGCCTTTATCGTCTCTAACCCAAGCAATCCCCGAATCAACATGACGGCCAGTATCCAAGCAAAAGCAATACAAGACCAACACAGCCCATCGCTTAACCTTGGCGAAAATGTTGCAGCTAGCGCTAGCAAGGCAACAATCCCCCAATTTAGGATGATCTGATATATAGTTAATTGTTTAGGACATGCCACCATTTTCCCATATGCCAAACCGCTTCCGCTGTTAAGTGCGAAAGCGCTGTGAGAAAACCGAAAATAGACCCACTACCGTACGGAGCGTGGGGGCGAGGTTGCGCAGCGACACCGTCCGAAAGGCTCGTCCGACTTCCTGCCGGTGACCTTCCACCGACCCTGATCGGAAAGTTGGTCAAAGGCAGTTGCCAATCCGCGTGAGGTGTAGAACGGCGCGCCTGACGAAGCCGTGACGGCGCCGGATGAGTCGGGCTGCCAAAGCGATGCCGCGAAGAGCCTAGGCGGCAAGCGCCATTGAAGGCTCGAAGCAGATGATTTCGTCAATCCGAATGCAGGGGCACTGAGGATTTAAACGGTGAACTTCATGGCCACCAAAGTGGATCCAGGCTAGAGCTAGACAGCGCCAAGACCCGGACCGTTCAGCTCGCTAGTATCCATCGAGCCATCCTTCACTTTGAAGATGCCCGGGAACTTCCCTTCCCAATCCTTATTGGCCGCGGGGAAGTATTGACGGGAGTTCGCTTCGATCGCAGCTACTGGGGGAACGTGCGCGGCCAGACTCGCGGATTGGATCAGAGATGCGCCAGGGCAGGTTAGATCCTGCACGCAGAGGAACATCTTGTGCTTCTGCCCGACCGCGGCCATCAGCATCACCTGACTCTGCTGCTTGCACGCTTTGAGGGCGGCACCGGTGTAACCCATTTCCCGCGACAGCATCAAGGCTTCGATGTCAGTCAAGCTTTCATCAATCACCACCGGCTTCAGCGCGGCGGCTTTGTGCATGTCCTGATCGCGATGGGACTTCAAGTCGCGCGCAGTGGGCTGTTCTACGTACTGGATGCGATCGAAGCCGCCGGGCGACTTCTCCTTGAAGCGCCGCAGGAACTCGATCAGGTAATCGACATTGGGGCACTTCTCGTTGAAATCGAGCGAGTAGACCCAGTGCCTGGTACCACGTTTGGCTTCGGTTTCGGTGGCAACCCGATCTACATCGAGCACGCGAGCAATATCCCAATCCACCTGATCGCCATTCAGTTTGATCTTGAAGTTAGTCAGGCCGTTGTAATTGATCCACTCGGCCAACGTTTCGGGTAGGCCATCGTTGACTCGCTTCTTGACCTCAGCATCGGTAACAGGGTCGACCGCTCCGACCAGGTGATACATGGGCATGCGCGCCTTCGGCTTTTGACTGACGTATTGGGTCAGGTGCTCGCCTTTGTATTCTGCCCCGAGATAGTGGCCCAGGTCATTCGACATGAAGTCGGGCCCATAGGTGGAGTAGCAGTTGAGCTTGTACAACTTGCCGAATGCGTCATGAACCGCGGCGTCGAATGCACTGGCTGTTACGAGTGTGCAGAGCTTGGGCATTGCCTGATCCAGTTTCAATTCGCGCGAAACGTCCGCGGCGGCTTTAAGGTACTCGGGCTCCAGGGTGCAGTTAAGATCGATCGGATGTCCGTAGTCCTTGCAGTTGTTGGTGACCTTTGAAATCCTCTCCGCCAGAGCCTTCATTGCGCCTAGCGTCTGATCATAAGACATCGTCTTCGATGGGAACGACCAGACGTTGCCGAGAGGCATGGAGCCGAAGCCCTTCCCAACCTTGCCGTCACGATTGCGGACGGTGCAATCGACATTCAGCAGTGTGGCGCGGTCCACCTCGTGACCGCCAAACTTGATAGGTGTCCGGTAAAGATAGTCCTGGTATGAGAGGGCGATGTGGTCGATCTGTATGTCGGTGGGCTTGGCTGCGCGCAGGATGTTGAACCACACAGGAGCGGCGGCTCCGGCATACAGGGCCGAGCGCAGGAAGCTCCGGCGAGGGGGGTAAATCATGCTACAAGTCTACTTGACGGCGGCCGGTTACTTCGCGGGTATTGAGATCGTGATATTGCGGTACTTCATGCCGCCAGTATGATCGCCCTGAATATAGAAGACGCCGGGCTCGCCCTCATTCGCATCGATTGCGCCGCCGGTAATGCCGGCGATCTCCTGGTTGTCGATGATCTTTATTCCGTTCCTTACAACGGTTACGCGACGGCCGACCAGCGTGACGTCGAACGTCTCCCATTTGCCGGGCGTGCGCGGGAGAACTTGCGACACCGGCACCATTCCGTAGATGGAGCCCATGCTGTGATACGTATCTTCAGGCGTCTCCTCGTATTCCACTTGCATCTCATAGCGGCCGCGAAGATAGACGCCGCTGTTGCCGCCCATCGGACAGTTCAATTCGATGTGTAGCCTGAAATCGTCAAACTTACGCGTGGATCGCAGATTCGCGCCGTGCTCCTCATTGACCAACTCGTTGTCTTTCGCTACCCAGTGATTGGCCGAGGAGTTGTCGGGTTCCCAGCCGGTGAGATCCTTGCCGTCGAAAAGCGATTCCGGCTCGCTCCATTTCTTGGGCATCTTACGATCGAGTTTGGGCGCGCGCACTCCGCTCAATTGCGCGGTCTCCCGGGTGCCGGTTTTCTGCGCGCCTGAGATCTGGTCGCCCTTGACAGTCAGGTCCCAGATAACGGCGCCCTGCTTGCCACCGGCGGCAGTATTGAGGAGCAAATGATCGCCTTCAATCTTCGAATCCTTAAGCGGACGAACGCTGCCTCCTCGCGGCTGATAGCGGACCTGCAGACTGCCGGCGCTATCCACAACTTCGAGCCAATCGGGATAGGTTGCATTCCCCGCTTTAACCGTGATGTCCCACCGGCCAGCGAACGGGTTGGCCGCGAGCAAGGCCGCGGGCAAGCAAAGGGAGGCGATCGAAAATACCGAGACTCGTTTCATCACCGCTCAGTGTATCCTATCCGGTCAATTCTTGAGGTGCAAGCCGCGCTTGACGTCGGGAGCGAACTCGCGAAGCACGTTCATACCGACATAGAATCCCATCTGTTGATTTCCGACTCTCACACCGTCGGTCAGCGGACTGAATCGATGCGGATACCAGTACATCGAGAGCATACCGCTGCTGTAGGCGCCAGCAATGGCCGGAACGTCGAAACGCGTTTCTCCTTCATTGTTTCGCGTCAAGAAACTCCATTTGACGGCATGACCCGAGCGATGCCAAAACCCTTTGCAATCGCAAGAATGATATCGGGGATCATACCCGAGCGCTGCCGCGGCGCCCTGGCGAACAGTTGCCTGAATGACGAATACACCGAAAGCCGAACTCGAACGCCGCCCGAATCCGGCGATGCCTTGACGCCATTCCGGAGGATCATGGGCCAATTGAGAACTCGCGGCTGCGCCCATGCTTGCCAAATAGAGGCTTGGCGACAACAACGTTTCATTCCAATACCGGCTCCATCGCTGCTCCCCGGTCAAGGGTTGATAGGCCGTTATCGTCGCGCTTGGATCTATCGTTTGCGCAAACACCGGCACAGCGGCTACGCCGCTCAGGAGAACCGTAACGCACAAAAGCTGTTTCAAAGAATTCGTATCCGATCTGTTTGACGTGGTGCATCAAGCTTACACCATTGCGCGCACTTCGGTTAGGGCGGCCTGGGCTCCAGCCTTCATGCACGACAGATCGTTTACGCAGAAGAACAGGTCAATCCCCTGTTCAATCCAGAACCGCGCTTCTCCGGCCGGCGCGGCCGCCGCGGACTGCTTGCCATGTTCCTTCGCCGACCGGATCACGCGCGCCGCGGTATCCTGCACAAGTTTGTGGCTCGTCTGCCCCGCGACACCCAGGCTCGCCGAGAGATCGGCGGGTCCGATGAAGATCGCGTCGAGACCGGGGACGGCGCACAGTTCGTCGATCCGGTCAGCCGACTCTTTGGTCTCGATCTGGATCATGAGACACAGCTCACGATTCAGCCTTTGTTGCACGTCGGGCACGCTGCCGGCGAGACCGAACTTCACCGCGCGCGAGACGCCGAAGAATCCACGCACCCCGTCTGGCGGAAACCGAGCCTGACTCACCAGTTCCCGCACCATCTCCGGCGTGTTCACCATCGGCAGATCGAGTATGTCGGGACCGCACTCGCAGCCCTTCAACACTGTGCCGCGCTGGAGATCCGGAATCCGTAGCATGGTGAGCATTCCGAGTCCCGATGCAAGGCGGCAGAGATCGGCAGCCTGATCGAAGGTATGGAACGTATGCTCCATCTCGACCCACGCCGCCTTATATCCGAGCAGCGCGGCCATCTCAAAGAAGGCCGGATTATAGAGGTACGCGGCGGCGCCGAGGATTGGCGCGCCTCCATTTTGTTCAATTGCCTGTTGTAGTCGATTCATTTTCCGGTGAGCGCCTCATGTGCGAGGTTGTGTGCCGCGACCGCGTCGCGTTTCTGCAACCAGCCCCACAAAGTAAGTCCACGCGACTCGGCATCGCGATTGGGAAACACGAAGCTAGCCGCGTATCCGCCGCCAAATACCAGCAGATGACCAATCACGCCAATCATATAGCTGTGATACGGGAAGTTGTACCCGGGCATGTTCCAGATCTTGCCTCCGTCGAGCGTGAGCGTCGCCCATGCGGTAAATACGAGGCTGGCCACAATGCCGATATACGCTCCAATCCGGCTCGCGCGCTGGGTTAGAAACGCCAGGAGGAACAGCCCGACCAAGCCGGCTCCGACGATCGCGGATACGGTATACCACATGGAGAGCGCGGAGCCATTGGTGTGCGCGAGTACTGTCGCAATCACCACACATAGCGAAACCGCAGATGGCAACGATGATCTTGGCGACAAGCAGTCGCTGCCGCTCGGTGGCTCCGGGCCGCGCAATGCGATAGTAGTCCTCGACACCGACGGCAGCGAGGCTGTTGAAGTCCGAGGACAGATTCGCCATTGCCGCGCCGAACAGCGCGGCCATAAAGAGTCCTGCAATTCCCGGGGGAAGGTGCGTGGTGATGAAGTACGGAAAGACCTGATCGCCTTTGGTGATGTACGCCGGCAGCTTCTCGGCCGTCACGCGATAGAACGCCCAGCAAAGCGTGCCGATGAGCATAAACAGCGACCATACCGGGATACAGAGCAGCGTGCCGGTCACAATTCCCCGGATGGCGGCCTTGTCCGACTTGGCGACGAGGTATCGCTGCACCACTGTTTGATCGGCCGTATAGCGCTGCAAATAGTAAAAGAATCCGTAGAGGCCGAGCACAAGTATCGTCGGTTTGTGAAGATCCATCGCGGTGCTGCCGAGCGAGATCTTATGGCTGCTCCATGCCATGTGCCACATGGCGGCCGGTCCGACCGCGGGCAGAAACAGCAGGTAGCCCAGGCAGATGATGATTCCCAACCAGAGCACGAAGCCTTGTATGACGTCCGCCCAGATCACTGCCTCGATTCCGCCGATCAAGGTATACGCCACGGTAATCGCGCCGACTAGCATGATTACGCGATCGGTATTCCAGCCCGTCATGCTGCTCACGGTTAGAGCCAGCAGATAAAATACGAAGCCCATTTTCGAGAAATGCCCGAGCGCATAGCCAATCGACGAATAGACGCGCGCGCCATATCCGAAGCGTTTGCCGAAGTACTCGTAGGCGCTCATTCCGACCACGTGGCGGTAGAACGGAATGATCACCGTGGATGTCAACAGCATGATCAAGATCACGGTCAAACCCGGCACCAGGTTCGACCAGTCCGAAGCATACGCCGATCCGGGATAGGCGATGAAAGTGACGCTGCTGATCAGGGTGGCGAGCAGCGACAGACCCATCGCCCACGCCGGGATGCTGCGCTTGGCGACGAAGTAGCGCTCCGTCGACGTCTGGCGGCGCGAGAAGCGGACACCGACCAGGATCAGCGCGGCCATGTATGCGACGATGACCAGCAGATCGAGCCAGCGAATGGTGCCCATGCCGGGAGTCATGCGAAAAACCTGACGATCCTGATCATGGTATCAGGTGCTCCGAACCCGCCCGATTTTGTGATCACTGGGCAGCCGCTGAAAGGTCCGCCGGAGAGCCTTCCCGATGGCACTCCGGTTACGATCTCGCCACAAAGTTGAATGCTTTCCGAGCCGATGGCGCGCAGTACCATGGAGGCGGTATCGCCGCCGGTGATGAATATAGCGCCCGCGCCATGTAATGCCCCGCGGATTTCTTCTGCCGGCGTCACGCCTCGGATAATGGACACGACGGAGGAATCCGGGTGCTCGCGGGCTAACTCCGTCTGCTGGGCCTGGGTGACCGGATGGTCCGAACCTATGCAGAAGATAACTGGTCCTTCGACGTGTTGCGGTACGGCTTGTATCGGCTGGCCGTATAAGCGGCGGGCTAAGGCCGCGGCCAACCCCGCCGACCCGGCCCATAGTACGCGTCCGGTAAGCTGCAGCCCTTCCTCGACGATGGCATCCAGATCGCGATTGGTAAGGGCGTTTCGGACTTCCAAGCCGATCCGCGACTGACAGTGGACCGGCTTTGCGCCTTCAACCACGAGATAGCCGTCCGCAACCGTCCGGCCCATGTCCGGAAAGGCGGGCGTCACCACGCACTCTTCAAAATCAAATGCTTCCGTCACAGCGGCAATTTCCGCGGCGACATTTCCGCGGAGAACTGAATCTATCTTCTTAAATACAAAACGCTCCGGGCCCGCGGGAATTGCCATCATGCGCCGCCGCATCTCGGCCTCGTCCACATCGCGGCTTTCGGTAGAAAAAGCGGTCACCTCGCCGCGAACGACTGCGGTCGCCCAGGGGAGAGTGACGACACACAGTGCGCCTCTGACCGCAAAGGGCGCGGCTGCGTCACACGCTCCGGTAAGGTCGTCTGCCACAATGATCAAGCTCATAACGTTATAACAGCCGCGGGTGGCGGAAAGTGCCGGGTGACGCAAATGGGCCAAAATTCATCAGCCTGACGGGTGACCCTCGATCTGTAAAGTTGTCAGGCAACGAACGAGAAAGCCGCCAAGTCCGGAGTCTATTAAATAGCTCGACTGATCGAAAAGCCGCGAAACAATCCAGGAAAGCTTCTTAAACGTACAAACTCTAACTACATTCGTCCCTAATGTGCGAAAACTACCCGCAAGTGGACAAAGTGCGTGAGTAGAATCGGATTGATATGTGCGGCCCGGAGGATGAGTGAGAAGAGTTAGCCATGGCCTTACTGCCGTTATCCTAGTTGGCGCATTATCCCTTACAGCGCAGATTCAGAATCCAGCCCGACGACGGCCAATGGATCATGGCGGCGAAAAACTACGCCAGCACGCGGTACAGCACGCTGGATCAGATCAACACCGGCAACGCGCAATCACTTAAGCTGGCCTGGACTTTCTCCACCGGCCTGACGCGGGGACATGAAGCCGCGCCGCTGGTCGTGAACAACACGATGTACATCGTGACGCCATGGCCCAACCTGCTATACGCGCTTGATCTTACAAAGCCCGGCGCGCCACGTTAAATGGACTTATCAGCCCGGACCCATCGCGCGCCTCGCAAGGCGTTGCGTGCTGCGATGTGGTGAATCGCGGCGCCGCATATTACAACGGCAAAATCTACTACAACACGCTCGACGTCCAGACCGTCGCGGTGGACGCCAGCACTGGTAAACAGGTCTGGAAGACGAAGCTTGGGCGACATCAATCTGGGCGAATCGATGACGATGGCGCCCTGATCGTCAAAGGCAAGGTGATCGTCGGCAACAGCGGCGGCGAGTTCGGCGTCCGCGGCTGGCTCGCGGGATTGGACGCCGATACCGGCAAGATCGCCTGGCGCGCATATGCCACCGGTCCCGATAAAGATGTCCTGATCGGTCCGAATTTCAAACCTTTCTACGCGGACGATCGCGGTACGGATCTGGGCGTCAAGACCTGGCCGGGCGATAGCTGGAAAATCGGCGGCGGCTCGGGCTGGAGCTGGATCTCTTACGATCCCGATCTCGATCTGATCTACTACGGCACCTCCAACCCGGTCCCTGGAATGCCGACCAGCGTCCTGGCGATAACAAATGGACTTGCACTTTGTTCGCGCGCCGGCCTGAAACCGGCGAAGCGATCTGGGCTTATCAGATCAACCCTCACGACGATCACGATTACGATGGCGTGAACGAAAATATTCTGCTCGATCTGAAGATCAACGGAAGCGACCGCAAAGTGCTGGCGCATCCGGACCGCAACGCGCGGATGTATATCATGGATCGCGCCACGGGTGAAGTGATCTCCGCCGAGGCATTTGCTTATCAGAACACAAGCGAAGGCGTGGATCTGAAAACCGGCCAGATCAAGACTGTATCCGTCCAAGAGCACCGGGTTCAAGACCGTGCGCGATATCTGTCCCGGCGGCGCCCGGCGGAAAGGACTGGCAGCCTTCCGCCTTTTCGCCGAAGACCGGACTGATTTACATCCCGCACAACAATCTCTGCATGGAGTATCAGGGCGTTCAGGCGAACTACATCGCCGGCACTCCTTACGTCGGCGCGAACGTGCGCATGTATGCCGGGCCCGGCGGCAATCGCGGGGAGTTCAGCGCCTGGGATCCGGTGGCGGCAAAAGCCGTCTGGGCGGTGAAAGAAGATGTTCCCGGCATGGAGCGGCGCGGTGGTAACGGCGGGCGACGTGGTCTTCTACGGGACCATGGATGGCTGGTTCAAAGCGCTCGATGCGCGCAACGGCAATCTGCTTTGGCAGTTCAAGACCGGCTCCGGAATCATCGGCCAGCCGGTCACTTATAAAGGTCCGGACGGCAAACAGTATATCGCGATCCTGTCGCGGCGTCGGCGGATGGTCCGGCGCGGTCGTCGCGGGAGGACTGAACGCGCAGGATGGAACCGGCGCTTTGGGATTCGTGAATGCCATGGCGGATCTGCCCAAGTACACGACGAAAGGCGGAATGCTTTATGTTTTCGCGCTGCCTTAGTCTCGGTTGTATTCGTGTTGCGCATTGGCGCCCTTGTCGCCGCGGAATCCGCAACTCTCCGCGTTTGCGCCGATCCCAATAATCTGCCGTTTTCCAATCAGGCGGAGAGGGATTTGAGAACCGGCTGGCGCGACTGATCGCGCGCGATCTTGGCGCGAAGCTCGAATACGTCTGGTGGCACGAGCGGAAATCGTTTCTTCGAGAATCACTTGAACGCAGGCAGATGCGATGCCGTCATGGGCGTTCCGGCGACGCTGGATGCCGTAGCTGCAACGCAGCCGTACTACCGCTCCACTTATGTGATTTGTACACGGCGCGACCGCCAGCTTGAAATCTCGATCGCTTTTCGATCCGGCTGCTGGAGAATTGCGCATCGGCATTCACATCGTCGGCGACGATTATGCGCCGCCGGCGCAAATGCTTGGCCCGCCGCGGGCTTTCGGCCAACATCACGGGCTTCAGTCTGTTCGGTCCGGATGGCGAGACAGAATCCGCCAGCGCAGCTGATCGAAGCCGTGGCGAACGGCGATGTCGATGTCGCGATCGTGTGGGGACCGTTGGCCGGATACTTTCGCGAAGAAGGCCACAGGCGCCTCTGGATCATCGCACCCGTTTCGCCGTCGAGTTATCTCGGCCGTGCCATTCACCTACGAGATTTCGGTTGGCGGTGCGCAAAGGCGATACCGCACTGCGTCGGCGAAATCGATCGCGTGCTCGATCCGAAGTGCGACGCGATTCAATCGCTGCTGGAGGAGTACGGAGTCCCGCTGGTCCGAGGAGGAGGCCACAGATGCGAACTGCGCTCTTATTCGCGTTGCTGCATCCGTATTGCTCTATGGCGCGTGCAAGCGCGAGACAGCGCGACTGCGTCCGGCGCCCGCGCGCCTCGCGATCTTCGGCGATGCGGCGCGGGAGAGCGAACTCCAGCCCGGCGGCGCCAAGCCAGTCAACCTGTTGTCAGAATCCATATCACGGCAATGCATACGCCATCTCCGAAGGTCAGCGGCTGTTCGACTGGTACAACTGCTCCGGCTGCCACGCCAATGGCGGCGGCGGCATCGGGCCGCCGCTGATCAAGAGACAGATGGATTTACGGCGGCGAGCCGGCCAATCATCTTCGACACGATCGTAAAGGGCCGGCCCAACGGAATGCCGTCCTGGGGCGGCAAGATTCCCGAATATCAGATCTGGCAGCTCGTCGCGTACGTTCGCTCGATGAACAATCAGGAGCCGACGGCCGCCACGCCCGCGCGCCCGGACACGCATTGAGCAGAATCCCGGCAACTATTCTCGATCGAGGACACGGAGTGCCGAAGTGAGCCGCGTGGCCGGCTCGCAGCTCGGCTTCTGATGGCCGGATGCGGCAGGCCTCAGCAATCGCGGTCGATCCGGCGGCCGCGCAATCCGACGCATCGCAACCTCTGGTGGTTTTCTTCTGGCCTGCTCGGCATGATTTTCGTCATCGTCATGGCTGTACGCTCTGGCGCTCTGCTGCGGCGCCACCGCGGCATCGAACAGGAGCCCTGGAAGCGACACACTCGCCTCCGCCGCAACCGAGCGAAGACTTACACGCGATGTAACGTGGGCGCACCGTCGCGACCGTACTGATTCTGTTCGGCTCTGATCGTCGTCAGCGTCTCGACGCGGCAAAGCGATTTCGCGCTCTGGCTCAGACCGCAGAACGCGCATCACGATCGAAGTGACCGGCAATCAATGGTGGTGGTAGCATTCGCTACCTGAACGACGAACCAGCCGCATCGTGACCACCGCGAACGAGATCCACATCCCAGTCGGGCGGCCCGTGACTGATCCGCGGTACATCTCACGACGTGATCCATAGCTTCTGGGTTCCCAATCTGAAGGGCAAAGCGCGATCTGATTCCCTCGCGCGTAACTACCGAGTGGCATTCAGGCCGATCAGCCCGGGCGCTATCGCGGCCAGTGCGCCGAGTTCTGCGGACTGCAGCATGCGCACATGGCGTTGTGGGTGGTTGCCGAACCAGCCGGATCAGTTCGATGCGTGGATGCAACGCACAACTGCAACCCGCCGTCGAACCCTGCCGATCCCGATACGCAACGCGGGCCAGCAAGTGTTTCTGAACAACGCGTGCGTCCTCTGCCACACCATCAGCGGCACAACGCGCTGCGGGCAGCACGGTGCCCGATCTGACGCATTTCGGCAGCCGCATCACGATCGCGGCCGGAACGCTTCCGAATACGAAAGGCAACCTCGCCGGCTGGATCGCCGATCCGCAAAAAATCAAGCCCGGAAATCACATGGCCACAGTTCCACTCGAATCCGAGGAGATGCAGCCGCTGGTTGATTATCTGGAGAGCCTTGAAATGACTCCCGCAACCGATGCGCCGGACGAATGCCGATCCGCGCAGAGCACGATCGCGAGCGCTCGAGCTGCAGCGCATGGACGCAGCCAGCGCGGGATTATCGGCTGGTTCTCCGTGACCACGCATCAGGCGATCGGCATGCGTTACATCGTCACCGCGTTTATCTTTCTGCTTGCTGGGCGGCGTGGAAGCGCTGCTGATGCGGTTCAGCTCGCGCATGCCGAACAATACATTTCTCAGTCCCGATCGCTACAACCAGATCTTCACCACGCACGGCACCACGATGATGTTCCTGTTCGCCGTTCCCATGATGGAGGGAATGGGGATTTATCTGGTGCCGTTGATGCTCGGCACGCGCAACGTGGCCTTTCCGCGGCTGAATGCATTCGGCTACTGGATGTATCTGTTTGGGCGGCATTCTTCTCTACGGCGCGGCTTCTTCACCAACACCGGTCCGGACGCCGGCTGGTTTGCGTATCCGCCGCTTTCCGGTCCGCAGTTTTCGCCCGGCAAACGCGTCGACATCTGGGCGCAGATGATCACGTTCACGGAAATTTCCGCGCTCTGCGTCGCCACCGAGATCATCGTCACGATTCTGAAAATGCGCGCGCCGGGCATGTCGCTGAACCGGATTCCGATGTTCTGCTGGTCCATGCTGGTGCAGTCCTTCATGGTGATATTCGCGATGCCGGCGGTCATGATCGCGAGCACGGTCATGCTGCTGAACGACCGCACCATCGGCACTCACTTCGTCAATCCGGCCGAGGGCGGCGATCCGCTGCTTTATCAGCAGTCTTCTGGTTCTTCGGCCATCCGGAGGTCTACATCATCTTTCATCCCCGCGCTGGGGATGGTCTCGTCCATCGTCGAAGCCATACGCGCCGCGCAGTTTTCGGCTATCCGGCCATGGTCTTGTCGCTGGTCGCGAACGGGTTTCATCGGCTTTCGGCTTGTGGGTGCATCATATGTTCGCCACCGGTCTGCCGCAAATCGGCGAGGCTTACTTCACCGCGGCGAGCATGATGATCGCGATTACCAGCGGCGTCCAGATCTTCTGCTGGCTCGCGACGCTCTGGACCGGCCGGCTGCGGCTCACACACCGCGATGCACTTCGTGCTCGGATTCATCTTCATTTTCGTGATGGGCGGCCTTACGGGCGTCATGCTGGCGTCCGTTCCGCTCGATCTGCAGGTGCACGATACATTCTTTGTCGTCGCGCATTTCCATTACGTCCTCATTGGTGGCGCGCTGTTTCCGCTTTTCGGCGCTTTCCACTATTGGTTCCCGAAGTTCACCGGCCGAATGATGAACGAAACCCTGGGCAAGATGAATTTCTGGATTCTTTTCGTCGGCTTCAATCTCACGTTCTTCCCGATGCACATCCTGGGGCTGAAAGGCATGACGCGCCGCATCTACACCTATCCGCCGGAGATGGGCTGGGACCCGCGAACTGCTGGCCACCGTCGGCGCCTGCATCATCGCGATCGGCGGAATCCTTTTTATCGCCAATGTGTTCACGAGCAGAAAGACAGGCGCTGTCGCGGGACCGTAATCCCTGGGACGCCGGCACGCTCGAATGGGCCGCCGATCTCGCCGCCGGCGCCCTACAATTTCGAACGCCTGCCGGTAGTCACCGGCCGCTATCCGCTGTGGACGCCAGCCAGACGAGCGCGCGGTCGTGACCGGAATGCGGAACGATCGCCGCGAAGTGCTTGGTCACCAGCATCATGGATGCGGAGCCGCAGTCATCGAATACGTGCTTCCAGGCTCGTCGATCTGGCCATTCTTGACCGCGCTTGGTCACGGGAATAGGCTTAGGTAGGTATCGGTCTTTCGGTTCCGTTGGTATTACGTCGCCGCCGTGCTGCGCGGGCATCGGACTGATCGGCTGGTTCTGGCCGCGGCGGCCTAGCTGGAATCCAGCCATGACGGCACCCGCACTCTGCGACGTCAGCGAACTTCCCGCGTATTCGATCTCTCCGGCGCCCCGCTCTGGTGGGGACAACTTCTGATGGGCATCATCGAGTGCACCATGTTCTGCCATGATGATCGCGATGTATTTCTACATTCGGCTCAGCGTGGATATGTGGCCGCTGCCCGGCGATCAGATCCTCCCGCTTACACGCTGCTGCCCACCATAGCTCTGATCCCGCTGCTCTCAGCATGCTGTCGGCCGTGGTGGGCCAGCGAAGGCGCAAAGCAGAACGACCGGCGCGCATGATTGCGGGCCTCGTTCTGAAATCTTCTGCTTGCGGTGGCTTTTCCTCGCGTTGCAACTTCGAATGGCGATCCTTCAACTTCGACTGGAAAGCCGACGTCTTCGGCTCCGTCGTCTGGACCATTCTGGCCTTCACACGCTCGACGTCATCGGCGAATGGGTTTTACACTCGTGCTGATTATCATCGTGGTCTACCGGACGATACGGCCGAGATGCAGCGTCTTGGGCGTTCATGTCGATAGCATCGTCTGGTATTTCCTGGCAGGCGCTGGTTTCCCATGTACGTGGTCATCTATCGGGGGTCCAGCTCATTTCGGAGGAACGTGAGTGAACCGGGATAGCGCTTCTGTGGCTCTTGATTCTTGCGCCGCCCGTGGTTTGGTTCGTCTGCATGGAAGCGAATTTGCGCTTCACTCCGTGGGCGTGCGCCTTTAGCTGGAAGCTGATTATGCTGCTGGTCTCGGCTCTTGGGCTGGCGATTACGGCATCCCTGACCTCATCGCCTCTGCGCAATGGAAATCGCTCGGCGCGAATGGCCGGGCGACTCCGGAGGCGCCATCTCCCGGGCGCGCATTATGGCCATTCTCGGCGGATCTGATAGCGGCGTTCTCTTTTCTGGTGATCCTTGCGCAGTCCGTTCCTGTAATCCTGATGGGAGCCTGCCAGTGAAGGGCCACCGGAAACGCCCTGCTCCTGCTTTTCCCAGCTCTGGCCTTCGCCCATGCGGACAGGCGATCGAACCCCACGATCTCTGGTCCGCCTGGGAATTCGACCCGGGAACCGCCATTCCACTTGCTGTCTCAGCGCTCCTGTACCTTCGTGGCGCTCGCGTTTCCCGGGGAGCGACGTCGCCTCGAGCAACTTCTCTTCTGGTCGGGCTGGGTGACGCTGTTCATCGCTCTTGTTTCTCCGCTGCATCCGCTGGGCGAGGCGCTTTTTTCCGCGCACATGACCCAGCACGAGATCCTCATGCTGATCTCCGCGCCCTCTTCTCGTGCTCAGCAGACCGCTGCGCACCGATGCTCTGGGGCATGCCAATTTCGTGGCGCGGAGGGCTTGGCCAGGCGGCGCATGCCACGCGCTTTCCGGAGACTCTGGCGCGCGATCACCCGCCATCCGTCGCCTGGTGCGTTCACGCCATCGCTCTCTGGACGTGGCACGTTCCTGCCCTGTTCGACGCCACGCTCTCGAACGAATGGATTCACGCCGCCCAGCACTCTGAGTTTTTTCGGCTCCGCGCTGCTCTTCTGGTGGTCTCTTTTCCAGGCGCCGCGGCATGCACGCCGGAGCCGGCGTGTGCTATACATATTTACGACTGCAATCCACACCAGCATTCTCGGCGCGCTGCTCACATTTGCGCCTTACTCTGGTATCCGGCCGTACGACCGCCACCGCGCCCGCCTGGGGCCTCAGTCCGCTCCAGGATCAGCAGCTCGGGGGACTAATCATGTGGGTGCCCGCGGGACTGGTATACATCGCCACTGGCCTCGCGCTCTTTGCCCGCTGGCTGAGGAGAGCGAACAGATGGTTTTGCGGAGCGCGTGTGCGGATTAGCGTTGCTTTTGTCCTTGCCTGCTTCGGCGCGCTTGCTCTGGCGGGCTGCGGGTCGAATTCGTCGGCCCGCTCCGCCGAAAGCGCGATGGGCGGCGATCCGGTCCATGGCGCGGCCGCCATTACCCATTACGGCTGCGGCTCATGCCACACCATCCGCGGCATTTCGGGCGCAAACGCGCTTGTCGGGCCGCCGCTCACCGGCTTCGCGTCTCGCAACTACGTCGCGGGCATGCTGTCCCAATACGCCTCGAAAACGTGATCCACTGGATTCAGGACCCCAAAGCCGTCGACGATAAAACAGCGATGCCGAAGCTCGGCGTCAGCGACCAGAGATGCGACGGACATCGCCGCATATCTTTACGAAATTCGCTAAATTCCAACAGATGGAGGAACAATGATAACAGTTCAGACGCACGCAGAGTGATTGCAGCCGCCGAAAAGAAGGCCGAAGAAATCGGCCAGCCAATGAATATCGCGGTGGTCGATGCGGGCGGCAACCTGGTTGCGCACGTTCGCATGGACGTCTTCCGGGTAAAATCTCCGGGTCTCACACTAGTAGGCGGAAAATCGGTTATGACCGGCGGTGTTGATTCCAGGTGAGATACAGCTAAAAGACGTTGTTACCGTGATTCGCGCCTTTCAGCCGATACGTTTTGGGAGCGGCCTTGCAACGGCAAGATGCCGACGCGCGTAGGGGATTCAATAAACATTACAGCGCCAGGGAGGAGATTTCAGTTTGGCTTGGCGGCTGCCATGATGGCTTCGCGAACGGCATCGGCACCACGCGCTTCAACAATCACCTCGCCAAGAGCTTCCAGGTTATCGACAGCCGGAATCTGATCGATTTCCGCCAGAGACTCCAGTTCCGGGAAATTTTTCCTCAGCAGGAGCCGCAGAAACTTGCGCGCCTCATCCACCCGGCCTTCAAGGCTTTCCCAGCCTTTCGCCGCAGCCTCCTCCCGCTCCTCTTGCACCAGGCTGGATCCATCCAAAATGGCCCGTATCAAACCCATCTCTCTGCCTCCTAACATCTCCTTCAGCGAGACTCTATCATAACGAATGCTTCCCACTGTCAAGAACCGTCCCACCGATTCTTCATCGCCCTGACGCGCTATCATGACCGCTATCCTGCGCACCTGCTCATCGCTCGATTTCATGAGCAGAGCCCAAGGCAGGAGTCTCGGGTCGTCTGTCTCCAGCACCAATGTCGGGTCGATTTCCCACAATCGCACCACCCTGAACGGATGCTCCGTGATGGTTTTCCCAATATCGTAGTGTCCGACATTCGCGATCTCGGCAGGCACTCCCTGACGTCGCAGGAGAACGAGCACCGACTGCACCGGTATCTGGTGCTGCCATGCCAAGCTTCCTCCATAACGCGCCATATCGCGCGGTAAATCGCGGTGGTACTTGGACTGAAACTCGGCGTGAAAGATGATGGGATCCGCAGTGCCAATCCGAATTACCGCGACATAATCCGGCAATACCACGGCTGGGGCAGTTTCCGGACGAAGCGGTTGGATGTCCGTGGTGGTGCCGGCAGGTACTATGCCGAGTAATCGCAAGAACAAGTTGGGCGCTTCATCGGCGAGGTCTTTCAGGATGCGGTCGAAAGGTTTGTTGATTCCAGCGTCTCTCGATGGCACATCTTGCGAGGGCACATCTTGTTAGTAGGATCGGCGGTGGATTTTCTCAAAGATCTCTTTGCGCTGGCAAGCCGGCATCTGTCGCGCGCGCGATGCTATATGGAGTATAAAGAAAGAGGTGCTCCCTCGAGCACGAGGACTGGGATTGATGTTCAAATGCTTTACCTTCATTAGAACCCCTATATACCTGGTTGTGGTGTGCGCGTGCGGCGTTCCCTTCGCGCTCAACGCGCAATCGCTTAAGCTTCCCGATGGTCCGGGCAAAGCCACAACTCAAAAGATTTGCGGATCATGTCACGGGGCGGAACTGTTAATCGGCCGGCAAGAGGAACGCGAGACCTGGGGAGCGATCGTGGAGGACATGATCCAGCGCGGCGCGACCGGTACGGACGATGAGTTTTATCAGGTTGTCGATTATCTCGCAACGAATTTCTCTAAGACGTCGCCCGTTATGAAGGTCAACGTGAACAAGGCGACAGCCAAAGATCTGCAGTCCGCCTTACGCCTCACGGATAAGCAGGCGGCAGCCATAGTCCATCAGCGGGACGAAAAAGGCGATTTCAAATCCGTTGCCGATCTCGAGAAGGTGCCTGGAGTGGATGCCGCAAAGATCGAGTCCAGCAAGAACAGGCTGGCATTTTAGGGACACACTCAGACCACGGTACGCAGGCCAAGATGCGTGGCGAAGGGCTAAAATCTTTGTCATTGTGCAGCAACCGGTACTCGTTCTCGATGCACCAGGTTGCAATCAGCGTATCGATCGTCTTGCGAATGGTGACGCCCATCTTGCGCAGCGCCCGGAAATTTTTCGCAGCTTGAATCGCAATCTTCTTTCCGCCCAACTCGACGACAGTCAACGAAGTAAGCAATACCCTGGCTTCGGTGAATTCCCGTTCGCCGTCGAAGCCTTGCAGAACTTCTGTCAAAATAATGTCGCCGATCGCCAGCAGTTCACGGCCGAGCAGCCGATCAAGCATGTCGGTACCGGGTGTTTTCTTGCCGTTGAAGTAGTCGATCCACACGCTCGAATCGACCAGAATCAATTGTCAGTCCTCATCGCGTGGAGATCGCCCTGCCAGTGCAGCTTGCCGCGGAAGCGCCGGATCTCCGCCTGTTTACTCAGCCGCACCAAGGTCAACAGACCGCGCTCCACAACCTCGCGCTTGGTCTTCATGCCGGTTGCATGCAACGCGTCCCGCATCAATTTATCGTCGATCACAATGTTGGTCCGCATCGATGTGTATACTCCGATGTAATTATACACCACTCGCATCTTTATGCCGCTATTTAACCCACAGCACCGGTTGACGGATGAAATAGTTGCGTATGACCTCGTCAACGTCCGAATCGGCCGGCAGTTTCTTCCATACGTCGAGATAATCCGGACGATCATATGCAAGACCGCCGAACAGCAGCGACTCCTGACGCATGGGCCAATATTCGAAATACATCACGTCCGGCGGCTTGGGCCAACTCTTCTTGTCCTTGATGTACGGGAACATGTATTCGATGGCTTTGCGCACGCCCCGCCCGTCTGAAGTCGTGAAGTTCCAAAGATCGTCACCATCCTCCGAAACGATCTGGCACAAGGTTGCGAGAGCCTCCAGATTGAACAGGCAATATCCATAGGGCTTGGTGCGTCTCATTTCGAGCGGAAGGCTTCCGTCCGGCTCAATCTGCCCGGGGACAATTACCTTTTTGAAGCGATCCGCACTGTAGGCGAGCAATTTCCCGTCGCCAGTGAGCTTCGCGAAGGCCGCTACCTGCATAAGCCAGCAGGTCCCGTGATTATTCTTGGCATCGCGCTCTTCCATGCCGTTCTTGCTGGTTGTCATCCAGTTGGCGTAATCGGCGAACCATTTCTTCACCTTATCGAAATCGGCTTCCGGCAGCGCGCCCGAAGATGCTGCCACCGGAGCGGCGCGCGCAACTTCCACCAGGTGGATGGTGTCGATGATGCCCGTTCCCCTGCCAGTTGAACGGCCGTGAATCGCCTGCGCGTACTGAAGGTTCGGATTCATCCTGGTCGCGTCGTCGACAAACCAGGCGCGGAGGTGTGCGGCGGCGCGATCAGCGTAACGGCGTTCGCCGCTCAGTTTCCATGCCGCGGCGAGAGCCGGCATCTGCACACTCAATTTCATCAGATACTTGCGATGCTCCACGAAATTATCCGGGTTCGTCATCCCATCGCGCTGGATGTAAGGTCCATCCGGATTCTTGGGATCGGGCCACCAATAGTCGCCTTCCGAAAAGAAATCGTGAATTCCGCCAGCGCTGCGGGGACTATGCGCGGCCGTAACGGTTACCGGTTTATCGGCCAGATACTTCTGCGCGTTACGCAAAACGCGCGCCCGATCGAACGCCTTCACGTCGAATTCGGTATCGGCTCTCGCAAGACCCTGTAACGCTAAAGCGGTACAATTTTGAAGAAACGCTCTTCGCTTCACACGTGCTCCTTGTTAGAGGTTATCGCAGGAACACCGCTATGTCAGAAACGCCCGTCTTTTCCCGCCGCTCGCTATTTAAGCATGCATCAACGTCGTTGATTGCCGGCTCCGTGATCCTAATGGAGGGACGGAAATGGTACCGCGGCAATCTCGGCGGTGTATGGGAAGCTTTTCGCGGCAAAGCCGCCAGCGACAACGTCGCGTGGGCTAAGATCGAGTCCATGCCGCACTGCTTCAACGCACGCGATGCGATCGATCCCGATCAGGGCTACTATCAGGGTCCAGGCTGGTATCGCGTGACGATCAAGCCCAACAACCCGTATCCGAATGGCCGCACGCTGCTGCACTTCGAAGGAGCCGGACAGAAGAGCAAAGTGAACCCGCCCTTTGAGCGGGACGTAGCGGGTTTGAGCCCCGCCGGTTGGTTGCTCTTGGGATGTATCGCAAAGGGAGTACGTGTGGGCGTGACCGGTTCCCGGAATCGAGGTTACGATTGCGCCGTTGTTGATCTCAGCTTGGCAAACCTCGAAAGAACTGAGGATCCGACTGCGGACCAATGGATTTCAACTGGCGATTCGAACTTCGTGCCACTGGGCTAAACTCGCGGCGAACGCGAGAGCCTCTCGAATATCGCTTTCTTTCAGGGAAGGGAAATCCTCAAGCAGTTGCTCGATGGTTCGCCCCGCCGAGAGTGCCTCCACGATCATGCCAACGGTCGCACGCATTCCCCGGATGCAGGATTTGCCGCCCATGACATCGGGATCGATCGTAATCCGCTGGAATTGCCGCACGGAAATTAGGATAAGGCAGTTCTGGGACTGCTGCACAAAAAGTACTTGCACCAGCCATTCCAATATGGCATCATCCAAATTGGATGGACATACGCCCCCACCTCGATGCGGCTTCGGAAACTCCGCTCTACCGTCAATTGGCTTCGTTCATTCAGAACCTGGTGGAGTCCGGCCACCTCTCGGCTGGCGACCGTCTGCCACCTACCCGGGACTTGGCCAGCCAGCTTGGCCTGAACCGGACCACGGTTTCCGCCGCCTACGAGGTATTGGAAACCGGCGGCCTGATCACCGGCCAGGTCGGGCGCGGAAGTTTCATTGCAGGCCCCGTTACAACTAATCCCCCTCA
This sequence comes from Terriglobia bacterium, assembly GCA_963767545.1. GTDB lineage: Bacteria > Acidobacteriota > Terriglobia > Bryobacterales > Bryobacteraceae > CAVVFX01. The sequence goes on from CAVYEV010000001.1 coordinate 129,148, forward strand.
TCATGGCAACGCCTCAGGTCTAGACTGGGCGCGTTTTTTTGAGAGCAGACCATCCCCGCCACCACGGATACCCGGATTTTCGGGCTCTTGCGCCACCAGTTTTGCGGCATCGCGTCCGTCCGAGGATCTCTTTCCGCTCGCCGATCTTCGGGATAGCGCACAGGCGGTCCTCGCCAGCTCCGAATTGGGTTCGATCCTGCAACTCGGCTCGCCCGGCGGTTATGAACCCTTGCGGCGTTATCTGCTTGAAAACGCTAAAGCCGAGGGTTTGGCCCGTCCGGGTGACGACATCCTGATCACCAACGGCTGCCAACAGGCGGTCGATCTGCTTTGCCGGGTCTTGGTGCGGCCCAGTGATTCCGTGGTAGTCGAGGACCCCGTCTACCCGGGCCTGAAAAATTTGTTCCAAGCGGCCGGCGCGAATCTGATCGGGGCGGATCCCGCGCGCCTTGGCAATCAGTGGCCTTCGCTTTTGCAGGCGCGGAACGTCCGGGCGGTAGTTCTGACCCCCACATTCCAGAATCCCACTGGCGAGACACTCTCCGCAAAAGGTCCGCCAAGGAGTGGTTGAAGCGGCCAGGCGGGCCGGAGTGGTGTTGATCGAGAACGATCTCTACAGTCAACTCCGCTATCAAGGCGCGGACCTGCCCACCTTGAAGAAACTGGACGCGACCGGCGATACGGTCATTTTGCGCAGCTTTTCGAAAGTCGCGTTCCCTGGACTTCGGGTCGGTTGGATCATCGGGCCCAGGCCATTGATCGCGCGGTTAATGGCAGCCCGCCAATTGGCTGACCTTCATGGCGACCAATTCTCGCAGGCGATGGTCCTGGAATTTGCACGATCCGGACGGCTGGCGGCGCATCTGGCCCACATGTTGGACGCCGGACGGGAGCGGTTGCGCGCCCTTATGAACGCTCTCCAATTGCACATGCCGGAGGGTGCCACCTGGTCCCGGCCCGATGGCGGTATGAACGTGTGGCTCAAGCTACCCGTCGAGATCGACGCCTTCGACCTCCTGCCCCGGGCACAGCGCGAAGGGGTCACCTATATGCCGGGCCGCCACTTCGCCGTATCGCGGCCGCACAATAACGCTCTCCGTTTGAGCTTTGCTGGATTAAAGCCGGAAGCCATCGCCGACGGGATCTCGCGTCTCGCGAGCGCGATCGCCTCCGAAATGGAAACCTTGGACCGTTATCGGCGTGAACCGATGCCGGCGCTGGTTTGATTTGAATTGGTGTGATTTGAAATTGGAAGGAAACCAACATGAACTATCTCGATGAACAGTTCCGGCTCAAGGTCGGACTTGCCGAAATGCTGAAAGGCGGCGTGATCATGGACGTCGTCAATGCCGAACAGGCGGTTATCGCCGAGAGAGCCGGCGCAACAGCCGTAATGGCTCTCGAACGCGTACCGTCCGACATTCGCAAAGAAGGCGGAGTCGCGCGTATGTCGCCGGTCAGTAACATCCGCGAGATAATGTCCGCGGTGAGTATTCCCGTGATGGCCAAGTGCCGCATCGGCCATTTCACGGAAGCCCGCATCCTCGAAGCCCTCGGTGTCGATTACATCGACGAAAGCGAAGTGCTTACGCCCGCCGATGAAGAGCATCATTGCGCCAAGCATGACTACAAGGTTCCATTCGTCTGCGGCGCTCGCAATCTCGGGGAAGCCCTGCGCCGAATCGCGGAAGGCGCGGCGATGATCCGCACCAAGGGAGAGGCCGGCTCCGGCAATATCGTCGAGGCGGTTCGCCACATCCGGACCATCGTCAAAGAGATGCGGCAGCTCACAGTGCTGGGTAAAGAGGAGCTGGTACATGAATCGAAGAAGCACCAGGCGCCGCTCGAATTGATCGAGTGGGTCGCCGAGCACGGCAAACTGCCGGTGCCCAACTTCTCGGCCGGAGGTATCGCCACGCCCGCCGACGCTGCATTGGTGATGCAACTCGGCGCTGAAGCGGTATTCGTCGGTTCGGGCATCTTCAAGTCCGGCGATCCCGAACTGCGCGCCCGCGCCATCGTCAAGGCCGCAACTTATTATAAGGATCCGATCAAACTTCTCGAAGCCAGTGAAGAACTCGGGATCGGCATGCCTGGACTTGAGATCTCGCGCATCGAGGAGGGCGAGTTGATGCAGACTCGCGGCTGGTGAGCACGCCATGAAAAAAGTTGGCATCCTAGCGCTTCAGGGCGATTTCGAATCTCACGGCGAAGCGCTGGAACGCGCGGGTGCGCAAGCCGTGTACGTCCGCACCGCCGCCGATCTCGAAGGGCTCGACGGACTGATTATCCCCGGCGGCGAAAGCACTACGATGCTGAAGTTGCTTCACGCCGAGGACCTGCTTGAGCCGTTGGCCGAGTTCGGCCGCAAGAAGCCCATCTTCGGGACCTGCGCCGGCGCAATCCTGCTTGCGAATCGTGTTACAAATCCTTCTCAGGAGAGCCTCGGGCTGGTAGATCTGGCGATCGAACGAAATGGCTATGGCCGCCAAATAAATAGCCGCATCGTCAACCTCGATCCCGATCCCAGCTTCACCGGACGCACCCGTCCGGGCTCGATGCAAGCCGTTTTCATTCGCGCTCCGATTATTCGCGAAGTCGGTCCTAAAGCTCGCGTGCTTGCCGAGTACGCGGGCGATCCGGTACTCGTAGAAGAAGGACGGCATCTGATCTCCACCTTCCATCCGGAACTGACGGCGGACTCGCGCGTTCACGAGTTATTCTTGAGTAAACTGTGAAACGCGTCCATTTCGTTTGTATCGGAAACTGTTGCCGGAGCCAGATGGCCGAAGGCTTCGCCAATTTATATGGCAAAGATGTCTTGATCGCTACCAGCTCAGGTCTCGCGCCGACTCAGATAATCGTTCACGAAACCATTGACTGTATGGGCGAAAAGGGTGTGAATATTAGCAGTCAATATCCTAAGCGTTACGATCCGTACTCTTCGGCAAAGCTCGATTTGATCGTCAACATGAGCGGTTATGATCTCCCGGAACCGGTCGATGCGCCGGTCAGAAGTTGGGTGATCCGCGATCCGATCGGACAATCGGAAGACGTTTACCGCGAGTGCCGCGATCATATTGAAGGCCAAGTCATGCAATTAATTCTTCAGTTGCGCCGCGAAAACCGAGGCAATGTCCGGCAGACGCCGCATAAACCTCGCCAACTCTCTTCTTCATAGCGGATTGAATCTGGCCTAGGAATTGCTCTCGGCTTAAAGGAAGTTAATGTACGCGGGCCGGAGCAGCAAATTTTTCGCTCTCCTTTACTGTTGCTCTCCGGTTCGCGCCCTGCGTGACTTCCAGCACGAATTAAGCGAGGAGCATCACAATGGCAACGATCAATACACCGCTGAACGAACGCGGCGCTAAGGCGGGCGATGCCGCCACTCTCTCAAAGACACGCCGGGTTCTCTCGGCAAATACACTGACGGGCGACCGGGTTCGCAATCCTCAGGGCGAGGATCTCGGCAAAGTCGAGGAAATCATGATCGATCTTGACTCGGGACGCGTCGCGTACGTCGTGGTTTCGTTCGGTGGATTCCTCGGTATCGGCGATAAGCTGTTCGCTGTTCCCTGGGAAGCATTCGCTATCGATACCGGCGAACACGAATTTGTCCTCGACGTCGATAAACAGACTTTGGAATCGGCCCCGGGATTTGATAAGAACAACTGGCCTGACATGGCCGACACGTCCTGGGCTGCTAATATTCACACTCATTACGGCCAAAAGCCGTACTGGGACCGCGATATTACCCCTTCCGGCGATTACACCGGAGACGACCGGATCGACAAACCGGATCGGGAACGCACTTATGTAGCTGGCCGCGAGAGCGGACAAAATTTCTAACCTTCTTAACTTACCAAGGAGTCCAATTATGGCTAAAGATGTAATGTCGATGGCAGACCTGTTCCTCGAAGAAATCCGTGATCTATACGACGCGGAAAAACAGATAACCAAAGCGCTCCCGAAGATGGCGAAGGCGACGACTTCGGAAGAACTGCAGAGCGCATTCACCGAGCACCTGGAGCAAACCCGGGGGCATGTGGATCGCCTTGAGAAGATTTTCGCCGAACTCGGCGAGAAACCAGGCGGCGTCAAGTGCAAAGGCATGCAGGGCCTGCTCGAAGAAGGCGACGAGATGGTCAGCATGACGGATAGCGGGTTGGTTCGCGACGCAGGGTTAATCGCGGCCGCTCAGCGTGTGGAGCACTACGAAATGGCGGGCTACGGGTCGGCGCGCACTTTCGCACAATTGTTAGGGCACGATGAAGCTTCCAACCTTCTCGAACAGACACTTGACGAGGAGAAGGAGACGGATGAACGCCTGACCGAGATTGCGGAATCGATGGTCAACCAGCAAGCGGTGTCGGAAGGCGAGGCGACGACAGGCTCGCGTACACGCAAAGCCGGTAGCAAGTAATTCGGCTGGCAAATGCGGGGCGGCGTAGGTGGCCGCCCCGATTTTCATAAAGCTTCGCATGGAAGGCCTGAATCAAATATTCAAGCGGACTGCATCGGAGTGGATGCGGCACAATGCTCCGAGGCTCGGCGCTGCATTGTCGTATTACACGATACTGTCGTTAGCTCCGCTCCTCGTGGTAGTTGTGGCAATTGCCGGATTAGCGTTTGGCCGGCAGGCGGCCGAGGGACAGATAGTATGGGAGATACGTCAATTCGTGGGGCCGAGCGGGGCTCAAGCCATTCAAGGCATGCTGACGAACGCACAGCATCCCTCTCAAGGTTTGTTAGCCGCGGCAATTGGGATCATTGTTCTCCTGACCGGCGCCTCCGGTGTGTTTGCGGAATTACGCGATTCACTGAACGATATCTGGGACGTTAAGACTCCTGAGGGAGGAGGCGTTTGGGGAGCGATTAAATATCGTTTCTTCTCCTACGCGATGGTGCTGGGCATCGGCTTCCTCTTAATGGTGAGCTTGGTTGTCAGTGCCGCTTTAGCATTCATGGAAAAATATTTTGGCACGCTGCTGGGTATTCCAGCGGGCATCTTACAGATTTGTAACTTTTTCATTTCGCTGATTGTGATCACCGTACTTTTCACGTTGATCTACAAAATTATTCCAGACACTCACATTAAGACCCGGGATGTCATTCCAGGCGCGGCGCTGACCGCAATCCTCTTTACTCTGGGAAAGTATTTGATCGGTCTTTATCTTGGAAAGGCGAGTGTGGGATCGGCTTACGGAGCATCGGGGTCGCTGGTAATTCTGTTGGTATGGGTCTACTATTCGGCACAGATATTCTTCTTCGGCGCGGAGTTCACGCATGTGTGGGCTACTGCGGGCCGCAGCGAGTTACCCCAGCGAACCGAATTGGAACCTCGTCATGCATAAGAACCGCCAGCAGGGTTCATCAAAGGTTCCGGATCGGTCCTAAAGATGCTCTATCGCATCGGCGAACACATGCGAAGCCGCGATTTTGCCGATTTCGAAACTTCGCGGCCGTTCTGGAATAGCAAGGGAGAAACACAATGGAACTCGTTCAACGGCAGTATCGCCATATCCAAAACGTCGGTCAGCCCGAGCGAATCGCTTCAGTGATAGCTGGGACCGCTCTCAGTTACTATGGAATTCGAAAGAGCCTCGCTGACCGTTCATGGCCTGGCGCAGCTCTTGCGCTCGCGGGTGCGGCCCTGATCAAGCGGGGAATTACCGGTTACTGTGACCTGTACCGCAGCATTGGTGTAAGTACTACCGGACAACAGGAAAGCTCGAACGCCGCTATCTCTTATCAGCAGGGCATTCGTATTGACCGGAGCGTGACAATCAACGTGAGCCGGGAGCATGCGTATGCTTTCTGGCGAAATCTCGAAAACCTGCCACGTTTCATGACGCATGTCCACCGCATTAAGAAGATCGACGACAGGCGATCTCATTGGGTAGTTGATGGTCCGCTCGGTAAGCAGTTCGAATGGGATGCCGAGATAATCAATGAAATCCCTAATGAACTCCTGGCATGGAGATCGCTTCCAGGCGCATCGGTTAATAATGCCGGATCGGTTCGATTCGACCACGCCACCGCTGGACGCGGCACCAAGATTAGCGTGTCCCTACAGTACGATGCTCCTGGGGGACCCGCGGGTGCCATGATAGCCAAGTTGTCCGGCCGCGAACCGGAACAGGAAGTAGAGTCCGAACTGCGCCATCTGAAGAACATTCTGGAAGCAGGCGAGATTCCCACCAATGAGGGACAGTCTACAGGCCGCCCGGATCAAAACGCCGACCAACTTAAGAAGCATGCGAAGAAACAAATGGAGGACGTCCATCACGCGTCTGAGGAATCGTTCCCGGCGAGCGATGCTCCGGCGTACACGCATTGACCAGGGGATCAGCTATTTCAGGAGGCAGCGATGAAAGCGCTTTGTTGGTACGGCAAGAACGATGTTCGTGTGGAAACGGTTCCCGAACCTAAGGTTCTGAACCCACGGGACGCGATTATCAAGACCACGTTGACCGCTATCTGCGGATCCGATCTGCATCTCCTTCATGGCTACATTCCGGGCATGAAGGAAGGCGACATCCTAGGGCACGAGTTCATGGGCGAAGTGCTCGAAATCGGAACCGAAGTGACCAACTTGAAGAAGGGCGACCGTGTGGTGGTGCCGTTCACCATCGCCTGTGGGCGCTGCTGGTTCTGCCAACACGGCCTGACGTCTCTATGCGATAACTCGAACCCCAATGCATCTGTCGCAGAGAAACTTTACGGCTATAGCGCGTCCGGACTCTTCGGCTATTCGCACATCTTTGGCGGATACGCCGGCGGTCAGGCTCAATATGTACGCGTTCCGTTCTCCGACACCGCGTGCCAGAAGGTGCCGGAAAGCATGACAGATGAGCAGGTGCTGTTTCTCTCCGATATCTTCCCGACAGGCTACATGGCCGCTGAGAATTGCAACATTCATCCGGGCGATACGATTGCCATTTGGGGTTGCGGACCGGTCGGGCAGTTTGCGATTAAGAGCGCTTTCATGCTCGGAGCTGAACGCGTAATTGCAATCGACGATATTCCCGAACGTCTGGAACTTGCCCGAACGCAAGGCAAGGCGGATACTATCGACTTCAGCGAAGGCGATGTCGCCGATCGCCTGAGAGAGATGAGCGGCGGGCGTGGCCCCGATGGTTGTATCGATGCCGTCGGCATGGAAGCTCACGGAACTAGTGTCGACGCTCTATACGATTACGCCAAGCAGGCTGTCCGTTTGGAAACCGACCGGCCGCATGTTCTGCGGCAGGCAATTCAGGCGTGCCGCAAGGGCGGAAACCTTTCGGTTCCCGGCGTGTATGGCGGCGTCATCGACAAGTTCCCGATGGGCGCGGCGTTCTCAAAAGGCTTGACAATTCGCATGGGACAGACGAACGTCCATCGTTATATGAAACCGCTCCTCGACCGCATTGAGAAGGGTGAGATCGATCCCTCATTTGTGATTACGCACCGCTACGGACTGGACTGCGCGGCGGAAGCCTATAAAACGTTCGATAAACACGACCAAGGTTGCATAAAGGTAGTTCTGAGACCGTGACTCGAAAACAAAAAACATTAGCCGTCGCCGTTGGGGTAGGCGCAGGTTTCGCTGTGAGGCAACTCCTGCGCGCCCATCATAAACCGGCGTTCCCAGGCCAAGTCGCCTTGATAACCGGTGGATCTCGCGGCTTAGGCCTCGAACTGGCGCGAGAACTCGCTCGCGAAGGCTGCAAGCTCGTGATCTGCGCGCGCGACGAGGACGAACTCGATCGCGCCAGGAAAGATCTGGAAAAACAGGGGGCTGAAGTTCTCGCGGTTCCTTGCGATGTGACTAACCGCGATCAGGTATCCCAATTGATACGTCAGGCGCAACACCGCTTCGGCGCTATCGATATCCTGGTGAACAACGCCGGAGTGATCGAGGTCGGACCGGTGGAAAGCATGGAAATCGAAGATTTCGAGCGCGCCATGAACGTCATGTTCTGGGGCACGGTTTACACCACCCTTGAACTGCTTCCCGCCTTCACGTCCCGTAAATCGGGCCGCATCGTCAATATCACCTCAATAGGCGGAAAGGTGAGCGTGCCGCACCTTCTGCCTTACACCTGCGCCAAACATGCTGCCACCGGTTTCTCGGAAGGCCTGCGCGCCGAACTGCTTCCCAAAGGGATTTCCGTTACCACGATCGCTCCCGGATTGATGCGCACGGGATCCTACGTCAACGCTCTTTTCAAAGGCGACCAGGAGAAAGAAGGAGGTTGGTTCAGCCTCGCTTCCGCTTTACCGGGCATTACAATCAGCGCGCATCGCGCGGCGCGCGAGATCATTGAAGCCGCTCAGGCCAACGACGCGGAGCGAGTCCTTTCGAAGCCCGCAAGTCTGTTATCGAAGTTCCACGGCTTGCATCCGGGCCCTACGAGCGATCTTCTCGGCGCGATCTCCCACCTCGTTCTTCCTTCGGCCAAGAAGACTAAGTGGTCCAAGGCGGGCGCGGCGCTGAAAGTAATCCGCTCACCTCTGATGTCAGCGCTGCTGGAACTGGGCCGCGACGCCGGCAAACGTTTGAATCAACCAGCCGCCGCGCACCGCTAGTTCACCTACGATTGTTTGCGCGAGAGATCTGTTTTCCGGCGTTCCCGTTATACTCAATTTACCGATGCCTCGCGTCTCTCTGTTCGTCACTTGCATCATCGATCAGCTTTTTCCCAATGTCGGTATCGCCATGGCCGGCGTTCTGGAGCGAGCCGGCTGCACCGTCGATTTTCCGGAAGATCAGACCTGCTGCGGCCAGCCTGCCTTCAACAGCGGCTATCACGATGAGGCCCGCACCGTCGCCCGCCATTTCCTTAAGGTCTTTGCGGACGCGGAGTACATCGTGGTGCCCTCGGGCTCCTGTACGTCCATGGTTAGCCACCATTTCGCGGATATTTTCAAAGAGTTCCCGTCCGAACTCGCTGCCGCGCACAAGCTGGAGCCGAAGGTCTACGAGTTCTCCACGTTTCTCACCGACGTTCTGAAGATCGAGGATGTCGGCGCGCACTTCGACGGCATCGTCACCTATCACGATAGTTGTCACGCGCTGCGGGAACTGAAAATCAAGGATGGTCCGCGGCGTCTGCTCGCCAATGTTAAGGGACTCGAACTGCGCGAAATGGATATCGCGCAGGAATGCTGCGGCTTCGGTGGAACTTTCTCGGTAAAGTTCCCGGAACTCTCCGGCAGCATGGCGAGAACCAAGATAGAATCCATCAAGAAGACCGGCGCCAACACTGTTGTTTCAATCGATTCCAGTTGCCTGATGCAGCTTCGCGGCGCATTATCCCGAGCCGGACTCCCGGTCCAAACCATGCACCTCGCGGAAGTTCTGGCGAGCCGATAAACTATGTCTGCCGTCTTCGATGAGAAAATCCAGCAGACGCTGGCTAAACCGGGTTTACAGCTTGCGATCTACACGTCGACCGGACGCTTGATCGACCATCGAAAGAAGTCCCTCACCGGGCAGCTTCCCGAATTCCAGGACCTGCGCGACCACGCGAACGCCATCAAGAAGCACACCATCGAGAATCTCGACTACTATCTCGAGCAACTCGAAGCGAATGTGGAAGCGCATGGCGGCAAAGTCGTATGGTGCCGCGACGGGCACGACGTAGCCGATTTCGTGCTCTCGCTTAGCCAAGGAGCGCGGTTCCAGGCTGATCGTGAAATCGAAATCCATGACCACCGAGGAGATCGATTTCAACGAGCGCCTCGAACACCATCATCTCGAATCGGTCGAGACCGACCTCGGTGAGTACATCCTCCAGCTCAAGCACGAGCGGCCTTATCACATCGTAGCTCCGGCTCTGCACCTGACACGTTACGACGTGGCCAATCTTTTCGAGAAGGAACTCGGCGTAGCGAACGACACCGTCATCGAGAATCAGACCATGCTGGCGCGCAAGGTCTTGCGCGACAAGTTCCTTCAAGCCGACATCGGCGTCAGCGGCGCCAATTTCCTGGTCGCGGATTCGGGCGCGGTCGTGCTGGTTGAGAATGAAGGCAACGCCCGGCTGACCACCAGCGCGCCGAAGATTCACATCGCGGTCGCCGGTATCGAGAAGGTCATCCCGCGCGCGCAGGATCTGGCCACCTTCCTTAAACTGCTCGGGCGCAGCGCCACCGGGCAGCCGCTCACGGTCTATACTTCGTTCCTGTCCGGTCCGCGCCGCGGTAAGGAAATCGACGGTCCGGATGAGTTCTATCTCGTGCTGCTTGACAATGGGCGCACCAAGGTGCTGGCCGACGAAGAGAAACGTCAGGCCCTATACTGCATCCGCTGCGGAGCGTGCCTGAATCACTGTCCGGTGTATCGCAAGATCGGCGGCCATAGTTTCCCCTGGGTCTATTCCGGTCCGATCGGCGCAATCCTCACGCCGCAGTTCATGGGCGCTCGCCACGAACCGGGGCTGCCGTTTGCATCGAGTCTGTGCGGAGCCTGCGCGGAAGTCTGCCCGGTCAAGATCGACATTCCGAAGGTGCTGCTCGACCTGCGTGAAGAAGTAGTGCAAACGCGCACGGAAGACGCATCCAATCAGCTCGAGCGCTTTGCCTTCAGGATGTTCGCTTTCGCCATGTCGCCACCCGAAGCTTTACCGCTTGGCGGGAAAGATGGCGGCAACGTTTGGGCCGAAGGAGGCTTGGGTAAGCCATGCGCCCGGGCTCGGGATGTTGCCGCCCGTCAAGACGTGGCTGAGCCAGCGGGATCTTCCGTCGCCCGCGAAGAAGAGTTTCCGCGATCTATGGAAGGAGAGGAAGGGCTAATGGCGCATCGCGAACTGATGTTGCGCGAGATCCGTACCGCCTTGCGTCGTCGTCAGGGTCAGCCGATTCCGCCTCCTCCGCCGGTGAGGCTCGTTGTTCCGAATGTTCCCGTCGCACAGCGAATCGAGTCGATGCTCGAACGTGTCGCCGCGCTCGCGGGCAAGACTCTTCGAGCCCAATCGAAGGCTGAAGCGCGCGAATATGTCGCTTCGGTAATAACCGGAAAGACGGCTGTCGCCTCCAACGCGCCCTTCCTGCAAGACTGCGGAATCACGCGATTGCCTGGGGTCCATTCTGGTATTGACGATCGCGAGGAACTGCGGGCCTTATGCGCGACGGTGGACTACGGCATCAGCAGCGCCGATTACGCGACTGTCGGACACCGGCTCGCTGGTCATGATTGCGAGTCCGGAAGAAGCTCGCCTGATTTCGCTGCTGCCACCAGCCCATATTGCCGTGGTTCCGGTTTCGAAGCTCCTGACAGGCCTCGACGAACTCTATACCATTCTGCCCAAACCGGCCGATCGCGCCAGTTCCATGGTCCTGATCACTGGTCCCAGCCGGACAGCCGATATCGAGCAAATCATGGTGCGCGGCGTACACGGCCCTGGGGAGATTCACGTCGTAGTCGTGGAAGGCGCATAGGTTAGTCGATCTCGTTCAGTTCACGCAGGTATCGCGGTCTCAGGTTCTCGCCGATTCAGAAGTTTGCTGTGCGAGTCATCTCACCGAGAACCGGCTGACATCTTGGGATAAGGCCCCGCTTCTGGTTCTGGTGCAAACCGGCGTTGAGTTGGGGATGATGAACAGATGGCACGATTCGTAGCTGTCGAGGAGTTGTTCAAGGGGCGACACCTGATCAGGAGATCGTGGTTTTGTGCGTTCGTTGGTATTTAAGCTTCAAGCTGAGCTATCGCGATCTGGTGGCCATGAGGGGGGAACGTGGCATCTCTCTGGCACACACAACCATTCTGCGCTGGGTCCAGCACTACACCCCAGAATTTGTGAAGCGATGGAACCGATATGCGCGGCCGGTGGGTGGCTCCTGGCGGTGTGATGAGACCTATATGAAGGTGAAGGGCGCGTGGGTCTATCTATATCGGGCAGTGGACAAAGCTGGCAAGACGGAACGCAGGCAAGACGTTTCTGCGGAAAGCGATAAAGGAGCAACGGATTCCGACGAAGATTACGCTTGACGACTATGCCGCTTCTCACCGCGCCGTGTCTGATCTGAAAGGAACCGGCGAGTTGCCGAAGCGCGTCCGGGTTCGAAGCAGCAAGTATCTGAACCACACCACCGAACAAGACCACCGGGGAGTGAAACAACGACTTGCTCCGATGCTGGGGGTGAAGAGCTTCCGAACCGCAGCGGTGGTGATCAGCGGGATCGAACTCGCTGAGAAAATCAAGAAGCAGCAATTCAAGAACGGGAAGTTGGGCGGTGCCACGGCGACCATGCCGGAAATCTGGCGGGCGGCACTGGCTGCATAACCGGAATTACTCCGAATCGACAACACAAACATCGATCGATTTCGGCTCAATCCAGGTTTGCACCAGAGCCTGCTATTGGTTTTTCATACCGAACTGCTTGGCGTACTCCGCGTTCAGCCGCTGCCAGCCGCCGAACTGCATCGCGTCGCCACCAGCGATGCGACCGATGGGAGTTCCGCTGAGAAGGCGATCCAGAACATCGAAACAAATATGCCAGCCCGCGGCGCCCCACGAGATGAAGCGTCGATCGATGTTGTGCCACAGCGTCAGGCGCGTGCCGCCACCAAAGGCTTCGAGTTCCCACCGGATATCGCCGTACTCAAGCACCTCGGGAGCGTTGGCTCGCGTCACCGTTGCTACCTGCGGCCTGCCCGTTCCCACCCAGGTGAGATTCACTGTGGCTCCGACCGTAGCCAGGCTGCCATCGGCCACAAAGGGAGCCCACTCGCGTAGATGCGCCGGATCGGTAAGTGCCAGCCAGACTTTTTCCGGCGCGTGGCGCAGCTCTCTGACGAGAATGAGCGTCCACTTTTCGCCGTCCTTTCGTACCTGCGCCCCGTTGGCGGGACCCGGTGTGTACTGCTCGCGAGTGGTCATCTTCTTCTCCTTGTCTCCCTTTTCGGTGGTGTGGATCGATCCATGCGGTCGAGGTGGCGTTTGCGAGAATCCACGTGAGCGAACCAGAACCGGCGGAGTTGCGCGGAACGGCCGTATCTAGTAGCGTGCCAGCTGCGTGAGCTGAATGAGGTTGCCGCAGGTATCCTTCAGCATGGCAATGGTCGAGCCGGTCACGTCCGTGGGCGGCATCGTGAACGCGGCGCCGCGGGCCTTGATCCTCTCATAGTCGCCCTTGACGTCGTCGGTGAAGAACATGATCGCGGGCTGGCCCTGTTGAAAGATCGCCTCCTGATACGTTTTGGCTGCGGGGTTGTTGTTGAGAGCCAACTGGAGCTCCGTGCCGTTCGGGTCTTCAGCCGGGGCCACGGTCAGCCAACGATATGGGCCCTGACTGAAATCGGTCTTTTTGGTGAAGCCCAAGACATCGGTATAGAAGCGAAGGGCCTTGTCCTGGTCATCGACATATATGCTGGTCACTTTGATTTTCATTTGGTTACTCCTTTGTCACTTTCGCGGTTTAGGCCGCGTCGTTTTCTCGTTGTCTTCCTTTTCGTTGGTGTTGATTGATCCATGCGGTCAAGATGGCGTTCGAGAGCATCCACGTGAGCGGACCAGAACCGGCGGAACGGAGCTAGCCAGGCATCGATCTCCTGAAGTGGTTCCGGCTTAAGCCGGTAGAGACGGCGCTGTGCATCCACCGTGGATTCTACGAAACCGGCCTCGCGCAGCACGCGCAGGTGTTTGGACACGGTCGGCTGCGGCATACCAAGCTGACGCTCGATCTCTCCCACCGACTGTTGGGACGAGACCAGGAGACTCAATATCGCTCGGCGGCTCGGCTCCGCAATGACTTCGAACACAGATTCCACTCTGTGTTTATACTCTACAGAGCATATACGTGTCAAGGGATATTAAGCCAGGACCCCATGCAACGGTTTTCGCCTGCGTACGGCGAGGCACAGTCTAGATCATCACGTCGAGGAATGAACTTGGTCGAGGAATGGCATTGGTCGTTGGGAGAAGGAGCGTACCCCGGGTACGCGACTCGCGTGCCGCATACGCCATACCGCCTCGGATCACGACCTTAACTCAGACGGTTCCTGGGGCTATTTCTTTTCCTTGCTCTTGTCGTCCGGCGTATCCGGCACCACCTCGTCGAACTTCAGCGAGGCATCGGCCGAATACTTGTGATAATTACGGAACTCGATCTCGTTCTTCTGATCCTGCTTCCCCGACCGCATATGCATCACAGCCATCAGCGGCAGCACGAACGGAACTCCGCTGATCTCGACAGTATTGTAATCGAGCCGGGTGTCGGCACTGGTAATCGCAAAAGTGGCCGGCAAATCGACCGCCTTCTGTGTAAACGCCATCACGGTGTTATCGCTTGCATTGATCCAAACAGTGCCTTCATACGCGGGAGCGATCTTGGTATGCGAATCGCGATCTTCTATCAGCCAGCGCGAGTGCGGCTGGTCAACGGAGAAATTGAAGACATTCGCCCTTTGACCGTGCAGCCTGACCAGACGTGACCACGTGAACGTAGTTTCTGTCGATGGATCGAAAATCCCCACCAGCATGCTGCCGAACTCGCCGGTCGAAATCGATCCGCTCAGTGATTCGTACGCCTGATTCGTCATCTTGTCGTTCACCGTGATGGTGTCGTACTTTTCATGCTGCTCGAAGTACGTCAGCTTCGCGAGCACCGAATCGTAAAGCCGGTAATTGCCGCCGCCGCTTGCATCGCCATAACGCCGCGTATACTGCGCGCAAATGAAATTCGGCAGCGACTTCGAGTAGTTCAACGCATACTCGCGTGCTTCATCGAGGATCTTCTTCTGCGCCTCGGGTGGCGGTGGAGGGGCGGGCGGAGGAGGCGCTGCGGGCTTCTTCAGCTCGGCAACCGGCAGATTGGCTGTACTGGCGCTTAAGCTCCGTAAAGCGGCAACCGTCTTCGGCCCAAGCCCTTCGCCTTGAAGTTGTTCGATAACTTGATCGGTCACTTTCTCGCTCAAGTGCATCTTGCTGACCTGAGACGCCACATCTCTGTCGGACTGCTTCAGTTTGATGGAGGACCGCAGGAATTGGACGAGTGTGTCAACCGTGTAAGACTGCGCAAAGGCGCCGAGACACAGCGCCAGCGCGGCAATCGGCAGACGATATCGCATATCTATAATAGTCGCACCAGGAACACATCTGGTTACACTCTCTAGCCCTCGCCGGCAATCCCCGATCACGCGATCTTCGAAAACCGCCGGAACATCCCTTGGGTGCAACGCTAACTTTGGACACACCGCCGTTTGTTCGGAGCGAGATCATGGCGCGGTATAACTCAACTTCGCGCGACCCCGACGAGACGCCGGGATTGTCCAGCAGCATTCCATGGCCGGCGAGCGCAAAGCGCACTCGCTGCCGTGAATCGAGACACTGGATGGCTTTGGAATCAAATAGTCTCGCCTCAACCGTTACCACGCCATCGTTGCGGCGGATCTCGCGCAAGTCCAGCCTGGCGCGCAGGCCTGCCGCAGGAAAATCCTGACTATTACGCTTCTTAACGCTACAGGTTTCGCCGTTAAGAAAAGAGTTCCGCGTTCGGACAGTTGGAAGACACTTTGATCAGCTTGGTTTCGACCGGCGCTCCCCAACGAATCGACCAGGTATGACCGTAGATGTGCGCCATCGGTTTTTCCGCCCAAATACGACTGAAACACGTAGCAGCTTTCCTCTGGCGTCAGGTCGCGCTCGACGACACCCTTTTGATTCATGCGCGGGACTGGATTCTCCAGCCGTACCGGCGTGGAGAAATCTTTGAACATCCACTGCGCACCGCCGGTGAGATACGGCGTTGTCTCCTGCTCTTTGAGATCCCAATCGAACAGGTTGCAATTGTATGTCTCGGGCCAGTCGCCTTCTTTCGATTCGCGCGATTGGCCGCGGTCAGAAGGTAATCGAGGCCCCGCTCATTGGTACCGCGGCCTTCCGCGGTTTTGGCCAGTCCCGCGTCCGGATTTTCGGAATGGGCGAAGCGCATGACTATCGCCGCCCCACTCGGCATGGAAGAAATACTTCACCGTCTTCATTTCGTCTTTCACCGACTTTTGTATTCGGTGTACAAGCCGCGATACCAACCGGCCCAGATGACGGCGAATAAACATTCGCTATTCCTTTGGCAAACCCGCAGCGGCGCATAAAGGTTTGCGCGAGTGATCGAGTTGGGGCGCGACCCCGTTGAATTCAGCGAAAAATGCTTTGATGCCCGCTTCGTCGAAAGTGGGAAAATCGCCGGACCACGCGCATGCGGCAGGCCTGCTCTTTATAGCGTGCGCCGCCAATGCCGCCGCAGCGCCGGGAATTCCTCCCAATTTAGAAATCCGAGTTCGTCGCATAGATTCAGCACAATCGGCGATTGCTGGATGTGCGCAAGGCGCATGAAGTTTGCGCCCATGTCTTTGATCATCTGCATCTCTTTGCGTATGAGATCTTCAGTCATTGCGGCGGCGAGCCCGGCGTGATCTTCGTGGCGATGAGTACCGCGGAGTAAGAGCGCTCCCCGTTGAGCAATGGCGCAATCCAAAACGTTCGGAGGCGGATGTCTCTCCTTGCGCGCTCTTCAGACTGACATTGCAGCGATAGAGCGACGGCGTCTTTGGAGACCAGAGTTCGGGCTTATCGATTTCGAATGCCGCGATCTGGTTGTCGCCCTTCGCCGGCGTAATCCGTTTCGTTAAGGAATAAACCGCCTTACCTTGCGGATCCTGGACTTCAATCGCAATCTCGCATCCATCGGTCAGCGCAGCCGGATTGTAGAGCCGCACCTTCACGCCCGCCGATGCCTTGCCAGCCTCGACTTTGCTTTCGATGTGTACGCGCCGGATCGAAATCGCCGGATCATCACCAGATTCACGTAGCGATAGAGTCCGCCGCATAGATTGAAGTCGCCGAGGCTTGACCAGATCATTTCGAGATCGCGAGAGTTGTCGCACCACACGGCGACGCGCACGTTGCCCTTATTGCTCCGGATTTCCTGCGAGGCGGAATCGGTAATATGTTCGGCGGCCTGTTTCAGATAGACGAACACTTCCACCAGTGATACAGACCCAGATTGTGGTGCAGGGTAGAGGGATCGAACCTCTCTGTACTGGTTTGTAGGACCAGGCCCGGCGACCAGCCGGGATACCCTGCAGAGCTGTACGGCGACAATTGGCGCAGAGGGAGCGAATCGAACGCTCGTTGCCGGCTTTTCGGACCAAAGCCACGACCACATAGGCGACCTCTGCTAATGATGGAATCGGAGGGAATTGAACCCCCATAGCTGGTTTGGACGACCGGCGCTCTCCCGTTGAGCTACGGCCCCATGGCACCCCCAGAGGTGATTCGAACACCAAGTCACGGCTTTGGAGACCGTCAGCCTCACCACCGGCAACCGGGGTACGGGAATTGGTTGCGGGAAAGGCAATGAAGGCGGCGCGCGCGGTTGCGCATTCAGGTAAAGCCAGCCCGCCACTTACTAACTTCAAGTTACTTCGAGATGCTCAATTGCCTAAGGTCAGTGCAGGCACACTTGTAAGCTCTCATAAGTTGCCATTACACGCAGGCGGGTTACGCCGTTTCCCTTCGCGCTTGAAAATGAAAAGGCCCTGGTATCCTTCGTTCGGAAACCAGGGCCTTTAAAGAAGTTAATTCTTATCGGAAGGCTCAAGTCTCCATGGGCATGCGGGTATCCGCCCAATTGGCGCGCGGCAGTTCTTGCCGCGTGACGACGCTTGGGGTCCCTGCGAAGCCGAAATGGAGAACTTGTTTCATGTCCCTAATTAGTATACAGGTCAGTTCAATTACTGACAGACTCAGCGTACCATGACTTAGTCGAAAAATGCAATTACTTTCTTGGGCAATTGTAAGTATAGTACCGGCAGAGAGTCTTTCGATCGGCTGATCCCTTATGTTGCCAGGAGGCATGCTAAAATCGCGTGCGTGACCAGAACTGTGGTGGCTCAATCCGAGATCTCCGATGCGAGCGCGGCGGGCCGGGAACTCGGGTCGAAGATTGTTCAGACTTTGGGCGCGGATCCGCCCGACGCGCTGATCGTCTTCGCCGCGCCTTCCTACACTTTCGACGACTTGCTCGGAAGCCTGACGGCTTCATGCCATCCTAAACTTCTGGTGGGATGCTCGTCAGCCGGCGAGTTTACCGACGATAAGGCGCTACAGTCGGCTGCCTGCGCGGTCGCTATTGTGTCGGATGAAATGTCCTTTGCCGCGGGAGTTGCCGAAAATGTTGCCGCCGATCGGGCGGCCTCTGCAAGAAAAATCGTTACGTCTTTTCGAGGATTCGATTCGCAAGCCTATGAATACCGGTCGACCCTGATTCTCACCGACGCGCTGGCGGGTTTCACAGAGGATCTCCTGGAACAGATTACACTGCTCACCGGCGGCCGCTATCAGTTGTTTGGAGGCGGAGCCGGGGATGAGGAACGCTTTCAGCGAACGCATGTATTTTGCGGCACGCGAGCACTTACCAATGCGGCCGTTGCATTGGAAATACTGTCGAAGAAGCCGGTGGGAATAGGCGTGAGCCATGGCTGGCATCCGGCAGCCGATTGCATGCGCGTCACGGAATCCGAGGGGATGCGAGTGATCAGTCTGAATTCCGTTCCTGCCGTTGAGGTATTTGAAGAATATGCCGAATTGACGGGTCAACATTTCGACCGCGCCGATCCCGTTCCCTTTTTTCTTCATAATGTTCTGGGAATCGACACTGGAAGCGGGTATAAGCTTCGTGTCCCCTTGGGAGTCGACGCGCAGGGCGCGGTGACCTGTGCGGCTGAAATTCCTGAAGGATCGTTAGTATCTATCATGCAGACCAGTAACACGTCGGCATCAAACGCGGCATCCACCGCCGCCGCCTCGGCGATCAGTCAGATGCGGGGTAACCAGCCTTCGGTCGCCTTATTTTTCGATTGCGCCGCGACTCGTCTGCGCATGGGACAGGAGTTCGGAATCGAGTTGGATGCTATCGGCCGGGCATTGCAACCGGCACGCTATGCAGGCTGTAATACCTACGGACAGATTGCCCGCGTAGACGGGCAGTTTAGCGGATTTCACAATTGCACGGCAGTTGTCTGCGTTCTCCCCGGCTGAGATGGATACCCGCAACGATCACCGCCACGAACACGAGGCAGAAATGCTGTTCGGCGTCGCCAATGCGGGTACGCGCGCGCAGGCCGTCAGAAGATTGTCAGCCTGGCTGAACTGCGACGATTTGATTCTCTTCTTGACCGATCCGGACTTGAAAATCCCCCTCCCCGCGACTGGATTCCGGCAGACTTTGCCAAACGGCCGCGCGTGGCGGGCATTTCTTGAGACGTGCCGGAGAGATGGACACTGTGAGAGCCGGCTTTCGTATCCGAATCCTGAAAGCATTTGTCCGGTGCTCGGGTTCGCTTCGTCCGATGGCAGCATTCTGGCGCTCATTGGCGGCGACCCCAACCGGGAAAGGTACGACTATCTTGCGCCGTGGATTCCCATTCTGACAGTTGCTTTGAAAGCCGAGCGCTCAGCTTTTCTCGCTACCCAGCGCGGAATCGTCGACCGCCAGTTTTCTGCGCAATCGAAGTCTCTCGCCGAACGGCTCGACTCGATTGCGCGCGAGAACTCCCGCCTCTACTATGAGGCCGAGAAGAACATCGTGGACCGCGAACGCGTTGAGGAGGAGCAGCGGCGATTTGTTGCGCTCGTCGAGAACAGTTCGGATTTCATCGGCTTATTCTCCGCGTCCGGGGAGATGCTCTTCGTCAATGGCAGCGGCCTGGCCATGATTGGGCTTCACGATCCGGTCCAGCTCAGTACGCGCACCTTCGATCAGTTTTTTTCTCCGGGGCAGCGCGTCTTCTCCCGCGAACAGATCCTTCCGCAAGCTCTTCGCGCCGGCCGCTGGACGGGAGAAACGCAGTTTGCCAACTTCGTGTCCGGCGCACTGATCGATGTGCATCAAACTACGTTCCTAATCACCCAGGCAAGCGATAAGGAACCGATCCTCGCCACTATCTCGCGGGATGTCACGGAGTCCAAGCGGGCGCAGGAGCGCCTCCGCCACACCGCAAAGATGGAGAGTCTCGGTCTCATGGCGGGGGGCATCGCTCACGATTTCAATAATCTGCTGACAGCGATTCTAGGCAACGCCAGCCTCCTGGTTTCTACCTTGGACCCGCCCGAGACAGCGCTTGCCGAGGAGATCGTGAGCGCGTCGGAACGGGCCGCGCACTTGACCCATCAGTTACTTGCCTATTCGGGTAAGGGTCAACTCCAACTGAAGCGTCTGGACCTTTCCGCCGAAGTGCGCGAGATTCTCGATCTCCTGAAATTGCCTAAAGGCAGCAATGTAACCCTCCTGCTGGATTTACAGGAAAAGCTGCCGCTCATAGAAGCCGATCCCCGCCAGATTCAGCAGTTGATTCTTAATGTGGTGATGAATGCGAGCGAAGCGATAGAGGGCCGGCCCGGAACGGTGACTCTCGTTACCAAGCTTGAGTACTTCGATAGCAAATATACCGCCGGTCAGTTCGCCGTAGGCAGGATCGACCCTGGTTACTTCGTTACCCTGGAAGTCCATGATACTGGCAGCGGGATGAGCGAGGAGACGCGCGCCAAGATCTTCGACCCCTTCTTCACTACGAAATTTACGGGTAGAGGCTTGGGATTGGCCGCGGTTTCCGGTATTGTACGCGGCCATAAAGGAGCCTTACAGGTGTCTTCGGAGCCCGGTAACGGGACCGTCTTCAAAATCTCTTTCCCCGCAACGGGGACCATAGCCGTTCAGCAGCCAGCCTTCGTAAACGATGCCCAGGCGAAGGGCACAATTCTGGTCATCGACGACGAGTTGCTGGTTCGAAATGTGGCGAAGGTGGCACTCGAGAGATCTGGTTTCAAGGTGATACTTGCCGACGACGGCGACACCGGCGCGAAGATCTTTGAGAAAGTTTCAGATCAAATAACGCTAGTCATTTTGGATTTGACCATGCCGCGAATGGACGGTGAAGAGACACTTGCCCGGCTCCGCGGTATTCGTCCCGATGTGCCCGTGATTATTTCGAGCGGCTACAGCGAAGTGGAAATCCGGCGCCGTTTTGCATCGAAGCGTATAGACGGAGTTCTGCAGAAACCTTACGGAGTGGGGCAAATTTATGCGACTGTTCAAGCGGTTGCAGGAAAAGCCGCGGCACAGACCTCCAACGGGTAAATTTGTGTCGCGGCCATCAAATTGCCGTGCGATTGACGAGATTGAAAGGATCGAATCGATGAATGACGAACAAGATCAAGGGTTGCTCACCAAAGCCGCAAAAGCCCTTGGAAGCGCGGCAGGCAAGGTAAAAGCGACGCTCGGAGGGGCAAAGCCCGCGGAAGCCGCGCACGCTGGCGCGCCCTCAACTGCGCGGAATAAGGGGAAATTGCCTAAGAAGCACAAATCGCGGCTGCCCAGAAAAGAGAAGAAAGCCAAGCGTGCGGCTCAGCAGAAGAGTTAAGTTCGGCTGTGGCCGGTTTGTGCGCTGGGGTTCAGTTTTCCGACGGCCGCTCGACCCGATCGATTACGAGCAATTCGACCGGCCCTTTTGCCGCTTCCAATCTCAGGCCGAGCTGCTGCTGGATCGCCGCAAAAAGGCCGGGCTTGGTTGAGTCATCGGGGTGTTCGCCCGGCCTCGCTAACATTCCGCCAAACAGACTGTCGTCGGGTGTAAACTCCAGATCGAAATCGTATTTTCCGGAAAGCCCGGTTTTATCCACTACCGGACGGTCGAGCGCCGCCCGCTGCATTACCGAGGCCAACTCACTCATGGCGGCGTTGCGGCCCGGCAGCCGAACGATTTGCGGCGAAACAACAAAGAGAAGGGGCGGAGGGCCTTGCGGAGGCGCATCGGGAGATACCGCGCTTTCCTTCAGCTTCGACCCGTTCTTAGCTACAGTCAGTACGTAAATCGACAGTTCCTTCGGTTCGCGATGGAACGTGAGTTTGAACCTGTCGGACAGAAGCCTTCGAAGCATCGACATCTGCTCGTCAAGGTTGGGCCGAACTTCGCCCGGTGTTTTGGCCAGAATATCGTAATGGGCGGAATCGATCCATGCCGGTCCGCCAGAGATAGCCCGCGGACTGAGATTGTAAGCTGCCGCTATAAGAGTCCTCAGCGCGTGATTCTTCGCGATAAACCGGTTGGCGCTTTCCATCCTGATGAACCTGCCGCGTGTCCAATCCGGAGCGGTTGGCTTGACAGCCGCCACTTCGAATGAATCAAAGGCGGGGCGCGGTGGCGGAGACTGTGCGAACATTCCACCAGCCGCAACGATAACAGGCACAACCGCGGGGCTGAGCTTGAGACACGATTGCCACATAGGGTATTATCTCCGACGGATCAAATTCCGATTCGTTCCACTCCGCGCTGGGGCACGTATTCCGCAGAGCGGCTTTGCGCCGGAAATCGGTGTTATCGAGTACCGCTTCGTCTCGCGCGGTCAACGCGACCGATGTACCGTCGCGTGCGAGACGCGAGGCGATAGCGCGTCCGATTCTTCCGGTCATCACAGAAATGAGGCGTCGAAGGCTCGTGGAAATAGGGTCCCAAGCCGCAGCGTTTCGGACTTGCCTTGCAGGTTGGCGAGTTCCAGTTCGATGTCGCCGCAAAATTCCCAAAGGATCTGGCGGCAGGCTCCGCATGGTGGGGTCAGCGTCTCGGTATCGGCAACAACAGCCACGCGGACGAATTTGCGCGCGCCTTCCGATATCGCCTTGAAGACCGCTACACGTTCGGCACAGACGGTCAGTCCGTAGGTCGCATTCTCGACGTTACAACCGGTGAAGATGCGGCCGGAATCGTCCTCAACCGCGGCTCCGACCTTGAACTTGGAGAAGGGCGCATGAGCATTCTCGCGCACTGCCATGGCGGCGGCTATCAGCGGGCCGCTCATTTGCGCGCTACCAGGCGAGGTAAGACCGCTTTCAGAAACTCGATCAGCACGCCTCGCACTTGTTCGCCGGTTTCGAGAACTTCTTTGTGAGACAGCTTCTCGGCCGAGATACCTGCGGCGAGGTTGGTTACCACCGAGATACCGAGGACCTTGATCCCCATGTGATTGGCGACGATTACTTCCGGTACCGTAGACATGCCGACGAGGTCCGCGCCGATTGTTTTCAGGTAGCGAATCTCGGCGGGCGTCTCGTAGTTCGGACCGATGAGCCCCGCGTAGACGCCTTCCTGAAGTTTGAAGCCGAGCCCGTTTGCGACCTTGTGCGCAATGGCGCGGTATTGGGCCGAATAGGCGTCCGTCATATCGGGGAAGCGCGCGCCCATAGCATCGTCATTGGGACCGGTTAGAGGATTGGCGCTCTGCAAATTGATGTGATCGGAGATCAGCACGACACCACCGCGTCCGAGATGGCTGCCGATTCCGCCCGCGGCGTTGGTCACGATCAGCGACTGGACGCCGAGAAGTCCCAGGACGCGAATCCCGAAGGTCACCTGCTGCGGCGTGTAGCCCTCATAGAGGTGGACGCGACCGGAAAGCACGACAACATCGACATCGTCGATTTTGCCGGCAACCAGGCGGCCGGCGTGTCCGATGGCCGTAGACCTCGGCCAGTCCGGGATATCGGAGTAGGGGATGGAGACGGAACCCGTCAGTTCCTCGGCGAAAGCGCCGAGTCCACTGCCCAGAATAACGGCGATTTTGGGCGGCTCCGGAAAAATGGTCCGGAGGAATTCGTAAGCGGCTTGATACATAGGGTTGCTACAGCAATATTCCGGCAATGCAGGCGGACATAAAATTGGCCATCGATCCCGCCATTACCGCTTTCAATCCCAAGCGGGCGAGATCGGGCTTGCGATTGGGCGCGAGCGCGCCAATGCCGCCGATCTGGATCGCGATCGAACTGAAGTTGGCGAACCCACATAGCGCGTAAGTGGCGATGGTGAAAGACTTGGGATCGAGCGCGGCGCGGATCTTGCCCAGGTCGACGAACGCCACGAATTCATTGAGCACGAGACGCGTGCCGAGCAGGTTCCCGATCGACGCGCAATCGTTCCAGGAGACGCCCATCAGCCAGGCGAGCGGCGCGAAGATCATGCCGAGAATCTGCTGCAGGGTGCCGGGAACAAAGCCGACGTGCGCATGAACCCAGCCCAGAATGCCGTTGAGGAGGGCGATCAGCGAGAGGAACGCGATCAGCATCGCTGCGATGTTGAGCGAGAGATGGAGCCCGTCGCTCGCGCCCTGGGCGGCGGCGTCAATCACGTTGACAGCGGTCTTTTCGAGGTGCACGTCCACTTTGCCCGCGGTCACCGGAGTATCGATTTCCGGGATCAGGATCTTGGCCAGCATGATGGTGGCGGGCGCGGTCATGATAACGGCGGTCAGCAAGTGCCGGATTTCGACGTGGGCGAACGCTACATACGCGGCCATCACCGCGCCGGAAACGTGCGCCATACCGCTAACCATGATGGTGAACAGCTCGGACTCGGTTAAGCCGGGCACGAAGGGCCGGATGGTCAGCGGGGCTTCCGTCTGGCCCATGAAGATGCTGGCGGCGACGTTGAGCGACTCCGCGCCGCTCGCGCCCATGATCTTTTGCATCGCGATAGCCATGCCCTTTACCACCCACTGCATGATGCCGAGGTAGTACAGGATCGCGAACAACGAAGCGATAAAGATGATGATCGGCAGAACCTGGAAGGCAAAGATCACGCCGAGATTCTGCTGTCCGGTGGCGGAACCGAGCGGACCAAAGACGAACGATGCGCCGGCTTCGGAGTAGTGCAGCAAGGCGGAAACGAATTCGCTCGCGACCTGAAATACTTCGCCGAAGCCGGTCTTGAGAACCAGCACAGCGAAAGCAAACTGCAGTCCGAGTCCCCAGAAAAGAATGCGAGTTTTGATGGCTCGCTTATGAGTGGAGAATCCCCAGGCGACCAGCAGGATGAAGATCAGCCCAAGGAGACCCCGGTATCGATCCATGGGCTTTTTAGCCGATCACTTCAAGAATCAGTTCCCGCGGCTCGGGCTTCTGTTGCGAGATGCGGAAGGCATCCTCCACCATCTCGGCGGCTTCTTCAAGGCCTTCTTCGCGAGTATAGTAGAGACGGCAGAGCACCGCGCCCGCGTCCACTTTCTCACCCGTCTTGACTTCGAGGATCACGCCGACGGCGGGATCGATTCCATCTTCCTTGCGATTACGTCCCGCGCCCATCATGGTCGAGGCGCGTCCGATATCCTCGGCTTGAATCGCGCTGACGTAGCCGGCGCGCGGCGCGGTAATCTCGCGCATTCCCGTGGCGTTGGGCAACAGTTCGAACCGATCAAGGGACTGGGCGTTGCCGCCCTGCGCCTGCACAACCTGTTTGAACTTGCGATACGCGGAACCGTCGACCATCTTGGTTTCGGCGATTTTGCGGGCCTCATCGAGAGAGGGCGCCTGTTTGCCAAGGAAGATCATGCGAGCGGCCAATTCCAGACTGATGCGCGTAAGATCCTGAGGACCCGCATTCTGCAAGGTCTGCGACGCTTCCATGACTTCGAGGGCATTGCCGACCGCATAGCCGAGGGGTTGGCTCATGTCGGTGATGAGGGCCTGAACGCGACGGTCCAGGCGGCGGCCGATTCCGACCATCATCTGAGCGAGACGGCGGGCATCCACCTGCTTCTTCATAAATGCGCCGCTGCCGACCTTGACATCGAGCACCAGCGCGTCGACGCCCTCGGCCATCTTCTTCGACATGATAGACGAGGAGATTAGCGGAATGGATTCGACAGTGGCCGTGACATCGCGGAGGGCGTAAAGTTTTTTGTCGGCGGGAGCGATCTCTTCCGTTTGACCGATGAAACAAAGGCCCAGGTCTTCAACTGCGAACGGAACTCGTCAAGCGACAGGTCGGTGCGGAAACCGGGGATGGCTTCGAGTTTGTCGAGGGTTCCGCCGGTATGGCCGAGACTGCGGCCCGAGATCATGGGGACGATGACGCCCGCGGCGGCCGCAATCGGCGCGACCACCAGGCTGGTTTTGTCGCCGACTCCGCCGGTCGAGTGCTTGTCGACCTTGAGCCCTGGAATCTCCGAAAGATCCAGAACTGCGCCCGATTGCATCATGCTGTCCGTCAGGGCGCTCACTTCGCGATCCGTCATGCCGCTGAAGAATACGGCCATGAGGAAGGCCGACATCTGATAGTCGGGAATCTCACCCGAGGTATAGCCATTCACTAGGAAGGCGATCTCTTCGGGCGTAAGTTCCTCGCCGCCACGCTTGCGGTGGATCAGGTCTACGGTTCGCATTGTAAAGTCGAACCCTAGACTAGCATCTTAAGCACTTGAAAGTAAAGGACAAGGCAAGAAAATCCGGGGTTTCGCGGCTCGAAAAGGCGTGTAATAGTAAGGACTCGCATATTTTCGACGATGTTACTTTACGCGATAGTGCAAGCGGACGACTCCATCGGAGTAGCGGCGGGCTTTGAGTAATTTGAGCGGAACGGTGCGATGTTCGGGCCGGATAAGCGGGATGCCTTCGCCGATGAAGACCGGGATTACGTGGATCATGAACTCATCGATCTGTTTGCGATCGAGGAAAGAGGCGATGATCTCGCTGCCGCCAACCAACCAGATATGTTTCCCCCGAGTTTTGCGGAGACGCTTCGCGAAAGCCTCTATGTCTTCATTCACATACTCGACATGCGGAGCATCGGCCGGCGCGGCGCTCTTGCGTGGCTTCGATGAGAAGACGTAGTTCTGCACTCCCGGGTAGCCGGCCTGCCCGAGCTTGAGGCCGAGTTCATAGGTCTTGCGGCCCATGATCACGGTGTCGACTTTGCGGTAGAACCGGTCCATCCCGTAGTTTCCTTTGGCGGAGTTCAGCCATGCGAAATCTCCGTCGGGCCGCGCAATATAGCCGTCGGCGCTGGTAGCGATGTGGACGATAATCTTGCGCGGCATCGGAGATATTCGCCGACTTACTTCTTCGTTTCAGCTAACGCGGCCAGGACTTCTTCGCTGTGATGCTGCGGCTTCACCGCAGTCCACACCTTCTCGATCTTGCCGTCGGGTCCGATCAGGAAAGTGTTGCGGGAGGCCACGCCGCGTTCGCTAAGGGAGCCATACTCCTCGACAACCTTCTTATCGGGATCGGCGAGCAGCTTGAATGTCAGGCCATCCTTGGCGCAGAACTGCTTATGACTGTCTGTGGAATCGACGCTGACGCCGAGAATTACAGCGTTGGCAGCATCATATTTGGAAAGGTCGTTTTGGAAGCCGTGGGCTTCGATGGTGCAGCCGGCGGTCATGTCTTTCGGGTAGAAATAGAGGACGACGTACTTGCCTTTGAAGTCCTTGAGTCCGAACTCGGTCCCGTCCTGGGACGGCAGTTTAAACGATGGCGCCTGCTGGCCGACCTGGGGGACATCGGTGGCGAGTAGGGCGGTGGCGGCGAGGCAGGCGAAAAGCGCTGCGATCGAAATGTACTTCATGTTAGGTAAAACCTCCAGAAACTGTCTCTTCGGTTGAAGATACTACGTTTGAGCCGGGCGGCGCTACAAGGGGAACGGCTTGGCTCCGCTACTGTGAGTTAACGCACGCCATTTCGCCGATCGGCCCACTGTGTCAAAGAATTTGAACCAGCGGTTGGTACAAACGGAGGGCCGTCGCCGGCGGATCGATCATCTTTCAGTTGTACTGTAGCACTCGGGAATTCGGTTTCCGTGCACTCTTGCGGCTTTCATTGGGGTTTTTTCAAAAAAGGCGTCGTGATCGAGGCGCGACCGGCGGGTTTTGGTGACGCAAACGCCGGGATTTTGCGTGTCCGTTGCTGGGCGTGTCGCTGTTTTTCGGAACAGAGCCAGTTTCTGGGGCTTTCGGGGTCCAGGCTGTGACGCAACACCGGGTTTTTTAGCGCTGGTGCCCGGGGGCGAGCTGCGATTTTGCGGAACAGAGCCAATTTCCGGGCGCGATGTTGTCCGGCGATGACGCAAACACCGGGTTTTTGTCGCTCTGTTGCGCAGGGCAGGCTGCGATTTTGCGGAACAGAGCCAATTTCCGGGCGCGATGTTGTCCGGTGATGACGCAAACACCGGGTTTTTGTCGCTCTGTTGCGCAGGGACAGGCTGCGATTTTGCGGAACAGAGCCAATTCTCGGGCGCGAGGTTGTCCGGCGATGACGCAAACACCGGGTTTTTGTCGCTGTGTTGCGCAGGGGCAGGCTGCGATTTTGCGGAACAGAGCCAATTCCCGAGGCGAGGTTGTCCGGTGATGACGCAAAGTGCCGTTTTCTGTGCGCCGTTGTACACGGGACGTGGTTTTCGCGGAACAAACCCATTTCGGGCGGCGGGGTGGGCGGTCGCGGTGAGAAGGTGTGAATCTTTCCTTTTTTGCGGCGAACGACACGAAATTAGGCGAAAATAAGGCGAATACGCATCGCCCCTCAAAACTGCCGTTGCGATAGCCGGTGTCATAGACATGTCTATAGGTCGCACAAGTATAGATCTATAGGTCGCATAAACCGCAGCTCGGCCTGTTTGGGTCCATATTGACACCAAGCCGACGACCCTTAGTCGTAGCCGAGTCAATAATATTCGTTGCGGCCAAAATGTTATCTCTATGTTGTTGCTTTCATTGCTTTTATTTTGCAAATTGAGGTCTCCAGCAGAGTCGGGCCCACTGCGCCGCGTTGTATGCCAACGCGTGCCATTTCGCGTCTTGTTTCACTTTTGCCAAACCCCTTAGGTAGGTCTGCCTGAAATTGAACTTGGTTTTTAACCATGCATTAGGAAATTCTGCCACCTGGCCCCGCTTGCGATAAACAGTTTGCCCCTCCTCAGTGGCCATCTTCTCTTTGAGTCGAGCCATGGCATGGTAGCCCGCATTGATTTCTATCAACTTACTCTGTTTGTTTCCGCAGCATGCCACCCGCTGCTCGCATCCTTTACAGTCGGCCATCTCCGCCTGATATTTTTCAAAGCGCTGCCCGCCAGCGCCCGTCGCCACTCCCACACATTGCAGAGTCTTTCCCGCCGGACAGATCGCGCACTGATTCGCGGCTTGAAACTCAAACCGATTTGACCCATAGGTCACTACCGCTTGGTTTCCCCGCAGGATCTGATTACGTTTTTCCGTGTTGGGAATGGATGCGTAGAGGTCGATCTTTTGTTGTTCCATATCACGTGCATTCGCATAGGTGGCGTATCCGGCATCGACAACTACCTTCTTGGGATCCCGGCCCAGATTGTGATTCACCTGTTTCATTCCAAGCTTTAACCCGCTGGCATCGGATGCGCTTTGGATCGCATCCACGGCTACGATCACCGTGTGCTTTGCATCCGTTACCAGTTGCACGTTGTAACTTGGCTGGTAACCGCCATTCGCCCCTTTTATGATGCGCGCTTCCGGGTCGGTGTAGCTGACTCGGGCTTCCTCCTGATCGCTTTTCGCTAAATTAGCCCGCACCTTCTCCAACTCGCCTAGCGCCGCCGTTACCTTTTCCACCCGTTCCGCTGCGGCCCGCTTCTGCGCGGCTATCGCGGCCACTTTCTGATCCTTTCCGAAATCCTCTTTCTTGGTCTCTTTCAACAACTCCTCGGCTTGTTCCAGGCGTTTCTGCAATGTCTTCTCCCGGCGGAACGTGTCGCTGGATGCCCAGGCTCGCACCTTGGTTCCGTCTTGCGCGACTAACTCCAGATCAATCAGGTCCTCTTGGTCCATCACTGCCAACACTTGCACAAATAGCTTATCCAACGCTCCGCTGTGTTGTGTCCGGAAATCGGAAAGGCTCTTATAGTTCACTTTCTGCATTCCGGTTAGCCACTGAAACGCAGGATGATAACCACATAGGCCGGCGATTTCCCGCGCCGAGTTTGTCCCGCAACAATAGCCGTATAGCCACAAACTGATCAACAACTGCGGCGACGTGTTTGGCCGTCCTGGCAGGTCGAACATGGCGGACTTATTCTCCACAAAAGCGGACAGTTCCAATTTTCCGATCAGTTCCCAAATCGCTCTTGCCGTATGGCTTTCCGGGATGAGTTTCTCAACGTCAATAACGACCATCATGGTTTGATCTCGACTCACCTTCCGTATTCTGATTGTGTCTATCGTTTTATTTACTTTCCGCTCTTCCTTCGCGGGTTGCTCTTCGATTGTCAGGAGGGCTTGGCTTGTCATTGCTTGATCTAACCCCATAATACCAAAACATTTAAATGTCAACATGTTTTTTTCACACCTTCTGACGCAAAGTGCCGTTTTTTGAATCGGTGAGTTGCAATGTTCCGAGCGATTTCGACTGTTCATAGGCGCAGATATCCCTTTCTGTTTCCACGATACTGTTCAGACCGAGCGTTCTTGTGCGCAATCGCGGCTATGCTGTTGAATCTTTTGAGGCGAAATAGTTGAAGTGGCCGTGACTCGACGTATTTGTATTTTGGGCTAGAATTGGCGGTGCGATGGCCGAGCGTCCCGTTGTCTTCATCTCTTCCACTTCATACGACTTGAAGGAGTACCGCGCACAGGCCGCGTTGGCTGCAGAGAATAGCGGGTTCGCGGTGAATAAGATGGAATCCTGGCCGGCGAAGGCCAGCCGTCGTTACCGGCCGATCTGGCCAAAGTTGCGGAGGCGGACGTCGTCGTGGTGATTGTGGCGCACCGCTATGGATGGGTGCCGGACGATCCCTCCAATACCGATGCGAAGAGTATCACCTGGCTCGAATGTGAGCATGCATGGCAGGCAAAGAAGCCGGTGCTGGCGTTTTTGGTGGACCCGAAATTCGCTTGGCCGAAAGATTTGTATGAGAACTACCGCCTCATAGAGGATGGAGACCTGCCGGTACGGAAATTCAACGTCCTCAGGAAAGAGGTCAGGCGCAACGAAAAGAAACTCCTGGAGTTCAAGGAGAAATTAGCGGGTACATTCCCATGGTATTCACCGATGCCGCCGGTTTCCGTCCCCTGGTCTCGGAGGCTCTCGCAGATTGGCAGCGGGAGAACGCGACTCGCTCGTACCTATCGGGACCCCGACACCTACCTGCAGGCGCTCGAGGATGACACGCGCAGGATCCGCATTACAGGATTGACCACTAAGCGCGCCGAGCCTTACTTCTTTGGCACCAGACGAAATCCATATTCCTCTCACCACATTCGCAAGCCACGAAGGCATGGGTGCGCCAGTCTGGGGCATCGAGCAGCGGCGGATTGCTCTAGAACAGTCTCTCTCACAGCGCAAGGTGGTGATCGTCGGCGTCCTTGCCCAGCAAATCCCAGGCGAAAGCACGTCCCACCGCGATCATGGCCTAGCCCTCCACCGTCGCCGCGGGCCGCTGGCCGACGCGGGCCACGAAGATCTTGTCCAGGCTCGGCGAACGCTCCTCGACGACGCGCAGCCCCACCGTCGCCGCCGCGGCCTCGGCGGCGCCGGCCGGCAAGATCGAGACCGCGGACCACTCCTGACCGCCGCCTTCCCAGCCGAACAAGCCCGCCACCTGCGGCGGCCCGGGCTGGGGGCCCTCGAAGCGCACCGTCACGACCCGATGCGCCGCAGGACTTCGTCGAGCGGGCCCTGCACCATGACCCGGCCATGATTCAGCAGGGCCACATGATCCGAGACACGCTCGACCTCATCGAGCAGATGCGACGAGAAGAGCACGGTGCCGCCCTCCTGGGCCACGGTCTTCAGCACCGCCGCCAGGATGTCGCGGCGGGCGAGCGGATCGAGGCCGGTCGAGGGCTCGTCGAGGATCAGCAGCTCGGGCCGATAAGCGAGGGCGACGAGCAGGCCGGCCCGCGCCTTCTGGCCGCGCGACAGCTCGCCGACGATGGCGGCCGGATCGAGCGCGAAGCTGCGGCGCAGCTCTTCGGCAAAAGCATCATCCCAGCTGGGGTAAAAGGCGCGGACGAAGTGCAGCAACTCGCGCACCCGCATCCACGGCGGCAGATCATTTTCCTCGCCGAGATAGCCGATGCGGCCGAGAACACCGACGGGATCGGCGATGGGATCGCGGCCGAAGATCCGCACCGTGCCCGTCTGGGGGCGCAGCAGTCCCAGCAGGTGACGCAGCAGCGTCGTCTTGCCGGCGCCGTTGGCGCCGACGATGCCGAAGACCGTGCCGCGCGGCACGCGCAGGCTGAGATCGTCGAGGGCGATGGTCTTGCCGAAGCGGCGCGTCAAGTGATCGACGCATACGACCGAATCCGAGTCGAGAGGGTCGGACATGGCTCAGGTCTCCTTCTTGCGCATCGCGCGCTCGCGCCGGCGGATGAACTCCAGCAGAGGGTCAAGGCCGACATCGAGCAGGCGTGCCTCGGCGAGCAGGCCATCGACACGGCCGGCGAGTGATTCGAGGCGTTCGCCGCGCACGAGCGGCGCGGCGTCATCAGCGACGTAGGTGCCGGCGGTGCGTCGATTGGTCAGCACGCCCGCAGCCGCCAGCTCGCGGTAGGCCCGAGCGACGGTGTTGGGATTGACCAGCAGCTGGTCGGCCAAGGTGCGGATTGGCGGCAGCTCCTCGCCCGGCGCCAGCCGCCCGGCAGCTACCAGGCCCTGGATCTGCTGCACGATCTGCTGGTAGATCGGACCATCGGAAGTGGTGACATGCAGGTGCATCGCAGACCGCCTTGGATGTTTGTACTAATGCAATAGTACAACAACGGCGGGCGCAGTGCAAGGGGAAAAATGCGGAAATAGTGGTCCTCCGTAAAAGATGGGAAGAAAAGAGGGGGGGCAATTGATTGTTTCGCGAGGGATGATCCGAGCGCGAAACGATAAACCAGGCTCCTTTCCCCCACCCGTGCGGAGAATCGAAATGGTTCAGTCCGCGACTAACCTTCTTGCGCCGCGGCGACAAGCGCGACGCGCGCGCGCAATTCTTGGAATTTCCGCGCAAGAAAGGCCGGCTGTCTCGTCTTTTCCTGCGAACGAAACACTCCGCACCGCGCCGGCGCCTTCCCGGGTCAACAGGAGATCATCCCATGTGGCGGCAACGTTGGCTCCTCCTCTCCCTGCCGCTGATGGCCGCCCTGCTCGGCGGCGCGGCCCTGTATCTCGCGCTGTCCGGCACGGGCCGGGCGAACAACGCCATCGGCGACAAGAAACCCGGCCCCGCGCTGCCGATCAAGCAAGTCGTGCTGTTCAACAGCGGCGTCGGCTACTTCCAGCGCGAAGGCGACGTCGACGGCAACGCCCGCGTCGACCTCACCTTCCCCGTCGGCGACATCAACGACCTGCTCAAGAGCCTGGTCCTGCAGGACGCGCAGGGCCGCATCGGCACGGTCAGCTACGACAGCCAGGATCCCATCGACAAGATCCTGCGCAGCTTCGCCCTCGACCTCAACAACAACCCGACCTTCGGCCAGATTCTCAACCAGGCCCGCGGCGAGAAGATCGAGGTCACCCGCGTCGAGAAGAAGGACGGCCAGACCGACCAAGCTCACCGGCACCATCGTCGGCATGGAGGCGCAGCACACGCGTCGCGGGCAAGGACCAGGTCATCGAAGTCGAGATGCTCAACCTGCTCACCGCAGCCGGCCTGCAGAGCGCTGCCGCTGGAGCAGGTCGTCGCCGTGCGCTTCCTGAACCCGGTGCTGGAGAGCGAATTCCAGCGCGCCCTGCAGGTGCTGGCCGCCTCGCACGACACGCAGAAGAAGACGGTCAGCCTCGGCTTCCACGGCGAGGGCAAGCGGCCGGTGCGCGTCGGCTACGTCGTCGAACGGCCGATCTGGAAGACCAGCTATCGCCTGCGTCATGGAGCCGGACGGCAAGCGTCTTCATGCAGGGCTGGGCCATCGTCGAGAACACCAGCGACGACGACTGGAACGACGTCCGCATGGTGCTCGTCTCGGGCCGGCCGATCTCGTTCAAGATGAACCTGTACGAGCCGCTCTACATCCCGCGGCCGACCGTCGAGCCGGAGCTGTTCGCCTCGCTGCGGCCGCCGGTCTACGGCGGCGCGCTCGGCGACGAACGAGGCGGCCGCGAATCAGCCCGGGCTGCCGGGGACAACAGGCCGGCAGCAGGCCCCATGCAGTTTCCGGGCAGTGGTCGGCTGGGCACGGGGCCGGCATCGGTGGCGGCTTGCCGGCGGCCCAATGCGGCACGCGTTCCTGGCGCTAGGTTCGGATCGAGACTTCCTCCTTCAGAATGGCCTCAAGCAACGTCGCCGGGCAACAATTTCTCCCAGCAATCAGAACATCCTGAACTTCCAGCGCAACGCCAATGCCGATGCCCGACAAGCGCAGAATCGCCTCACCTACGAGGAACTCCAGCAGCGGCGCCAGCAGCAGCAGGCAAGCCAAGGAGAGGCGAAGAAGGCCGGGCCGCCATCACCGGCTTCAACTTCAAGGAAGGGATCGCCTCGGTCGCCACGGCCGACGAGGTCGGCGACTACTACCAGTACGTCATCGACCAGAAGATCAGCCTGCCGCGGCAGAAGTCGGCCATGCTGCCCATCCTCGACCAGCACGATCGACGGGCCAGAAGGTCAGCATCTACAACGAGGCGACCAGCCGAAGTATCCGCTGCTCGGCCTGCGGCTCAAGAACACCTCCGGCAAGCCGCTGACGCAGGGGCCGATCACCGTCTACGACGAGCGGCACCTACGCCGGCGACACGCGCATCCTCGACCTGCAGCCCGACGAGGAACGGCTGCTCAGCTACGCCCTCGACCAGGGGACCGAGGTCAAGACCGACGTCAAGCAGACGCCCAGCCCCGACATGATCTTCCGCATCGGCGACGACAAGCTGACCGCGCGCTACCACCTGCGCGAGACGAAGACCTACACGATCAAGAACCGCTCGCCGCACGAGCGGCTGGTCATGCTGGAGCACCCGATCCGCGCCGACTGGAAGCTGGTCGAGCCCGCCAAGGCCGACGAGCAGACGCGCGACCTTTACCGCTTCCAGGTCAAGGTCGCAGCCGGGCAAGACCGTGACCTTCGACGTCGTCGAGGACCAGGCGCGCGTCGACCTGGTTGCCCTGATCGCGAAGGATCCGCCGCTTTACGCCGTCGCGACCGGCATCAACATCAAGGTCGTGCGGCACCGCGACGAGCAGCTGATCGGGCTGCGCATCCGCAAAGGGCTCGCCTGGCCGACCTAGCCGGACGCACGAATCGATCGCCTACCTGGTGCAGAACCAGTCCGAGCAGGACCACACCTTCACGGTCGACCACGTCATCCCGAAGGGCTGGGAGATGAAGGTCGGCAAGGAGGCCGTGAAACGCGGGCCGAGCATTCACGCTTCAAGCTGCAGGTCGCCAAGGGCAAGACCGGCAAGGAGGAGCTTGGCGAGCAGATGGAAGCGGAGTCGTCCGCCGGCGCCATCAAGGATCTGAGCGAGGCGAAGGTGCGCGAATACCTGGCGAGCAAGGCGGTCAGCGCCGAGGTCAAGGCGGCCCTGCAAAAAGAGATGCTGCTGCAGTCGCGGATCGCCGAGACGAAGAAGGAACTGGCCGAAGCGGAGAAACAGCTCAAGGCGGTCAGTGACGACCAGGCGCGATCTGCGCGAGAACCTGCACGTCATCCCGCAGTCGGCCGAGCCGTACAAGCGTTCCTGGACAAGTTCGTCACGCAGGAGAACGAGATCGACACCTTGCAGCGGCAAATCCGGCAGGTGACGGCGACGTTGCAGGCGCAGGAGCGCGAGCAGGTGGCGTTCCTCGCGAATCTCAACGTGGATTGACGGCCGTTGCTTGCGTTTCGCGCTCGGCACTGCCGGCGACAGCGAAACGGCAAGCAACGCTGCTTGCGTTTCGCGCTCGGCACTGCCGCGCAGCGCGAAACGGCAAGCCGCTTTATGCCGGCGCCGGGAATTGCTGGCACAGCTCGCGCACCTGGCCGCGGACGCGCGCGGCCACGGTCTTGTCCTCGGCGGCGGCGAGCACCTGGCCGATCCAGCCGGCGATCTGCCGCATCTCCGGCTCGCGCATGCCGCGCGTGGTGAGCGCCGGCGTGCCGACGCGGATGCCGGACGGGTCGAGCGGCGGCCGCGGATCGAACGGGATCTTGTTCTTGTTGACGGTGATGCCGGCGCGGTCGAGCGCCTCCTCGGCCACCTTGCCGGTCACGCCGCGCGAGGCGACGTCCACCAGCAGCAGATGGTTGTCGGTGCCGCCGGAGACGAGGCGGAAGCCGAGCCGCTGCAGCTCGTGGGCGAGCGTCTTGGCGTTGGCGATCGACCTGGGCGGCGTAGGTCTTGAACTCCGGCTCGCAGCGCCTCGCCGAAGGCGACCGCCTTGGCCGCGATGACGTGCATGAGCGGCCCGCCCTGCAGGCCGGGGAAGACGGCCGAGTTGATCTTCTGGCCCCACTCCTGCTTGCACAGGACGACGCCGCCGCGCGGGCCGCGCAGCGTCTTGTGCGTCGTCGTGGTGACGAAGTCGGCGAACGGCACCGGGCTGACGTGCTGGTCCGCCGGCGACCAGGCCGGCGATGTGGGCCATGTCGACCATGAACAGCGCGCCGATGTCCTTGGCAGATCTGCGGCGAACTGGGCGAAGTCGATCTCGCGCGGATAGGCGCTGGCGCCGGCGACGACCAGCTTCGGCTTGTGCTCGCGCGGCCAGCTGCGCCACCTGGTCGAAGTCGATGCGCTCGTCGTCCTGGCGCACGCCGTAGCCGGCGACCTTGTAGAGCTTGCCGGAGAAGTTGAGCTTCATGCCGTGCGTCAGGTGGCCGCCGTGGGCCAGGTCCATCGCCAGGATCGTGTCGCCCGGCTCCAGGCAGGCGAAGTAGACGGCCATGTTCGCCTGGGCGCCGGAGTGCGGCTGGACGTTGGCGTGGTCGGCGCCGAAGAGCTTGAGCAGCCGGTCGATGGCCAGGCGTTCGGCGACGTCGACGAACTCGCAGCCGCCGTAGTAGCGCTTGCCGGGCAAGCCCTCGGCGTATTTGTTGGTCAGCACCGAGCCCTGGGCGGCCATGACGGCGGGGCTGGTGTAGTTCTCCGAGGCGATCATCTCCAGCCCGTCCTGCTGGCGGCGCGCTTCGTCGGGATCGCCTGCCAGATTTCGGGGTCGGCGTGCTCGAGCATATCCATCATGGTCCTCGTCACTGCGAGTTCGGCATGGGGGCACAACGCGGACATTATACGTCGTTTCGCCCCGAGTCGAAGACCCGGGCGGCCGTCACGCCGCGCACGCCCCGCTTACTTCGCCAGCACCGGCGGCCGCAGCAGATAGACGGCGTTGAACGCGGCTGCGGCCGGCCGCGGTTGCCGGCGGCGAGGGCGAGCAGCTTCTCGTCGGGGGACAGGCCAGGCCGTAGAAGACGCCCAGGGGCAGCGTCTCGCCGTAGAGCATCTTGCCGGCTTGCCAGTCCCAGACGGCGAGGTAGCCCTGGTTGCCGGGGGCGTCGCCGGCGCTGATGAGGTACTTGCCGTCCTTCGTGAAGCGCAGGCTGAAGCACGCAGGCCGGGATGCGACGCCGGCGGCTGCGGCGGCGGCGGTCTTGATGAGTCGGGTTGGCCAGGTCGCGGACCACCGTGCCGTCGGCGACATTCCAGATCTTGATGACGCGCTCCAGGCCGCCGGAGCCGGAGGCGAGGAACTTGCCGTCGGGGCTGAAGGCGGCGCGCATAGACCGGCTCCTGGTGTCCCTTCGCGAAGTCCTTGACCTTGTGCGCCTTGAACTCGCGGACCAGCGTGCCGCCGGGCGACGTCCCAGAGCTTGAGGCTGTTGTCGAAGCTGCTCGTCAGGAGCTGCTTGCCGTCGGCGGCGAAGAGCGACGGTGTAGATCGGGTGCGCGGTCGTGCTTCTCGACGTGGGCGTTGATTTCCTTGACCAGGGCGTTCTTCACCAGGTCGAAGAGGCGCACCTTGCCGTCGTGGCCGCCGGCGGCCGAGCAGCTGGCCACTCGGGCTGGAACGCGACGGCATCGACGAGGTTCGGGATGGGGGAAGTTGCGCGTCGGCGTCGGCGACGGCCAGCTTCCAGACATGCAGCGCCTTGTCCGAGCCCGGCCGTGTAGAGCGTGGCATTGTCGGCGGCCAACGACCAGTTCCGCGATCGGCGCCGGCGCGTCGTGAAGCTCTGCACCGGCTGCAGGAACTCGGCGCGGCACGGCTGACCCGCGGTGAACGGCGTGGCCCAGGCTTGATGGATTTGTCGGCCGTGGCCGGCCAGCAGCACGAGGCTGTTGGGCTGAAGGCCAGCGCCTGCACCGCGCCGCCGATCTTGACCGCGCCCAGCTCCTTGCCGTCGGCGAGCTGATAGACGCGCACCGTCTCGTCGGCGCCGCCGGCCGCCACGAGCAGGTTGTTCTTGCAATCGCGACCGCCTGCAGCGGCGCCGGCGCGCCGGCAAAGGTGCGCTCGATGGCGCCGGTTGTCGGGGTTCCAATGCTTGACGGTCTTGTCGGCCCCGGCGGTCAGGACGTGCGTGTTGTTCGGCGCCAGGCCAGCGGCGTGGACCGGCCCAGCGTCGGCAGCGATGGCGCGGACGATCGACGGCGTCTCGAGCCGCGACCACCTTGCCTGCCGGCGGCAGACCACCGCGCCGGCCGGCGTGAACAGCGACGGCGCTCGACCGCGTCGGCCTGCGGGAAGAACTGCAGCTCCTTGCCGGTCGCCAGCTCCCAGAGGCGCGTCTGCTTGTCGGCCGCGCCGGTGGCGAGCCGCGCCTTGTCCGGGCTGAAGGCCAGCGACAGCACCTCGCCGGGATGGGTCAGCGTCGCGATTTCCTTGCCGTCGGCAACGTTCCAGACCTTGACGAGTCTTGCCGGCCGCGGCGCCGACCTGGGTGTAGTCCTTGCTGAAGGCGACCGCCTTGATCGGCTCGGCCAGCGGGCCGAACGACTTGAGCACGGCGCCCTTGGCCAGGTCCCAGAGCTTGACCGTCTTGTCCGCGCCCGCCGGTCACAAGCTGCGTGCCGTTGTTGTGCATACTGGAGCGAAGACCAGGCCGCGCGGGATGGGCCAGACCAGCGCTGAGCACGCTGACGTCGTGCAGGCGGGCCGTCTTGTCGAGCGGCGCCGTCACCAGCGTACGGTTGTCGGCCTGGAAGCCAGCGCCGCACGGCGCCGGTGTGGTCGGCGAATGCCTGCACCTCGCGTCCGAGGGCCACGTCGATGACGCGGATGGCGTGGCTTGCCGTCGCCGACGCGACGGCGAGGCGCTGGCCGTTCGGGCTGAGCGGCCAGCGCTCGGACTGGCGCCGGCAGACGCGCGGTGGCCGGCTTCGCTCGGCCTTGCCGCTTCGGCGAGCGTCCAGACCTTGACGTCTTGTCCGCCGGCGCCGGCGAGCGGCGTGCCGTCGGCGCTCAGGCCGAGCTGCGTGACCGGCGCGTCCGCGTTGGTCGAGTACACGCACTTCCTTGCCGTCGGCGGCGTTCCAGAGCGGATCGGTCTTGTCGTCGCCGGCGCGAGACACGACCTGGTCGCCCTTGGGCGTGAACAGCGCCTGGCGAACCGGGCCCTGGTGCTGCGCTGCTGCCAGAGCAGGGCCGAGGTCCAGAGCCGGGCCGTCTTGTCGGCGCCGGCCGTGACGACGCGCTTCGCGTCGACGAACGGCGGCGGCATGCGACCGGGCCCTCGTGCGGCGAAGGATTCCACGAAGCTGCCGTCCACCTCGTAGACGCGCGCCAGCTTGTCGGCGCCGCCCAGGATCAGGCGCGTGCCGTCCGGCGCGAAGCGCCAGCCTGCGCACCTCGCCGGCGGCAGTCCACGCCGCGATCTCCTTGCCGTCGGCCATGGTCCAGACCTTCATCGCCTTGCCCGCGGCCGCGGCCAAGCGCGTGCCGTCCTTGCTCAGCGCCAGCGCCGTGACCGGGGCGCCGTGTTCGAGGCGGCCCTTCGTCTTGCCGTCGGGCAGCGACCAGGCCTGGATCGCCTTGTCCGCGCCGGCCGAGTAAAGCACGTCCCCCTTCGGCGCGAGCGCCAGGCCGACGACCGGACCCTTGTGCCCAGCCAGGCTCTTCGCTTCCTTGCCGTCGGCGAACCTGAGACGCGGATCGAGCCGTCGGCCAGGCCGGCCAGCGATGGTCTGTCTGGTCGGCAGCAGAAGGCCGAGCACGCTGGCCGACGGCGGGCAAGCGCGAGCTTGTGCAGCACCTTGGCGTCGGCGGCGTTCCAGAGTGTCAAGCGTCTTGTCAGCGGCCGCGGCGGCGACCGTCGCGCCGTTGCTGCTGACGGCGACGGCCACGATCGGCAGCGTCGGGCCGGCGAAGTCGCGTTCCTTGGCGCCGCTGGCCAGGTTCCACAGACGCACCACCTTGTCGGCGCCGCCCGTCAGCAGCTTGCCGCCATCGGGCATCAGGACCGCGCAGGTGACCTGGTCGGGATGGACGAGCCCCTTCGGCGCGACGAGCGGCAGCTGCCAGAGCTTGACCGTGCCATCCTCGGCCGCGGACAGGAGCTGGCTGCCGGCCGGGTTCAGGGCCAGCGCGGTGAGCGGCCGCCTCGTGGCCGAGGACGACCTCGGCCTCCTTGCCGGTCGCCTGGTTCCAGAAGCGGATGGTCGCGTCGGCACTGCCGGAGGCGAGGAGCTGCCCGTTGGCGCTGACGGCGACCGCCGTCACGGGCCCGGTGTGGCCGGTGAACTGCCGCTCGATCGCAGCCTTGGCGGTGTCCCAGACGCGCACGAGCTTGTCGGCGGAGCCGGTGTAGAGCTTCTTGCCGTCGGCGCTGGCGACGGCGGCGAGGACGCCGTCGGGATGAGTGACGATGCGCGCCGGCAGCCGGCGGCACGGCCCAGAGCTTCACCAGTCCGTCGGCGCCCGCCGTGAGGAGCTGCGTTGGCCTGGGGCTGGAACATGCACGCTCGTCGGCGCCCCCGTCGTGCGCGAGCCAGCTTGCCAGCGGCTTGCCGTCCGCGGCATTCCAGAGATGGACCTGGTTGTCCTGGGCCGCCGGCGGCGATCAGCGTGTTGCCCGCGTTGAGCGCCACGGCGGTCACGGGGCCGGCGGGACCGCTCAGGGCGCGGAGATCCTTGCCGGCAGTCGCGAACTGGCGCACCGTCTTGTCGTCGCTGCCGGTGACGAGCTGGTTGCCGTCGGCGGACAGCGCCAGGACATGACGGCGCGGCATGGCCGGCGAAGACCTTGCTCGTCGGGGCCGGCGGGACTTGCCAGAACTTGAGCAGGCCATCGTCGCCGACGGTCTGGCGCGGTGTTGTTGGAGTGCAGCAGCACCGCATTCGCGGCGCCGGTGTGCGCCGACCGCGGCCACCGGCTGCCCGTTGGCGACGTTCCAGAAGCGGAGCGTGCGGTCGCTGCCGGTGCTGGCCAGCACCTGACCATTGGCGCTGAAGGCGACGCCGGTGACCGGGCCCTGGTGTCCGGCGCACTGGGCCAACTCCTTGAGGTCGGCGGCGCTGACGATCTTGATCGTGCCATCCTTGCCGCCGACGGCGAGCAGCTTGCCGTCGGGGCTGAGCGTCACGGCCCGGGCGCGGCACGGCGTCTTGAAGGAACGCAGGGGCGCGTCGAGCGGCACGTCCCAGACTTTGAGCGTGTTGTCGGCGCCGCCGGAGGCGAGAAGCTGGCCATCGGGACTGAAGGCGACGCTCAGGACCATCTTCTGATGGCCCTGCGGCCCCGCATAGGTCTTGACTGCCTTGCCGGTCGCCGCTCTCCCACAGCTTGAGGGTGTTGTCGAAGCTGCCCGTGGCGAGGTAGCGGCCGTCCGGACTGAAGGCGACGGTGTAAACGCCATCGGTATGGCCCATCAGCTTGTGGAGGATCGGCGGCGTTCCCTTCTCGCCCGCGCCGAGCGGAAGGAGTGCGGCCAGGGCGAGCAAGATGACGGCGCAGGCACAGAACGGACGCATGGGAAGGGATCTCCGGCAGGATTCGGCGGGCAGGGAGGCGACGATCGGGTGGGCAAGGCGGGCGGAATGTAGTGTCGCACCGTGAGCGCAGCTGTCAAGCGCAGGCCTACCTTCCCGGCCCGCGCTGCGCGAGGGCTGTTCCGTGCATTTCGCTCGCTGGCGTTCGCTCAGGACGCGGGCAGCGGCTCGGCCAGGAAGGGCCGGAGGTCCGCCGCGGTGATCGGCTGCTCGAACTGGGCGCCGAGGAAATAGTCGCCGGTGCGGATCTGACGCAGGTGGACGACGCGAAGCGTGACCGGCAGGGAGGCACGCTCATCCGTGGTCAACAGCGCGGCCGCGATGACCGTGTCCGCGGCCAGCGGTTCGTTCAGCAGCATGCTGACGCCGCTCGTCGAGAGGTTCCAGACCAGGCCCAGGCTCGGCTGCGGGCCGGCATCGGGGCCCAGGCGACAGGACGGTGCCAAGCGCCGGCTGGCGGCGGACGGCGACCCGGCGATTATCAGCAGGCGGTGCGGCCGAGGGGGCGAGAAGCATGATTGGTCCTTCTTGGGTTGGCAAGATCGAGTGGGATTCAGTCCTTCGATTATAACAATTTTTGTGTGGGTGCAAGGCCGTCGGGGTATTCCCTCGGCACGAAAGTTTCTCACGAGCCGCGACCGTCAGGGAGCGGAGCAGACCGCTCCCTGACGGTCGCGGCTCGGCAGAATTGAACCGGGCGCAGCGAGCGTGAGCGAGACGAGCAGAAAAAAATGGAGAAGATCGCGTCATCACAGGCTCTAATAAAGGAAGACCTGCACGGGCCGGGGTGAAGCTCATGGATCACAAGCGTCTGCAGCACGCGATCCGTTCGTTGCGCAACCTGGCCGGGGCTGCGCCCGCGGGCCTCGGCGATGAGGAGTTGCTGGAGCGCTTCGTAGCGGAGCGCGACGCGGCGGCGTTCGAGCTGCTGCTGCGGCGCCATGGGCCGATGGTGCTGGGCGTCTGCCGGCGGCTGCTCGGCCATGCCCAGGATGCCGAGGATGCTTTCCAGGCCACCTTCCTCGCCCTGGCACGCAAGGCGGGCTCGATCCGGCGACAGGGAGCGGTCAGCGGCTGGCTGTACCATGTCGCCTATCGGGTGGCCTTGCGCGCCCGCGCCAGCCGGGCGCGCCGGACGAATCGCGAACAACCGGGGGTCAGCGAGCCGGCGGCGGTGATGGCGGAGCCGGGTGTGGCCGAGCTGCGCAGGTGCTGGACGAGGAGATCAATCGCCTTCCCGCCCGGCAGCGGTCGGCGTTCGTGCTGTGCTGTCTGGAGGGGAAGACCGGCGCGGAGGCGGCGCGCGCAGCTGCGCTGCCCGCCCGGCACGATCTCGTCGCGGCTGACCCGGGCGCGCGCGCCTGCGGCTCCGGCTGACCCAGCGCGGCCTTGCGCCCGCTAGCGCGGTCGCCGCCCTCGTCGCGGGGGAGACCGCGGCCGCGCCGGTGCCCGCGGCCCTGCTGGAGGTTGCCTTGAGCGGCGCCTTGATCTTCAGCGCGGGCGGGCCGGCCGGCGGCGTGCCATCGGCCCTGGCGGTAAACCTTGCGGAAGGAGTGTTACGAGCCATGACTTTGACCAAGCTGCTGCCTCATCGCGCTGGTGTTCCTGGCGGCATCGGTCCTCACGATCGGCGGCGCGTTGACCTTGCAAGCGACGCCGCCCGAACCGGCCGGCGCGAAGGAGCCGCCGCCCCCGGCCATCGCGGAGAAGCCACCGGAGAAGACCGAGCGCGACGCCGTCACGGTATCGGTGGCGAAGCCGCGGCAGGACAACGCGGTTCGCGTCAACGAGGCGTGTGTCTTCCAGTCCGCCGACCGCGAGGATGTCCACGCCCTGGTCCCCGGCGTCGTCAAGGGCCTTACCGTCGAGCTCGGCCGCGGGTCAAGAAGGGACAGGTGCTGGCCGAGATCGACAACCCGGCGCTAGCCCTGGAAGCGAAGCAAGCGAACGCCGCCGTGCAGCAAGCGCGCGGCCAGGTCCGCGAGGCGGAGGCACGGATCGCCGCTGCCAAGGCGGAGGTCGCGGCAGCCCGGGCGATTGTCTCGCAGCGAGAGGGAGAGATTGACATTGCTCTGGCGGCGGCAACTTTGCATCAAGCCCAGTTTCGCCGCGTCGAGGCCCTGTTCAGGGCGGGCTCTACCAGCGAGGCGACCATACGCAATGCCGAGATTTCCCTTGGCACGGCCAAAGCACAAGTCAGCGCAACAAAGGCTGGCCTGGCGAATGCCCACGCCGATGTGGAAGTCAAGGCGGGCAAGGTGACGCAGGCCGAGGCGGCCCTGGAAACGGCGCGGGCCGGCCTGGAGGCTGCTGAGGCCGCGCTGGAGAAGGCCGCTTACCCGCTGCGCCTGACCAGGATCGTCGCGCGCATCAATGGTATCGTCACGGCGCTGAACCGGCAGAATGGCGACTACCTCCGCGCCGGGGACGGACAGGGCCCGCTCCTGACGGTGCAACGGATTGATCGGCTCAAGGTGCAGATCGGCATTCCCCAGCGTCACATTGCTAGCGTCAACGTGGGCGATCCGGTCGAGCTGCGCAGTGCGCTCCTTGATCGACGGCAAACTATCGGGCTGCACGATTTCGCGGGTTGCTTTCGTGGTCGATC
The DNA here is from genome assembly GCA_963767545.1 of Terriglobia bacterium. Lineage (GTDB taxonomy): Bacteria > Acidobacteriota > Terriglobia > Bryobacterales > Bryobacteraceae > CAVVFX01. The sequence goes on from CAVYEV010000001.1 coordinate 173,429, forward strand.
CATCGACAGGTTCAATGCGGGCCGAAATCGATGTTCCGAACCCGCCGCCTGGATTACGGCCGGGTATGCACGGGACCGCGCTGGTGCTCGCGCGACACGCGCGCAGCCTGTGGATCCCCAGCGCGCCTGGTCCATCGCGCCACGAGTCCCGAGCCATACGGCGTCTACGTCGTCCGCGCGGGCAAGGCCCACTTTACTCCGATTGCGCTCGGCTTTGCCGGCGAGGAGTTGGAGGTCTCCGGCGTCGAGCCTGACGACCTCATCGTGATGGACCCGAGCAAGCTCCAGGGCACCGCTGTCCCCGTCGTAGTCAAGCAGGGGCGCGCCCCCCGCTGAGGATTCTTCTTTTCGTGCCCACGCTCCGCGAGGGCACGAAGATATACGCAGCCAACGCGCGGGAAGCGGGTGGCGCAGCAACGCCCCTCGTGTCACTCCTTATTTTTTAATCGAGACCTGTCATAATGAAGGGTGTCAACAACGAAGCCCCGCTCGAAGCTGAACAATGGTGCGCTTCCAGATACGCACCATCCCTCTTGCTGTTTCGCGAAGGCACCCATGAATCCGTTACGCATTGCCATCATCGGCGGCGGACCCGGTGGGCTCATGACGGCCTACCTTCTCGATCAACGTCTGCACATTCCCTTCACGGCCACGCTCTACGAGGCCAGCGGCCGGCTCGGCGGCAAGGTCGTCACCCGCTGTTTCAAGGCGGCGCCCGTGACGTACGAAGCAGGGGCCGCGGAGCTTTACGATTATTCCCAGCTTGGCCCCGACCCGCTGCGCGAACTGGTCGCGGAGCTTGGGCTGGTGACGTGCTCCATGTGGGGACAGAGCGTTTTCCTCGGCGACCGTCTTCTCAAAGATGACGCCGACATTCGCCGCGAATTCGGTCCAGCAACTTCTCGAGCCCTCAAGCGCTTCAATCGCCAGGCCCGCGCCGCCATCAGCCCGGCCGAGTATTACGAGTCGGACTGGCGCAGGACAATGCTGACCCGCTGTCGCGCCGCAGCTTCCGCGCCCTGCTGGCGCGCATTCCCGATGAGAGGGCGCGTCGCTATGTCGAGGTCGCGGTCCACAGCGACCTGGCGACCGAGCCGCATCAGACCAGCGCCAACTATGGCCTGCAAAACTACCTGATCAACGAGCCGGACTACATGCGGCTCTACTCGATCGACGGCGGCATCGAGCGCCTGCCGCAGGAGTTGGCCCGGCGCGATCTCGGCGCGTGTCCTGCTCGAACATCCCGTCACCCGCGTCGAGCGAACCGCAGGGGGCATGTATCGGGTCTATGCGCGCGGCAGAGTGAGACGGTCGTCGAGGAATTCGATCACGTTGTCGTGGCACTGCCGAACAACTGGCTGCCCGCCGTCGAATGGGGCGGCGCGAGCCTGGCCGGGGCGATGCACCGGCATCACACGTTCTACGATTACCCCGCCCATTACCTGCGGGTCAGCGTCCTCTTTGACCAGCCGTTCTGGCGCGAGCAGGTCGCCGAGTCGTATTTCATGCTCGATGCGTTCGGCGGCTGCTGCGTGTACGATGAAAGCTCGCGCAATGGCGGCACCTGCGGCGTGCTCGGCTGGCTGCTCGCCGGGAATGCGGCGCTGATCGATGAGCAACCAGGACGATGATGCCCTGATCGAGGCCGTGCTCGCCGCGCTGCCGCGCTGCCTGCGGCATCGGCCGCGCGCACTTCCGCGAGGGGCATGTGCATCGCTGGGTCGGGACGGTGAATGGCCGGCCGGGCGGCTTCCCGATGCGCGAACCCGATTCGCGCCATCGGCCCGAGCCGACGGAACATCCGCGCCTATATCGTCGTCGGCGATTATCTCTTTGACTCGACCATCAATGGCGTGCTCGACTCGGCCGACATCGTGGTGGAGTATATCCTCGAGATGGCGGGCCAGGTACGGCCGGCCGTGGTGGCGGCCACGGCAGCCGCTGGCGGTGCCGCTCCCCGCGGCGCCGACCTGAGTGAACAACCATTGGGACCGCACATGACCCCTCCCGCACCTAGTCCGGCTCCCGCCGCTGGCCCGAGTTCGACGCTCGTGGTCCGCCGCATCCGCTTCGTGGAGCAGGCCCCGGCCGGCGTGAAGGTGGCGCGACGGTTCCGGCAGCCTCGGCCATTCGTCGTGATCGAAGAAGCGATAGCGCTGCACGAGGTGCCCGAGCGGCCCACCTGGCCCGAGCCGGCCGATCACCTCCTCGTCGTGCTGGTGCCGCCCGCGGCTGCCGACGCATGGCAAGAACTCCATAGCGATTGGCTGACGGCGCCGGAACATCCTGACGCGGCGCCGGCCATCGAGTTGACTCGCCCGGGTCTGACAATCCAGTGGCGCCCGGGCCGGGCCGTCGTGCAGGGTCGGCTCGACAGCGCCGAGACGATCCTGGCGGCCCTCTGCGACTTCGCCTTTTACGAAAGCCAGCTGCGCTTTCTTGAAACGGCCCTGGAAGCGCGCGAGGCCGGTGCCGCCGGCGATGTCGCCTGGGCCTATCGCATTGCCCAGCGCGATCAGGGCCACTGGGCGCGGATCGGCGAAATCATGGAGCAGCTGGCGCACCTGCGGCTGACCTTCGTGCGCCTCGAGCCCCGGGCTGGCGCATGCATCTCGGACACTGCCTGCGCCGGCCGGCGGCTGCTGCAGCGTCTGCTGACGCGGGCCGACGTGCCGGCGCGGCGCACAGCGTTCGACGATCGCCTCGAGGTGTGTGAAGACCTCTACGAAGGGGCCAACGACCGCATCGCCGACTATGGCTGGGCCCGCGGCGGCCATCGCCTGGAAGTGGGGATCATCGCGTTGCTCGTCGTCGAGGTCCTGCTCATGTCAACCGAATTGCTCAGTGCGCTTCCTCGAATATATCTACCTCGAATGACACCGATTTCCCGCCGATCATTCCCAATCGACCGCCGGCGGCGGGACATTGGTGCGCGGGGTCGGCGGGCAGCTGCGGGCGCGTCAGCTCGGCCTGGGCCTGCATGCAGACGCGGGCGGCGACGGCGACCTTGAGCAGATGGATGCCGCCGCGGAAGACGACGATGCCGATGATCGATCACCGGCGTCGCCTCCAGGATCCAGCGTGGGTTGAGCAGCAGATCGACGCAGAGCAGGAACAGGTAGAGGCCCAGCAGCACCAGCAGCCAGCCGGCCAGCTCGCGCAGCCAGAAACGCATGGGTCTTACTCCTCTCGGGCGGGCGGGGCCGCCGTTTCTTGGTGCCTCACCTTGATCCAGGCGAGCCAGCGGCTGATGCGCCGCTGCTCGCCGCGCGTCTCGTGCCAGAGCACGTCCTGGAGCAGCAGTCGCGCCGGTGGTCACGTCCATCTGCCGGCGCCGCCAGGTGCGAAACAGGTGGCCCGCCGCGAACAGGCCCAGCGACAGGGCCCAGGCGAGCGTGAGAAAGCGCGACCCAGTCGGGCGGCAGCTCGGCAAGTCTGCCAGCCGCAGCCGAGGACGAACCAGATCGCCTGGGCCAGCAGCGCGCAGAGGGGGGCCTGCACCAGCACGCCGACGAATTCATTTGGCGCCGCCAGGTGTGCCGAGCGCAGCGGCGCCGCGCCGTCGATCGTTTCGGCGGCGCGGGTCGGGCGGGACAGCGTGCGAGCGCGCAGCGATGCAGACGATAATGCGCCGGCGGCGTAGGCCAGGGCGGCGCAGGCACAGGGCCAAATCGAGCGGCCGCAGCAGGGGCCCGGGGCTGGTGAGATGCACGCGCTGCAGGCTGAAGCGATGCAGAAACTGGTTGGCCCCCAACGGGAGCAGCACGACGAGCGGACTGACATCGCGGCGCGTGAATGATCCCCAGCACGCCGGCGCCGCAGCATCAGCACGCTCAGCGCGAGGGGCAACTCGCACGTCCGGCCTGGCCAGGCCCTGCTGCACTTGCAGCAAGAACAGGACACCCAGGGCCAGGCCGCACTGGTGAACTGGTAGTTGCGGATCCCCTCACCGGCGGCGGCGTGGTAGTCATCGCACTCCCCTCCCACGGCCACGCAGCCGCTGCAGCCGTTGCAGGATCAGGCCGACCGTATCCCGTCGGCCGCGCACAGGACGCGGCACGCCGAGGCGGCCGAAGGCGTGCCGCAGCCGGGCGAAAGCCTGGTGCAGCCGCACCGTGCTCGCTTGCAAGAGCAAGGCCCGGCAGGATCGGCCGCGGCGTCGGGCGGCAGGGCGGGGCGCCGGCGGCACGGTGGCAGGCACCGCACGCGGGCCAGGGGCAGATCAGCACAACCTGGTGATGGCGCGCCCGCGCCACGCACGACCGCCCGCTCCAGACGCGCCAGCTCGGCCCCGGCTTCGAGCAGGTCGGCACACAGGACGAACAGCTCGTTGTCCTTGCCGCGGCTCACCGCCGCCAGCAGGGCCCGGGCCAGCACTTCGACTTTTGCCGGCGACGCGGAACAGGTAGTGCCCCGCGTCGTCGTAGAGCGGATGCGGATAGGCGACCTGGTGCTCGGCCAGGAAGCGCTGCAGGTACTGGCGCACAGGCCGCGTCGTCTTCCAGCAGCAGGCCAGGCCGCCGGGATCGAGGCCGATAGCGCACCGACAGCACGCCGCCGAGCTGCTTGCGCAGCGATAGCGGCGATGGTGCGCCGGCGAAACCGCGAGCCGCGCCGGTTGCGGAGCGCGAGCCGAGCGCCGTAACCGCGCCGCGACCAGACCCACGACTGGGACCACCAGGGCCGCGCCGCAGTGGTCGCCGCGGCACCGTGCAGGCGGGCTGCGGCGACCAGAGCGGCAGCCACCACGGCAAGGCGTTCACGTCCGCTCTGCAGCAGGTCGGGATAGAGGTCCTGGGCCAGGCCGTAGCCATAGGGCAGCAGGTCCGTCCAGGTCGGCGTGCGGACAGGCGGGCAAGAGGCAGGCCGCCTCGGTGAGCAGGTCGAGCAGCTGCAGAGCGTGGCGCGTGCCGCGGCCGGGGCGCAGGAGCAGGCGAGACGCCGGTCTCGTCGAAGAGGCACAGGCCCGTCAGGTCGCGCTCGGCGGCGGCGGCCTGGGCGACGGCGGCGGCGATCTCGACGAGCCGCGCCAGCGCGGTCGCGCCGACCGGGCCGAGGCGTACCGCGGCGGAGGCGTCGAGGAAGAGCGTGCAGCGGATCGGCACCTCGCTCTCGAACTCCCGGGTCATCAGCCGGCCGCGCCGTGCCGAGGCCTTCCAGGCGATCAGCTTGGGCGGGTCGCCCGGCAGGTAGTCGCGCAGGTCGAGCAGTTCGCTGCCGGAGCCGGGCCGCGGATGCCGATGGCTGCCGAGCAGCGGCAGGGCATTGTGCTGCTTGACGAAGGTCGGGTGGGCCGGCGTCGAGCGTCAAGGGCGGCAGGACGCGGTATTCGCACGGCGTCGCGCACGAACAGCGTCGCGGTGAAGAAGCCGTGCAGGTCGGCCAGCTGCACGCGCACCCCGTCGAAACGCAGCCGCCCCGGCGCCGGACATTCGATCGCATAGCTCAGCTGCAGCGGCGCGGCCGGCGCGATCGCGCCGTCGATCTGCGGAACGCGATCGCGCAGCCGAGCCAGGGCCGGGAGACGGTCGCTGACGATGACATAGGGCACCGCCACCCCGGGCTCGGCGCAGAGCATGATCTGGACCTCGGCCCACTGCCCGGCCCACAACGATGTGACATCGCCGCGCGGCGTGCGCAGGGCGCGCGTCACGGTCAGCCCAACATGGGCCCGCCGCCAACGCACATGGAAGAGGAACCACTGCGCCAGGAACCAGCTGAGCAGCGTCAGGGCGATCAGGGCGAGGCTGTCCGCGCCGGCGCTGATCGCCAGGCCGAGCAGCATGAGCATCGGCACAAAGAACCAGAAGCCGCGCGCGGTCAGCATGGTCAGCCCGGGCAGGACGAGTCGGGGCAATACCTGCGTGTATTGTGGGGCGCCTGGCCACCGCTGCAAAGAGACATTGCAGCCGCGCATGGAAAAGCCCACAGGTCGGTCCCCGTGGGCTTGTCTCTTCTTCGGCGTGGGCTGATCGGGCGATTGCGGCTAACCGCCCGGTGTCTCGATCAGGACTGCGCAGCCGAGCCGCCAGTTCCACAGGGTAATGCTGCAGCCAACGGTCATCGATCAGCCCAACCTCCAACAGGTCTCGCAGGTGGACTCGGTCCTTGTCTCGGTAGGCCGTCAACTTGATCTGGACCAGTGCCCGCAAGGCCAGCACTCGGTACTCCCCGGCTGCCTCAGACTCCGTGACCGCGGGGTTCGGCAGGAGTTCCCCTGGCCGGACCATCTCGCCGGCAAAGATCAGGTGGACCCCGTCGCGGGCTTTGCCACTGGGGCCGTCCAGGAACAAATCGATACCGGCCACATGGCGGTACTCGAAGCCGGCGGCGGCCAGTGCCGTCCGGATCGCGTCGAGGTCGGCCCGCCGCACGAGCAGATCGACGTCGCTCGTGTTGCGGACGGCCGAGACGTCGATCCGGGAAACCCACAGGGCGACGGCGTTTCCCCCGGCGACGGCATAGGGAATGCCAGCCGCCTCAAGGGCGGCGGTCGCGCGCGACAAGCGCTGGCGGACTAATTCCACAGCCTGGACCACTCGGTCAAGGGAGAAAGGACTCAAAATCGGGGCCATCGTATCGCCACACCTCGGAAGCATCTGTAAGGACCCGGTACCAAGTCAACTAAATTGAGAAACGGTTCCTGGAACGTTTCTTTCCCAGGCACGCAAGTGTGACCATCCTACAGCGAAGCAAGACCGGCGCCTCGTTCCATCCTTCCGAAACTGCCGAACGAAGGTGCATTATATCTTCTCCCGTGGAAGGAACGGCTATAGACGCGGCTGCCCATAGATGTGTTCGGCGGATCTCCGCGCCTGGCGCAAGCTCCTACACGCCATACGTGGTTTCCAACATTTCTTGCGTCACCTGAAATTGCGAATACAAAATCATAGACCTTGAACTGGCCTTTCTTGGGTTTGATGAAAGCCGAATCTGGTCTCTCGCGGTGCCGCCGTTCGTGATCAACTGAGACACCTCGGCGTACGGAACGTCAAAGAGAATGTAGGAACCCGTCGGAATCCATGTAGCTCATACTGTAATTGGGGTTCTGATCGCCAAGAAGAATCAGGCGATCATAAGCCTTGTTCCCGCCGCCTCCAAAGACCGTTCCCCAGGTCCACCGCAAGACACCGTTTCCATTGTCGGTCAGTCGAGAGTACTTCACTTCGAGCCGGATGTGCCCCTCAATGTCATAACTGGCGTTTCCAGTTGTCCGAGCACGATTGAGCAATTGGGCGACGATGGTCTCACCTTTGATCCCCGCTGCAAGACACGGGTGATTAGTAAAGAATGCCACCTGATCACGTAGACGCGCGTTCTCGGCTTTGCAAATGGACAACTCGCGGTTGAGCCGATCTATGCGCTTGAGGTAAGCTTCCACGTCTTGTCGCTTTTCAGTCATCCCGACAACCCGCAAAATGACTAGGAATCGATCCGGCGTGCTCAGACGCGGTAGACGGGCGCTCGTGCGGTCGCGTCATGGTGGACCATATCGGATCGATGCCCGTTGAACGGGACCGCAGACCCACGCCCCCATCGGAAATCGAGCCGGCGGCACCACCGCTCCCAGCAGTTTACCGGGCCAGGCATGGGGCCGGCAAGCGTTTTCCACCACTGCGGAGCCGTTAGGGCGTGGCAAATCTTCCGGGGCTTCATGCGACCGATTTTAGGCGGAGAGCCCAGTAGTGTTTCCATTCGCCGCTCTGTTCCAAGGCGTCCAACGCCATGATCGCCTCCGCATTGTCCGCGTCCCAGCGCATGCCCGTAGCCGTTCACGACGTGATCTGTCCAATTTTGGCCTGATTTTGTAAACCGAGATCATGAAGAATCGACGCAAGAGCACCTGCACGGAGTGCCAGAAGCTACGTGCGGAATTGGTGACGCTGCGACAAGAAGTTGCGCGGCTGCGTGAGCAACTGGCAGCCGCGCAGAAGACTTCGGCGACGTCGTCGAAACCGCCCTCCTCCGATATCGTCAAGCCAAAACCGCCGGCCGCCGAAGGCGACGGACAAAAGCTCCAGATCGGCGGCCAACCAGCAATTCCCGGCCTGACGACTACGGGAGGCGAGTTTGGCGTTGCGCAGCGGAGGCATGTGTCAGAGTCGTGCGCACGGCTGGGAAGATGGAGAAGCCAAAGTGTTTGGGAGCGCGCTGCGGCGCCACGGGCGGCACGTTTTCTCGTGGGTGAAGCACGCCACGCCGTCCACCGCGCAGCACGGGACGGTACCCCCGCGGTCGAACACCCGCGCCGGGGCTTTGCGGTGGCTACCTCAGGGAACCGGACGAAGCGGTAACGGATACTTACGAGGTGTTGAGATCGGCGCCGGCAGTTCTTTGGCGCGGTCATACAGCATGACTTCATAGAGATGGCGGAACGAGCGAAACGTGAAATGCCGGAAGTGGGAGCGCAGGTGGTCCCACAACACGCGCTTGCTGCCCAACTTGGTCAAGACGGCACGGAACAACGGACAGCAGCGCTGCTGCACCTGATCCACCAGAAAGGCTAACAGCATCAAGGACGCCATCACCACCGACAGGTGCTTATCGCCGTGACCGAAGTTGTGTTCGTAGTGATAACCCTGGTTCTTGAGCGTATTGAAGGTCTCATTTTCGATCTTCCAGCGGGCACGGCCCCCGCGCAGCAGCAGCGGCGCATTTTGCCGCGTCAGCCGCAGATCCGTGATCCAGGAGAAGCACTTCAGGCAGTTGCCCCGGGCATCGTACTCCGCATAGTGCAGGTAATTGACCAGCAAATCCTGGTTCGCCTCATTCAGCGCCAGCGCGTTGACCAACGACAGTTCGCAGCGAGCGCCCCCTCCTGCCAGACCAACGTGGTCATGCGCTCGTCCTCGTAGGCCGCGCTGACCTGCTCGTACAGGAAGGTGTGGTCGCCCGGCTTGACCCCAAGCAGAAAGTGCATGCGCAACTCTTGCAGCAGCCGGATATGGGGCGCATTGCTGGCCAGACCGTCTTCCACCACGATGAAGCGCTGGTGCGGATGCTCGGCGCGGATCTTCGTCAGCAGGCGTTTGGCGGCGTTGCGTTCGCAATCGTTCTTGCTGCTGCCATCCTGCTGGCAAATCGGCTCGGCGCCAACGGGAACACTTCGCGCTGCTCGGGATGCACCAGCACCGCGCAGAGCATCTGGTGCTCGTAGGTGACCTGCCCGGTTTTCTGCTGGACCTTCTCCAGGCAGCTGGCACAGTGGATCTTCTGCGACGAGAAGTAGCCCGTACCGTCCAGCGACAGCAGATAGGCGCCCTGGTAGAAGACATAAGGCTCTAGGACTTTGCCGCGTTGCAGTTCACGCCAGACATCGTTAAAGGCCGGCCGCAAGTCGTCCGGGTCAACCTCATCAAGGATGGTGCGCATTTGCGTGTCACAAGGGATTTGGCCAATGCCGAAGAGGGCGTGCAGGTTCGTGTCGTTGCGCCGTGGTTGGAAGGCCAACAGCGAAGGATCCTTAAGCACGAAGAGGGCGAGGCCCGCTTGCAGGGTGTCGGCGAGCGTGAACGTGGTCCCCGCGTGCCGCTGATCGGGCACGGTGGCAAAGCGTTCTTTGAGTAGGGCGTAGAGAGCGTCGGATGCCAAGTGCTTGCGGACCTTGGGGACGCGGGCGGCCGGAGGAATGGCCACGGGGAATCCCTTCCACACGGGGAGAGTGGTTTGCCAGCGAACGCGGCTTCCTGGAAGGATAGTCCAACGCGTGAGAGATGGACAAATGTTCGGTGGTCGCGTTTACGAAAGCATGTTCAGAATATCACCAGACGTCAGCGACTTTTCGCCTCGCCGGGAATTGCTGGCGGCCAACCAGGACATCCCAAACACGAGCGCGAGCCCTTTCCACCCGAGCG
>CAVYEV010000002.1:0-64688 GCA_963767545.1 Terriglobia bacterium
AAGTAACCTGCGGCCACAGATGTCACGACAGCAGCGACGGCAAAGTTCCAGCGTTTGGCGGCTCCGGCTACAAGCGCGGTTTTGCAAAGTGAAGGTGAGCTGAGATTTCGGAAGCGTGCCGGTAGCGCAGATCGGGTCGTTCTCCAGACACTTGGACACGACGCGTCGAATTTCCGCGGCATGCCGCCCAAGCGGGTCCAGCCGCTAAACGCGTGCCGGTAGCCATTTCATACAGCACCAGTCCGAACGAGAACAGGTCGGTCCGCGCGTCCAAAGGCCTTCCGAGTTGCTGCTCCGGGGACATGTAGCCTGTCGTCCCCAACGCGGTACCCGGCTTGGTGACAGGATCTTCCACGTTTCCGATGCAGCCAGTTGGGCGAGGCCGAAATCGAGAATCTTGGCGTGGCCTCGCTGGGTAATGAAAATATTGGACGGTTTGATATCGCGGTGTACGATACCCGCGATGTGGGCGGCATCGAGCGCATCGGCGATTTCGATGGCGTACTCGACCACATTTTCCATGTCCAACCGGCATCTTTGAATGTGTTCTTTGAGAGTGGCGCCCTCCAGAAACTCCATCGACGAGGAAGGCATGTCCGTCCTCCTCTCCTACGTCATAAAGCGTGCAGATGTTCGGATGATTCAAGGCGGAGCGGCCCTCGCTTCCCGCCGGAAGCGATTCAAAGCCTCGGGGTCGCGAGCGAATTCGTCGGACAGGAACTTGAGAGCGACAAAGCGCTGAAGACGGGTGTCCTCAGCCTTATAGAGCACCCCCATCCCACCTGCGCCGAGTTTTTCGACGATACGGTAATGAGAGATGGTCCGGCCAACTGGCAAATTGTCGTTTTCGTTCTGTTCGAAAGCAATCGCCTGCGCGGTCACTTCGATCGCCGGACTCTCCAGGAAACCTTCCGCCTCCCCATCCAACATCGACAGGGAGCGGACTTCGCATTCCAGCGCTTCATCGCCCTCGCACGCGCGCCGCAGAAACGCATCGCGCTCCCCGGCCGGACGCTCCAGCACCGATTGCAGCAGGCTATCGAGTTGTTTCCAGCGTTCGGAGTCCATCGCGTGTCCCTCCGGCGAGTTCGCGATAGAGCCAGAGCCTGGCGGTGCTCCAGTCCCGCCTTACGGTCACGGGCGATACTTTGAGCACTTCGGCTGTCTCTTCCACGGTGAGTCCGCCAAAGAAGCGCATTTCGACCACCTGCACTTTGCGGGGATCGAGTTCCGCCAGCGTGTTCAACGCGTCATCGAGAGCCACCAGATCCGCGGTCCTGCTCGCCACCTACGACGGCTGCCTCATCCAGGGAGATGTGGTACACGCCGGCTCCGCGTTTCAAGTTATGACGCCGTGCATACTCCACCAGAATACGCCTCATCAACTGGCCAGAAACCGCGAAAAAATGCGCGCGGCTCTGCCACTCCATGCGCTCGTAATCCACAAGGCGCATATAGGCTTCGTTGACCAAAGCCGTTGTTTGGAGGCTGTGTCCGGGGCGCTCACGTCTCATGTAGTGGTGCGCCAGGCGGCGGAGGTCGCGATAGACGATGGGCGTGAGGCCTTTCAGAGCGCTCTGGTCTCCGCCGCTCCATGCCCGGAGCAGCATGCTGATGTCCTTGCTTGCCGGCTCATCGGGTTGTACCGCCCTCTGCATCGCTTCTGAATTATAGCGCCCGGACCGGAATCGCAGAATTCATTACTCGTTGCAATGAGCGCTTTCGCGAGCCTTCCGCGCCAACTTGGAGCAGAGGACCATATGAGACGACCATGGAACCGTTATTTCTTCACGCTTAGCTTCGCGCTAGGCGCAATATCAAACGCTTTCGCCGTAGACCCCACCTTCACGACCATTGGCTTTCCCGGTGCTACCGGCACCCAAGCCTGGGGGATCAATCCTCATGGCGACATCGTGGGACTGTACACTCTGGCAGACAAGAGCACTCACGGTTTTCTGCTAAGCGGGGACCGGATCACTCCGATCGATTTTCCGGGCGCGGCGGTCACCTTTGTCAACGGGATCAACCCCGGTGGCGACATCGTCGGGGAATACGGATTGACGTCAACCAGCCCGCACCACGGCTTTCTGCTCAGCAAAAAGGGCGAATTTACTTCGCTTGATTTCCCAGGAGCGACGTATACATCGGGGATTGGGATTAACGCTCGCGGCGACATCTTGGGGATATACACATTTGCCGACAACAACAACCACGGTTTTCTGCTAAGTAACGGCAAGTTCACCTCGTTCGATTTCCCTGGGGCAACTGTTACGGTGCCCAACGGCATGAACGCTCAAGGCGATATCGTGGGAGGATACAGCTCTGCCGGCCATGGCTTTTTACTGAGTAATGGCAATTTCACTTCATGGGACGTCCCGAACGCTGCCTTCACTAACGCGACCGGGATCAATGCGCGCGGCGAGATCGTCGGACGCTATCGGGATGCCGCCGGTGTAAGCCATGGCTACCTGAAGAGCGCGGGCCAATTCACTACGATCGACTTCCCCGACGCGACGTTCACCGGAGCTACCGCTATCAAACCGAATGGCGACATCGTGGGACGGTGCACCTTGCCGGTGTCAACCATGGCTTTCTGATGACCCGGCATGAATCGCGCGAGCCGCGCTACACCATCACTGACCTTGGCGTGGTAGGCGGGTCGCCCGGCCAGCCGGTGTTCATAACCAATAACGGCCTGGTGAGTGGCGGCGCGACCGCGCTGACGGCACCATGCATTCCGTCCTTTGGTATAAGGGGCTCAAGACAGATATCGCGACCCCCGGACTCGGAGGACTGAACAACATCGCGTACAGCGTCAACGAAAGGGGGCAGGCGGTGGGTGGGCCGAAACTTCCGCCGCAGATCCGCATGGGTGAAGATTTTTGCGGCTTTAAGGCGCTGGACTTCCCTCTCATGGCAGCAAATGTGTACCCTTCCTGTGGCAAAACGGAGTCATGGCTCCGCTCCCGACACTGGGAGGCAGCAACGGCGAGGCCTCATCGATCAACAACCGGGGCCAAATCGCTGGCGGGGCGGAGAATACCACGACTGGACACCACCTGCCCAGCCCCCCAACAGTTCCAGTTCAAGCCTGTCTCTGGGAAAACGGTCAGATCCAGGAACTCCCTATTCCCGGCTTAGATCCGAACGGCTTTGCGTCTTCACGATCAACGACAACGGTGAGGCGGTCGGCACGTCTGGCGACTTGCGCTGGATTACAGCCTAACGGAACTTATCTCTTGAGCCGCCACGCTTTGCTCTGGCAGACCGGCAGGGTAACCGACCTCGGCACTCTCGGCGGAAAGGAAGGAAATTTCGCTTATGCGTCAATAACCAAGGGCAGGTGGTGGGCACGTCGGACTTACCCGGTGACGAGACCTTCCATGCATTCCTCTGGACGAAGCGTACGGGGATGCAGGACCTTGGCACGATTCCCGGTGACGTTGCGAGCGTCGGCTCTCGGCATTAATGACGGCGGTGAATGGTTGGCATTTCCAATGACTCGGACTTCAATCTACGCGCGTTCGTCCGGCAAAACGGTGTGATGAGCGACCTCAATACGCTCATTCCCTCGGACAGTCCTTTGTTTCTGGTGATCGCATGCTCTATCAATGCCAGCGGGGAGATCATAGGGATCGGAATCAACCAAACCACCGGCGAAATGCACGGCTACGTGGCGACTCCGCGCACGGGCAACGCTGGCCACGCAAGTCTATCGGCTGTGCCGGAAGAGGTGAGCCCGATGATCATTCCCGAGCGTACACGCTCGCTGCTTGAACAGCAACTGCGCTTCGGACGGTTCGGGCCTCGCCTCATGGGCCACGATGAGCGTCCGGGGAGGCCAATCACCAATTGATTGGATGTCGTTAGTATGTGAAATGTCCGGTCGAGTAAATATGTGACTTGTCCGCTTAGCCGAGCGGCGGCGATCCTGGAAGTTGACAAATCCTAGATCGATAAGCGCCGCGGTAATGGAGCGGACGATGAAACTGCAAGACGTGTTGTTGAAGGCGATGGCGAAGAAGATCAGTTGGATGGAGGCAGCTGAGATCGCCGGGGTGAGAAGGTGTGAATCTTTCCTTTTTTGCGGCGAACGACACGAAATTAGGCGAAAATAAGGCGAATACGCATCGCCCCTCAAAACTGCCGTTGCGATAGCCGGTGTCATAGACATGTCTATAGGTCGCACAAGTATAGATCTATAGGTCGCATAAACCGCAGCTCGGCCTGTTTCGGTCCATATTGACACCAAGCCGACGACCCTTAGTCGTAGCCGAGTCAATAATATTCGTTGCGGCCAAAATGTTATCTCTATGTTGTTGCTTTCATTGCTTTTATTTTGCAAATTGAGGTCTCCAGCAGAGTCGGGCCCACTGCGCCGCGTTGTATGCCAACGCGTGCCATTTCGCGTCTTGTTTCACTTTTGCCAAACCCCTTAGGTAGGTCTGCCTGAAATTGAACTTGGTTTTTAACCATGCATTAGGAAATTCTGCCACCTGGCCCCGCTTGCGATAAACAGTTTGCCCCTCCTCAGTGGCCATCTTCTCTTTGAGTCGAGCCATGGCATGGTAGCCCGCATTGATTTCTATCAACTTACTCTGTTTGTTTCCGCAGCATGCCACCCGCTGCTCGCATCCTTTACAGTCGGCCATCTCCGCCTGATATTTTTCAAAGCGCTGCCCGCCAGCGCCCGTCGCCACTCCCACACATTGCAGAGTCTTTCCCGCCGGACAGATCGCGCACTGATTCGCGGGGTGTGGCTCTCATCCTGGACATTAAGCTGCGCGAACAGCCATCCGTAGCGGACGAAGTGTCAATTCTATAGCAGGCTCCCAACGGTCACTGAGTGCGAAAGCTCGGAGCTGCACGATGTGTTGGCCTGTGTCCTCCTTCCAGCGCGCCCCACATCGCTTCATCCGCATTTCAAACAAACTCTTACAGGTTGCCTCGACATTGCCGGTACCAAGCGCCAATCCAAGTCGGCGCGCTCGGGCGTAATTCATGCGATCCGTTTCGCAACCATGGTTTTGTAGATACGTGATCGCTTCATGGACTGGGTGGTCTATGCCTACACCTTCATCGCGCCCCGAGTCGATCAGTTCCTTGAGAATGTCGACCGCCGCGCGGCTGCGGTGGAGTAGGGCTTGCTTCCAGCCCCCCAGCCGTTCGCCAGCCGCAGCCGCCGAATCCTCCAGCGCATGCGTGGCAGCGCTGAGTTTTTCCGTCGTGTGATAGAAATCTACAAGATGGTGGAGTTCGTCTCCAAATTTTGGCCGGAAGCCTGCCTCCAGCAGATTCCACATCTCCGGGGCTCCGTCGCACAGCAGCTCAATTTTCAGGTCCGGCCGCTTACTCCGTAGCGTCGCCACATCCGCCACCATGCGGTCGCGCAAGCCCACGATATCTCCCTCCGGCATGCATCCATAACGGATGGTATATCGGCCGTGGCCGTCTTGGTCATGCAGTGTCACCGTGCCGCAATAGGCCATTCGGAAATTACGTTCCACCGGCCTCTTGGCCGCTCCCTTTTTCGGTCGCCCTACCGGTCGCGGCCGCGGTTCTTCCATCGGCACACTCACCCGATCTAGCGACACACTCACCAAAGATGCCCCCTCAGGCACTTCCACGGCCTCGATCAGAGCGTCCTCGATATCTTGGTGATCGGCTACCGCCAGTGCGCCCACCATGTGCGTCACCCGCTCGAAACTGGCACGCGAATATGGCAGCCGTCTAAACTCTTGCGCCATCTTCTCCGCTTCCCGCGAGGTGCCTTGCTGCACGGCATAGCTCATCGCCCGCGCGGTCTGCGGCAACCACCCGTCCCCCACCACTCCCGCGCGCAAGCTGACCGCGTCCACCACCCTGCCCCCTGGCTGTCCACCTCGCTCTCCCGATTGCCGGTATAATGATCGCTCCACCGATACCGAACCCACCATCGTGTGATAAGCCCCCTCACACCGTCCCACTCGCGTGTACCGCACCCCACCAATCACCACTGCTGGAACATCAATGTCCAGATTGTTCAGGATTGCGCCGTGGGCTGCTAATTCTGTCCTGGCCGCCCCCTTTGCGATCGCCTCTTCCACGGCTGCATAATCCACCGCCTTCCCTCCACCCAGCCGATCCACAGTCCGCTGCAGCATAGACAAATGTTCGGCCATCGCCTTTCCCACCTCAGCAAACTCATCCGGAACCTCAATCACCATCTTGGGCATCCCACCTCCTTGTTTTGGACAGCCTTCGACAGCTTGTTCTATCAGATTCTCGAAGATTTGTCCAGCATGGGATCCACACCCGATTCGCGGCTTGAAACTCAAACCGATTTGACCCATAGGTCACTACCGCTTGGTTTCCCCGCAGGATCTGATTACGTTTTTCCGTGTTGGGAATGGATGCGTAGAGGTCGATCTTTTGTTGTTCCATATCACGTGCATTCGCATAGGTGGCGTATCCGGCATCGACAACTACCTTCTTGGGATCCCGGCCCAGATTGTGATTCACCTGTTTCATTCCAAGCTTTAACCCGCTGGCATCGGATGCGCTTTGGATCGCATCCACGGCTACGATCACCGTGTGCTTTGCATCCGTTACCAGTTGCACGTTGTAACTTGGCTGGTAACCGCCATTCGCCCCTTTTATGATGCGCGCCTCCGGATCGGTGTAGCTGACTCGGGCTTCCTCCTGATCGCTTTTCGGTAAATTTGCCCGCACCTTCTCCAACTCGCCTAGCGCCGCCGTTACCTTTTCCACCCGTTCCGCTGCGGCCCGCTTCTGCGCGGCTATCGCGGCCACTTTCTGATCCTTTCCGAAATCCTCTTTCTTGGTCTCTTTCAACAACTCCTCGGCTTGTTCCAGGCGTTTCTGCAATGTCTTCTCCCGGCGGAACGTGTCGCTGGATGCCCAGGCTCGCACCTTGGTTCCGTCTTGCGCGACTAACTCCAGATCAATCAGCTTCTCTTGGTCCATCACTGCCAACACTTGCACAAATAGCTTATCCAACGCTCCGCTGTGTTGTGTCCGGAAATCGGAAAGGCTCTTATAGTTCACTTTCTGCATTCCGGTTAGCCACTGAAACGCAGGATGATAACCACATAGGCCGGCGATTTCCCGCGCCGAGTTTGTCCCGCAACAATAGCCGTATAGCCACAAACTGATCAACAACTGCGGCGACGTGTTTGGCCGTCCTGGCAGGTCGAACATGGCGGACTTATTCTCCACAAAAGCGGACAGTTCCAATTTTCCGATCAGTTCCCAAATCGCTCTTGCCGTATGGCTTTCCGGGATGAGTTTCTCAACGTCAATAACGACCATCATGGTTTGATCTCGACTCACCTTCCGTATTCTGATTGTGTCTATCGTTTTATTTACTTTCCGCTCTTCCTTCGCGGGTTGCTCTTCGATTGTCAGTAGGGCTTGGCTTGTCATTGCTTGATATAACCCCATAATACCAAAACATTTAAATGTCAACATGTTTTTTTCACACCTTCTGACCGACCGGACCATAAGGCGTTATCCGAGATCGATATGAAGAGTTCGGTTATAACGGGGTTGTTTGATCAGCGGAAGGGGACGCGGAGCATCCATCGGATACCGATGGAGACCGCCGAGGAGGTCCTGCGGCTGTACTTCGATCTGAACTGCGGCACTTCCACGAGAAGTTGCGGTACGAGCATCAGATTGAGCTGAGCTACACGTGGGTACAACTGGTGAAAACCAAAGCAGGTTTCCACCAGTTCCCACACTCCCTTGGAAATCTCGCCAAAGACGCGAGATTCCCACTTTCCGACCGCGCGGACCACCCGCGCCAGTTCCCCATCTAAATCGAACTCCACCGCGGGCCCTGCTGTGTCGGTTTCCAAACGAGTCCCGTCCGAGCTGGCAAACCAAGACGAAAACGAAGAAGGCGGCTAGCGCCGCCTGAAACCACAAACCGGACAGGTCACGTAATAATCAACCGGACATCTTGACTTGTTAACAACACCCTTGAGACTTGGGATCCGATGGCCGGATGGACGCGACTTCAAAGGTCAGCGCCGCAGGGCGCCCGTTGTTATCCGGACCTTCGGTGTAACCCAATATGCCCGTTAGTGAACGGCACGCTCATGAGTAGGCGCGTGCACTCGATCATACAGTCGAAGTGAACTTAGCACTTGCAGCCGGAGTGTTAGACTTTGGCAAATGGCAAAGGTTCCTATCGCGGGCGAACTCGCACCGGAATTCGAACTGCCAGACTCGACCCGAGTGCCGCGTCGGCTGTCGGAGTTGATCGCGCACGGCCCCTTGGTCCTACTCTTCTATCGCGGTAATTGGTGACCTTTCTGCCTCCGCCAGTTGGCGGACTACCGGGACCACTACCCGGAAATCCAATCGGCGGGCGCGAGCATAGCATGCGTCTCCGTGGATGCGCCCGAGAAATCGGAGGCACTGAGGGTTCACCTCTCTTTGCCTTTTCCGATTTTGTGCGACACGGAACGCCGCGTCGTTAGGGACTGGGGCATCTACAATGCAGGAGAGAAAGGCGGCATCGCCAAGCCGGCGGTCTTCATTATTGATCCCAGCCAGATGGTACGTTACGCGGCGGTGGACACGGTTGTGACGCGGGTGCCGGCGGCCGCGATCGTCGAGCTGCTACAAAATGCCGATAAAGGACAGCCGATTCGACGCAGAGTTCACATCCCGCGATTTTCCGACTGGGTAAGCGCGATTCGGAACAGCAAAAGCTAAATCAACCCGCTGTTGCTCAATCGAGTGGCACTCTAGCGCTTCTTCCGCAGGCCCGCCCCTCGCTTCCGCGATTGTCCTAGATCAGACGAGTCATCAGGCACACCCACTACCGCGATGGTAGCAATCTGGGTTGTTCCATTCCCAACCATAATCTGAACCGATGCGGACTGGTCGCTCACTCCGTCCGGAGGAATCAACTCCACCAGGAACTGGCCGACCGTGCCCGGTACCGAATACGCTTGATTCACCTGCGCCGTCTGCCCGTCGATTGTCGCCGACACCAGCAGTACCGGCGACGGTGGCGACTGGCCGATCGGCACGCCAGTGATCGCGGCCGGACTGACCAGGCCTTCGCCGGTACACAATATGCGGATCACCGAGCCATCCTGCACTGGATTCCCTCCGGAATTGAGGCTGCCATCGCCCAAATACGCGACGGCCTGACCCAATCCATCACCCGTTTGCGTGTAGATACCAGGAGCGGAGGCCGCGATCTGCACCGCGAAGGGAGCCGATGTTACACCGCCGGTTTTCACAGTCACCTGCGAAATGGCTTGGCTGGCAATCTCGTACGGCACGACCACCAGAGTGCTGGTGACCGATGAGGAGAGCACGGGCGCCGCAGTGCTATCGAAAAAAACCGTGCTGTTGGGACCAAGCGACGTGCCCGTGAGAGTCACGCGCTCTCCCGGCGCGACCGGGCCGCCCGCCAGATCGGCCGCATTCGTAACTGTACTGATCAGAGGTACCGGTGCCATGGCCGCGGGAGTCAACTTCCGGATCGACGAATTCAGTGAATCGGCGATATACACGTTTCCTTGAGCATCCACCTTCACATCCGTCGGACCGCTCAGCGAGGCATTGGTCGCGGCCCCTCCATCCCCGCTGAACCCTTGCAGGCCGTTCCCCGCGATGGTGCGAATGGTCCCCGCGGGACTTACGACTCGAACGCGATTTCCGCCGTACTCCGCAATATAGACATTCCCCGTTCCGTCCACCGCAACGCCGAGCGGAATGTTCAGCGCGGCATCAGTGGCGTTTGCGCCGTCGGAGGTGGACATGCCTCCGCCGGCAAAGGTGGTAATAGCGCCGGTTGTATCCACCTTACGGACACGTCCGTTGTCTTCATCGGCGATATAAAGGTTGCCGTTCGCATCGACCGCCACGCCCGCAACATCGTCGATCTGCGCCGCCGCCGCCGGTCCGTTATCTCCCGAATACCCCATTTTGCCGGTACCCGCCACCGTGTTTATCGTCTGATTCGAGGCCGATACCTCGCTCACACGCGCGAATTGGTCGACATAGATGTTATTTTGGGAGTCCACAGCCAGGCTGCCCGCCTGCGTGAGTTGCGCCGACAGTGCTGGCGCTCCTTCCTGTACCGACGCGCCGCCGCCCGCGAACGTGTTGATGACACCGCCGGAATTGACTTGACGAATAAGACTGCCATCGGTGATATATAGGTTGGCATTGCCGTCGATCGCTATGCCCTGCGGTGGATTGAGGGTCGCTAATAACGCGCTGCCCTGATCGCCCGATGTCCCCGGATTGCCTGTGCCTGCGAACGCGTTGATTTTCCCGTCGCTAGTGACGGCGCGCACGCGATTGTCGCCGGTATCGGCTATGTAGACGGTGCCTTTGGAATCGATTGCGATTGCGCGTGGGAAGGACAATTGCGCCGACGTGGCTGCACCCTTGTCGCCGGTGCCGGTTGGAGGCGTGCCCCCGGCGAAAGTGGCGATCGTGCCGTTCGAGACGACCCGCACGCGATTATGGAAGTCGAGGGTAGTGAGGGAATCGGCCACATAAATTGTCCCGCGGCTATCCACCGCGACGCTCCGCGGATTCATCCCGGCCGACAGTGCCGGACCACCGTCGCCCGTTGCGCTCTTGACCTTTTGGGTAATATCCCCCGCGACGGCCTGAATGCTCGCGGGTGCGCCGGAAGCAAATGACGCCGGCATGTAAATGGAGACGCGGCCAGCCTCGATGACGTAGATGTTAAACGAACTGTCTGCCATCAGGCCGGCTGGCTGGAGGAGAGGGTAGGAAAGAGGCGATCCGCTGGAAACGGGTGTGTCGGTCGGGTTCCCGGTGCCTATGATCCGGGTCATATTACCCTTCGTGTCGATCATGCGCACGATGCCCGCCGTCTGGTCCGAAAAATAGACATTGCCAAGATAGTCGGTGACCACACCGGACGGCGCGCCAAGAGTTGCCGGGAGAGCAGGCTGGTCGGCGATGCTCGCCGGCGTGGTGCCGTTGCCTGCCAGCGTCTTGATGTTGCCATTCGAAATGCGGAAAATCCGGGCATTTCCGATGTCGGCGATGACAAGATCGCCATTTGACGCAAAAGCCAGCCCCGAGATCTGGTTGAGAGGCGCTGCTGTCGCAGGACCGCCTTCACCAGGAAGCACCGGAGACAATGCCGGACTGGGCGCGACCTGTCCGTTCCCGGCAACCGTGTGAATGTTGCCGTAGATGCCCACCATGCGGACACGATGGTTGCCGCTATCGCCGATGTAAACGTTGCCGCTCGAATCTACTGCGAGCGCAGTCGGGGTGTTGAGCAGAGCGGCAGTCGCGGGACCTCCATCGCCGCCGAAGCCGCGCACGGATCCTCCGGCAAAGAGGGAAATGCTGCCGTTGACAGCCACTTTGCGGATTTGATGGAAGCCCGCATCCGCGATATAAAGGCTACCGTCCGGCCCGAGGGCGACAGCCGAGACGACGCCGAATCGCGCACTTAGGGCAGTCGCTCCGTCGCCGAGCGTCAGACCCTGTCCGGCTATTGTGCCAATTGTGTAATTCTGCGCATAGGCGGAAAGAACAGCGAGGAAAGTTAAACTCCAGGACTTAGTCGCCACTTCCAGATTGTAACGTGGGATGAAAGATCGGCATTCTGAGCCGCGACTGTAAAGGAGTCGGCATGCCCGGGCCTATGGCACGATCCCGATTTCATACCCTTGTGGGGCGTGAATAGCTTAGACACTATCTTCTGGAAGCGAGGAGCAAGTAACCCATGCCGTCGACAGCGCGGATGACCGCGTCAGAAACTCCAAGGCTCCGCCGATTTATCCTGGCTTGCAGTTACACGTATAGTCGCGCTTCCTCGAGCTGCAATGCAGATCGAGGGCGTGGCGAGTTCAGCGGGAATATGATAAAACCATTTGAACTAACTCATAGGACACGAACATAGTTCTGGGAGGCTTACTTACGTGCAATTATTGAGTACTGTTCGGATAGCTCAGGTCAGCGGTCGCAAACACGAGTGCAGTTGGCGAAGTAGCAGTACATGCCGGAGACGTGAACCGAGACTTTCGCCCCCGGCCTCGCCGGCATGGGCCTTAGCGATTTCGGTTCTTCAGATTGCTGTCGCGGCTTCGTCGGTCGTGCGCGACCCCCACTACCTTACCGAGATCCAGGGAGTCTGGAACGAAGTAGGATACACCGCTCCGGAACTACCTACGATCCAAAGCATCTTGATTTGGGGTTTCTCCGTCAGCGCCAACTCTGGGATCTGGACGTTGAGTTGGTAGACGCCGGGCGCCTCCCCGGGAGCCGGTCCGGAATACGCGACGGGCATACCTGCCGCTCCGGAAGACACAGGTGATTGAATATAGACAATCGGCTGCGTCGCCGTCGTGTACGACGACGTGTCCATCGGGGTCCATGCATTATCCGGAAGCGACGGAGCGAGAGGACCCATTCCGGTAACAAACAAACTTACAATCGATCCACGCGCTGCTGGATTTTCCAGCGAATTTACTGTCCCGTCCTCATTAAGCGCTGCGGCGATCCCTGAGCTGTCGCGTGTGAAGATCGACCCTCCAACAGGAGCGACATAGCCGTAGATCGACACTTGGGCGCTCCCTTTTATGATGGCCAGTGCCGATGTTTTGGATACTGGCTGCGAATAGGGAACAATCGCGCGGACTTCCTGTCGGGAAGCTGAAAGAAGCGGGAGCGGCTTGCCATCGAGCGTCACTTGCAGATCGTCAAGGATGTCGGGGAGCGGCAACCCCGGTTGGGCGTTCCAGGCCTCGGCCGGTCCAACACCGGGGCCCTGAATGGAGATGATCGAGCCTGGCGAAAGCGCCGTACCTGACGCGATTTCATAGCCGCGGATTTCTGCCTGATCCGCAGCGTTGATCACACAGGCCGGCTGAAAAATGTCCTGCCGGCTGAAATCGATCCGTGCCAGAAGCAGAGAGGATAAATCCAAGTAAGCCTGGCCATCCGTCATGATCAAAGATGCCTGCGTGGCGGGCCCGGCCACGATGTGGATCAGTCCATCTATACCGGCCGTGATCGCGTGGCGATAAGCCCCAAAGCCGATGAGCGGCTCGAAATCGGCGATCTGGCCAGTGGTACCGTCGATTGCGACCAGCATAGCCAAAGGAGCGCACGCGGCAGGCGCCTGGCCGAGCAGGGTGGAATAGACAAAACTGCCGCTGATCGGTACATAGAGGTGTCCGTTAGGACCGAGCGCCATCGAGGACGGAAACTCGGCCCCCGAGCCACCCAGGTACGTCGAGAACAGAATTCTGCCATCGGGTCCGACCTTGGTCAGAAACGCGTCCGTCGCTCCTCCACCGTACGTGACCTGAACGGCACCGGAAGTCACGGGAAAATCGGTGGAACTAGTCGTTCCGATGACGTACGCCGCGCCAGTCGCATCGATCGCGAACGCAACCGCAACTTCATTCAGCGAGCCGCCGAAGACGGTGCTCGAAAGCAGGCGACTGCCCGATGCATCAAACCGGCTGACGAAGATGTCCTGCCCGCCACGCGGCGAAGCGGACCCCGCGCCGGCAAGAGGAAAGTCTCCCGATGTGGTCGTCCCCGCGACGGAAATCGAACCATCCGCCCCGACCGCAATGCCGACACCCGAATCGATCCCACCGCCGCCGAGGAAGCTCGCATAAAGCAGAGACGACCCGTCCGCAGCCAGTTGCGCAACGAAAGCACTCGAGCAGGAATACCCACATACCTTCTGCGGCGCAGACTTCTGAAAGGCAGTGGGCGTGGTCTGCAAGCCGGATGGGATGCCGGTGATCCAGGCGGTGCCCGCCGAATCGACCGCAATTGCTTGAGGAATCGCCGGGATCGTCGCTACAAAAACCAGTGTCCCATCAGCCGTAAACCGCGCGATGTATCCGGAAGCGGGAGTCGAACTAAGCGCGCCGTTGGTAGCCGATATGGCCGGCCGTCCGGGGGATCTAAAATCAATGGCATTGACAGCGCGAGTGGCATTCGGAGAGCCCGCGACGTAGATATCGCCCGATGGGCCGATCGCAATGGCATAGACGGTTCCGCCTGCGCCTTGGAAACCGTAACTGAAAACCGTTGCCCCCTCCCTTGATATTTTCAGCAAGAACGGGACTTCATCGGGGAAGGGCCCGCCATCGTGCGACGGAGCATCTATCACGGCATTCTGCCATCCGGCAACATAGGAGCTGCCGTTGTCTCCAGCGGCGACGTAGGGTTGTGTATTGGTGTACGGCGTATTCAGGTAAGACCCGAAGACGAACCGAGAGCTAGGTGCAGCGGCTGCGACTGTGGCAAACAACGCTGCCACCGTCGCAAATGGAACCATTCGCAAAACAACCTGCATAGACATGGCTGCTTTTCAGTGTGAGTCTTAGCACGCGATCAGCCAATCGCGACTGCGCCGGATTTGTCGCGTTCTGGCCCACCGCCAATCTACAGGGACTGGGCAGGTTTGGCCGTGCACCGATCATCGGAAAAGTGCCACTCCCTTCGGGTGTTCACAAACCCTATGTGTTGAGCCGCCGGAAAGTAGTTGAGAACAGGGCGGCGGTTCTCACGGTTTTGGCTGTTCACAAAACTACAGTATTATGAACACACCTTCCCTGTGAAGGACTGGACCGATGAGCAAGCCGACCCTGGTTGCCATCTACGCGCGCGTCTCCACAAGTGAGCAAAATCCGCACCTCCGGCGCGGATATGGCGGCACCTCAGCGCCGGCGAAGGACTCAGAAAACTACGTTTTCTGATGACTGACAACATTCTCGTGCGGTAACGTAACGCCCCAGCCGTGGCCGTTCATCAGTTTTTCAAACCAACGGCCCCGTATTTCTTGTTTCAGGGCGCCGTGGTGCGCCAGGAGAACCTCACTAGAAGCAGAGATTTCGCCTAGCGACCTCCTTTATTAAACCTGAAGAGCGTCCGTACCTATCTTCTCAAGGAAGTCTTTCAGCAACTCTGGGATTACAACTCGCCCGCCTGAGCCTCAAAAATAAGAGCGACCCGTCGAACTAGCTCCAAACACCGCGGCTGCGTTTAGCAATGGGGTTGGTTTCCCATCGGCGGTCGTACCGCGCCATGGGCGAATCACAACGACTTTTACTATATTAATCAGTTATTTAGCCGTTATCCCGAAATACGCGCATGCTAGGCTCGAATCGGAAGACACATAATGCCGGTGTCCTCGATTGACGAAAGGAAAATGCAGATATGAAACGTTGGGGCCGATCGGGCCAATGAAAAAGGACCATAGTGCCTGCGCATGGCTGGGCCCATCTGTCTCACTTGGTTCCGTTGCGTCACGGTCAGTTCATCCAAAGCGGCACCGGCTCGCTTCACAACTCCGCTCGAAAAACGGCGGTTTTGCGTCACCACGTGAGCATATCCGTCAGTGCCATCACGACCCGTGCACAGCAAATTTGGGTTCGATCCGCGAAACCGGCAACATTTTCGGTTCGCTTCACAACTCCGATCGAAAACGGCGACTTTGCGTCATCACTCACTGCTCACCGCCCGCCGCCACCGGCGGCCAGTTCACGCGATTTTGGCTCCGATCCGCAAAATCGCCAATCGCCTCAAGTAATCGTATAGCGCCGCCGCACGCGAGACGTGCAAAATTTCGGGTTTGCGTCACCACGGGAGCATATCCGCCAGTGCCATCGCGACCCGCGCACAGCAAATTTGGGTTCGATCCGCGAAACCGGCAATCGCCTTTCGGCTCGCTTCACAACTCCGTTCGAAAAACGGCGACTTTGCCCGGCGCCACTGGCGGCCAGCTCACGCGATTTTGGCTCCGATCCGCAAAATCGCCAATCGCCTCCAGCAATCGCATACGCCGCCGCAGGGCGGTCGAAGAACACCGCATCACCGCGGCCTCGATTGAAAAACAGCGCCTTTGCGTCACTCCGGCAGTCCATCCGCCTGGGTGACAACACTTCTTCCTATACGAATCAGTCACTTAGCCATTATCGGCCGATGCCCGCATGCTAGGCTCGAATCAGAAGACACGGAATGCCGGTGTCCTCCATAGATAAAAAGAGGAAAAAGATGAAAAGGAAATCGCAATCATGCAACTATGGGCCGATCGGGCCAATGAAAAGGTAGCAGTGGACCGGCCCGGCAGCGGCGCGGCACAACTGGGAACTGTAGCCTGCATCGCGTCCCTGGCAAAAACATTAGCGGCAATATTCCATTTTATCGGCGTCCATCAGCGTCAATCGGCGGCCGGCCAAGCTTTTGCTGGCTCACACGACGTACCCGAGTCGATCGACAAACCGACCGAACCCCATCCCCACGCCACGAATGGGTGCTTCCAAGAATTTACGTGCCCCACAATTGGGTCTGTTCCTGCAAAACGAGCGATGCCGCGCCTGTCTCAGAACACAAGTCACGTTCAAAAAACAGCTATTTGCGTCA
This sequence comes from Terriglobia bacterium, assembly GCA_963767545.1. Classification (GTDB taxonomy): domain Bacteria; phylum Acidobacteriota; class Terriglobia; order Bryobacterales; family Bryobacteraceae; genus CAVVFX01. The sequence continues at coordinate 16,411 of CAVYEV010000002.1, forward strand.
TCCCCCTCCGCCGGGATACTCGAACAACACTGCATCGACGCAGCCTCAATCCAAAAACAGGGCCTTTGCGTCACCCCGCGAACGTGCAGCATGAGAAACTCTCAAGAGAGCCACAAGCCCGATGAAAATTAACCCTTTTGCGTCACCTTCCACCCGAGATCACGAGCGGCGTGCGCTCTGCGCTACGCAAGCTTTCCCGCTCATCGGCCCCCCTCGGCGATCCATGAGTTTTAATTTTGGCCACTTTGCGTCACTCTTTCTCTTAACTACCGCTCTTTTCGGTCAGGGCGCGCCAACCACCAGCCTGTTAGGGACCTTGGCGGACGAGACGGGCGCTGTGGTGCCCAACGCGCCTTTGGAACTTACCAATCAGGCGACCCATGTGCAGCGCCGTGCCACCTCGGATTCACAGGGCCGATTCCAGTTCAGCCTCGTACCTCCCGGCGTTTACGATCTGAAAGTCGCCGCAACGGGCTTTGCCCCATTGCAGCAGCAAGGAATCAAACTCGACGTGGACGTCCCCGTGACTCTCCGGCTGACCCTTGCGGTCGCCGCCTCCTCCACGCGCATTACTGTGGAAGCCGATGCCCCCATGGTCGATTCGCAGTCCGGAACGCTGCGTCAGGTAGTCGACGAGCAGTACATCCAGGACCTCCCGCTGCAGGGCCGGAATGCGGCAGCGTTGGTCTTCATGGCCCCCGGCGCGGTTGTCGGCAAAGGAACCGATACCGCGACCTACGCCACTACCAGCGAAACGCAAGCCGTCTCCGTCAACGGCACCATGGGCAACCAGGTCGCCTATAAGCTCGATGGCGCGTCGCACCAGGACAATGTCACCAACCTCAACGCGGCATTTCCCAATCCGGACGCGCTCTCGGAGTTCTCCGTCGAAACCAATAATTTCGATGCGCGCTACGGCGGGTCCGGCGGAGCGGTGGTCAATATCGTCACGAAATCGGGTGGCAATGCAATTCACGGATCGGCATTCGATTACCTTCGCAATGGCGATCTCAACGCGCGTAACTTCTTCGCGCCGCAGCAGGACGCAATCAAGCGCAATCAGTTTGGCGGAACCTTCGGCGGCCCGATCAAGAAAGGACAAGCTATTCTATTTCGTTTCCTATCAGGACACCATCCTCCACAACGTCACCTATGGCAACCAGGCATTTGTGCCGACGGCGGCGCAGCGCACCGGCAACTTCGTGGGATCGAAGACAATCAACGACCCTTCGACGGGCAAGCCGTTCCCGGGCAATATCATCCCGGCCTCGTCGATCTCGCCGATTGCTGCCGCGATTATCCAGCACATACCAACGTCGGACGATCCTACCGGCAAGCTGATATATGCTCAGCCGCAATCCTCGATCAATCAACAGGTTCTCGCCAAGGCTGATTACAACGCGGGCGCGCACCAGCTCTCAACCAGCTACTTCTGGCTCCATTACACCGACCCGGGTTGGGATGGCAACCAGACATTGCTTAACTACAAACTGGGCCAGAACCAGACAACCCAGTCCTTCAAATTCAGCGACACTTGGGCCATCTCGCCTTCGCTGCTAAATTCTCTCAGCTTTGCCGGGACAATCCTCGATTCCATCCAGACTCGCACCGCCCCTTTTTCCATCTTCGATTTCGGCGATATCAAAGCCACCAAGCCGGCTCCGCAATTCCAGGAGACCGGCATTACCGTCACCAGTTATTCCGGATGGGGATCGGGTGGAACACAGCCGCCGGGCGAATGGATCCGCAATAACATCGAAATTTCCGAGGTGCTGACGTATGTTCGCGGTGCGCACTCCATGCACGCCGGCGGAACTTATGTCCCGTGGACCCGTTTCGATTCCAATACCGGCTATCAGGAAGAACCGCTGCTGACATTTACCGGGGCCGCCACCGGCAACGGCCTCGCCGACTTGATGACTGGACGTGTAGCCACATTCACGCAGACCGCGGGAAAGGCAAAATTCACTCGAGGACATCAGGTCGACGCCTTCTATCAGGACCAATGGCGGATCGCCAGCCGATTGACGCTTAACCTTGGTTTGCGTTGGGACCCGTTCCTGCCGTTTACCGATCCCGTTGCGCAGCAGGTCGGCGGATACCAGCCAGGCGTCCAGTCGCAACGATTCCCCCTTGCGCCCAAGGGCCTGGTCTTTGCGGGTGATCCGAATTATCCCCAAGGCGGAGTCTATGCGAACACCGGCAATTTCGCGCCGCGCTTGGGATTCGCCTGGACCCCGTTTGCCGGCGATCACTCAACCACCATTCGCGGCGGCTGGGGAAGATTCTACATTCAGCCCTTTGCGCGACTCTACAACAACTTCGTCCAGAACGCGCCCTTCAGTCCTTCCGTTTCATTATTAGGCGTTGGTCTGGCAGACCCGTTCGGATCGGCGGGCGTGCAGAATCCGTTTCCGCCGTTCGCGCCCGTGCATCCCAGCGCCTCCACGCCTTTCATTCTGCCGATCGCTTATCAGTACTTCGACCCTCATTGGCACATCGGCCACACCAACGGTTTCAATTTCACGATTGAACACCAGTTCACCCGGAATCTGGTTTTGCGCGCCTCCTACGTCGGAACTCAGGGACGCGATCTGCAGGCATTTTCCGAAATCGATCCTGCGATCTATGGCCCCGGAGCTACCGCGTCCAACACTAATAATCGGCGTCCGCTCGCGCCTGCCTTCGCCTCTATGATCGAGATGACCAACGGTGGCTACTCCAACTACAACGGAGCGCAGTTTACTTTGCAGCACCGTTTCGCGCACGGCCTTTCTTTTGTCGCCAATTACACCTTCGCCAAGTCTCTCGACAACGGATCTGTCGAGGCGCAGTTGACTGTTACGAACCCTGATCCTTTCGTCCCCAACTTCAACTACGGACGTTCAGATTTCGATACGACTCACAATTTCTCGCTATGGGGCATTTACAATCTGCCGCTATTGCAGCACGCCAATCGTTTCGTCCGCGGAGCCCTCGGAGGATGGCAGACTACGGCCATCTGGTCGTGGCGCTCGGGGGTGCCGATCAACGTGATTTCCGGACAGGATCGCTCCCTTTCCGGCGTCGGGCTCGATCGGGCAGACCTCGTGGGCAATCCCTCTCTGCCCTCGGGCCGTACTGAAAGCCAGGTTCTGGCCGCCTATTTCAACACGGCGGCATTTGCGTTGAATGCCCTCGGAACTTTTGGAAACTCGCCTCGCAACGTGTTGGAAGGTCCCGGATTCTTTAACGTGGATTCGTCGATAGCGAAGTCCTTCCATCTTACCGAGCGCGTGACCCTGCAGGCGCGCGGCGATTTCTTCGATCTATTCAACAATCCGCATTTCAACGCGCCTGGCGCGAACGTAGCGAGCACTTCGACATTCGGAAAGATCAGCGGCGCCGGCGATCCGCGGATTGTGCAGTTGTCGATTCGCCTCCGCTTCTGAACCGTGATCGTAAGGGAGCGGCAGGGAATATTTACTGGGCCCGCATCGTGCAAAATAGAAGGTTGATTTCTTATGCGGAGGTTTTGTGGTCCTGTTACTATTTGGTCCCCCCGGTTGTGGAAAGGGAACACAGTCTCGCCTCATCGTCGATTGGCTGAAGATTCCGGCAATTTCGACGGGCGACATGCTCCGGGCGGAGATCACGGCGGGCTCCGAATTCGGCAAAGCGGCGCAGGCCACGATTGCGACAGGTGGCCTCGTTGGCGATGATCTGGTGAATCAGATCCTGAAGTCTCGTATTGGGCAGCCCGATTGCGCCCGCGGTTTTATCCTCGATGGATATCCGCGAACCGTTGAACAGGCCGAGTTTCTCGACGCGGCGCTGCGGGAAAGTTCCATCGCCCGGCCGGTGGTTCTGCATTTCGATGTTCCGAAAGATGCCTTAATTGGACGCATGACTTCGCGGCGCTGGTGTCCCAAATGCGCCCGGACGTACAACATTCTCTCGGTACGACCCAAGCGTCCCGGAAAATGTGACGCGGACGGCGAAGGATTGGTCGTTCGCAAGGACGATCGCGAAGACGTATTCCGCGAACGATTGCGGGCTTATAACGAATTGACGCGGCCCATTCTGGCGCACTATCACGACTATCACCTGATTCAGGGCGACCTATCGCCTGCGTACATCTTCGAAGAGATTACGGCGATTCTGGAACCGCTGATCAAACGTAATGGTCACGTTACTGGTACGTGATCCACATCGGACTTACCCAGACAAGTTCGCCGTCGGCCTGTTCGCCCCGCACGTAGTAGAAGCTGGTCTGGCCCTTCGCCGCCGACGCGTCCTGCCAGGCGAAGTCGACGTTCTTCTTGCCGGGTTGTATCGAATATACGTACTGGCCGTCTTTGATCACATGTACTTTGGCAAAGTTCGCGGTGCCCCAGAGCTTCACGGAAATGGAGGGAACCTGCGAGGTCGTGAACTCTTCACCCATGAAGTGAGTGCCTGAGCGCACGTCGGCGAGGATGTTGTCGGTCGAGCCATAGACGCGGCGCTTATGGAACGCTTCCATGATGCCTTCGCGCGTGGGTGTTGTGACCCACAGGTTGCAGTACGACATATGCGTCGAGATGTGGTCGCTGGACGCTTGGAAGCCGAGGCGATAGCCTTTCTTCAGAGCCAGCGAAACGAAACCGAGAGGCTGCCATCCGCCGATGGAATCCTGCGCGGAATTGGTGCGCGGGCGCGCCGGGCATTTCGTAATTCTGCCGGTCGCCTTGATAGATTTCGACGACTGGTTCGACTTGCGGATCGTTGTCGCGCCAGTCGGTTCCCATGTTGGTCCCTGAGGTATGCGAAGCCACGATCCCGCTAAATTGTTTCAGATAGCGGTAGAGCATCTGGGTATCGGGGGCATGCGTGTCGTGCGCGTCGGCGTCGGTTAACGGCAGGCGCGAAAGAGGCCGGATGCCGCGTGTCGGGAAGACCACGTTCCGGTGTCCTTCGGGATACACCACGCTGCGCTCGTAGGCGAACATCGGCACGTATCGGGTGCCCAGGTGATAGGCGTCGGACATCTTCTGAATCAGCCACCAGGAGTACTCGCGGGCCGCGCCGTTATCATGATCGCAGCAGCCGGCCCAATCCATGTCGGCGGCGTCGATCAGATAACGATATGCATCGACGAGCGGGCCATCGTTTCCGCCGTCGCCCGAAATCTCGGTGTGACGGTGGAATTCGCCGCGCATGATCTGCAGTTTGTTCGAGCCCAACGTGACTCGATAGTCGCGCATGTTGCGGATGGTAGCGCGTTCCGGTGCGGCGTCGGAATCGGCAACCGGTTTTTCGGCGGGTGCGACGCGTGCTTCCGCGCTCGCGGGCGATCCGAAACGGAACTCCGCGGCGTAGAGATCGGCGTTCAGCCCGGCCTGATTCGCCGCCTGATTTGCCTGATTGGCCCCTTTCTTGTTTTGTTTTGCTTTCTGCTTCGCCTCCAGGCTCTTGTTCTTCTTCTTTGCTCCGCCACCACCGCCGCCACCCGGCCCGCCGGCCCCGAAGCGGTGGTCGGTGACCGCGACCATCATGAGATCGCCGGGCGCGATGGCCGTCATTGCCGCCCGGACGTCCAGCAGGTTGTCGGTGTTGGGAACGGTGATAGGGCCTTTCCATTCGCTGCCGTCAAGATACGCGACGTTCTGTTCCCAAGCCGTGCCCAACTGTCCGCGGCCGCTCATCGGAGTGCGAAACGCGAGATACACTGCGCCGCTCGGATCGGCCGCGATCCTGGGGAAGCTGTTCTTGGGAAGCGGCGGAGGCAGGGATGTCGTGCTAGGCGGTCGATTCGCCGCGATGCGCGGATCAGGCAGCGTTCCGGCAGTGTTGCCTGTGCCGCCTGGGCGCGTTTGCCGTTGCGGCGGCGTATCGCCTGCGCGCTCACGGGGCCGGGAATGGCAGCCGCCAGGTCTCCCGCGGGAGTCATTGCCTGGTTGCCCTGGAAGCATTTGAGCTTGGCCGTGTGGTCCTGATAAAGCGCGACGCCGCTGGTCTCATAAGCGCCGAAGTCTTTGCCCCATTTGGTGTCCGAAGCTTCATACGCGACCCACAGACGGTTTTGCTTGTCGTAGGCGACCGATGCTCGCGCTTCGAACTTGGGACTAGCCGCGACCGGTATCGGCGCATCCATCTTGATGCCGCCGTCATGGCGCAGGCGGCGGAAGTAGACGTCGTAATCGCCCTTATCATAGGTGTCCCAGGCAACGGCCACTTCGCCGTTTGCGGAGGTGGCGATGGCCGGATCCCAGTCGCTGCTCTTCGAGAACGAGACGATAGTTTCGGGCGAGAACGCGTCGCGATCCTGAACTGCGGCGAGCACTTCGAGGTTGTCGTTGCGGAAGCCTTGCCATGCGACCCATACGCGGCCGGACGAATCGGTGGCAGCTACGGGATTCACGTCCGTGCCGGGATCGCTCGTCAGCCGCACTTCACGGGACCAACTCCCGTTCGCGAGCGACTTCGCGTAGATGTCGAAGTTGCCGTTATGATTGGCCGACCAGAAGACCCACACGCGCTTCTGGCCGTCGACCGCCACGGCGGTGCGCAGGATGTCCTGTTTGGGAGCGGAGACAGCAACGGGCGCGCTCCAGGTGCGCTGACCCTTCGAATAGGTCATGAGGAAAACTTGGTCGCCCCCAACAGGCCGCGCCCATTCGTCGAAGTTGGCGGGCGCCTCCTGCATGGGCCGCATACCTTCCCTGGACCGGTCTGAGTGGACGAACTCGACGTAGCTCAGATAGACGTTGTCGTTGGACTGCGCGATAGCGGGGAAGTCCTGCTCGTCGGTGGAGTCGGTGAGACGCGCCATAGTCGGAACGCGATCGACCACCACACGGCCGTCCAGGAAGTCTTTGTCCTGGCCCCACGCAATCTCCGCCGCCGTGAAGGTGAAGTTGCCCTGCGCGGTCTTGACATCGAAGCGCGCATCGGGCGTGTCCGTGGCCGCGGTCACGATGACGCCATTCGGGAGCATCGGCCCGGTGACATTGGCGTTGTTGCCCACGCCTTCGCGCGTGGAGCACTTCCAGCTTGAGACGGAATCGGTGGAGTCGCCGGCAAGGAAGCGCCAACCGGTGATGGAGGCGACAGCTCCGGGCGAGGCGGTTATGCTGCCGTCCCAGGATGTCGGAGCTTTGTCGGTTGCACCCAGGAGGATGCGGAAGGTCGAGCCGGCAGGCATGGAGCGCTGCACCGGCCCACCCCGGCCTTGGGAATAGAGGGTAATCGCCGCCACGACTGCGGCGGCCTACGGCGGAAATCGACAGCCACTTTGCTTTGCGCAAGACTGCACCTCGCGGTTAACTGGAATCGCCGCCTATTATATGCGAGAACGAGCCATGTTGGGGAAGTTAGCGAAACATGATCAATCCGGGGCCGGCACTGGGAGTTGTCACACCCACCGAATGCGTTCGAATATCGCGCGAAGCCGCTGCCCCTTCGCCGGATTGATCATCTCCACAAATCCGACCCGGCCGTCCAAATGCGCTTGAAAATTTTCACGCCCTTCACGATTTTGACTCTCGGGACCCGACCTCACGCAGTTAGTCAAGATTGCCTTCAAAAGATCGAAATCGGCTCGCATGACATTCATCCGCTCATTGGCCACCAGACCGGCAAGATGCTGCCGGACCCCCCGCCGCATGATACGCGTTTTGCGGTGATGCACGCTGAAACCCTCTTCGTGCAGGAGAACGGCAACATGTGTCGAGAATCTTTGGACGCGCCGCTCAAATTCTTCATTGCCCGAAAACGCGAGATCGTCCGCATATCTCGTATAAACGGCGCCCGCTGATTCTGCCAGGCCGGCCAGGCGGCAATCCACACGGTAGGCGCAAAGATTCGCCAGCGCCGGCGATGTTGGAGCGCCCTGCGGCAGATGAGGCTGGCGATAGCGAACCCGCGCCTCCGCTAACTCGCGGGCATCGAACGCGAGATCCGGATGACGCCATGCTTCCCGCGGCACGGCATTCGTACAAATGCCGCCGAGCGCGTCGGCCACCGATTCCGGATAGCCCGCTGTCCGGAAGAACGCTTGAATCCGCGCGCCTGAAATTGACGGAAAGAAATCCTTTAGATCCATCTTCAACACTACGCGCTGCCCAACGTGAGGAGCGATGAAGGTTTTGATTGAGCGCCCCTTGCGGAATCCGTGCGCTGCCGTATGTACCGGGATGTGATCCAGAATCCCACTCAGAATCTGTTGCTGGATTTTCTTCAGCCGCGGCTTGGGCGCTTCGATCAATCGCGGGCTGCCACACCCTTTCGCGTGGACACGATAGCAATAATGTTGCAGCTTTTCACCATGCTTGCCTTTGTATCCGAGTCCCTTGAGGTCGGCGAACCAGTCCAACTCACCGGGAGTAAGTGCCAGCCATTCCGCCAACGCGCCAGCGGATTCGATCCGAGGTATGGCCCAGTTCGCAGCCGCCCCGACCGGTTGCATTCGCTGTTCTTCGGTCAGCCATTGCACGACGCGAAGTTCGCCGGAATACTTCGTCCAGGCTTCCCGGAAACCTCGATCCGCTAACAGGAAGCGCACCACATCGCGACGCCTCGCGCGGGTCCCGCTGGTGAAGGTCCCGGTATACCGTTGCGCCAGGGGTCCAAGCCAACGCCATGGGCGGCCAAGAGCCCGGGTGGCGCGCGCTTTCGCGTCTTTCCAGTTCTGTTCGCCAGCAAGAAAAGCCCCGGCAATCGCGTTCAACACTCGTGGATCCGGCATCGTCCAATATGCCGCGGAATGCCCCAACGAGTCCCACTTTGCGTGAGCAGATCTGCAGAATGTGCAGTGTAGCTCACGCGACGAATCCGGAGTTTGTCACGATGCTCTGGGGTAACCCCAGAGAGGCCCAACCGAACCCAAAGGTTCAATCCAGCCAAGCTTGAAGCATTCCGCCGCCGAGGAAATCATAGCAGCCTTGCGGGCTCTGCTTGGTATTTATAATTGTTATGACACACTACATAAGAATAAATTTGCCTAATCTAATATTCGGCTGCATAATGAATCTGACGCTTACCAGGCGTTACCGACGCGCGGCAGTTAACCTGACATTGAGTTATCTGCCGTGCGCGTATTTCACAGGTAAAGGGAGCTGAACCAGCGATGAACAGCCGAGTCTGGATCTTCGACACCACTTTACGCGACGGCGAGCAATCGCCCGGTTGCAGCATGACGGTACCCGAGAAGCTGCGAATGGCCGAGAAACTCGCACTGCTCGGCGTCGACATCATGGAGGCAGGTTTTCCCATCGCCTCGGACGGCGATTTCGAAGCCGTCGACGCGGTGAGCCGCGCCTTCCCATGGATGCAGGTCGCAGCGCTTGCCCGCTGCGCCACGGGTGACGTTGAGCGCGCCGCACAGGTCTCTCGAAAAGGCCAAACGCCCGCGGATCCACACCTTTATCGCGACCAGCGATATCCATCTCAAATACAAGCTGAAGAGATCGAGGGCAGAGGTTCTGAACAGCGCGGTTGCCGCTGTGGAACTCGCCCGCACGTACGTCGACGATGTGGAGTTTTCCGCTGAGGACGGCGCGCGCACCGATCCCGATTATCTGGAGCAGGTTTCGAAGGCAGTAGTTGCGGCCGGAGCCAGGACGGTCAACATTCCCGATACAGTCGGTTATTCCACTCCCGAAGAATACGGAGCATTGATCGGCCGCATCGTGCGCGCGCTCGGCGACACCGCGGTGGTCAGCGTTCACTGTCATGACGATCTCGGACTCGCGGTCGCCAACTCGCTTGCGGCCGTTCAGGCCGGCGCGCGGCAGATCGAGTGCACCATCAATGGGATCGGCGAAAGAGCGGGAAATTGCTCTCTCGAAGAAGTCGTGATGGTCATGAAGACCCGCAATGATCGTTACCCTTTCCGCACCGGCATTCAGGCCGAGCATCTTTACGCCGCGAGCCAGACGCTGAGTTCTATCATCACGTTCGGGCCGCAGCCGAATAAGGCAATCGTAGGACGCAACGCCTTTGCGCACGAAGCCGGCATTCACCAGGACGGCTATCTCAAGGAAAAGAGCACCTACGAGATCATGGATCCGAAATCGGTCGGCGTTCCTGAGGGTAGACTGGTATTAGGCAAGCACAGCGGCCGGCACGCGTTGAAATCCCGCTGTGAAGAATTGGGCGTCACGTTAACCCGGGAGCAGCTCGATCTCGTCTATACCGAGTTTACGTCGGTGGCGGATCATCGCAAGAAGGGTTTGATGGACGAAGAAATTCTCGCCCTCGTTACGAAGCATGTCGAACGCCGCTTCGTTGACGAAGAAGCCGTGTCGCGATAACTCTTAGGACCGGATAACATTGAATCTAAACATACTCGTATTACCCGGTGATGGCATCGGGACAGAAGTGACGCGCGAGGCCGTGCGCGTCCTACGCCACGTAGCGGATAAATTCAAGCATTCTGTCAGGCTGACGGAAGCGCTGCTGGGCGGGATCGCAATCCACAAGACAGGAACGCCTTTTCCTCCGCAGACCGAGGCTCTATCTCGTGAAGCCGATGCGACGCTTCTGGGAGCGGTCGGCCTGCCTGAATTCGACGACGCCCCGCCGGAAAAACGTCCGGAGCGAGGGCTGTTGGGCATCCGCAAAGCGATGGGAGTCTATGCCAATCTGCGGCCCGTTCGAACTTACAAGTCGCTGCTTAACTCCTCGCCGCTAAAGAATGAGATCGTCGATGGCACGGACATGATTATCGTCCGTGAGTTGACGGGCGGCATCTATTACGGAACACCTCGCGGGATCTATGGCGAGGGTGCGGACGAGCACGCGGTCAACACCATGGCTTACACCCGGGCTGAGATCGAACGGGTCTGCCGTATGGCGTTTCACCTGGCGCGGAATCGCCGCAAGAAAGTCACATCAGTCGATAAGTCGAACGTCATCGAGACGTCGCAGCTCTGGCGAAGGGTCGCGATTGACGTGGGCAAAGAGTTTCCGGATGTCACTCTCGATCATCTGTTGGTCGACAATTGCGCTATGCAACTGGTCCTGAATCCGCGCCGGTTCGATGTTCTCGTGACCGAGAATATGTTCGGCGACATTCTCAGCGATGAAGGCGCAGTGCTCGCCGGCTCGATCGGGATGCTGCCGTCCGCATCGATCGGCGACAGGAAACCGTCCGGCGCTTGGGTTGGATTCTACGAACCGGTGCACGGTTCCGCCCCGGATATCGCCGGTCAGAATAAGGCGAATCCGCTTGGCGCTATCGGCTCGGTGGCGGCCATGCTCGAGTACAGTTTCGGACTGAAAAACGAAGCGGCCGCGGTCAACAGCGCTATGGAAATCGTATTCGCCAGCGGACGGGTTACGGCCGATCTGCAGGCCGAGCGGCGCGCCCGCGACCACCGAACAGGTCGGCGAAGCAATCTGCGCAGCCATTATCGGATAGTTATCGACGCCAAAGAAGAAATCTATGCCAAAGACATTAATCGAAAAGGTCTGGGACACCCATGTCGTCACTGAGGAACCCGGTGCTCCCTCTCTGATCTACATCGACCTGCACCTGGTCCACGAGGTCACTTCGCCGCAGGCGTTCTCCGGACTTCGCGAGCGCGGGCTCAAGGTACGCCGCCCGGAGCGCACCTTGGCGACCACCGATCACAGCATTCCCACTACGGACCGCTCGCTGCCGATCCTCGATCTGATCGCGCGCAAGCAGCTCGAGCAGTTCGAAAAGAACTGCAACGAATTCGGTATCACCTGCTTCGGCGTTCACAGCGATAAGCAGGGCATCGTTCATGTCATCGGACCCGAGCAGGGCGCGACCCAGCCGGGAATGACCGTGGTCTGCGGCGACAGCCACACTGCGACTCACGGAGCGTTCGGCGCGCTGGCCTTCGGCATCGGCACCAGTGAAGTGGAGATGGTGCTCGCCACGCAGTGCCTCCTGCAGCGCCGGTCCAAGACTTTCCAGGTTCGTGTCGATGGGAAGCTGCATCCGGGCGTTCAGGCCAAGGACATTATTCTCGCTCTGATTGCGAAGATTGGCATCGGCGGGGGCACTGGCCACATCTTCGAATACTGCGGCTCCACCATCCGTGCGCTGAATATGGACCAGCGCATGACCGTCTGCAACATGTCGATCGAAGGCGGCGCGCGTGCCGGCATGATCGCGCCCGATGATACGACGTTCCAATATCTTGCCGGCCGGCCCATGGCTCCGAAAGGCGCCGCCTGGGATGCAGCCCTGGCGCGCTGGAAGCAGCTCCCGACCGATGAAGGCGCGACTTATGATCGGGCGATCTCTATTGACGCGGACGCGCTGGAGCCGATGATCACCTATGGAACGAATCCCGGCATGGGCGTCTCCATCACTGGCGCGTTGCCCGAATCCTTCGTCCATTAGCGACCCCATCGAGCGCGAGTCGGTCGAAAAAGCGCTGCGTTATATGGGCCTCGAAGGCGGGAAGCCGCTGCTCGGGCATCCGGTTGACGTCGTGTTTATCGGTAGCTGCACGAATTCTCGCATCAGCGATTTGCGTGCCGCCGCGGGCATTCTCAAGGGCCGCAAAGTCAATTCCAAGACGCGCGTGATGGTCGTGCCAGGATCGCAGGAAGTGAAGCATCAGGCTGAGGCCGAAGGGTCTTCCCGAGATTTTCCGCGCCGCCGGTTGCGAGTGGCGCGAGCCCGGCTGCTCCATGTGCATCGCCATGAACGGCGATCAATTGACGCCCGGACAGTACAGCGTCTCAACCAGCAATCGTAACTTCGAAGGCCGGCAGGGTAAGGGCGGACGGACGTTCCTCGCGTCGCCTTTAACCGCCGCCGCCTCCGCCGTCAGCGGAACCGTTAGCGACGTGAGGACCTTGCTCTAGGAAAACGCCATGAAGCCATTCACCAATTTCAAGAGCCGCATGGTGCGGCTGCCGATCAATAACGTCGATACGGATCAGATTATTCCGGCCCGCTTTCTGAAGACCACGTCGAAGGAGGGCCTCGACAAGCAACTCTTTAACGACTGGCGTTACAATCCGGACGGCACGGATAATCCCGATTTCGTCCTCAATCAGCCCCGCGGGCAGGGGGCACAGATCCTGCTTGCCGGCGATAACTTCGGCTGCGGCAGTTCCCGCGAGCATGCCCCGTGGGCGCTGACGCAATTCGGCTTCCGGGCGGTGATCAGCAGTTCGTTCGCCGATATTTTCAAGAGCAATGCGCTTAAGAACTCGCTGTTGCCGATCGTCGTTCCGCCGGATGTTCACGAAAAGCTGTTCGCGCTGCCGGAAGAATGCCGAAGTGAGCGTCGATCTGGCTGCACAGAAGCTGATCCTGCCTGATGGCACCGCAGTCGAGTTTCCCGTCGATGCGTTCTCGAAGACCTGCTTTTGGAAGGCGTCGACGAACTAGGCTGGATACTCAAGCGGGAACCGCAGATCGCGGCATACGAGCAAGCCTGAACGATGTAGTTTCGTCGGCGGGAGCAATTCTCATACCGGCTGCTATGCAAAGGTTTCTTGCCGGTTGACCGCCAGGTTCGGCAAGCAATATTCAAGAATTGGGAATAGTTGAACGGCACCGTTGTCCCAAGGCAGGGCATGAACCCGCTTGCTGCTTCATAACTTAACTTCATAAAAGCTTACTCATCGAATCGATCGTTATCGATCTCGCTTGTGAAACTTCGGAGAGAATGCCGTGAAGCGTGCCGGTCTTAAGGGAGTTGTGCAGCGGAACGGTAATCGTATGGACCGGCGGTCCTTTGTGGCGTAGCTCGACATGGCTACCCTTTTGACGGATGACCTCATAATCCAGACGTATCAGGGCTCGAATCAGACGATCTGCGGATACTCGCGCGGCCACCTCACGCGGCTTCGACCGGGATCAACTCATCCTTCACATAGTGGAGTTGCACCAACCGGGGTTGCATAGGGGCGTCCTCGAAGTGGACGGAGATTGCCTCCAGAACATTCGCACGAAGTTCTTCCCAGGTTGCTGCGTCGGTGAAGATGCCATATCCAAGCGCCTTGGCATAGTAGCCGCCTTCTTCGGCGTCGCGAACTTCGAAGATAAGTTCCATGCCAATAGAATAACCCGGGGGCGCTACTCAGGGCTGGTTCCATTCCCGGACGTTTTTTAGCGCCGTCCACCGTGTCGCCCTGCGAATAGCGGCCTGGAAGAGCGGGGATTGCAGCGCTCTTGTTATCCCTGATAACGTAAAAGAGACTCACCATGACATCGTTACTTGCGTTTCTTCTGTTGTTGAACATACCTCCGGTCTCCGAGCGCGCGCCCAATAAGCAACCGCAACTCGCCGCGGCGAATGGCGTCGTGGCATTGGTATTTGGCAGCGGCAACTCCGTGATGTTCGCGCAATCGACGGATGATGGCGTGACATTCTCGAAGCCAACAATCGTCGCCGAGGTCCCCGAGCTTGCGCTTGGCCGTCATCGCGGACCTCGGGTCGCATTATCCGGTAAGACGATTCTGGTCAGCGCGATTGGTCCGCCTTCCGTGGGCAATCTGCTTCTCTGGCGATCGACGGACTCCGGAAAGAGTTGGTCGAAACCCATCATTTTAAACGACGCACCCGGAGCATCGGGCGAAGGTCTCCATTCCATGGCAGCCGATGCCCAAGGTAACGCTGCGGCCGTATGGCTCGATCACAGATCGTCGAATGCCGGGAAGCGTTTGTATGGAGCTTTCTCGCGCGATGCCGGCGCCACATGGTCGAAGAATGTGATGCTCTACGAGTCGCCGGACGGCACCATCTGCCAATGCTGCCATCCCACCGTGGCGGCCATGGGCAACGGTGAATTTGCCGTGATGTTCCGCAACTTAATCGGCGGCAATCGCGACATGTATCTCTTGCGCGTGCGCAACGGAGCGGTTGTATCGAAAGCCGAGAAACTGGGTATTGATAGCTGGGCGCTGAACGCATGTCCCATGGATGGCGGCGGCATGGCCGAGACGGACGGGCACGTGCTCACGGCGTGGCGCCGCGGGACGGATATTTTTCTTGCCGAACCTGGAAAGCGCGAGCAGAAGATCGGGACTGGGGCTGATGTCGCCCTTACCGTGCAGGGCGGGAGGCAGTACGCCGTCTGGACGCGTTCGGGAGCAATCGAGTCCTGGGTTTCCGGTAAGGCCGAAGTTTTGAGTGATGCCGGCGCATTTCCGGTACTTGCGCCGCTGCGCAGTGGCGGAGTTCTGGCGGCGTGGGAAGCAAACGGAATTATCCAAATGCGACGGCTGCGGTAATTTATAGACCGTCTACCAGTCCGAGTAGGCGGTGCCATCGAGACTGATTTTGTCCGATCCGCTGCGCACATCAAAGATTCCGGGCTCAGTCTGGCTGGCACTTTGTCCCGGCCTCTTCCATAATGATGCGCCACGACTGATTATTGCCGACAATTGGATCAACAGGAATGGAACGTCAGATAGCCCTCCGAAACCAAATCCTGCAGCGATTGCGGCGCTTTCTGCCGGTCGTAGGAATACTCATCAATCACCTGCCTCATCGTGAACAGGTTGTTACGCAATACGCTCTCGCGCGATCTCAGAATCGATTTCTGGTAGTACGGTACGGCAATTCCGATCAGGATAACGACGATCGCCATGACGATCATCATTTCGATCAACGTGAAGCCGAATGCGCGGCGGCTACCACTCCGAATACGGTTGGCCATCGGCTGCTTTCTCCTGACTCTTAGTGAACACATCAAACACATTCTGACCACCCCATCCCGTGGTCTTGGGATCGTCCTGCATACTGCGCATGCCCCAATCCTTCGAGTTCGTCATCGGGTCCTTGGGGATGCGCCGCAGGAATTTCAGCTTCACATCGGCGTTGGCACCGGTTCCCTTAACTCCGTTCACCAGATCTTCCAATTTCAGCGGATAGCCCTGGCTGTCGGGCGTGATGGCGGTTGGCGCAAGCTGCCCCTTATCCGCGGCATCCTTGAATTTGTCGATGCCGTGCCGAAGGTCCGATAGAGCGATCCGCAATTCCCGCTCGCGAGTGCGGCGAATGCTGGCGCGAACGAGCGGCAGCGACATCGTGGTGAGTATGGTCATGATCGAGAACGCGACAATCAACTCGACAAGCGTGAGCCCTCGTCGTCCATTCGCGCCCGGTCTGACAAATGAAATTGATCGATGCATGAGACTAGTACCTCACTCTAGTTTCACTTTATATTTAGATTCAACGACGGCGTCGAAGCGGCAATGACTGCCCATTCGACGCAGTCATAGTAAATTGCGACAAGCTAATCGTGGTCGGACCCTTGGCATGAGTCTGGAACACGACCGTCAACACTGCGCCCGATCCCGAAACCCCGCCCGACGCTGGATCGCGCGAGATGCTCACCATGGCCTCGCCGCTATCGTTTAAGACGTTGCGCGATGGTACCAGATCCGGTCCGTTACGCCGAAGCAGATCTCCCGTGATTAGATTATTGACACTCAGCATCTTGGGGTCGAACTTGAGCGACATCTGCACGGACGCGAGATCGGTAACGTTGTTGACCTGTATACTGATTGGCA
The DNA here is from genome assembly GCA_963767545.1 of Terriglobia bacterium. Classification (GTDB taxonomy): domain Bacteria; phylum Acidobacteriota; class Terriglobia; order Bryobacterales; family Bryobacteraceae; genus CAVVFX01. The sequence goes on from CAVYEV010000002.1 coordinate 32,885, forward strand.
CCGTCGATCCAGCCTTGGGATCTGTTTGCAACGGCAGGAATGTCACTGGACCAGCCGCCGGAGCCGCAGTGGGAGGCGCGGGACTCGAAGGCGGAATCAGCGGCGCGGTGGCGGGAGGAGCGGCCGGCTGAGGTACCGTTGAACTGGCCAATGGCCCTGCGGTGATTCCGGACGGAGTAGGAGTTGCTCCGGGAACTGGCCCCACCGCGGCAGGCGCAGCGGTAGGCGGGGGCGTGATTGCAGGAGCCATCTGCGGAACCTTGGGCGGAGCGGGCTTTTGCGCAGCGTAATTCAACTTGTAGGTGGCTTCGTTTCCAGTAGCTATAGCTCGCAGATCTTCTTCCGTGATATCCGGCGAGCGAAGAATATGCGGCACCATGACAATCATCAGCTCCGTTTGAGCCTTGGTGACATTGTTACTCTTGAACAGATTGCCCACGATAGGAAGACTCGCCAAGGCCCGGAACTCCCGAGATCGACTTATCGTCTTCGTTCGATGATTAAACCGCCGATGATATTGATCTCGCCATCGCGCATACGCAAATTGAGCGTCACTCGCCGTTGGCCGATAATCGGCTGATCGATGCCGCCGAGGTTGACCGTACCGCTTTGCTGAGAGACTTCCACGGTCACATCCATGGAAACATCGGTCGCGCTATTGACGCGCGACAACATGTCGACGTTCACGCCAACATCCAGATAGGTGAATTGCGTATTGACCAGAGGATTGATTCCGACACCGCCCACTCCAGGCTGAAAGCTGCCGGTAGCTGTAGGGATCTTCTCGCCCACTTTCAAGCTCGCTTTAAAGTTATCGATCGCGCGTATCTGCGGCGCTTGCAGCACCTTCGTTCCCGCGTCGCTCATTAACGCTTCGATTAGTCCGCCCGGCACATTGCTGATCGTGTAATCGGATGTAGATATGCGTTTGATGTTTGGCAGGAGAAGCGTATTGTTATAGGTTGTTGTGTTTCCGGTGGTGGTTGGGGTTCCGGTCGTTGTGCCGCCGGTGGTACCGGTTGACGTCCCGGTGTTCCGTCGTAGTGGGGGTCTGCCCGACCAGTGACGCACGGGGCGTGAACGATGATCGGCGAATTGATACCGCCGACTCCGATTGCCGCCGCCAGGTTGCGCATGTAGTTGCGGTTGACTTCCATCACCATCACGTCGACGATGACTTCGGACTTCGGCTTATCGATTGCCGCGATCAACTTCTCGGCCAACGGGATCTTGTCCGCCGCCGCGCGGATGATGATCGCATTCATGGGCGTTGACGTGAAAATCTTCTGGATATCGGCGACGGTTCGCAGCACCGTTACGGCTTCGTTTAGCTCAGCCTGCTGGCCGACGTTCTGCAAGTAGAAAACCTTGATGACCTGCTCTTCGTATTCCTGCCGTTTCTGCCGGTTGTCGAGCGTCACGAAGATCGTGTTGGGAGAAAGGGGCTTCCAGAACGATTTCGTCAGCACCCCCAGATCGTCAAGCGCTTCATTCAGCGAGGCGTTCACCAATTCCACGCTCTGCGGTTTGACCACGCCCTGCGCCTCGTAATCCGGATCGAAGATGACGTTGAGACCGGCGAGTTTGGCTACCGTGTCGAACAGGACGCGGGGCCGCTGGTTGGACATTTTCAAGTTGATCGGATCGGGATTCAGCGGCTTCAGTTCCGGAACGGGGAGGATCCGGGCGACGTTATCCATCTCCTTCTTTCTCTCGAGTTCCGCGGGCGTCATCACTTTCTCATCTTTGGACGCATCACTCGCATCCGGACCGGCCGCCTCGCCCTTTTCATTCCGCTCGATCATCGCCTTAGTCCGCCGGATCTCCTGCCTCGCGATATCGGACGCCGGATCGATTTGCGAAGCGCGCTCGAGTTCCGCGAGCGCGGCCTTCAAGTCGCCCGCGTTTCGCACCTGGATGGCATGGTGCACATGAGCCGCGCCACACTCAAAGTGAATACGATAAGAAGCAATCTGATAAGCCAGATCGCCGGGCTTTTTGGCGAATGCGGCTTGAATTAACTCGAGCGCCTTATCGAAATCTCCAGCATGCTCCGCATCGACGGCTTGGGTAAGTTCCTTGTCGGGCTTAGGACCCCTGGCTGCCCGCAAACGTCGGGCGGGGGGAACTAAGGCGAGGACAACCAAAGCAAGAATAGCTAAGCGGCGCAAAAATAGCATTTTACAGACGTTCCTGCGACGCGCGAAGGTGCGCACGCCTGGCGATCGGAATTATCATCTAGATAGTAGACGTTTGAAGTCGCCGCGCCGTGTAGGCCGATCTTGACCCACTGGCGCGGACTTGGCGGGAAGCAAAATTTTGGCAGACAAAACCAACGGTATCAAGATTTTAAGCGACAATCGGCAAGCCAGCCACAACTACTTTCTCCTGGATCGATTTGAGGCCGGCATGGTCCTCACCGGTACGGAGGTGAAAGCCGCCAAAGCCGGCAAGATCCAGCTTCGGGAGAGTTACGCTCAAATCGATAAGAATGAGGCGTGGCTGAACAATGCCCATATCAGCGAGTATTCCCACGGCAACCGCGAGAATCACCCGCCTGTGCGCAGCCGCAAGCTGCTGTTGCACAGGCGGGAGATCGACAAACTTCTCGGGCAGACTCGCGAAAAAGGCCTTTCGCTCATTCCTACCAAGATCTACTTGAAAGACGGCCGTATTAAATGTGAAATTGCCCTCGCCAAAGGGAAAAAGCTTCACGATAAACGCGCAACCGAGCGCGCCAGGACGGCGGAAGACGAAGCTCGCGCCGCCGTACGGGCCAGCAAGATTCGCTACGACCGCGAAAGCTGAGAGTGCGTTCCGCTACCAAGCCGCCCACTTTGCTAGCAGGTGCTGGCCAGTCAATTGCTGTCCCGTAACCCGGAGAAGATGAACGATGCTAGGCACAATTCTTTTGATCATTTTGGTACTTGCTTTGATCGGGTCGCTGCCCGCTTGGCCCTACAGCGGTAGCTGGGGTTACTATCCGAGCGGCGGTTTGGGTCTCATTGTACTGATCCTGATCATTCTGCTAGTCATGGGAAGACTTTGAACTGATTCGGTCTTGCGGTCCCACAAGTTAACTCGGGAACGCGCGGCGGGACCGCGAGCCGAAAGTCTAAGTCTTAGTAGATTCATTGCCCTCTAAGCCATGCGCAATGACAGGACGGCATCGATATTGTCGAGCCTGGAGGAAGCGCTGAACCTCGCAAACAACCAATACAGCAAGCCTCGTAATGCGACCCCGGATAACTATGCGCCCGTCTCCGCCCGAAGTGAGGGCAGGCCGTGATTGGAAACCAGCCAACCCGTTAAACCCTGTCTGGAGGCGACATCGGAGATCGCTTGAATCAGAATTTCATGTGATGTACCCGCTTCGCGCAAAACGGTAAATACAAGGCCGCCGCGACCGAAGTCACTTTCCACAGCTCCGGTCCGTGAAGCCATCACGAGGCATCGCCATCCTCGATCCGTATAAACCGCAGTGCCCTTCTTAAGCCGCTCACGAAAACCATGTAGGTCGTCCGCCGTTAGAAAGCCAGGTTTATACGCCGCGCGTTCCGCCAATTCGCGAAGCGTGACCGGCCGTAACTCCAAATCATTGCGTGAGTCCACTGCATCCGGCAATCGGTACACCGGCGATCCTGCGGCTTTTTTCAAAGACACTGCGATGCGCTCCCTTGCCGGCGGCCCTGATGAACTTTAGAACTCGCGGATAGTCCATTCAACCGCGATGCGCGCCCGGCCCCGTGCCGCCGATACGGCCTCCCCACGGGCGCGCATCACACGCCCAGTTATGTCCGGCGCATGCACTGTGAACGTCAGATTCTCACGGCAAGCGTTTGAGTAGCGGTACTTATAGGTTTCGGAGCCCTCTCCCATATCAAATTCCAAAACATCGCGAGCTTCGAAACGACTCGAACAGCTTAAAAAGCAGTACCTGTCCCGGTGAATAATCCCACAGATTTACATCGAATGCCGGGTTATAAAATAGATACTTCCCGTCGACATCGAAGCCGAGATGATAGGCTATCGGCTTGCCGCATGATTCCAAAACCGAGAACCGCAGGTCGCGGCCAGGATCGAACTCTTCCGTCAAGTAGGAGAGAAACGATTTGTGATCAGTTTGCAGAAAGCGGCTTTGCCTGCCGGCCAGAACGCATCGCGAGACGTGCTGCTCGACAAGCCGCGGCATGTGCTCATGAATTTCCGCCTTTGTCTCAAGATGCCGGAAGCTCAGTTCCCCTAGCCTGAGGATCGTTTTGCAGGTTTTCTTCACCCTGTCTTTCGAGAGAATGGCACTGATCAACTGTTCTTTTGAGTCGCCAAAGATCAGTGTCGGACAGGACGTCGGGAGAGAAGTTTGAATCGACCGCCGCCAGCCATCTGGTAATTGCGCCAAGGCTTGGACCAGAATGGAGTCGTCGCGCACTTTGTCAAAAACAACCTTCTTCCAGCGGCGCGGCTTAACGGCAAACAATGTATCGAGCGCCAGCGCCAGCGCTTGGGCGGCGAATTCAGGAACGCATAGTAGCGTGTTATAGTCCGATATCGAGTAGCCGATGAAACGCAGTCCCCGCCTGCACTCAACCATCGGAAGAATAGCCATGACCTGTTTGCCGTCGTACACGACAGGCGTGAATAAACGATGATGGTTCCCAAACGCACGCATCCACGCGCGAATCCAGCCAAAATGCTGAAAAATCTGCTTCCGGGGATCGCGATTCCATAGACGCTCCCACTCTTCGGCGAGCTCCTCCAGTTCGCCAAAATCCGTCAGTATGCGGCAACCGGGCGCTCTGAAGCCGCTTGTCTTCAGCAGTTCGGCGCTTTCGGCGATTATCATAAGCACTTAGGAGTTAATTCGGCCTCAATACGTTGGTAATCGCACATCCAGTGACGATGGAGCCGAGCCCATCCAGTCCAACGTACAACATGTCCCCGCAGATGACAACTAGTTTCCTTATGGCCAGGAGTAGCTTGCCGGCTTGCTCAGACGGTCTCGCGGTTTCACGAGTTTCCCGAGTGTAGTCAATCACACAATGCATGCCGCGCGTAAGGTGAGAGCCTGTGAAACCGTCCTGGCATAGAGAAAAACGAGACGAGCAGAACAGCTTAAACCGCCCAGAATAATGCCAAATTTGTGAGGAGCGTAAAAGCAGGAAGGTTAATGCGTTTACTTGTCGATCGCGACAAGTTTCTTGCGTAATTCCGACGAAGTTGGCGAGTCGGGGAAGCGCGTTACAAAGTCGCGCAGTTCGCGCAGCGTTGAATCCTTATCTCCACGTTTGGCATAGATTTCCGCCAGAACCAATTGCGGGTGAGAGAAATGCGACGGGTCGAGACGCTCGGCTGCCGACAAATACTTCTCCGCCTGATTCATTTGTCCTAGCTGGAAATAGTTGAGGCCGAGTTGCGAGTTCGCCAATGCGTCGTTCGGCCGCGCCTGTACCGCAAAGCGGTTATAGTCGAGCGCTTCCTTCGGGCGATTCAGATTTAACAGAACTCCGCCCAAATTCACGGACGGAGTCCAGTTGCCGGGATCGGCAGCCAGTGCTTGCCGGAAATACTGTTCGGCTTGAGAAACGTCGTGGGTTTGATAGGCGATCACGCCGAGCGCGTTCCAGGCTTCGGCAAATTTCGGCGCTATATGAACCGCTTCCTTAAGATGCGCGATTGCCTGCACGCTGTCGCGACGGCTGAGATCCTTCTGAGCATCGGCATATCTCTGACGAGCGGCTTCCGGGATTGAAAGTTGGCTAACGGAGACCACTGACCGGTGACGCGCCCGCTCAATTGAGGTGGAACGCGGGGGAAGCGGGATGTTGACATGGACGATTCGTTTCGCGTCCGCCAGACCGGGCGTGACAACAACAGTGCGGCGGGCTTCTCCGTGGCGGCGGATGAATGCGGTCACAACATACGTTCCAGGTTGAAGTGAGCGAAAACGGAAGCGGCCATGCGAATTCGAGGTAGTAGACGCGGTGAACGGCGCCTCGAGTACCATCGATCCGAACATGGGCCGCGGTTCTCACATCTTCGATTTGGCCGTCCAACTCTAGTTGGGCGGCGGCGGATAGAAAGATCGGCAGAGTGAGAAGGCACAGCCAGGCCACGATATTGACTCTCACCTTGATCATCCACCGTAGATAGTATCGCAATCAAACGTTCTGCGGGGATTGGCCAGCCGGCAAGAAATTTTGAGAAATTTCCGAGTCGGTCGGCACTATATTTGCGGATTAGTATGAAGCCGCTCGCTTTGATGCTATTGCTCTCCGCTCTGCTCACCGGCCAGACTGTTGAACCTCTAGCTACGGCTTATGGAGCTCTTCAGGCGAAGGATTACGACAAGGCCATTGCGGGGTTTCTCGCAGGGATCGCGGCTAACCCTGGACGCGCCGACATTCGCAAAGATCTGGCGTATACATATCTAAAGGTCGGAGAAGCTGAGGCCGCCCGGGATCAATTTGGCGAGGCGATGCGTTTAGATCCAGCGGATGCGCACGTTGCACTCGAGTACGCGTTCCTCTGCTACGAGAGCCACGACGACGCGATTACGTGGAAGGCCACGGCGCGTCGCATTTTTGACCGGTTGCGTAAACAGGGAAATGCCACGGCGGAACAGGCCTTTCTAAATGTGGATCGCCCGCTGGCGGAAGGAATCGAGCGCTGGACGCGGGCGTTGCAGCTAGGATCGAATAACTTCTCGGCGCACTACGAGCTGGCGCAATTGGCCGAGCAGCGCGATCAATTGGACCTGGCCGCGGAGCACTACCGCCAGGCTTGGAAACTGCTTCCCGAGCGCAAGTCGGTGCTCGTCGATTTGGGCCGCGTGGAATTGCGCGCCGGTCGCGTGGAAGATGGCTATGCCGCGTTGCTCGGGGCGTCGCGCGGGGGCGAAACGCGGGCATCCGAACGGGCGCGCGAACTCCTGCCGGAACGATACCCCTACGTCTACGAATTCCGGCAAGCGTTGCAGCTCGATGCTTCGAATGTGCGGTTGCATCGCGAGATGGCCTATCTGCTTCTCAAGATGGCGGAGGGTCTGCAAGGGGACGCACAGAAATCCCGTCAAGCCGAAGCCGAAGAAGAGTTCCGCTCAATCGTGCGGCTCGCGCCCGACGATCTGCTCTCCTGCGCACAACTCGGGTTCTTGTATCTAGGCCGTAAGGATACCGCGAACGCGATACCGCTGCTCGAACGGGTCATGAAAGGCGGCGATAAAGAGCTCGCAAACAAAGTTCGGACGGCGCTACATCGCGACCCGGCGATGGAGAGCAAGATACAGTCAGGCGAAGAGATGCAGGTGGATGCGCGCGTGATGGCTGAAAAGAGCTATGCGGCCGGCTTCATGAAAGATGCGCTACGGTATCTGAACATCGCTCATGAAACCGATCCGCAAGACTACTCAGTGATGTTGCAGATGGGATACGCCGAGAACATGCTGCACAACGATGAAGCCGCGCTTCACTGGTTCGCCCTGGCGACGCAAGAGCCCGGACATGTCGATCGCGGAAAAAGCGAAAAAAGCATTTGGGAATCTGCGGCCGAACCTGGCGCGCGTGAGGACGACAGTCTGGCTTTTCCCGTTTTATTCGACGCGATGGCATGACAATTTCGGCTACGGGCAGATTAAGACCGAGTTGCGCTTCAAGCGGTTGCCCGTGCATCCCTACGCTTCCATCCGTTTGGATGGAGACACGCGCATGTACGCGCCAGGATCGCCACAAAGTCTATCGCAGAGTTCGTTTATTGTTGGCGCTGGAATGGCTACGAACACTTGGCACGGCGCCACGCTCTGGGGCGAGGCAGGCGCCGCGGTCAGTTATCTGGGCGCGCCGAGCCAGAAAGACTTGCGGGGCGGCGTGACATGGTCGCGATCGTGGGGATCAAGTATCCTTTCGGAGTCGAATGGCGCCTTCGTGGATTCGAGCGTCGACGGCATATTTGTCAGCCGCTACGGCAATGATTCATTGGCAGTGTTGCAAAATAAAGCCGGCTTCACCTTGCCGGCGATAGGCCTGCTGCGTTCGCAGTTGTTCGTCAATGCCAATATCACGCAAGATACCTCGCGGCAGTATTGGGCGAATTTTGCCGAGACCGGTCCTGGGCTGCGGGTCCACTTGAATGGCACCCCGGCGCCGCTGACGTTCTCGGTTAGCCTGATGCGGGGCGTCTACACGCACAACCAGGATAATCCGCGGCGTCCGAATTATTTCGATGTGAGAGCGGGGTTGTGGTATGCGTTTACGCATTAAGAGTATTGCGATCGCCGCTCTGCTCGCAAGATGCGCGGCTGCAGAGACCGGGTGGGAACAAGTTCTCGCGTCGGTGAATCTGAACGGCGATCCACGAATCCATATGGCGGCCGCAGGAGAGCCCGCGTGCGCCGACTGGAAGTCGAAGATTGAGAGGGGCGCAGTTCTGATTCTTACCGGAGAGTCGCCGCTCGCGTTCCTCGTTGGGTTTTCTGCCGTCGAAACAGGTGATCGCGGTCACCAGCTTGCGCGATGTGCACGAGCCCAAGATGCGCATCGTACTCGAACAAGCTCTTGAGTTGTCGCGCTGGAATGTTCCTGCGGCAGCGACGGTTTTCACAGCGGAGCGTTGGACGGGCGCGCCCATCGTTGCTGGATATCGATCGGGTAAGGGCGCCGTATTATGGTCGGCCTTTGGTCCGGGAAGAATTGGATATGAGCGGTTCCCGTATCTGATACACGCTCTTTCCGACTTGGGTGTTGAGCCCCCTTTTCGTAGTAACCGGTTGTGGGCATTCTTCGATTATTCATATCGCATGCGGGTGGATGTAGATTATTTCGCGCGGCGGTGGCGCGAGTCGGGGATTAGCGCTCTGCACGTCGCCGCCTGGCATTTCTATGACGAAGACAAGGATCGCGATGCGTATCTGAGACGCTTGATCGATGCGTGCCATCGCGAAGGAGTCTTGGTGTATGCGTGGCTGGAACTACCGCATGTGAGCGAGAAATTCTGGAACGATCATCCGCAGTGGCGCGAGAAAACCGCGGTGCTGCAGGACGCTCAGCTCGACTGGCGCAAACTCATGAACCTGGCCAACCCGGATTGCCTGACGGCCGTACGTAAAGGAGTTTCAGACCTTATATTCCGTTTTGATTGGGATGGCGTGAATCTGGCGGAACTCTATTTCGAGTCTCTGGAAGGCGCGGGTAACCCTTCGCGCTTCACCCCTATGAACGACGATGTCCGGGCGCAGTTCCGCGCTACGCCGGACGGATTCGATCCTGTCGAGATCTGGTCTTCGCGAAAGGACGCCGCATCATTGCGGAAGTTCCTCGATTTCCGCGCTGGCCTCGTTCGTGGCATGCAGGAAGATTGGCTTCACGAGGTCGAGAAGTATCGCAGCTTCAACCCCGATCTCGATATGATCCTGACGCATGTCGATGACCGGCTGGATACCGGAATGCGGGATGCGATTGGAGCCGACGCGGCACGCGTGCTCCCGTTGCTGGGTAAGCAGGATTTCACCTTTCTCGTAGAGGACCCGGCGACTGTGTGGAATCTGGGCCCGCCCGTTATCCCGAGATCGCCAAGAAGTATCAGCCGCTGACGCCGCGGACAGATCGTCTGGCCGTGGACATCAACATCGTGGATCGTTATCAGGATGTTTATCCGACGAAGCAGCAGACCGGCGTAGAGCTATTCGAGTTGGTGCATACTGCCTCGCAGGCCTTCTCACGTGTAGCACTGTACTTTGAGAATTCGATTCTGCCGTCCGACACCAAACTTCTCTCGTTTGCTGGAGGGAGCCCGAGGAGTTTCGAACGATCCGCAGATTCGCTGACGGTGGACTGTCCTCCCGGGTTGGGGTGGCGCCATGAAGGCCCGGTTTTGGTGGACGGCCAACTGTGGCCTGTGCTTGATGGCGGCACGGTGTGGTTACCGGTCGGCAAACACGTCGTGAAGTCCGGGATTGAAGAGGTTCCTCTGAGGATCATCGGTTTCAACGGAACTCTGACTGGGGCAAAAGTAGCTGGGTCCCGAGTTTCCCTCGATTACGAGAGTAATGGCCGTGCCATTGCGCTAATTGATCGTACTCCGGGCGAAGTATCCGTCGAAGCTGGCCGCCCAGCCGTTGTGTTGCCCGGCCGGGGATCAAACCGCGATACTGTTGCCGCGAGGCCGGCACACAGTTGTAATCGATGCCGCGCAACCCGGTACGCTTCGATCTGCTGTCGTAGTACCATAGCGAAAGGTCGATGAATGAAGCCTCGCCAGAGGGTACGCCCACTCCCGAGATCCCCAATAAGCTCTACTTCAAAATTGGCGAGGTGAGTAGTCTTCTCGCGGTTGAGCCGTATGTCTTAAGGTTTTGGGAGACCGAGTTCCCAAAGCTCGCGCCCAAGAAAACCGATAAGGGACAGCGGATGTACCGGCGCAAGGACGTCGAACTTCTTCTTCAAATTAAACATCTTCTCTACGAGAAGAAATTCACGATCGAAGGTGCCCGCCAGTTTTTGCAGGAGAGCAAGAACGACAGCCGTCCACCTGTCTCCGAAACACAGCAAGCGCTTTTCGGGAACGACGCTTTAGCTCAGATTCGAAGAGAGCTCCAGTCGATTCTTGAGATGCTGTCGCGGTAGGGTCGGCGTTACGGCGCGATAATCCGTGAGTAGATACGGTCGAGGTCGTCCGGAGAATAGTATTCGATCTCGATGTGACCTTTGCCGTTCCCTTTTTCGATAATGCGGACGCGCGTCCCTAACGTCTGCTGCATTTCATCAATAGCGGCCCTGACATTAGGATCTACCGGAGGAGCCGTGGGCTTTTCCGGCCGGCCGGTTCCCTGAACCACATCCTTGACCGCTTTCTCGATCTGGCGAACGGTCCAGCCTTCGGCCACGGCGCTATACGCCGTATTTTTCTGACGGTCCGGATCCTTGATGCCGATCAGCGCGCGGGCATGGCCTGCGGACATCTTACCCGAGGCCACGATTTGCTGGACTTCTGGTTGCAGTTGTAGCAGCCGAATTGTGTTCGTGATGGTAACGCGGTCCTTGCCGGTGCGCCGGCCAATCTCCTCATGACTCAACAGCAACTCCGATACCATGCGCTCGAATGCTTCAGCGAGCTCAATCGGATTCAAATCTTCGCGCTGGATATTTTCGATCAGCGCGATTTCGAGAAGTTTATCGTCCGCTATCTCCTGAACGACCACGGGAACTGTTGTGAGCCCAGCCAATTGAGCGGCACGCCAGCGACGCTCACCAGCAACAATCTGATATTCATCGCCTGCTTTTCTCACCGAGATCGGCTGAATAACACCGTTTACTCGAATCGATTGCGCCAACTCCTCGAGCGATTCCTCGCGGAACTGCCTCCGCGGCTGAACCGGATTTGGCTTTATCCTCGTAACCGGCAATTCGGTCGTTGGATGCGCCTGATCGTGAGAGACTTCCGGTTGAGGCGTCTTCAGTCGTGCCGGAAGCAAGGAGTGAAGCCCCTTACCGAGCGCTTGCCGTTCCGGTTGCTTGGTCATTGGTTAAGATCTCTTTCGCGAGTTGGATATAGGCTTCGGCCCCCCGGGAGGATGGGTCATAAAGAAGAACCGGCTTACCGTGGCTGGGTGCCTCAGCCAGGCGAATGTTCCTGGGAATGATCGTTTGAAAGACCTCTTTTCCAAAGAATTCCCGCAGATCCGCCGCTACGAGCTTGGTAAGATTCGTCCGGTCGTCAAACATCGTAAGCAGGACTCCCTCGGTTTTCAATGGATGGCCAAACGAGTCGCGCACGCGGTCAATGGTATCGAGGAGCTCGGAAACCCCCTCAAGAGCAAAGAATTCGCACTGGATCGGGATCAGCACAGAATCGGCAGCCATCAAGGCGTTCAGCGTGAGGAGGTCAAGCGCTGGCGGACAATCGATGAGAATGTAGGCGTACTGGTCTTTAACCTTATGTAATGCGGAGCGCAGAAGGCGCTCCCGCTTGTCCACGCTGACTATCTCAAGATTGGCGCCCACGAGGTTCTTGTCAGCAGGGAGGATATAGAGTCCCTCCATTTCGGTTGGAACAATAGTTTCTGCCGGGGAGGTTCCGTTGACAAGAACGTCATAGATGGAAGTCTTATCAAGGGATTTCTTGATGCCGAGACCCGTTGTGGCATTCCCTTGCGGGTCCGAGTCCACCACGAGGACGCGGACGTCGTTAGCGGCAAGCGAGGCGGCAAGGTTTATGGCGGTGGTTGTCTTCCCTACCCCACCCTTCTGATTGGTGATTGCGATTATGCGGCCCAAGTTCGTAATCGTATCAAAGTCTGGCTGCGGCGGCTGTGGAGGATTGTTTCACGTGGAACGTTAGAGGATATGGGTTTCACGCGGAAACTTGAAGAACAGAGTTAGTGCAGTCACGGTCGAGTGAACTTTGGCGACCTGTTGTAACCCACATCTGGGTCATTCGACCTGTAAGCCCGAATATATTCGATTTCCCTACGACTAGCTTCAGCGTCGGTAGCGGTTTCGGACTCCCAAATGATCTCCTTGCGAATTGTAAAGTCATTTCGCTGCTCTCTCGTGAAATCGGCTGAAATCAGAGCGTGGGCTGCACTGCCAAAGTAATTGGCATTATCGGTCAGATCCTTCCCGATATAGATCTTACCGTTTGGGTACGTGATCTTGTAAATGACCTTAATCTTGCTTGGCATGAAAGGACGTGAGATCTGAGCTGGCCAAAGGATGCACAAAGTTGCATGATTTGGCTTTGTTTCGCGAAAACCAGTCCCGGTGCGTATCATGCTCCTCCTCTCTCCGCAAGATTGGCTTAGATTCGCAAGACGCAGAATGTTCCACGTGGAACTACACAGCCCGAGTCGAATTTGCAGTCAAATACACATCGAGTATTGCCACAGCAGCCGGAGTAACGCCCGGAATCCGCGCAGCCTGTCCCAACGTATCTGGACGAACACGATCCAACTTCTCCCGTATCTCCCTCGACAGCCCTGGAATAGCGGCAAAGTGAAACGAACTAGGAATCGGACGCCCGTCCGCAGACTTCAGCCTGTCGATCTGACGCCGCTGTTGACCGATATACCCGGCGTACTTGGTTTCGGTCTCAACCGTCATCAAAAGCCCGCGGACTGGCTCCTCCTGTAGGACCTCCCGAACCCATGCCCCAATCTCCTCAATCTTTGACTCTGGCCGCCGTAACCACGCCTCATGCCGATGATTCGACAAAGCCGCCGATAGCCGAGCCTTCTGTTCCTGTTTGCGGGTAAACAGCGCCCAACGTTGGTCCGTGACCAAACCGGCTCGACGACCCACAGGCGTCAACCGCTGATCCGCATTGTCGATCCGCAGATGCAGACGGAACTCGGCGCGAGAAGTGAACATCCGGTACGGCTCGTCCGCGCCCTTCGTGATCAAATCATCGATCAGTATTCCGGTGTAACCCTCGGTCCGTGGCACCACCACTTCCGGCCCACCGGCGACCTTGGCTGCTGCGTTTAAACCCGCCATGAGCCCCTGGCACCCCGCTTCTTCATATCCTGAGGTACCGTTGATCTGCCCCGCCAGGAACAATCCAGGAATCTTCTTCACCTGCAGGCGGTGATCGAGTTCACGCGCATCGATTGCGTCATATTCAATCGCATAACCTGGGCGAATCATCTCGGCATGCTCCAGGCCAGGAATCGAAGCAATCATGGCCGCTTGAACATCGATCGGCATGCTGGTAGACATACCGTTGATATAAATCTCGTTGGTGTCCAGACCTTCTGGCTCGAGGAAGATCTGATGAGAAGCTTTATCCGGGAATTTGACGAACTTGTCTTCGATGGATGGACAATAACGCGGTCCAATGCCCTCAATCTGCCCGCTGTAAAGAGGTGATCGCGCTATGCTGTCCCTCACAACCCGCCTTGTTTCCTCGGAGGTATGGGCCAAATAGCACTGGATCTGCGGCCGGTCGATTTTCTCGGTCATGAAGGAGAACGGAGTTGGAACGGCATCCCCCGGTTGGGGTTCGAACCTGGACCAATCGATAGATCGCGCATCGAGACGCGGGGGAGTTCCAGTCTTCAACCGCGTCCAGGCAAGTCCCGAGGAGCGCAATTGATCCCCAAGCAGTTCCGATGGAGCTTCACCGTTGCGGCCGCAGTTATACTTCTGTTCCCCGACATGGGCCAATCCATTCAGGAACGTGCCAGTTGTGACGATAACGGCGGGTGCCAGGACTCGACGGCCGTCGCGAAGCATCACCCCGGCAGCTCTGCCCTGCTCCATAACGAGAGATGCCACTTCAGCCTGTTTAATCCGAAGATTCGGCTCCCGCTCAAGTCGCTCTTTCATGAGTACCCGGTACATCTTCTTGTCGCATTGCGCGCGGGGTGACCATACTGCCGGACCGCGGCTGGTATTCAGCAGCCGGAACTGGATTCCGGCTGCGTCCGCGACCTCGCCCATGACTCCGCCGAGCGCGTCGATTTCGCGAACCAGATGTCCCTTGGCGATTCCGCCTATGGCTGGATTGCACGACATTTGCGCGATCAGGTCGATATTCATTGTGATCATCGCGGTCTTCAGACCCAGACGCGCACACGCGCGGGCGGCTTCACAGCCGGCATGTCCCGCCCCGACTACTACCACGTCGAACTGCTCTTGCATTGTTATTATTGTAGCTTCTGTGAATATCCTTGTTATTGGTAGCGGGGGTCGCGAACATGCGCTGGCCTGGCGCATCGCTCAAAGCGCTTCCCGTCCCAATCTTTTCGCGGTGCCCGGTAATCCCGGAATTGCCCGTATCGCGACATGTCTGCCGGTACCCAACTCTGCCCCGGCGACCCTTCTCGCCATCGCGGAAAGCGTTTCGGCTGATTTGACCGTGGTAGGACCTGAAGCGCCCTTGGTAGAAGGTGTCGTGGACGCCTTCCGCGCTGCGGGACGCCTGATTGTGGGCCCGACTGCCGCGAATGCACGGCTCGAAGGCAGCAAGGTCTATGCCAAGCAGTTTTTCGCTGCGCACGGAATACCGACCGCCCATTTTCGCGCCGTCTCCTCCAGCCAAGACGCAGCCGATGCTTTCAAGCATTTCGGCTTGCCAGTAGTCGTGAAAACGGATGGATTGGCCTCCGGCAAAGGCGTGATCATCGCACATGCGCAAGATGAGGCAGTAGCTGCATATCAATCGCTGGGGCCTTCCGTGGTTATTGAGGAATTCCTCACCGGTGAGGAAGTGAGCTTCATTGTCTTATCCGACGGGACGCGCTTCACGGCATTCTCCCCAGCTCAGGATCATAAGGCTGCCTATGACGGCGATCAAGGTCCAAATACAGGAGGAATGGGCGCTTACTCCGATGACCGGATCCTAACGGCGGCTCAGCACGATGAAATCCTAGACCGCGTCATAGCACCAACCATCGCAGCGTCCAGGTTTACCGGCTTCCTCTATGCCGGGCTCATGATGACAGCCCAAGGCCCCAGGTTGCTGGAGTTCAACGTCCGAATGGGCGATCCCGAGACACAACCATTAATGCAAAGGCTGGACTGCGACTTGATCGAGGCTCTTATGGCTTCTGCGCTTGGGCAGTTGAACGGAATGTCCCTGCGCTCCCGGCCTGAGCCTTCGGTGTGCGTGGTGCTCGCGTCAGGGGGGTATCCGGGCAAGATCGCGACCGGGTTCCCCATCACCGGCATTGAGGAAGCTGAGTCAATTGGCTCCATAGTGTTCCACGCCGGGACACAAATTCAAAATGGCCGACTGGTTAATTCCGGTGGTCGAGTTTTGGGCGTTACCGCCTCGGGTCAAGATCTATCTGTTGGGATAGCTCGCGCCTATCGTGGTGTATCCAATATAAAGTATAAAAACATACAATACAGAAGAGATATTGGATGGAAAGGCTTAAAGCGCTACAATATCGGATAAATAAGGGCACGTAGCTCAGTTGGATAGAGCGGTCGCCTCCTAAGCGACAGGTCAGCAGTTCAAATCTGCTCGTGCCTACCACTTGTTTCTTCACTCCTGCCAAAGCGGCGATCAAATTGCTGCTATAACCAAGTCATGGATCGGCAGTACTATCTCTGGAAAGCCGCAGGATCCCCTGTCACGGTCGCGCTAGCGCCCGAGGTCATCAGTCGGCTGCGAAGGGAGGCTGCAAAGGCGGATGCCGGTAGGGTAGAAATCGGCGGAATTCTGCTCGGCCGCCGGGACCATGAGAATCGTATTCTCATTGAAGACTTCGAACAGGTGCCTTCTGAGCACCGTCGTGGCCTGACATTCACGCTGTCTCAGGCGGACAGAACAAAGTTGGCCTACCGTCTCCGCGCCTCACATCGTGGCTTGCAGACTTTGGGTTCGTTTCGTACGCACCTTCGTCAAGGCCTCTACATGGACCAGTATGACTTGGACTTGATGGCGCTGCACTTTGCGGCACCGGCAGACGTCATGCTACTGCTCCGCCCCAAAGACTGGCACGCCGGCTTTTTCGTCTGGGAAGAAGGCGATATTCACAGGGAAAAGAGCTATTTGGAGTTCCCGTTCGATTCGACAGCCCTGCCGCTCACTTCCATTTCGATTCAAAAGCCTGGCCGATCCAAGTCGACCGCTGCGAATTCCTGGCTCACGGCTGCGCGGTTTACCTTTCCTACACTCGCGAAAACCGCTCTGCTTGCCGCAACTGCCGGATTGGTAGCTGTTCTTGCCTACTACGCCCATGAACATCGCAGTCCAATGCTCACCCAAAAAATGCAGCCTGCGGAGGCTGTCGCGGTTCATCAACCCGGGCGTAGACACATCACCCAAACTGTGCCTCAAGTTGCTCCTCAAACGGCAGTTCAATCCGCGCCGACGACAGCCGACATAAACCCGCCGTTCGATCCCGACCTGGCGCCGACGCAACATGAAGATTACGAACTCCGGGTCAAGATCCCACTTCCACCAAAGTCTACGCCAGGTCCCATTGATCCGCCCCAGCCGGATCGTGTTGCTGAACCTCCAACCAGGCATGCGGCCGTGCCCCATCCGGTGCCGCATCCGTCCGAACCGCCTCCGATTCAATACGTGTACAATGTTCCCCCAAATATAACGGCAATAACCGCGGTGAGGCCGCAGGCCCCCAGGCGACCTGTGATGTCGGAGGTATCGTTGGAGCCGACCCGGGCCGGCGCTTTTAGCCGCGGAATTCGTCACATCCCCGGATTGAACTTGCTGCATGCCCACAAACAGGACAACTATTCCCCTGCCCGGCCTGTCCGGGAGGTGAAACCACGACTTCCTGAGGAGTTGGAGCGGAACATTGCGGATCAGCCAGCGGTGGATCTCAAGGTGTGGATCGACAACAGCGGTCAGGTGACCAAGACCGAGATACTCTCGAAACACAGCGCGCCGGAGGTTGCCGAGATTGCGTCGAATGCGGCACGCAAGTGGACCTTCGAACCGGCACAAGTCGCGGATCGTCCCGTTTCGAGCGAGATGGTCATGCATTTTCGTTTTCTGACGCGCTGACTGCTATTGAATCGTACTCTGCCCCTCGATTCCGAGATCCGATGTGACCACGTTGCGATTGATGTGATTGTCCAGATTGATTACGTAGGTCTCCTTCGCTTCGATCAACACCGGCGAGTGGGTCGCGCAGATAACGCGGAAGTTCTTGCGGTCCGCGAGTTCTAAAAGCATTTTCAGAATGCGCCGCTGGTTGGAGACGGAAAGCGCCATCTCAGGCTCATCAAGCAACAACACCGTCCCGTCCGGAAACGATGGAAACGTCTGATTGAACATGGATAGCATGACTTGGCCGTGGCTCGCCATCGTCAGGAACTCCCTCATCTCAGGCTGATTCTTAAAGACCTCCATCTGCATCCGTGGATTGTGCTGCTCGGCGTCGAAGAGAAACACCTTGCCGGTAGTCACACTGGCCCGGTCAAGCGAATAGACGTAGTTCTCAACCTTCTCGCCTCGTAACGCGAAGTAGATAGAGTGCAGCAGCGTCGATTTGCCGGAGCCATTTTCCCCGGTCAACATCACAACCGGATGCGACAGATCCACAATCATCGGCATGTGGAAGTTGAGGTTGACGAAAACTGGGTGCCCAAGAATTTTCAAGTACATAGGAACTCCTGGATCAAACTAGTCCGGACCTAACCAGCAGAGCTTCAGGATCGGGATCGCGGCCCATGAACTTGCGGTACAACTCCCCAGGGTCCTCGCTATCGCCCTTTGCCAGAATATTCCTGCGGAATTCAAGCCCCACCTCGCGGCTGAAAATTCCGTGTTCGCGGAATCTCGAGAATGCATCGGCATCGAGGACCTCCGCCCATTTGTATGAGTAGTAGCCGGCCCCATAGCCTACCGGACTCCCGAACAGATGAGTGAATGAAGCAATAGTGGCGTGCTCGCGTGGGAGTTTCGCCGCTGAGAATTCCTGCAAAATCGCGCGAGAGTAATCGATGACATCGCCATCACGTTCGGGTGAATACTCGCGGTGCAACTTCAAATCGACTGTCCCGAAGCTTAGCTGGCGCATCTGGACATTAGCGCCGCGGAAGGTGCGCGCCCGCACCATCTTCTGGAACAGATCCTCGGGGATGTTCTCGCCAGTCTGATAATGACGCGCAAACACATTCAGCGCTTCGCGCTCCCAGCACCAGTTCTCCATGATCTGCGACGGCAATTCAACAAAGTCCCAGGCAACATTGGTCCCACCGAGACTGCGCACTTCGATCTGGCTCAGGCAAAGATGCAGAAGGTGGCCGAATTCGTGAAAGATAGTCTCAACTTCGCGATGGGTGAGGAGCGCCGGAGTCTCCCCGATCGGAGGTGTCAGGTTGCCGCAGATCGCACCCACGTGGGGTTCGGCAACCGGCGGGTCGTAAATTCCCGTTACAAAGGCGTCCATCCACGCGCCGCCTCGCTTCGATTCCCGTGGATACCAGTCCGCATAGAATGCGCCTAACAACTCGCCGTTCCCATCGCGGATCTCGTAATAGCGAACCTCGGGATGCCAGACATGAGCCGCTGGCTTGTGCACGACCTTGATTCCGTATAGCCGTTCGAAAATATCGAACATGCCCGCCACAACGTGCTCCGTCGGGAAGTAAGGGCGCAGCAACTCCTCGTCGAAGTCATACAGGTTCAAGCGCAGCTTCTCGGCCCAATACCCGACATCCCAGGGTTCCAACTCGAAGCCCGCGAAATCGCGCAATTCTTGGTTCTCCACCGCAAACCGTTTCTCGGTGCGGACCCGCAATTCGTCGAGGAACTTCTGTGCGCTCGCCCCATTCTTGGCCATCCGATCTTCCAGTACCAGATCGGCGAAATCGCGATAACCCAGCAGCACAGCCTTCTCCCGCCTCAATTCCAAAATGCGCGCTGTCAGAGCGCGATTGTTGAAATCGACGCTGCTAGCCCGAGTGCTAAATGCCCGGTACACCTTTTCGCGGATCTCCCGATTATCGAGATAAGTCATTAAGGGCTGATAGCTTGGCGCCTGGAGTGTGAATCGCCATCCGCTGACACCCTTGCTTTCTGCCGAGGCGCTGGCCGCCGCGCGCGCGGTCGGCGGTAATCCGGCAAGATCCTTCTCGTCCTCAATAATCAGTTCGAAGGCGTTGGTAGAGTCGAGGACGTTCTCCGAATACTTGGTGGTGGCCTTTGCGAGTTCCACGTCGATTTCGGCCAGCCGCTTCTTCCCGGCGTCATCGAGTTCAGCGCCATGACGGCGGAACGAGTCGACGGTTTTGGTCAACAGCCGGTGCCGTGCCGGAGTCAGCTCGGGATGCGATTCATTCAGCGCCCTAATGGCCTTCCACAAGCTCGCGTTAAGCGGGATACCCGAATAAAACTCGCTCGCCAGCGGCTCGACGGCGTTGAAAGCCGATCTCAGCTCCGGATAGGTTGCGACGCCTTCCAGGTGGCGGACCACGCCCATGGCGTAATCCAGACGCTCCGTAGCCTTTTCGAGGGCCAGGAGAGTGTTGCCATAGGTCCGCGGCGCTGGATCGGTGCCAATGGCCTCGATCTTGGCGTTTCCATCGGCCAGGAGTTCGGCGACTGCGGGCTCGACATGCTCGGCGCGCACGCGATCGAAGGGAATCTCGAACTGAATGTTGAGGAGAGGGTTGTGTGAATCGGGCATTATCGAAGGCTTGTACTTATTCTAGGATACGGTACCAGCGGCTCAGCATCTAAACTAGTGCCATGACAAGCGGATATCGGGCCTTGCGGGAAACCGCGGGGCAAATCGACCTTTCCTCGCGTGGCCGAATCAGGGTTACCGGTGAAGATCGTGCGCGCCTGCTACACGCCATGACCACCAACAATGTAAAGGACCTGGTTGCTGGCACCGGATGCTATGCCTTCTTCCTCAACGCGCAAGGTCGGGTTCTCGCGGACGCCAATGTCCTCTGCTTTAAGGACTACTTTGTGCTCGATACCGAACCCGAGTCGCGCGCCTTCCTGATAGGGCACCTCGATAAATTCATCATCGCTGACGACGTGGCGCTCGACGATATTACCGACTCCACTGTGGAATTTGGCCTCGAAGGTCCGCAGGCGGAGGCCGTCTTGCACTCCGCCGGACTACCTACGCCGCTAACTCCTCTTGCGCATCAGGAAGCGGCTTCGGTCACGGTGATCCGCGCCAGTTCGACCGGTGCTCCCGGATTCCGCATTATCGGCTCAACGGGTACCGCTCCACGGTTTGAAGGCGTGCCGCTAGTCTCACACGAAGAGGCCAACATCGTTCGCTTGGAGCATTTCTTTCCCCGTTATGGCGATGACATCAGTAATACCAACTTGGCGCAGGAAACGAATATTAGTGACGCACTTCACTTCACGAAAGGCTGCTACCTGGGACAGGAAATCGTCGAGCGCATCCGTTCGCGCGGCCATGTGAATCGCGTGTTGGCAGGTCTTACGATCAATGGCGCGGAACCGATTCAGCGCGGAACCAAACTTTCCTTCGAAGGCGCGGAAATCGGCGAAATCCTGAGCTCTGCGTACTCGCCTGCGCTGGGCAAAACAGTAGGGCTGGGAATCGTCCGAATTAGCGCTACGAAGCCTGGCGCACATCTGCTAGTAGACGGCCGCGAAGCTCAGGCCGAAGCCATCAAATCCTTTAGGACTTGACAGGGAATACACAGATTCCCGCCGTAGCCCGTACCCAGCCGGATGCGCGGCTTGTTGCCGCCGTGGAAATCTGAGCCGCCGGTGACCGCGAGACCGTACCGGCTCGCTAGTTCGAGGTAATGCGCCACGTCACCGGCTTTGTGATCGCTATGATACGCCTCCACAGCCATCAATCCGTGCGGGATCATCTCGCGGATCAATGCCTCTACCTTGGCGTAGTCGTTGCGGAAGATGCGCACCGGATGAGCAATTGAAGGAACGCCTCCCGCTTGGCGAAGGCGCTCTATCGCTTGGCTTAATTGCGGATCTTGACGCTCCACGTAAGCGCGCGCCGATTCATCCAGATACTCGCGGAAGGCAGTCTCCATATCGGGAACGTAGCCCTTCTCCACCATGACGCGAGCAAAATGCGGACGCCCGGTAAGGCTTCGGCCTTTCCTCTCGACCTCTTCAAGAGTCATCTCGATCCCGTACTCGCGCAGTTTGTCGATAAGCTTCTGGTTGCGGTCGCGTCGGGTCTGCTGCATTTGGAACAGCCAGGAGATGAACTCTTGCGCCGGCTCACGTTCGATAAAATACCCCAAAAGGTGAACGGACGTTCCGTTATAGCGCGTTGAAAGCTCGATGCCGCGAATGAGCCGCACACCCGCGCTCTCCGCAATCGGGACGGCTGCCTCATACCCTTCGAAGGTATCGTGATCCGTAATGGACAGAGCCTCAAGTTTGGCCGAGACAGCATCGGCGATAAGCTCTTCAGGGCTGGACGTTCCATCGGAGAAATAGGTGTGGGAGTGCAGGTCGATCAGATCGTCGCCTTTACGATTCCACTCGTCCGAGCAGAATAATGGCAACCGGCAGATCGCCGATCTTCGTATTCAGCGTCCAATCGTGATCGCCTTCTTTGGTGAAACTCGCGCTTCCCGAACCAGACGAGAGGCTCAGCACGGCAGGATGCGCTGTACCCGAAGCTTTCGTGCTCATCTTTATCACCGTCTCCAGGTCGGGGCTGGCGGTCGCGTCTTTATCATCAGCGGCCGGTATAAGGGCTCCGAAATCGCGCTGCGGGGCTGCGCCGATATGGTCTCCGTTCGTCGGCATCAGGACGTAACGCATCGTGTAGACTCCAGGCTGAAGCTGCTGTCCGCGCCGATCCTCGCCTTTGGTCTCCAATTTGATTACGCCGAGCAGTGTGCCCACCGGGATTGTCGGCAACGCGATCGAATCGCCGCTATTCTTCGGTCCGGACAGGCGCCGTTTTCCGCAACCAGATCTCGAGGACAGGAGCGCCATCGGCTTTGCTGATCTTGGTTCCATTCGCATCGAGCGCGGACGCAATGCCGCTAGCAAGACCAGATGGCGGGGCACCTGCAGGTTCACTCTTATACTGTTGAGCCAGAAGCGCTGCGGTGAACGCAGGTAAAAGAACGGTGAGAGATATCGTTCGTGTCATACGTTTGCTAAGGTCCGCGAGGTATTTAGATGAAATCACGCGGCTTGGGTCACGAAAAGCGAATCCACAAGATAAGGCTGGAGCGGGAGACGGGATTCGAACCCGCGACATCGACCTTGGCAAGGTCGCACTCTACCAACTGAGTTACTCCCGCGCTCTCGAAACCATTTATTTTCCTCCTTTTGGGTACCCGTGTCAATGCGCTTTCGTGGCCTCTGTAGACGCCTGATTAGAGGATGCTTATATTCTTGGCCTGGAACTTTGGTTCTATGTTATGCTACTCTCTGCTGTTCGACTGACACGCAACTTTCATCGAAACGTGACAGCGTTTTGATCTCCCCCACAGTGGCCGTTGCGACTCCTGGATTCCGGCGATTAGGAGCCACGGGAGAGTTGTGTTTTATTTGATTAGTGTATCGATTATGACGAATCCTTGGGATCTGGTTAAACAACAGTTGCAATTGACTCTCAGTGCCCAGAGTTTCCACAACTGGTTTGGCAGGACCCACTTCGGGCATATAGACCGGCGAACGATGCACATCCTGGTTCCGGATCACCAAACTATGCTCTGGCTCAAAAGCGAATATGCCGATCAAGTCAACTTACTGGCGCGCGATCTCGGAATTGGCGTTGAGAAGATCGATTACGAACTTGAGAAAGAGGAGAGCACATTCTCGATGATCACGGAAGCAAGGGTGAATTCAGCAACAGAGCCTGGCGAGGTGGATGCGAATCTGAATCCTAAGTTTACGTTCGAGACCTTCGTAGTCGGATCGTCGAACCAGTTTGCACATGCGGCTGCGCGGTCGGTAGCCGCCAACCCATCGCGCTCCTATAACCCGCTGTTCATCTACGGAGCCACCGGGATGGGAAAGACACATCTAATGCACGCGATTGGCCGCGAACTCATGAGTCACGGCCAAATCCGAGTGATATACACATCCGCCGAACGCTTCACCAACGAAGTCGTCACCGGGATACGTCTGGAACGAATGCACCAATTGCGAGCCAAGTACCGCTCCGCCGATGTGCTGCTCGTCGACGATATTCAGATCATCGGGAACAAAGAGCGGACTCAGGAAGAGTTCTTTCATACCTTTAACGAACTGCACGACGCGCAAAAACAGATCGTGATCTCCTGCGACTCGCCGCCAAAGGGCATTCCCGGCCTTGTAGAGCGCCTTCGCTCGCGCTTTGAATGGGGACTGCAGGCGGACATACAGTTACCGGATCTCGAGACCAAGATGGCGATCCTCGATAAGAAAGCTGAGATCGAAGGTATCAAGCTGCCCGAGGATGTGCGCACGTTTATGGCAACCAAGAGCCGCTCCAGCATCCGGGAGCTCGAAGGCGCCTTGGTAAAGCTCATTGCCTATTCGTCGCTGACGGGCGCTCCGGTCACCATGCCGATGGCTCAACAGGCGCTCAAACACCTGCTGCACGAACAAGAGCGCCGGATCACGATAGATTCAATCCAGAAGGCGACTGCGGAAAAGTTTAACATCAAGCAGGCCCAGCTAAAGGAAAAGAGCAACGCCAAGGACATTGTCCGGCCCCGGCAGGTTGCCATGTACCTGGTTAAGGAACTGACGCAGGCGTCATTACCGGAAATTGGCAGGGCTTTCGGCAACAAGCACCATACCACGGTGATTCACTCGATTCGCAAAATCGACGAGTTGCGCCAGTCCGACTCCGAACTCAACAAGACGATCAACAGTCTAATCGATACATTGCAATGACTTACCGCCGATTTCCACAACTACTATACGGCGCTTCCTGTGGGGATCTGTGCATGTTGCGTTACAGCTTCGATTTTGCACCAGTCAAACGCTGGTTTTCCACAACTAAATGAAGCGGAAAGTGTCTTTTTTTGGTACGATTTAGATAGTCTTCCAACATTTCGAACAGTTCCTATCAATACGGGTTAATTTCTGTATCGGTATTGAAGAGTAACGAAGTAGTAAGCCGGCGATCCAAGGTGCGCCAAGGCAGCGAAGTCCGGCGACACCGAATGCCACTATCACTTGAGGAGTTTGTCTAAGACAAATGGAACTGACCGTTAGCAAGGCGGATCTCGCACGTGAACTCGGGCTGTCTCAGGGCGTGGTCGACAGGCGGACCACGATCCCGATCCTATCGAATATTCTTCTTGAAGCAAGCGGGGACCGGCTTACGCTCACTGCCACCGACCTCGAATTGGGGATTCGGGCGGAATGTCCGGCGCGAGTCAAAAAAGATGGGGCCGGGAACCATTCCGGCGCGTAAACTTTTCGATTACGTTCGCCTGCTGCCTGATGGCGATATAGGTATCAAATTCCTGGAGAACCACTGGGCCAGTATTACTGCCGGTCGGTCGAAGACTAAAATCGCGGGGATGTCGAGGGAGAGCTATCCCGAACTGCCGCCAATGCCGGAGGTGATCACGGAGATCCCCTGCAAGCAACTGGCATCCATGATTTCCCGGACTTTGTTCGCAATCTCTCTGGAAGAGTCGCGCTTTTCGCTTAACGGCGCTCTGCTGTTGCTCAGGGAAGACGGCATGGTGATGGTGGCGACCGATGGCCACCGCCTCGCCTATGTCGAGAAGACTTTTGACAATGCCACTCCCCAACGTTCGTTCCGGGCCTTGATTCCCCGCAAAGCGATGGGAGAGATCGTCAGACTTGCGGAGGAAGCGCCTCCGGAAAGCACAATCGCTTTCGCGGGCGATGACAATCATCTGTTCTTTCAGTTCGGCGGGCGCCTGCTGATCACCCGCAAGCTCAGCGGCAATTTTCCGGACTACGAACGCGTTCTTCCGGCGGATAACGTCCATATCGCCACCCTTTCGAAAGAGGAAATCAAATCGGCCATCGAGCGTGTGGCGCAATTTGCAGATGAACGTTCGCGTGCCATTCGCGTGCAGTTCGCGGAGGGCGAACTACGCGTGTTTTCCTCGTCGGTTGAGACCGGAGAGAGTGAAGAGAGCGTTCCAACCGAGTACCACGGTCCCGAACTTGAGATCGGTTTCAACGCTGGCTATTTGCTCGATTTCCTGCGCGCCATCCCGCAAGACCGGGTCGCATTCGCTCTCAAGGATCAAAAGAGCGCCGGCGAACTTCTGCCGGTCGCCGATGTGGTCAAAGACAGGTATCGCTATGTCGTGATGCCGATGCGGATCTGATAGTAAGTTTTTTTGAAATCGAAGTTCCTGGAAGTATATGTCTATGTCGAATGAAGGTATTCAGCTCCCCGATATGTTTAGCGAAGGTACTCAGCCACACGAGGCTTACGATCAATCCAGTATCAAAGTTCTGGAAGGCCTGGAGGCAGTGCGTCTCCGGCCGGCCATGTATATTGGCTCCACCGGAGAAGGCGGGCTGCATCACCTGGTGTACGAGGTTGTTGACAATTCCGTGGACGAGGCTCTCGCCGGGTACGCCAACGAGGTCAACGTCGTCATCCACATCGACAACTCGATTACGGTGACCGATAACGGCCGCGGTATTCCTGTAGGTATTCATCAGGAAGAAGGCGTCTCCGCGGCTCAAGTCGTAATGACCAAACTGCATGCCGGCGGCAAATTCGATTCGAACAGTTACAAAGTCTCGGGCGGCCTTCACGGCGTAGGCGTGAGTTGCGTCAATGCGCTTTCCGATCATCTGGATCTCGAGATCTGGCGCGAAGGCTACACCTGGACCCAGGAATATCGCTGCGGCGTTCCGCAAGCTCCTTTGAAGCGCGAAGGAAAGGCCGGCAGAAAGACCGGTACGCGCGTTACGTTCCATGCCGGATCCGACCATCATGATGGTCGGCACTTTCAACTTCGATACTCTCGCTCAGCGTTTCCGTCAACTCGCATTCCTCAACAAAGGCCTGAAGATCACCTTGACCGACGAGCGTGAAGATCCGCCCAAGGCTCACGAGTTTTTCTATCAGGGAGGCGTTGCTGAATTCATCAAGGATCTGAATAAAGGCAAGTCGGTATTGCACGATAAGCCGATTTACTTCGAAGACCAAAAGGATCTCCCAAGCGGCGGCGCACTGGCGATGGAGGTCGCCCTTCAGTATAACGACGGCTATTCGGAGATCGTCTTCAGTTTCGCCAACAACATCAACACCGTCGATGGAGGCACGCATCTCAGCGGTTTCCGTAGCGCGCTGACCCGTACGATCAACGCCTTCGGGCAATCGGCAGGCTTGTTCCGTGACGTCAAAGAGAACCTGACAGGCGACGACGTGCGGGAGGGTTTGACCGCGGTCATCAGCATCAAGATCCCGCAGCCGCAGTTCGAAGGACAGACCAAGGGCAAGCTTAATAGCGACATTCAGGGCGACATCACTAAGTTTGTCAACGATAAGCTTAGCGAGTACTTCGACAAGAATCCGGCCGTAATGAAGAAGATCGTCGGTAAGGCGATCGATGCCGCGCGCGCCAGGGAAGCGGCTCGCAAGGCGCGCGATCTGACTCGCCGCAAGGGCGCTCTCGATTCTGGCGGACTTCCCGGCAAACTCGCCGATTGCCAGGAGAAGGATCCGGATCGTTGTGAGCTTTTCCTGGTCGAGGGTGAATCCGCAGGCGGTACTGCTAAGCAAGGCCGCGATCGGCGCTTTCAGGCGATCCTACCGCTTAAGGGAAAAATTCTCAATGTCGAGAAGGCCCGCTACGACAAAATGCTGGGCCACGAAGAAATTCGGGCGCTGATCACGGCCATGGGCACAGGCATCGGCAAGGAAGACTTCGACTCGAGCAAACTGCGCTACGGCAAGATCATCATCATGACCGACGCCGATGTCGACGGATCGCACATCCGTACGCTGCTGCTCACCTTTTTTTTCCGCCACATGACCGAACTGATCGAGCGCGGCAAGATCTTCATCGCGCAACCGCCGCTCTATCGCATCAAAAAGGGCAAGAGCGAGAAGTACATCAAGGACGAGAAGGAATTCACGCGTGAGATCATGCGCCGCGCGACCGAGAGTCTGACTCTCGAAACCGCTCCCAACGGCCAACCCGGCGCTAAAGTGGAGGGCGGCGAACTGCGCAACTTCCTCATGACTCTGGATGAACTGGAGCACATGACTCTCCGCATGGAGCGCCGTCTGCGCGATGCCCGTGTCGTCGAGGTGTTGACCGATGCCGCGCTGCACGTCGACACCAAGGCCGATTTTGCGGATAAGGCGAACATGGAAGCTTTGGCGGCCAAATTCAAAGCGGTCAAAGTCGATGCCGCGCTCCGGCCCGACGAAGAGCACGAAGCCTGGATGGTCTTCTATCACGACTCCACCAACGCCGAGCGCCGGATTAACGTCGAACTCTCATTGACGCCGGAGTATCGCAAGCTCCGCGTTCTCGCGCGGACCGCCGGCAAATTCAATCATCCGCCGTTCACGATTCTGAAGAATGAAAATCGGGATACCCAACCGACCTGGCAGGGCCTCCTCGCGCAGGTTAAGATCGAAGGCAAGCGCGACGCGTCCGTTCAGCGTTACAAAGGGCTGGGCGAGATGAACGCGGAGCAGTTGGCGGACACCACCATGAATCCGGAAAAGCGCACGCTCCTTCGAGTCGACCTTGTCGATCTGGCGGGCTCCGACGAGATTTTCACAACGCTCATGGGTGAAGATGTCGAGAGCCGGCGCAAGTTTATTGAAGAGAATGCTCTCGATGTGAAGAATCTGGATGTCTGATGCGTTCCGCTTCCTGGGACGCAACCCTCTACGAATCCGGCCATTCCTTCGTTTGGAAGTATGGAGCGGCCCTCTTGCCGCTTCTCAATCCTCAACCCGGTGAGCGCATCCTCGACGTTGGCTGCGGGACGGGCCACCTTACCTCGGAGATTGCCGCTCTTGGCGCGGAAACCCTCGGGATTGATAGCTCGCCCGATATGGTGGCTCAGGCGCGGCAGAACTATCCCAAGCTCAAATTCCAACTGGCCGATGCCAAAAGTTTCCGGGTTAGCGAATTCTTCGATGCCGTTTTCTCGAATGCCGCCTTGCACTGGATCCCCGACGCGCGGCCCGTTGTCCAGGCAGTTCACCGCGCACTCAAGTCCGGTGGGCGGTTCGTTGCAGAGTTCGGAGGCAAGGGCAACACCGGTCAAGTAATGACCGCCCTGCAGCAAGCGGGCGCGTCGGATCCCCTCCGTTCCTTCTATTACCCAAGCGTGGGTGAGTACTCGACTCTCCTGGAATCCGAAGGCTTCGAGGTCCGGCTGGCCACCCTGTTCGAGCGTCCGACCGAACTCGAGGATCCAGTCCGTGGACTAAAAGACTGGTTACTGATGTTCCAGCAGAAGGCGCTCGACACAATTCCCGAAAACCTGCGCCGTGCGGCCATAACAGCCGTCGAAGAGCGGCTCCGGCCGACCCTCTTCTACGATGGTAAGTGGCACATTGATTATCGTCGGCTGCGCATCGTTGCAGTGCGGCTTTAATACAGTTATTTACCTATGGTAAAGTTTGCTTTACTTTAGGTCGAGTTAGCCATACACTATTCAATATCCGTGAAGAATAGGATCAAAGTCCTGCGCGCCGAGAACGACTGGTCACAGGCGAGACTTGCGCAGGAACTTCGAGTGTCGCGGCAAACAATCAACGCGATAGAGACTGGTAAGTACGACCCAAGCCTCGCCACTCGCCTTCGACATCGCCCGTATTTTCGCCAAGAAAATGGATGAAATCTTCTTCCCCGATCCGCCCGTCCAGAATCTCCCAGTCCCAAGTGCTGCTCGGGAGCCGCAACGCGCGCCGGAGTATTTCGAGGAACTCGATATAAGTCTGATGTAAGTGTAATCCCGGTTCCCTCTGTGACATACTTCCTCCGGGAAGGAAGGCTCAGCGCCAGAGCGAAAATAAGCTTTGATTACCAGCCGGGCTGTTCACCTTTATTCTGCTCGTCGAGCCATTTCTGCAGAGGGGCGAAGTAGTCGAGAATGGCGGTGGCATCCATCCGTCTCGAACCTGTCAGATTCTCGAGCGCATCCTGCCAGGGACGGCTTTCACCCATTTCCAACATGGCATTCAGTCGGCGGCCCGCTTCTTTGTTGTCGTAAATAGAGCAGCGATTCAACGCGTCCGTGCAGCCGGCGATCCGCGCCAGCGCACGGTGGAACTGGAATTGAAGAATATCGGCCAGGAAGTAGCGCGCGTAGGGAACGTTTGCGGCTACATGATACTTTGCGCCGGGATCGAAGTCCGCTTCTGAACGCGCCGCGGGAGGCGCGACGCCTTGGTACTGCAACCTCATATCCCACCACGTCTGGTTGTATTTTTCGGGCGTGATCTTTCCGGAGAAGACTTCCCAGCGCCATTTATCGATCATCAGACCGAAGGGCAGGAACGCGATCTTTTCGAGCGCCTTGCGAAGCAGCAGGCCAATGTCGCGCGAGGCATCCGGGCGCGTGCTTAAGCAGACCGATCTTGACGAGGTATTCCGGGGTCACCGACAGTGCGATGGTGTCGCCGATCGCTTCGTGGAAGCCGTCATTGGCGCTGTCGCGGAACAGGAACGGCTGATTTATTGTAGGCTCGCTGGTAGAAGTTGTGGCCCAGTTCGTGGTGAATCGTGCGGAAGTCCGTCATCATTGATGTCGATGCACATCTTGAGCCGCAGATCGTCGGCAAAATCGACGTCCCAAGCGCTGGCATGGCAGACCACCTCGCGGTCGCGCGGCTTGACGAACAGCGAGCGCTGCCAGAAAGTTTCGGGCAAGCGGCGGGAAACCCAGCGATTCGAAGAAGCGCTCGCCGTAGTGGACCATCTGCAACGGCGTCGGTCTTGCGCTCCTTCAGAATTGCGGTGAGGTTGTAGCCGGGGTCGGCGTCTTTGGGGGCCACCAGCGGATAGATGTTGTTCCATTCCTGCGCCCACATGTTGCCTAGCAGGTCGGCGGGAATGGGGCCGTGCCTGGAACCACATCCGCGCCGTAGTTTTCGCGCAGCCTCTTGCGAACGTAAGCGTGAAGCGACAGATACAAGGGGTCGAACCTGAAGCCAGAGCCGGTCGAGTTCGGCGGCGAAAGCGTCGGGCGGCATGTCGTAGCGGGAGCGCCACAGCGCGCCGTGTATCGGCGAAGCCGAGCTCCCTGGCGCCCTGATTGGAAAGCTCGACGAAGCGGCGGTATTGAGGACGCATCGGGGGCGAGATGGCGTGCCAGCCGGTCCACGCATCCAGAAGCTCGGCGCGATTGCGGCTGGTGGCAAGGATGTCGGAGAGTCTGATCGAGATCGAGACACTTGCCGGACTTGCAGTATTTGCCTTTGCCGTAAGCGCCTTCCATGCCGGTTACGATGCGCGTGAATTCGGTGCTGGCGGCGGGATCGGCGGGCGTGGCGATGGTAAGCGAAGTTTCGCAGAGATGGAAATCTTGCGCGCGAGATCGTCAGGCAGTTTCAAGCGTACCGAAGCGCATGCGCCTGCTTGACGAAGTCGACCTGCGCGGCGATGGCTTTTTCATCGGCCTGTGCGGCGATGATCTCCGTGTCGTCGGTGATGAAGGTGGACTTGACCCAATCGGCCCGCTGATCGTCGATATTGAGCGATAGGAGCCGCGCTTCAGCGTCTTCAATGAACTTCGTCGCCTCGGCGACTGTGGGAGGAGCGGCGAGGGCTGTAAAGGAAAGCACAACGAGCAGAATGCCAGAGCGTAGCATGACTTCAAGATAACGTAACGAAGAGAAAGGCCGGACCATCTCGCCTGGAATAGCGTTTGCATGGATTGCAAATTGGCCGACTCCTGTTTCGTTAGCGACCAAGCGGTTTCCAGATGTTATAGTATTTGTCTTCCCGGCAGATGCGGCAGAGTTGGAAACACATGTGGAATCGAGACAAGGCGATCAGTTTCAAACCTGCACGCGGGCGCGAACAGCCGCGGTCGGTGCGCTGAGTATACGAGAAATGCTATCGAAGCGGGCGGCGTGGTGCTAGGTCGGCACTCGGCGGCCAAAGACTACGGATCGAGTCTACGAACTATAGGTTTCCTTTCTTTTGGTCAGATGTCAGTAAGCTATTTAGCCGGGGATGTCGCAATTGTAGACGCGATCGAAGGCCATCCTGACGGTCATATGGCTATGTTCAACGGCTCCGATTGGATATCGGACTTCAGGCAACAGCATGGGCTCTATCCCGGGCCCACCTACCGGAGCAAGCGGCCTCGATATACGATTTATCGCTACGGAATAAGATGGGATAGCGCAAAGCCCCCTTCTTCGGCAAATCTCACTTAAGCTTCCGCGACTTAAAAATTGATCAACAGTGTGCAAAAACATCTAATCCTGCTTGGGATT
>CAVYEV010000003.1:0-126440 GCA_963767545.1 Terriglobia bacterium
TCACACGGCTCTAAGCGATCTTAATAACATCAGCTTTGACGCCGCGATTGACCAGATTCGTAGACTCAAAGATGCTGTAAAAGAAGGCCCTGGATTCTTCTCGTCATTCTTCGGTGGAGACGAGAAGCAAGTAAAGGCTAAGGTAACTAAGCTTAGAGAGTACGTAGACGGCACGAAGCAGGCTCTAACCAAGGCTGCTAAGAACGCCGGGCTAGCTGATAGCGGAAACGTGAGTGACGATGATCTGGCAAAGCACGCCGAAGATGCGTCATACAGCAACGGTAAAGAAACGCAGTTACTCTCTGATGCCGCCGGAAAAACAGGACCGCAGTTACAGGCTATCAATCACCAGCTTTCTTTGTATCAACAACTGGAGTCGGCAGGACGAGACACTCTTACTGTTGTACAAGAGGTTGGATCAGCCTACAACGCGCTGGACCAGAAACTCAGCGATATAGCTAAGAAGCGAACCGGGAAGGCGTACTCCTTAAAGCCTAACCAAGTTGAGCAGGATGCTATAGACGGCCTCCATTCTCTGTCAGGGTTCTCTACCGCTGGTCAACAAGTAGGTGATGCCCGAGCAGCTTTGGATACGGCGAGTCAGGCTAAGATAACACCTAACAAGCAACCTGACCTGGATGACAAAGCCAATGCGCGTATTGCGGCCCTGAAACAACGGGTAGCCAACGCTCTGAAAGAACAGCTTCAGGCTGACTTATCGGCTAAGGACAAGGCTTACAAAGAAGGCGAAGCGGCTCTCGCTACAGCTTTGGAGAAGGACCAAGAGACCGAGCAGACATTCGCGGCCAAGTCTAAGGCCGCTGCGCAGCAGTTGTATAATGACAAACTCGCGATCCTGAAAGTTACTATGATAACTTCCAAAAGGAAGTAAACAGTAAGGCCCTGGCGACCGACTTTGGGATTACAGACTTCTCAAGCGTCGTTAAGGCGAAGCCGGAAGAGTTGGCTTCTACGTCTGGTGAACGTCGAAAAGCAGGCTGAGAAGCACGCTAACGACCCGGTAAAGATGAAGCAGTACGACCAGGAAGTGCAGCACTTCGCATGGTCGTGGAACTCAAGAAGCAGATTGACTCAGCGGGCGAAACAAACCTAACCGCTGGCGACAAGGCAGATAAAGAAGCTGCTAAAGCAGACTCCGATAGGTTGAAAGCGGAACATGAATTCAGCGCCAAGATCACAGAGCGAGTAGCCGCCTCCGCACTTGAAGCGGATCCACTCAAAGATATCAACACTCGATTAGACGATAGGATTCTTCGCGAGCGGGCGATATCCGCAGAGGTTGAGCAGCAGATAAGATCGGAGGGAGACGTTAAGAAGACAAAGAACACAGAGGATACAAACAACGATAAGAAGCTATCTCCTAACGAGAACAGCCAAGATAAATACTTTCAACACACAGACGGACGTTGAGACTCAGCAGTCGGTTGACAAACAACACATTGCGGATATCAAGACGATCATCGCTCTACGGGATCAGGAAATCTCAAAAGAGAGGGCTCTCCTGGCGCTGGACGAGGCTAAGCTCAATCAGTTAAAAGGAATCTTAGGGCCTGACAACATACTGGTGCTCAATGCGCAGAAAGAGTTAACCGCTAAACAGGCGGCGCTCGATCTCAAGGATTCATCTAACCAGTCCGAAGGCGCGGCGGAATTAGACGCAGCCGGTCAGAGTAACGATGCAGACGGCCTGAAACAAAAATCCGCTACGTTAAAGCAGGCGGCGGACAATCTCTAACGGCTCAGTTGAAATACACCGAGCAAGTAGGGACAAGCCTAGAGGCTCTAGGATCGTCGCTAGGTAAGATCAAAGGTACCTTAGGTGAAGCTGTATCAGGTGTCGGAGGGTTCGCCAAGAGTATTGGCGGCATACAGAAGATACAAGACGCAGGTGGGTTCGGACAGGTATTCAGCGAAGCAGGCGGCGGTAACGGCATTCTAGGCGACCTCAACGGAGCGTTGGCGGTGGCCGGACCTATAGGGCAGGTGGCCGGTAGTGTGCTTGGATTGTTCAAAGGATTCTTTGACATCTTCAACGCAGGGTATAAGCAGCTTCTAACGAACGCTGCTACGGAGATCCAAAAGGGAGTGACAGACTCTCTGGCGGCGCTAAACAATAAGTCTCATACCACAGGGCAAACGTTACAGCAGTTGTCTTCACAGTTTGCGTCTGTTCCGAGTGAGATTCCAAAACCTACCGGCTTCTTGAATAGCCTGTTCGGGTTCGGCAATTCGGATTACAAACAAGCGGTCGCTGATGCGCAGAAGACGATTCAACAGTCTATCAATCAGCTTCAGCGGCGGCTAAGGATGCGATTTACAACCTGACGTCTAGTCCCTCCGATCCTGGAAGGGAGCCCGTCAGAGAGATGTTCCTTCAAACGATTCACGATCTAAGAATTGAGTTGCAAGAGTACGCTAGTTTGCCGAAGGTAAATCTGGCAGACGTGAATCAACTCTTTGACCTTAGCGTAGCGGATCAAGCTCGTACGGCGGCTCAGCAAATCACGCAAGAGAAACAGAACTACGTGAGCTTGCTGCAACAACAGCGAGAGCCTGGAACGGGATATCCTGAACATCACTCGACAGGAGGCGCTCGACGCTTACAACTACAATATTCAACGGGCTCAGTTACTAGGATTCACTGTCCGGCCTCTAAGTAGAACTGACCAAGTAGCTCTGCTCGATCAGCAGTACGACTACCAGAAGGAAGCGAACGACCTTCAACTGGCACAGGATCAGCAGAAGTTAGCGTCTACGAACGCTCAGATTTCGCTTTACCAACAAGAGTTCGGAATAGTAACCGACATTGGCGCTTACGATCTAGCGACCACGAAAGAAACGTTGGCGTACACGAAGGAGAGAATAGACTCGCTTCTTGATGCCTACAATCAAATCAAGGCAATCGGCGACGAGACACTTGCGGCATTCGCCAACATTCCGGAGCTACCGGACTTGTAGGGACGCCGAACAACCCTCAGGAACAACCGTAAACCAAGAGTGGGGTTAACCTGACGATCAATGGTGGAATAACAATCTCCGGGTCGGACGGGGGACGCTAAACGCGGCCAGCGTGCAACAAGCGGTGATCGACGGCCTAACAGCAGTCAATCAAACAAACTCACTACGAGGGCTAGCCTTTCAAACGCATAGCTCGACTAAGTAGCTCTGGAACGTGACCGGGGCTACTTAAGCTTTACCCGCTAAGGAGGCGGTTTAGAATGTTGAATACTCTGAAGCTGTACATAAACGATATGGACGTGTCCGACGCGTACCGCCCGGATGCAGGCGCTATTGCTGTCACTGATGGGCTCAATCAGCCGGTGACGTGTACCATATCGGTGGAGCAATCAGCTATGCCGTTCGTGATCAACGGAGGTGAACTTGTCACTGTCCGGGATAAAGATCAGATCTATTTTGACGGTTTGATACCTGTTGAGAACGGTCTCGCGTGCGCGTACAGCTACTTGGATACGCTAGCCAACAAGTACCTGAAGATGTTGCAGATCAACGCTACCGACTATCAAACGGTGCTCGACTTCAAAACTTTCCACTGATTACGTTCTACAACCAATCAGGGGACGCAATACTAAAGGCGCTTATCGAAATGACGGCGCTCGCCGGGCTCGTGGACTACTCAGGATTTTCCGACGCTTTCATCATGCCTGAGTACACCGTAACGAATCGGGAGTTCTCTAACATCGTTCAGGAGCTAGGTCAGTTGAATGGTTACTACTTCTCCTTGATTACAACCTCCATCGCAGTGAACGAGGACTTATCCGTTACGCGCCGGTTCGCCGCAAGCTTCCGGTCGGCCTTCGATCAGCCCGCACCTTTCGCGGTGGACGGAGCGCTCAGAAGTACGTACTGTCTACGCTACAGTTCCAGCCTCGGGACAAGCCGCTCATCAACAAGATTGAGATCGTCAGGCGGGAACATTCCTTCTGATGATATTCGCGTTGACGTGTTCGAAGCTGACGGCAACATTGGGATGTGGCAGCTTACGCAGGTTCCTTTTTACTTGCAACCTTCGAACCTGTTTGCGTCCGACTTCACCAATCCGCTACCGGTCAACTTAGACCCTGACGTGGTAGGCAGTGTGACGCTGGTAAATCCCGGAGTGTTCCATAGCGGCCCAACGTATCAGAACACGCTGAACATAAACGCCACCAGTCAGACCGGCGCGTTGTTCTTCAACAACAGCTTTCAAACGTTGATCAGCGCTTCAGTGCGTTCCAGGATATTATCTTCCTGGATGGAGCGAGCGTGATCTTCGGTCTGATGAAGGATCGGTCCACAAACAACATATCAAACGTGAGCTAGGCGTATGGTTCAAGTCTGACCACACTATAGGGCTGGTGCGTAACGGAGTAGAGGTCACGCCGATATCGGGTGCTCCTACATGGCAACAGAACGTGTCTTACTTCGCTCGCATCAAAGAGACCAGTCAGGGAACGTACGCAGAGGTAATAGGTGGAAACTTGTCGCCCACCCGGCAGTGGCTCCCTATCAGACAGCAAGCGGCACAGCAACCGCCAGCTTCGCAATCACCATAGGAACTGGACCGGCTCTACAAGTTGGTGACCAGTTTTTCTTAACGTTAGGAGACGAAGACTTACCTACGTACATCCTAACCGCGCCGGACATTGCGGATACATCCCTCGTCACCTTGCACTACAACCTACAAGCATGGTTGCAAGGTATGGCGCTATTCAAGTTGGATTACATCGCATCACAGGATTACTCCAGGTTTGACATAGCTTCTGTGTCTCGAAGCTACCCCGCTGTTATCACGACCACTGCGGATACAGATTGGGCTACCGGCAACTTTGTGTCACTCGAAAACATGGTAGGTATGCCGGGATCAACATCAATGGGTTCACTCTGTTCCAGTATAAAGTCACTCAGGTTACTACTGGAGATAAGCGCAATTGGGCGCTGAACAACGTAGACACTACCAACATGGGACCGTACACCTCGGGCGGATGGGGAACGGTATACAAACCCAAAGTGGTAATGACTGCGGTGACGGACGGCACAGAGTACAATGAGCTTTTTGTGATAAGCTCCGACACCGAGGCTAGCTGGTCGGCAGCGGGCGGCGGCTTTTCTGGAGGAACGGACGCCGGGTTTGATATCGCAGACACCGGTAGCGTGTTCTATAACGGCGTGTTGGCGTTGGCCGGAGTGTGCAACATCGATAAGCATTATCACGCGAGACCCTATCGGCGTGGAGCTTACCATCACGCGAGCAAACACCGTAGACCTCGCGAAGAGGACGGTGAGGCCAAAGACCTACTGGCAGCGGCCCAGAAGGATGTGATCCTGACTGTAGGCGCGGCGGATGAAGTAGCGGAGTTGTACGCGGCACAGGTGGCCTTAGAGGTAACGCGGCCTTCATCTCGTTCTTTGACGATCCTGATTCGGTGCCGACAAAGGAGACATTATACATGTGGCGTATCGCTACGGAGTTCCCTTAAGGGTTCGCGTCCAGGATCAAGCGTCTATCGATATGGTTAAGGCCATGTCACACATCCCTGGAGACAACGGCATTCGAGAAGGAGCGCCGGTTGACGTCCAGGACAAGATATTCTCGTACAGACTCAGCGATCAGGTACGGTAAACAATACCTTGCGTCCCGGTCTGGTTTGTTCTTACAGGGTACGGTTAACACATCCACCTATCACACTCAAGGGAGCGTTCCGAAAGTGGGCAAATACTAGCGTTCATTCTGCCTGCCGACAACATAGCTCGAAGCGAAGTGGTCACTCAAGTAGTGGCTACACACGTTCCGACAATCACCGAGAACGCACAGTTCGGTTGCGAGGTAACGTTCGGGCAAGGTGCCAGATCAGTTCCTAATCGCGCCTGAAGACCCTAGCCTTCGGAAGCGGGCCGACGCTTTCACGTACGACATACAGTCGGTGGACGAGAGCATCCACATGACGGACACGAACATTAAGTTGACAAAAATATGAGACGGATTTTCAAACCAATCAGATCGTTCATCGCGCAATTGCGCCCGGCTGCATCCCGCATACTAAGCGTGGGTGAGGTGCGGTTAGTGGAATACGACGCCCGGTATGGAGTGCTTCCCGCCCATTCCGAGCGGCTCACTGCCCTGGCTTCCGGCAGATCCGAACCCACAACCTAGAGACCTCCTTTACGCTTGAGGCTATCGCTAAGGCCCTGGTAGGAGAGGCGGTAAGGTTGGAGACGTGTCAATCGAAGCCTTGTCAATGGCAATCGGAAATGGAACTACGCCTGTCACGGCAACCGATACAACGGTTCCTTCCGAATTATTACGTAAGAATTTCTCCGACACCGGGTCTAGCCGGTCCCGCGCGGTTTAGAAAGTCACATACTCTATCACACTCTTACCGGGAGAAGTTTTAGGTTCTATCGGAGTGCTAGGACTGTTCGG
The DNA here is from genome assembly GCA_963767545.1 of Terriglobia bacterium. Taxonomy (GTDB): domain Bacteria; phylum Acidobacteriota; class Terriglobia; order Bryobacterales; family Bryobacteraceae; genus CAVVFX01. The sequence continues at coordinate 6,443 of CAVYEV010000003.1, forward strand.
ATCTTCGGGAACGTCGGGGTCGCTGGCTGACGGAACAGTCGTATTCGGTGGCAACACCTGGAGAAGGAAACTCTGTAAGTCTAACATTAGACACACAGAATATTTCTCCTTATTTTGTGACCGCTGGACAGAGTACCACCGATGTAGCTACGGCGTTTGCGGCATGGCTCAACCTGGACGGTTATTTCGCGCCGCTGTATGTGGCCACGGCAACCGGGCCGGTTGTAACGATGACCTCAAACGGAAAAGGCACAGTGTACAATAAGGCGTTAACGGTCACAACGACCGGCGCAATATGGCCACAGCCGTGGGAGTAACAGGCGGGACTACTCCGGGCGGACAGCTTATTGCGGCTGCGAACACCTCGTTCACAAAAAGCGTAGGCACTAACGTGTTGGTTGAATGGACAATAAACGTAACCAATTAGGCGGTAAGTTTTACGATGCATGATAGCAGTTTCGAGGCGTTGCTTATGCAGCGCCTCACGGAGATTCACACCTCCGTAGAAAATTTACGGACCGAGCAGGCCGACTTAAAACTCGACGTCGCGGGTCTGAAACTCGAAGCAGACAATACAAAGGAAGAAAAAAAGGTTCACGCTCATAACTGGGGAGCCATAGGCGGCACAATGTCAGCCCTGGCTATCCTGTTGATTGGTAAAGGCGTGGATTACTAATCAAACATCAATGAAGATCATGGTGGAAGCCGGGCACGGAAGAGACGCCCGGAAACAACGGGAAATGGATTAGGGATTGCTCTTGGAGGACGGTACCTCAGAGCACGGCATAGCGAACGATTATTCGATGCGGTTGTGCGGTACCCTGTCTGATCGTAAAATGTTGTATGCTCAGACGAATACCGGGAACGTATCGAGAAGACTCAAACACGCGCTCTCGCGTAAGGTGGATGCAATTGTCAGCTTGCATATGTCTCAGAATGCCTCTTCATGCCCGGAGGCCGAATCCTGTACGCTACTCCCGGTAGTGCGAAGCTGGCGGCGGCACTCAGTCGCGAGCTTAAGCTCAATGTGGAGCAGGTGCCCGAGGATCCGGCTTGCTACGATTAACGCCAGTGTCGAGATTGAGTCGGGAAACATTCTGTGTGTCTCTCAAATGGCAGATCTCCGCTCGGTGGAGTACTGCATAGCGCGTTGCTCAGTGATAGCAAACGCGGTGGCCACTTTATAACGTAAGGAGAAACTATGATGGAGATTAAAGGCAACAAAATTATCCTGTCCGAGTCCGTGGACGATAAGAAGTTCGCTCAGTTGCAGCAACAGGCAAAGAGCGCCCGTATAGAGATCTCTGGACCGGTGGGCGAGACTGTGTACCAGAGAGTCAGAGTGGGCTGGAACTATGACAGCCGTAGCGCAGTTGTGACGCTCACCGTAATCAGCAAGCCTAATCATTTATCCGATGGGGTTTGTTGTGACGGCTATATCCAACGCGCTCTCCAACGTATGAAAATCCTGCTACCTCTTGTGTTAGCTGGAGTGTCGTTTGGACAGAACGTAGCCTCTACGCCTGTAGACAAGATTGCTTACCCCAGCTACTTCGTGGCGGTGGGTGAGGGCTACATTCGAAACAACAACCTGCCGGCGTACGTGAGACATGGGTGTCTGCCTTCGTCGGCCTCGGTAACGGGATGTATTCGAAGACAACCGTAGACATGACGTCCATCAGCACGATCAGAACAGGGTTCTGGGAAGAGCCTTCTCCCGCTCTGGTGACTTCATGGTTGGCAGTTGCATCGATGCAGGCATACAGATCCCGGTGGCCATCACTACGTTCTCGGGAGGCCCTTTCTTTTTGTACCAGCCTAAATGGCTTAAGGGTCTGGTCCTGGCCACAGAGTTAAGGCTTACCGGTGCCACCGGCTCAGCCGCTCAGACCACAATGGTGACCACGTTAGCACCTACCGGGCAGATAACCACCGTAACGACGTCAACCGGCTCTCCGGGCTCTACCAACCTCGTTACCCCTGAGCTTCTACATAGGATTAGGGAAAACTTTTTAGAACGTAAGGGTATCGTAAATTACTGGGAGTCGGTCAACTTTTTGTTGATTGACTCCCTCTTTTTTTTTGCTTTGTAGCATATAATATGCCTCATGAGAATACTGTGCGACTTCTGTTCAGTAGAAGATTCATGCTGGTGCTATCCCGCTAAAGATTTCACTTTAACGAACATACAGCAAATTGTAAACCTTAGCGTGTGGACAATTTGCGATATCTGCGCGTCTCTGATAGAGTCCGGCGACCGGGAAGCATTACTGAAGAGATGTTTGGACACCTTTATTCTCGCCCGGACGATGGGAAAGTATCACGCTGAGAAGGAAATAAAGCGGCTGCATCAAACGTTTTTTGACGGTCAGGTGGGCGCGTCGGGCCGCATAAGATTATTCAATTAGACTGTACCGACGCTGTACCGAGTACAGTCCTAACATGCCTTCTAGCCCCTACATGCCATAGTAGAATCAGTAACTTACAGATTCCATTAGGGTATCTTTAATCGGGGTTCGAATCCCTGCCTCCCAGCCAGTCCCTGGTTTGTTAGCCTGCGACATTGGGTTCCGCACGTGCGGCTTGGCAAGAAATTGCACGTACCGAATGCATCGCGCGCAAAGTCGTGATGGGTCCGCAGGCCGAGGTGCGGAGGGGTGTAAGGGCGCAGCAACTCCGCGGGACTCCGTGCGCGAACTTCGCGCTTAGCTTCTAGACGCGTTTTCGCAATGCAGCCATGCCCATGCTGATCAGACCGAGTCCACTCAAAAAGAACGAACGCGGTTCAAGTGCTCAAGATGCCATCAGGGATGAATGCACCAAGTGGTTCCGTTCGGCAGTCGTGAAGGCAAAGGTTCCGATACCACTGATAAAGATCAACGCTGAGTTGTCGTTGATAAAATACCCGTCCGAAAGGGACGCCCGGTTCGCGGTGTCGTGGGGCCAGCATCGGAAAAAGGGTTGTGCCGACGCATCCCCTTCCCGTGCTGCGGCGTGCTGCTGTATGTAATGGTAATGGGCGTAGCCGACGAGATCACCGAAAAGACTGTCATGCTGCCCGCAAACAGAAACGCACGCGCAAAAGGATTCATTTGCTAGATGTTACAGCGCATGGCCATCGTAGTCGAGCGTTTAATTTAGTTTGGGGTGTTTAACTTGGAGCGTTGAAATTTGGGTGTAGCGGCACTTTAGATCATTATGACGCATGAGCCATTAAAAGAGGTCGGCTTGCCTTTTGGTGATTGCGTTTTCGGAGGATTGCTGAAAACGAACTTTGCTCGCCGCAAGATACTCTGCTTTCTGCTCCATGGCGATCCAACGCCGATTTAGCCCTTCTGCAACCACTCCCGTTGTGTTCGATCCGGCAAATGGGTCGATGACCATGTCGCCCTCCTCGGTCAAAAGCTTAACGAAGAACTCCGGCAGTGCCGCCGGAAATCGTGCTGGATGCATTTGGAATCCAAGCTCTTTGCTGCGCTTTGCGTATTCGTCGTTCGCGGCGTTGTTGCCGAACTTGAGCATGGAGTCGGCAATAGGGACTTCCAACGCGTCAGTCAACATGTCCTCGATCACATTACCCGGAATGGCGCCCTCGCCAACTTTATCGAAAGAACCCCGGATCACGTGTCCCGACGGGCGCACCGTCGGCTTCACGCCCCGGCGATTCAGACGGATCATGTCCGGGCTATACTCTTTGAGCACGCGGGTGTTGCTTGCCTTTGGCCACGGTGTCTTCGAAAACCACCAGATATATTCCACCGAATCTTTGATACGGATTCGGCGGACAGTCACCCATTCCGCGGGCATAGGCATCTTTGCGGGATTATGCCAGAAGCATTCCTGGGCTAAACTGAACCCCACCTCCTCGACGATCGCGATGAGGAGATGGAAGTGGTAAAGTGAACGGGTAGGTACACCCTGATTATAGCTGCCACCTATATTCAATACGAAGCTGCCATCGTCTCTCAGGACACGGAAAATCTCTTTTGCGAATGGAATGAACCATCGGACATAATCGCGCTTGTGGGCATTGCCGTATTCTTTCTTGAAATGCAGGGCATAGGGCGGAGAGGTTAGCACCAGATTTACGCTTTCAGCCGGAAGTCGCGAAAGCAAGTCCTGAGAATCACCTACGAAAGCCGCACCCTGGCCGGTACGATAGACCGGTTTCTGCCCGAGAAAGGGTTCTAGATCGACCGCCTTTTGCTCGGTAAGCTGGACACTGGTTTTCATATAGCTATAATCGTCAATTGATCGCCAAAAGTTTAACATAATCGATTGACAACGTCAAGCTATTTACGGGAACCCGAAGAGTGGATTTCACAAGCCGAGGCCGCAAGGCTTCGAAATGTGTCCCGTCAGGCGATATCACTGCTGGTCAAGAAAGGCCGCTTGCCCGTGCTGAAAATCGGCGGACGTGTCTTTGTACATCGGAGGGAGGTCGAGGATTTCACGCCGGAGCCTCCCGGGCGACCCAGTAAATGAGCGATCTTACCGATGAAGTCTGCCTGTTGATCGAACAAGCGACTGAACACGAGAGACTTATCATCCTCGCGCACCTTCGGGAACGAGTCCCGCGTCATCTCCTCGAAACGGAATGGGGTACCACGGCCGAGGAAATCATCGACGGCGATAGCGCGTTCTTCGGATCTCCACGCTTCGCGGAATCCGTGGAATCCTTGCTGAGGCAATCTTCGAGAAAAGGCTGCTGCCGACACTTGAGGGAGACGGATGGAAAGCCTTGAAGATCGTCGGGGAAGAGTCCTACGACTTCTTGGTCGAACGCGAACAGACGAAAGTCAGAATTCAGGTTAAACTCCAGCGAAAGGAGAAAGGGCTCCCACTGGAGTACTCCCGAAAATCCCGGGCTTCGCTGAAAGGTACGACGGCGACTCTCTATGTTGTCGAGGTCCAGAAGACCAGGAGCGGCGAGAGAGATGGCATGAAGACCCGGCCATACCGGTTCGGCGACTTCGATATCCTTGCAGTCAATCTTCACCCTACTACCGGAAAATGGGAGCGGTTCGCGTTTACAGTGGGAAACTGGCTATTGCCCCGAATAAAGGAACCGAATCTAATCGAAATATTTCAACCTGTGGCCCTAACCTCCGACGGATACTGGACCGATGACCTGAGTCGGTGCATAGAATGGTACTTGGCTGGAACAACGAGACGCCTCTATTCGTAATTTCGAAAATTCACTTACAACGACCGCCCAGTTGCAAGCCACGAAAAACTTACCGATTCCGTCCGGTGGCTGTGTTACACGTGCTCGTTAAGGCGCCTCAGGCAGCGCCCACGAGAACATAATTCCGCCGGCGCTGGTGACCACATACTGGCGACCATCAAGCTCGTAGGATATCGGTGAACTCTGCATGCCGGCACCTTCTCCGGCATGCCACAGCGTCTTTCCGTCCGCGGTGCTCAGTGCCAGCACGTTCCCCATCGCGTCACCCGTAAAAATCAGGCCGGACGCGGTGGTCAATACACCCGCTCCGGAACCGTTCGGACCCAGTTCATGGCTCCAGCGAATCTTGCCTGTTTGATAATCGATCGCATCGAGCACCGCTTTCCCCCAAACACCGTAGTCCGCGCCCGCCCAACCGAAATTGCCGTCGGCTGGCTTGGCGAAATAGATGCCGTAACTGGGATGCGCATCCACGATGAACAGTCCGGTTTTCGGATCGAAACTCGGAGAACGATAATTAGTCATGCCGCCCTCATCCGGCGCGATTAAACGTCCATCCTGAGCGGGTTCCTTGGCCGGATTGGGTATCGGGCGTCCTTGCTTGTCGACGCCGAGCGCCCAATTCACCGGACCGAATGGCGCGGTCAGTAGACTTTCGCCGGTCGTCCGGTCGAGAACGAAGAAGTATCCGTTGCGCGATGTCTGCATCAGCATCTTGCGCGGTGTCCCGTGGAAGTCGGCATCGACGAGAACGGGAGTCTCAACCGCGTCCCAATCGTGCGTGTCGTGCGGCGACGGCTTGGAAGGCCCACGTGAGCTTTCCCGTGTCCGGATTCAGCGCCACGATGCTGCAAGTATAGAGATCGTCACCCGGCCGAGTCTTTCCGGTCAGTACAGGCGTCGGATTACCAGTTCCCCAGTAGATCAGGTTCAGCGCCGGATCGTATGTGCCGGTCATCCACGTCATGCCGCCCGGTGGTCGCGTCGGGCGTGCCGACCGGCGGCGTGCTGTCCCATTTCCACTGCGTCTTGCCGGTCTCCGGATCGACCGAGCGCAGATAGCCGGTGAGATTATCGAAGTCGCCCGAGACGCCGACAATCACATGGTTGCGAACGATCAGCGGGGTCATGGTGGTCCAGTAGCCCTTCTGCGAATCGGCCACCACAACGTTCCAGCGAACCGTGCCGTCTTTGGCGTTCAGGCAGATCAGATGGGCGTCGGGCGTCATGAAAAAAAGCCAGTTCTTGTACATCGAGACGCCGCGCGAACCGATATGAAAGCCCTTGTTCGGCGGATACGTGTAATGCCAGATCTGATGGCCGGAACGCGCGTCGACCGCCCAGACGTTGTCCGGAACCGTGATGTAGAGAATGCCGTTCACCAGCAGCGGCGAGCACTTGATGGCGTTGTTCTGGCCGGTCTGAAACACCCAGGAAAGTCCGAGATTCTTGACGTTCTGACGGCGTGATCTGCGTCGAGGCCGCTGTGACGGCGGCCGGAGTAGTCGCCGTGATAGCCTGGCCAGCTATCGGCGGGCGGATTCAGTAGCGCCGCCGGGTCCAGATCCTGGCCCAGGCCGGCGCAGGCGAGGGTTATCCCGAGAAGAAGTGATTTCATTCTATATAGCTCCTACCGCAGCGTCTGCAAATAAGCCATCAGGTTGTGGATGTCTTCATCCGTATACTTCGCCAATAGGTCGACGTGGGCGTCGGCGGGCGAGTCGATCTTATACTTGACTTTTGAAACGGGGAATGAGCGATACCAGCCGGATGGGTCCAGAACTGCAACATTGAATTCGTCCTTGTAGGCGAGCTCACCCGCGATAGTCTCACCGGAGGGCAGCGTGATCACGATCTTGCTCTTAGCGCCTCTGGGATACATCAGGCGCTCTTCAAGCTTCAAACCGTTGAGGCGTCTGGTCAGACCGGCCAGGTCGCCGGTAACGGAGTGGCAGGAAGAACATTTTCCCGCGCCGTTGAAGTATTGTTTGCCAGCTTCCGGATTCCCGGTTTGAAGATCGGCGACATCGACTCCCCGCCGTCCCCCTTTCTGGGATTCGGCGATAGTTTTCTGAGTGTGTATAAAAGCGACAAGTTCCGCAAGTTCTTGATCCGAAACAGTGAAACGGGGCATACCATTTTGCGGGCGGCCGTTGCGCACCACCGGACCAATTTTGTTCCCTTCGACGTCCTCCGCCACCAGCTTTGAACGCGTCAGGTCTGGGCCGTCTTCGCCGCCTCCCGCATCCCGGCCGTGGCAAAAGCCGCAGTCCTGCACGAATTTCGATTGACCAGCGCTGACGAGCGTGGCGGCGTAGGCTGGCGCCGCCGGCTTCGGGTTCTGCGCGAACATAGCGGTTGCAAGCCAAGCCGCCGATGTAATAATAAAACCGCTGAGCGGGAATGAACGAGCCATCGCCTGAGATTAACACGGCGTTTTCCCTTACCGCGGAGCCGTCGATACAATTTTAATCGCCGTAGACCTATTCTAGATTGCGTTCGCAGCCGATATGAACTGGAGAGACGAATGTCTATGGAATTTGAACAGGCTGTCGGCACATCCCGAATCGCACCTTATCTACCCGACGACCCGGGTCTTTTGGCTCACTGTAAGCGCGTGGCATATCTGACGCGACTGATATCCCATCCCTTCCAGATCGAGCTTCCCATGCGGGAAGCTATAGAAGATGCCGCGCTGGGTCATCATTGCGTTCTTCTTCAGCTTGGCGACGATGCGCTCCATCGCCTACAGCAGGATCTAGACGTGAAGCTTCCATCAGGCGAGCTTCGAGATCTCGAAAAATTGGATGAGATTAGCGCAATCATCCGGGCCGAGGATCGCGATCACCTGGACGAACGGAGGAAAATCGGTCACGAAATCCTCGATGCCTGTAACTGCCTTGACGAAAGTGTCGAACTAAGTCCCTATGACGGGCTTTCGATACGCGAGATTCTCGACGACTTCGGCTTATCCAGTTTCACGTCTTTCCATCGATTGGTTGGGGTCGTTCTTCGTAACAAGTGGATGCAATTCGATGGACTGGACGCGCTTCGTCAAATCGACCAACTGCCCGTGGCGCCTCGTCATGCGCGACGGTTACTTGCGTTGACAGATGGAGATGCCACGGTGACTGATCTCGAATCGATTGCCAGGACCGATCAGGTGCTGGCGGCCACTTTGATCTCACGCGCAAACTCCGCACTCTACAACCGCGTATCCGAAACAAAATCCATACGGGATGCGATCTGTTATCTGGGTATTCCCGCGGCTCGCAACGTTCTTTTGCAAGCGTGTTTTCAGCCGCTTTTCGCTTCGTCCGGATTGCAGAGTCTCTGGAGCCATGCGTCGCGGGCGGCGGAAGTCGCTCAAGACCTTGCATTTGCTTCCGGAAAGGGCGACCCGGCGGAAGCTTACCTCGGAGGACTCGTTCACGATATCGGCCGGCTGGTGATCGAAAAACTTCCCCAGGCTCCTCGCCGTCTGGAAACCGAGCTTCGTGAAAACAGCTTCCCGGCAGTCTACGCAGAGGCAATTTCGTACCGGCTGGATCATGCTCAGTTGGGAGCCGAGTTGTTGCGCCGCTGGCGGTTCCCGGATTCACTCATCAAGGCGATCGAGTTTCATCACCGTCCCGAGGCTGACGATTCCGTGCTCGCTTCGTTGCTCTATCTTACGGAAGCTGTTTGGCAAACCGATTCCACTGACGTGACCGGTTTTGAGGACCTTCCCTGCCTAATGCGCGTGTGCAAAGCGGAAGAACGTACTGGAATTACGATGGATCAAATCTATGAGATGACTTCTGAGCCTAAGACCCACCAAATCGCCGCGGGAAGTTGAGTGTTGTGCGTAAGGAGTATTGACTCGCTTATCTCCTGCGAAAGTTTGCCTACCGACTCCTCACTGTCGCCGCTCGGAAGTTCCTGCTGAGCCAAACTTTGGCACGATTTAGAAACGGCACAGTTGCTGGTGAAGATGGAGTAATGGATAAGGCGACATCTGTAACAGCGGATCTTGCGATCGGTTTAGGGATCGTCCGGGCCTTGGTTGTTCCAGCTATCGACGTTCATTATCCTCTACTGAGCGCAGCGGTAACGGAACTATGCTTCAACCGCGCCCGCGGTGTCAAGAGGCTATTTGTCAGTGTTTTTTTAAAGACAAGAAAATACACTTTTGCTCAAGAGAGATTGGCTTGCGCAGGTACTCGCTCCCATCAATTGAGCGCAACCCTCTCCATTTGGCCCCATGGGTTCTTCGGCTTGCTGCCCGCCTTGCGCCTCATCCTCACGATTACGCCGAGGCCCACCAATCTCTCAAGCGTATCTGTAGCTGATCTATAGTAGGAACCGCCGCCGTTGCCGCGCAGGAGGTTCTATGTTTGCAAACTCGCGCATCTAGGTTTGATGTAGAAGCCACTTCACAGCGTTCTTCTGCATTTTCTCGAACTCCGGGTTCCACAGAGAGGTCATCGCATGTCCCGGAGCCATGAAGCAGACTCGGCCCTTGCCATAGTCGTAGGCCCACACCGCTTCGCAGGTAGTGCTGGGCTTTCCATTCCGGTCGTTATAAGTCAGATTATCTTCATTGATACTGACCGCGAGGACATACTTGGGGTCCTTTTCGTATACCAGGAAGTGCTGCTCGTCGGTTATCACGAAGTCGTCGACTCCCTTGGTGATGGGGTGATCATGATTGGTAATCTTCACTTTGAACGGCCGTACCGGCGGGTGCCCAAGAATGGTGGCGCCTTGGACGTCACGATAATCCTTTCTCATTAGCGAAAGGCGGCTGTTGTTGTGCCACGCCCAGAGCGATCCGCCTTCCTCCACCCAACGTTTGATGTCCTTGCACTGGTCGTCGGTAATTGTGGCGACGAAGGTGCGATCGAGCTTCCTCTGAAGCGGAGGGACGCTCACGATCTTGCCCGGTATGTTGCTGTAACCGCCTGGATGACGTGTGCCATTGCGGAAGAGGATCAGAATTTTGTAGTGTTTGAGGTTTTCATAGCTGATCGTCTTTTCCTCATCGGTGAAATCGATGGGCAGTCCCGCGTCTTGTACGAGGGTGGCTTGAAAGGCCGTGCGGTAAACGTCCGAGTTGTGCGATTCATCGCCAATTACTGCGAGCGCTACCGCTTTGGTGCTGGTCGCTGTTTGAGCGCCTGCTTGACCAAGGAGCGTGGTTCCCAACGGGACCGCCAATCCCCCACGTCCGATAGCGCCGATCAGCGAGCGGCGCGTTGTCTTCGTTTTGCTGTTCATTTTTGCTTTCTCCATTCGGAACACTCAAGCATCAGGGCGTGACAGGGCGATCAGAATTCAAACCTGCCGATGAGCCACATATTCGGTCTTCCGGCACCGGCGCCGGAGAAGGAACCCTGCACTCCGGTCATGCGCGCGAAAGTGGCGGGACTGTTGACATTGTAAACGGAGCTCGGGTTCGCAAACTGAGGCTGTTCGATTGGCCAGTTATAACCGTCAAACCTCAGCTCGAAGCGATATCGCTCCTTGACCTTCCACCACTTTGCCAGCGATAGTTGCATCCAGTTGAGTCCTGGGCCTTCAAAGGTGTTGCGTCCCAAATCGCCAGCCGTGAATGCAGCCGGATAAGCGAACGATGAGAAGTTCAGGTACGGATTCTGAGCGGAGGTAGGAAACCGATTCGGTCCAATACTCCACCCTTGTACCGTGGCCTGAGGAATTGTGGTGATGATATTAGGACGCGAACTGCCCGGCAGATACTGATAGGGACTGCCCGAGAAGGTTACAGTAAACGGCGTTCCCGACTGGAGAGTCTGGATCTCGGTGAGTTCCCAGCCGCCGAGCACATTATTGAATAAGCCTCCCTTGTTCATCCATCGGCGTCCTTTGCCGAAGGGCAACTCGTACGTCAAGGTGCTGACGAAACGGTGGGTCGTGTCGAAAGCAGTCCGGGCTTTCTCCAAACTTCGGTCGTAATAGCTCACGCCGGTACAAACTCCCTCGGCATCGCATTCCGACAGGGTTTTCTGATAAGTGTAAAAAGCATTGAGAGCCATGCCGGAGGTAAAACGCCTCTCGACCTTTAGGGTGCCTGAATGATGGGAGTCGTGGCCGTAATTGGAGTATGCACTGATGGCGCCGAACTGCGGATAGGGCAAATAGTTCTGGGTCGCCTTATAGATGGCGGCCAGCACAGCAGGATTTGTAGAAACGTTCAGCGGAATGGCATTCATGTTCCAACTGTTGATCAACCCAACGCCGGACTGCCCCTGGTAGTTCAACTCCATCAGCCAATTGTGGGCGAACTCCCACTGCACCCCACCCGCCCAGTTCAGCACGTACGGCATTCGCATGTTGGGATCCCACCAACTTGCTGTGCGCGTGGAATAATTCGCGCCACTGAACGGCGCGGTACCGTTCGGCTGCACGTTGTAGACGAAGCTCGGCGGCCCTTGGGAAAGACGGAACACGTAGTTCGGATCGCCGGGCGCAGCCTGAACTGACGCGGTCGCCAGGTACTCGTCGAAATTAATGTTTTGCGTCGGAGCTAAAATATCGGCATGGATCAACCCGAAGGAGGCGCGGAACGCCCATTTTGGCGAAAAGTTCCAGGCCAGGCCGAGTCGGGGCTCGAAATTGTTCCAGTCGCTCCTGGCGAGCGGCCCTGACTTGTGAACTATGGCGCCCATGAGGCCGCTGATCGGATCCTTGAAGGTCGGGTCGAATTGCGAGTTCTGGCCGTACTTGGTCTCAAACGGAGTCTCGTAGTCGTACCGCAGTCCGACGTTCAACGTGAGCTTGCTCAGAGGCTTCCAGTCATCCTGTATATAAGCCTGGTGGGACCACCAACGCGGCAGCCAACTGGCGTTGGCCTGCGTGAAGGTCGCACTGGTGACCGTGCCTAGCAGGAAATTGGCGAAGGTGTTGCCCGTGTTGGGGGTAAATGGAGCTTCGGTCCCGCCGAAAGTATAGCTGCCGCCGGGTAACGCGGGACTGGTAGCATTATAGCGAGTACGAATCAACTCGTAGCCGAACTTGATCGCGTGCTTGCTCTTAATCTTGGTGAAATTATCCTGGACGGTAATGTCGTCACCGATGTTATGGTAACTCGTCAGGCCAGCCATACCGAAACCAATGTTGAAGTACGGGAAGGTCGCGCCGCTGACGTTTGGGATGCCGAGCTGTTGAGCCCAGTTTTGGTTCGCCGAAGGGGCGGCCTGATAAAGGGCGCGCCGGTTGTACCCAACCCGAAACTCGTTGTTCATAGTGGGGCTGAGGATCAGCATGTCCGAAAGGACAATGTTGATTTCATCTATTGGCGTGGGCACCGCAGCCGGATCGACAAGTTGCGAAAAAGTTTGACTGGGATCCGCCACCCAGGAGAACTGGTTGGTCTGGCCCAAGGTGCGATGCCGTGCTTGAGAGTAGCGTGCGAAGGCCTTATGATTTGGGGTGAACTGGTGGTCAAACTTGACGTCCCAGCGGGTGCGGCGGACCCACTTCTGCGGGTTCACATCCAGGTTTGAAGTAGGACCAGTCGCGCTGGGAATCCCGGGAAGATTGGGCTGACTGAAAGGGTTCAGCGACAGGAATTTCTCGGCGGCTGCATCGAAAAGACTCTTCGGAATCATATTGCCGGGGAACGGATCCCGCATCCAAGTCGTTCCATTTAGTCGCGTGGTGTACGGGTTGTATATAGTCAGTGGCTTCGGACTCGTCTGTCCATTGAAGGAGAAATCACCGTTGTACATACTGGGGCTCGGCACGGTGACGAACGTGCCTTCTGTTGCGCCGAGCTCTTGGTGGCGTTGAAATCCGAACAGCCAGAATGTCTTATCGCGGCCATTGTACTTCGGCAGCACAACCGGGCCGCTGGCTACCGCAGAGATCTCATGGTAGCTGAACGGATTCGGCGACCGCGTCTGCTCTAGCACGGAGCGGTGAATCAAAACCTTGTCGATGTACTGATCCTCTGCCGAGCCGTGGAGTTGGTTGGTACCCGATCGGTAAACTACCGCCTCCAGGCCTCCTGCCGAGTGCCCGATTTCGGCCGGTGTGCCGGTAGTATATACCTTCACTTCTTGAAAAGCGTCGACCGCGGCACTTAACTGAGTATCGGTGCCACCGTAACTCTGTATACCGGGTTCCTTCCCTTCGACGCCATCCAGCGTGAAGCCGATCATGTTCTGGCGTTGGCCGAGGATGTGAAAGCCCGACATGGAGTTGGTGCCCTCGTAGTAATAAAGCATCTGGGTCACTCGCTTCTCATTGATCGGCATTTTGGTCAGTTCGGTGCCCGTGAAGATCTGGCCGGAAGAAGAGGTTTCGGTTTCGAGCAGCGGTGACACACTTGAGACATTCACACTCTCGGCCAACTCTCCCACTTCGAGTTTCACGTCGATTCGTGGCACCTCGCCGGCGCTGACGAGGATTCCATCGCCCACGAACCGTTTAAAGCCGGCCGCCTCGACGGTTAAGTTGTAGGTGCCCGCTGCCAGATACGGAACGTAGTAGGCACCCGTCGCCGAGGTTACGGTATTCGAGGTAAACGCCGTGGCAACATTCGTGATGGTGACTTTGGCGCCGACCATGACCGCGCCCGTTGAATCGCTTACGGTACCCACCAATGTGCCTGTCCCCGCGGTTTGCGTCAGCATGACGCCGGCGGACAGTAAAACCAACAATGCGATCTTGAATGTAGTTCGGAACACAGTTTCAATCTCCACAATTTCCGTTGGTGATACTTAATCCCATTACGCAGCCAATGTCAAGCCACATGTCACTCTGTAAAGCGCACGGGTATTTCTTAGGTTATTTATTTTTAGGCTACCCCCATAACAATATTCGTTGGTTTAGCGCCGAAGCAAAGGAGCGACCTTCTCATCTGCGAAGGGATCTGAGCCGGACCCGGCTCTTGGAAAGGATTACGTCGCGAATCCTCGCATCGCCCCCTTAACCCACGCTAATTTGTTGATAGACACCTAACGTCGAGATTACTCCGAGTCAAAAATAGAACCGTAGCGAGAGCTGCACGGTCCGGACGAGTCCTGATTTGGCGGTGACCTTCCCGAAAGTGGCCGACGTAGGATTGAAACTCGGCGCGCTCCAGTTCGCATGGTTGGGAAAGTCGAACGCCTCCGCTCGGAACTGAAAACCAGACCGCTCGTTGATAGCGAACTTCTTAAACACGCCGACGTTCCAGTCCTGGAAACCGGGCCCGTAAATAGAATCGCGCACGCCCTTCTGGAGGTTAAATGTGCCTGCGGGCGGTGTCGTGAATATCGGAGTTCCGTCCGGGTTTGTAACCGCAAAGTATTGGTTCGGGCTGCTGGCAGAGTTTGCAAATTGTCCGAGGATTTTCGGAGTGGTGCTCATGACCCAGAACTGCCCTGCGTTGCCGCAGCTGAAGGTACCGACCTCCCCGACACCAGCATAGTCGTTCGCACTACCTACGCCGCAAGGTGACCCGGTCTGGAACTGCGCGACTCCGCTCACTTGCCACCCACCGAGTAACTTGCCGGCTATGCTTTGGTTGCCGCGGAGAAACGGTAGTTCATAGACGTAGTTGATCACCACCGCATGGCGTGAGTCGAACTCCGATGGTCCCCAAAGGTTGCTGGTGTTGTAGGTGTCAGGCACAAGTGTCCTGTAGGAGGAGCCGTTGTCCATGCTCTTCGACAGCGTGTACGAGAACCCGAATGCGAAGCCATTGGCAAGCCGCCGGTTCCAACTGAGCTGCAGCGCATTATACATAGAGTTCGTAACGCTGGTTTCCACCTGGATTGACGCGAACCCTCGGTACGGCCGCAGGTAATTGACATTAACCCCAGGATTGGCCTGCACACTCCCCACGGCCGGTTGATTGATGTCGCTCGAGTCTACCAGGTGTAGCCCGCGACGGCCTATGTAAGCTACTTCCAACACAGACTTCCACAGGCATCTGCCGCTGCACCGTAAAGTTCCAGTTCCAGGCTTCAGGGGACTTTAGGTCGCGGGGCAGCGTAGTGACAGTCAGTGGAGCTTGCGTTGCGCTGCTCAAACTGGCGCCGGGATTATCCACCGAAACGTTCGTACACGGTCTCAAACGGCTGGAACGGAGAGTTCGCCCCCGGGAATATATTTCCGCCCCCACCGCCTCCATCGCCAACCCGAGTTAAGAACCGGCCCACTCCGCTACGGATTACTGTTTTATTGTTGAACGCATAAGCGATGCCCAGCCGCGGTTGAAACTGATTGGTGATATTGATGTAGTAGCTGGGAAGATTATGGAATAGGCCATTGTACTGGTTGGTGCATGCGGCTGTCACTCCGTGGCCGCAGGCATAACTCGGAAATCCGGTACCTGGAATCACCATGCCATTGTAAGGGTCACCGGTACCGACGAGAACGTTACCTGTAGTGGGACTCAGTTGCACGGCCTGGGAGGGATTGTAAAGAGCCGGATCGAAGAAGATCTGATTCCTCCATAGCGCGGACCACGGAACCGTAATCGTATTGCGAATGCCATAGTCGAGGTGTAGATTCTTGGTTACTTTCCAGGAATCCTGCGCGAACCACTCATATAGATATCCGCGATAGATGGTATACGCGCGCGGGCCGATCTCGGTGTAGCTGTCGGCCAACCCGAGGGCCAAGTTAGCTATTGAGACGCCAGCGGTGGCGCCCATACCGGTCCGTGTATCGCTGAATTGGAATGTGCCGTTTTGATTGCTGCTTCCGCCCGGCACTGTACTGACGTTGATCTGGTCGTCGTTATTCTCTCCCTCTTTTTCGAAGTAAAATCCAACCTTGACAGTATGGTTAGACCAAACCTTGGTCAGACTATCGGTAGCCGTGTAGATCACGCCTTGTGAATGCGACGGGTACGGCCCCCCCGCCAGGCCATAGAAGTTGCCGGTAAGGCTGACCGTCGGAATTTTGCGGGGAATATCTTTATCCGCCGGCAACAAGTAGGGATAATTGATGCCCAGCGTCTGCGCATTCCAGCCAGCGCCGGACAGGTCGGCACCCAGCCAGTTGGCGTCGTTGCTGAGGGTGGCCCGCGCTTCATTGACCAGCGTCGGGCTGATGGACCGAATCCAACTCACCGAATTGACTTGGTTCGGCCGGCTCCCATGACGAGGCGTCAGTCCCGACCCTTGATCGAACGGAATATCCTCGTAATAGGCGAAACCGATACGCCGGAACTGGAGACGGTCTTTGTCGCTGGGCAGGAAATCGGAATTCCAGGTGTCCTTCCGCTGGTTAATCGGATGCGGAGCTTGGGAGATCCAGTTCTGGCTCCCACTCAGATATCCTGGCGTCGGCAGCCGGATAAGCGCGCAAAATAGCGAGGCCGTTGGGACTCAGCCGGTTGGCTGGAATGATATTGTTAGTGAACGGAGTACAGGTTGCCGCCCCGACCGCCGGACAGGTGCCAGGATCATAGATCACCACCGGCTTGTTGTAAAAAATATTGGGTCCCAGCAATTCGCTGAAATTGCCCTGCCGCATGAGGTTGCTGGGAACCGTCTGGGTCTGGGTGTCCGTGTAGCGGTACCTGATCCACTCCTCTCCTACGAAGAAGAACCACTTTTCCCGGTTGCGATTGTAAAGATGCGGAATCACGACTGGCCCGCCGAGATTAAAACCGAACTGGTTGTAGCGGAACGGCGAAGTGAAGTTAGTAGTGGTGCTTTGGTTACGACTCCAAGTGTTGGCGTTCAATGCGGAATTCCGGAAATAGTCATACATGGCGCCGTGGAACTGTCTTCCGCCTGAGCTGGTTATGAAGCGAATCTGACCCCCGGCGGCGCGTCCGTATTCGGCCGCGTAATCCGCGGTGAGAACCTGCATTTCCGTGGTCGAGTCCACGTCAGCAACGCCGATAGACGTGTCGTTGGCGCGGGTCCGGGTGGCCGGCGCGCCGTCAAATGTGATCAAGCTGTCTTCCATACGGGCCCCGTTTATAAAATAGCCGCCATTGGTCAGAGTGAAATTGAAGTCGCCCAGCGTTGAAGCGCTCCGCATGCCGGGTTGCAAAGATGCCATATAGATCGGGTTCCGGCCGTTCAGCTCCAGGGCGTCGATTTGGGACCGTGTGACCGTTTGCTGCACGGTGGCCGACTCGGTTTGTAATGGCGATGCCACTGCAACTACCTCCAGTGTCTCCGCCACATCGCCGATCGTCATAGGGGTATCGAGAGATAAAGTGGAACTTGGGTCTAACTTATTCCGCTTGCTTTCAAATGTCTTGAATCCGACAGCCTGCGCAGTTACCGTATAATATCCGGGCGGAAGGTCGGGGACGACATAGTAGCCCGACTTATTGGTGATGGCTGCGGTGGCCGTCCCGGTGACCTCGTTTTTCACGATTACCCTGGCATTAGGGATGACGCCGCCCGATGCATCCTTCACAAAACCCAGAATTGAGCCGTAATCCGACTGTGCGGACAGGACCGTAACGCAAAGTAGCAACGCCGCGAGTCCCGCCAGGGCCGAACCGCGACAACCCTTCTGTCTCATGACACCTTCTCCTTTGAAGTTTTATCCGCCGCAGTACTTTGCCAGAGGTGCGGGTACTTCGCCTTCTCGCCATCTCGAACAATCTGGCGGCCCGGAAGGCATTTTGGCGACTCGATATGGAGTTCACTTCGAGGCCGACAGCAAGCGTCCCGTCCCACACGCGCCAAACCACCCGGTTACTCGTATCATTGTTGTGTTCTCATGTCAAGGGGGCGCTTTGCAGGTTTGCAGGGGATTATCTCTTATTTGTAGAGCGAATGCCGGTAAGTCCGGGAAGTCGCACGGCGGGGACATGAACTGACTATTCGGATGCCAGCTTCTCCTTTCGGATTTGGATGCCGTATTCGCGCCTTCGTCCGCTTGCGCTAAACTTCATTTATGTACAAAGGTCTGGAGCACACGGCGATTGCGTCGCCTGATCCCCGGAGACTCGCTCAATGGTATGTCGATCACCTCGATTTTCACATTAACTTCGAGTACGCGGGCAACTACTTCGTCAAAGCGCCAAACGGCTCAATGCTAGAGATCATCCCATCGGAGGGCGAGCGTGCGCCACAGTCGATGAAGGACCCCGGCATCCGCCATCTCGCGATTGCTGTCGATGACTTTGATAAGGCGCACGAGGATTTACAAGCCAAGTCGGTCAACTTCTTGACGGGGCTAATGAACAACCAGGGAAACCGTCTGGTCTTCTTTTCCGATGCCGACGGGAATATTCTCCACCTGATCGCGCGCGAGAAACCGCTTCCGTAACCCCGTGTTCCGGAAGACTTTCAAGGCTTTTCAGTATCGAGACTTCCGCATCCTGTGGATTGGCGCCTGCACGTCCAGCATCGGCACCTGGATGCAGCAGATGGCGCAAGCCTGGCTGGTCCTCGATATCTCCAAATCCCCATTCCTGCTTGGTTTGGATGCATTTCTTGGCAACATACCCATCTTTCTGTTTTCGCTAGTGGGCGGCGTCATCGCCGACCGCATCGACCGGCGCTACGTGCTCCTGGGCTCGCAATACGTGCAAATGGCATGTGCGCTAGTTCTTACGCTGCTGCTCGCAATTCATAAGGTGCAGGTCTGGCACATTGCTGTTTTTATCTACCGTGGTTGGGACCGCCCAGTCGTTCGGCGGACCTGCCTACTCCGCGTTGGTGCCGAGCCTCGTCGAGAAAGAAGACCTTTCCAACGCTATCGCGCTGAACTCTATCCAGTTCAATTTGGCGCGTGTTATCGGACCGGTGATTGGCGGGATCGTTCTGAAGACAGCGGGCGCGACGTGGTGCTTTGGATTGAACGCGCTGTCGTTCGTGGCTGTTATCATCTCGATTTACTGTCTGCGCATCAGCTTCAAGCCGCCGCACACCGGCGAATCGGTTCTCACCAGCATGAAACAGGGGATCGGGTTCATCCGCAATCAGAGTGCGATGGTGTCTCTGATTGCTCTTGCATTCTTGATGACCGCGTTTGCCATCCCGATGATTACCTTTCTGCCGGTCTTCGCGAAGGATGTGTTTAAGCGTGGTCCCGAGGTGTTCACGCATGTTTCTGGCCTGCTCGGGTATCGGCTCCATCTCCGGAGCCCTGGCGGTGGCCGCGCTTGGCAACGTGAGGAACAAGGGCATGATCGCCCTGACCATGTTGATGCTGTTAGGCGCCGTGATGGCGGGTTTCGCGCTGTCTAAAAACATGTACTTCAGCTTCTTTCTGCTGTTTGTGGCCGGCGCGGCGTTGATTTGCGCTTTCTCCATGATTTCGTCCTTGGTGCAGTTGATCACCGCAAACGAAATGCGAGGACGCGTGATGAGCGTTTATAACGTCGCATTTCGCGGTGGGATGCCGTTCGGCAGTCTCGCGAGCGGGAAGTTGATCCCGATGTTTTCAGCGCCGGCGGTGATCGCGGCCAACGGAGTACTATTGTTTTGTCTGGGGTTCTATTTTCTGGTAATTAAGCGGCGTGTAGCCAGGTTGTAATACGAATGCGATTGATAGCGATTCTTCTCATACGTTACTGGCATCTTAGCGGCGGCCCCAGCATCGTGGGAGACCGAGTTGCTCAAAGCTCGCGATCGTCAAGATCGTGCCGCGCTGCAGAAGATGATCGCCGATCTTCAGTCCGCGGCCGACACGGCTTCGAACAATGCCGAAGCGCAGTATAAAGTTGCGCTGGCCAATTCCTACCTCGGCGAAGTCAGCCTGGAACTGAAAGATAAAGGCGGCGCGGAACGAGCCGCCGAAGCCGGAGTCCACGCCGCTGAGCGGGCTATCGCACTGCAGCCCAAGACCGCCGAGTATTACCGGGTCATCGCCACTCTCTACGGTCAGGCGATTCCCGCGGTCAATCCCCTGAGCATGCTGACATACGGGAAGCGAGCGAAAGAGGCGATCAATAAAGCGATGGAGCTGGATCCAAAGTCGGCTCGCGTGTACCAAGCCGAGGGAGTGGGAAATTACTATCTCCCGCAAGGCCTGGGCGGTGGTCCGGATGTAGCTATCAAGGATTTCAATAAGGCAATCGAGCTGGATCCGAAGTCCGCCGATTCGTACTTGTGGCTGGCCCTCGCTCTCCGCAAGCAACATCACAACGGCGAAGCGCGGCAGGCTCTGCAAAAGGCGATCGATCTCGATCCGCAGCGAATCTGGCTCAAGGAACAGTTAGAGAAGACTCCCGCTCAATGATCGTAGCCGCCACGCCGCCAAAGGCGGCGCGTCTGGCGGTGGTTACCGCGATCAGCGGCCTCGCGCTGCTGACCTTTTTTCAATTTCCCGGACACACCTGGCTGCAGCAGGATACCCAGATATACGCGCCCATTCTGGAGCATCTGCGCGACCCGAGCGTGCTCGACCGCGATCTCTTGGTCCAGCATCCGCACGTGTCGTTCACGCTCTATGACGAGCTTGCGCTGGCCATGAGCCGCGTCAGCGGATTAGGGCTTCGAATATGTGCTGGAGGCAGTGCAGATCGTCTGCCGTGCCCTTGGAATCTGGGGAGTCTATCTGATCGCGATTGCGGCCGGCTTGGACGTGTGGGCGTCATTGTTGGCGGCGGCCATCTTCTCGCTCGGCGCGATGATCGCCGGACCTTCGGTTCTGACGTTCGAATACGAGCCCACGCCGCGCGCATTCGCCGTTCCGATGCTGTTTTGCGCCATGGGCCTGGTCTCGCAGAGAAGCTACATATGGGCGGGAGCGGTCGCCGGCGCGGCCTTTCTGATTCACGCTCCCACCACGATTCCGTTCTGGATCGGGCTGCTCTGGATATCGCGCCGCGAAACGCGCGCCACAACGCCGGTGTGGGTTGCGCTGCTCTGCGCCGCAGTCGGGCTGGCGATTGCCGCGCATCTGCAACCCGGCGGCGGAGAGAAGCAACAGTTCTTCTCCCGGTTGATGCCGCAAGATGAGGCAGTTCAGCGGATGCGCACCGCCTATAACTGGATCTCAATCTGGTGGAGGAGTCTGCTGCCGCAATATTTCGTGCTGTACGGATTGGGCATCGTGGCTTATGTGCGAGTGAAGCGGTATCTACCGCCCGAGTTGCGGGCTTTCAGCATCATCCTACCGGCGATCGGCATGCTCAGTATGCCGTTATCGTACTTGCTGCTCGAACAATTGAAGTGGTCGCTGGTGCCGCAGCTTCAACCTTTGCGCACACTGCTCTTCGTGACGGCGTTCACTGTGATTCTGGGAAGCGTTGCCGGATTGCGCGCGCGCCACATTCTGGAATCCGCGGCCTGGTTCGCGCTGGTATTCTACATCCCGACGCGTGTGCAGCTTTTCGATCCGGTCTCATGGCGATTGTTGCTCACCGTTATTGGCTTGGGAGCTTTCGCCGCGACGGCGCTGCGCCTGCCGCGACCGGCATTATTGATTGCCGGGCTACTCGCGTTCTTCGCAATTCCATGGATTGGTGGCGTCGTTAACTATCCCAATCTGCACACCCCGGAAATTGCAGAACTCTCACGCTGGGCCAGGTACAATACGTCGCCCGAGTCCGAATTCCTGTTTCCGGATGAAGGCCATCGGGTCGAGTCAGGCATCTTTCGTTTCAACGCCTCTCGCGCCGTGTACGTTGATTGGAAGTCGGGTGGGCAGGTGAACTATCTCAAGGATTTCGCCGAAGAGTGGCGCAAGCGTTGGGGTCTGGTTAATAGCATAGGTTACGGCGCCGATTCCGTTCAGCGATATCGTATGCTCGGGGTGAACTATCTGGTTCTTCAGCCGGACCATCGGCTGCGCAGTTTGCAGCCGGTCTATCAAAACTCGCGTTATGCCGTCTATCGGATTTCCGACTTAAACATTGGAACTAATGGAACTGGAAAGTTGGCCGCAAGCGTGCTATAGGTGTTTAAGGTCAAATAGCGCTTCGGTTCGGCGCGGAAAAACGAGGTAACTTGCGTGGCGAGTAGCGTTTGGAAGGGTCAGTTAACGTTTGGTCTGGTTTCCATGCCGGTGCGTTTGATGTCGGCGGCGCGGAGCGAGAACATCAGTTTCAATCAGCTTCATAAATCCGATGGGTCGCGCATTAAGCAGGTTATCTTCTGCCAGGCGGAAGACAAGCCAATACCGCGGACCGAGATCGTGAAGGGCTTTGAGTACGAAAAAGACCACTACGTTGTCATTGACGATGAGGAGATCAAGAAGGTCGCGCCCAAGACCGCGCGCGTAATGGAGATTCAGGAGTTCGTTAAAGCCTCCGACGTCGATCCTGTATATCTTGAAAGCTCCTATTACATGGCACCCGAAGACGGGGGCGAAAAGCCTTACACCCTCCTGTTCGAAGCCCTCAAGGAAACGGGCTATTACGGCATCGCAAAGGTAGCGATGCACAACCGCGAGCACGTTGTGATCTTGCGTCCGGCGCAGAAGGGTATCGTTCTGCACACCATGTACTACGCCGACGAGATCCGCGCCGGCGATGCGTTCCGTACCGACAGCAGCCAGGTAAAGGACAAGGAACTGAATCTCGCCAAGATGCTGATAGAGACTCTGCAGGCCGACTTCGAGCCCGAGAAGTATCACGATACCTATCGCGACAACCTGAAGAAGATGATCGAGGCGAAGGTCGCGGGCCACAAAATCGTCGAGACTCCTCAGCCCCAGATGGCGCCGGTGATCGACATTATGGAAGCTTTGAAGAAGAGCCTGGAGCAAAAGAAGAAGCCGCCTCAGTCGGCCACGGCGTCCAGTGCCGAGGCTGAAGAGACCGCTGAAGAGCCGGTAGCAAAACCCAAGCGCGCTTCACACAAACGCGCCGGTAACGCGTAACGCAAGCGGCATTATCGGATATGATTGATCCCCATGGGGATTCGTCACTACACACGTTTTGCAATCGCTCTCGTTTTGGTCGCTATCGCGCTGCCGCGATGTCTTCAGGCCCAGGTTCTCTACGGGTCAATCACTGGGAATGTCACGGATAAGGCGGGGCTCGCGATGCCGTCCGCCAAGATCGAGTTGCTCGATACCGGGACGGGTACGTCTGAAGCAGTCCGGAGCCGATAGCCATGGCGCATTTACCTTCAACGATCTTCAGCCGGGCGTTTATAGGATCACCGTATCCGCTGCTGGGTTCTCTACTACGGTTGAGAACAATATCAAAGTGGACGCCAACACCTCGCGCCGGGTTGATGTCGCCCTAGAGGTTGCGTCGGTAAGCGCGAGCGTCACGGTGGACGCCTCGGCGGTTACATTGCAGGCCGATCGCGTGGAAGTCAATACGCAGATCTCCGATAAAGAGGTGGAGGATCTGCCGCTGACCGGAGCGCGGAACTTCCAGAGTCTTCTAGACCTGGTGCCAGGAGTTACGCCTCCGGTTGCATCGCATTCCGAGGCCGGCAATCCCACGGGCGCACTGGCAACCAACGTGAACGGTTCATCCTATAACAACAACGGAACTCGCATCGACGGCACGGTGAACGGCTATCCCTGGCTGCCGGAGATCATCGCCTATGTTCCGCCAGCGGAGTCGATCCAGGCCGTCAGCGTGTCGACGGGAAACTACGACGCGGAGCAGGGAATGGCCGGCGGCAGCGCGGTCAACGTGACCATGAAATCCGGCACGAACGGCTTTCACGGGGCCGCATGGGAATACAACACCGTAAGCAAACTGAACGCGAAGAACTTCTTTTACCGCGGCGGGCCCGATCTGCCGAAGTTTATCCAAAACCAGTTTGGTCTGACCTCGGGCGGACCGATTCGAAAGAACAAGCTGTTCTACTTCGCCGACTGGGAGCGTACGCTGAAGCGGCAGGCGGCATCGGGAACGGAATCGGTTCCGCTGGAGGCGATGCGCAAGGGCGATTTCAGCTTCACAACGACTAAGATTTACGATCCGCAGACCGGCGCCGCCAACGGAACCGGGCGGACGCAGTTTCCGAACAACATGATTCCGGCGAGCCGCCTCAGTTCAGCGGCGATGATGATGGCAGCGCTGTTGCCAGAACCTAACATGGGAACGGCCAGTACATCCAACTACTTCGCGATTGGGCATTATTACTTCAATCGCGACAACATCGATATCAAGATCAACTACAATCCGAACGAGAAGAGTTCGATTTTCGCGCGGTATAGCTTCATCACCTACGACATTTTCGATCCGCCTGCTTTGGGAGCGGCGGGAGGCGGGGCGCTGAACGGCGGTCAACCCGGTCACGCGACCGGTACGGTCCGTAACTCCGCCGTCGGAGGAACTTACACCATTACTCCATCATTGCTGTTCGATGGGAACGTCGGATACACCCGCCAGGCAATTTCCGGTAAAGACGTGGACATCAATCAGAACTGGGGCTCCGACATATTGAAGATACCCGGCACCAACGGATCGCTCAATCTTCAAGGGGGACAGCCGTACTTCAATGTAAGCAGCTATACCGCGTTCGGCAATCCGAACATATCGAACCCATTCGTGTTCCGCGACAACCAGTATGTTGCCGCGGGTAACCTGAGCTGGATCAGGCGATCGCATTCTCTGCGGTTCGGCGTAGATTACGTCGATATGCAGATCAATCATTTCCAACCGCAACTCAAATATGGGCCGCGCGGAGGCTTCTTCTTCACGGGCGGCGTGACATCGCTCAACGGCGGATCGGCATCGAACCAATATAACGATTGGGCCGATTTCATGCTGGGCATGCCCCAGACAATGGGGAAAGACATCCAGTACATCAATCCTTCGACGGTCCGCGAGAAGTCAGTGGGGCTATATGCGCGAGACCAGTGGCAGGTTCTAGGCAATCTGACGGTTACGCTCGGCGTTCGTTACGAGGATTACCCGTTGGCACACCGCGATCACACCGGTTTCAACCGCTACGATCCGACAACGAATCTGGAGTTGCTCGGCGGTCTTGGCGGGGTGCCGTATGATACAGGCGCCAACGCCGGCAGCGGTATCTTCGCGCCCCGGTTAGGAATTGCATACCGGATCGGCCAGAAACTCGTGGTTCGAACAGGGTACGGTATCACGGTCGATCCGAATAACTTCCGTTCCTTGCGAGATGCATATCCCGCGGTTATCTCGCAGCAACTTAGCGGCTCCAACAGCTACCAAGCCGCGGGTAGCCTGCTTACAGGACTGCCCCCGGTGGTGTTACCCGATATTACTGCCGGCAAGCTGGTCCTTCCGAGTACAGTGGGCACGACGACGTTTCCGCAAAACGTTCGCCGCGGTTATATCGAGTCTTATAACTTCACGCTGCAGCGCGATATGGGCCATAGCATCAATATTCAGGCGGGCTACGTGGGCACCATGTCGATCCGGCAGTATGCCAATGTCAATATCAACGCATCGACGCCGAATGGAGGAAACGCCGCCGAGCCCCTGAACATTCTCTGGGGCAATATCTCGACCATTTCGCTGATCACGCCATTCAACTCGTCGCGATACAACTCGCTTCAGTCGCAAGCGGTCAAACGATTCCGGGGAGCATCCTCCATCCGTATGGCTTACACGTGGGGACGAGCAATCGACTATAGCGACAACAGCGATTCCGGCCTGTCCTGGAATTGGGTTCCGATGCAGAGCCGCAACAAGGCGCTCGCCGGGTACGACCGCACGCACAATTTCAAACTCTTCGGCACCTACGAGCTTCCGTTTGGCCGCGGCCAGCGCTGGTTTACGCAGGGTTTCGTCAATAAGATCGCCGGCGGCTGGCAGATCAACGGGATCATGGCGTTAGTCAGCGGGACGCCATTCACGGTGGCATCGTCGGCAACAGCGCTCAACTCACCTGGCAATGCACAGACCGCGAATCAAGTGCGACCGGCGGTCGAGATCTTTGGCGGGCTTACGCCTTACTTCGATCCCAAAGCGTTTGCCGCGCCAATCGGCGCAGGCGTTTTTGGCAACACCGGCCGCGATATCCTACGCGGACCAGGCTACTTCAATCTGGATGCCAGCGTATTTCGAATTTTCCGCATTACGGAACGCTTCCGGCTGCAATTCCGCACCGAGGCTTTCGGAGTGACCAATACGCCGCATTTCAATAATCCGGCGGCAACGGTCACGAGCGGCGGATTCGGGAACATTACGGGTTCCAGCGGGCAAAGGCAGTTGCGCTTTGCGATGAAGCTGAACTACTGAGGCCCGTTACTCAAACCGGTCAGGCGGCCCGCTTCAGCTTCGCCTGCCTGCGGATCGACTCGGCGAGCCGGCGAATCCCCGCTTCCCAATCCGGAAAAAGGTCGAGGTACTGCAGTTCCCGTGCGACGCTAACTGGAACCGGGCAGTCGTCGAGACGAACCGGCAACAGAAAGACTTCGTCGAGCGGCAAGCGCCGCGCGCATTCTATTGCGCACCTGATCTCGGTTTGGAAACCGCCCCGTTTACGAATCGAGTTATATGAAAAGCAGACCACCGCGAAATCCGAGGTCTCCATCGCATTCTGGATAGCTTTGCTCCAGTTTTGTCCGGGGAGCAGTTTCCGCCGATCCATCCAGGGGTCGAACCCGGCGTTCTCAAGCTCGTCGAAGATACGTTCGGCTTCGGCCGCGTCTTCATGAACGTAGGCGACGAACACTCTCGGAACGTTGCGGGGACGGAAGCGATATCCGCCGGCAGTTTTGTGAAACGAGCCTAATCCGTCGATTTCGACCGCCGCTCCGCGCCCGAGCGCTTCCCGCACCACACTCGCAACCGCTTCGATGGAGGTGAATTTATGTTTTGCCATTGGAACTCCGCGGCCGAGTTTGTGTGAACCGGAATCCCTTCTGACCGGGGCGCAACTGTCCGACACCGGGGAGAGTGGCCGAATGGCCCGTCTTCAATTTCTTGATAATCGACGTAACCACCTCGTCTAACTGGTCCGCCGCTTGACCTGCTGTGATGCCGCTCTCGCGAGCTATTTCTCTTGCAATATCTCTGTTCCTCATCCTGCACCGACGATAGCAAAGAGGATCGTTAAAACGGATTGGCGCGGAGGTGATTATTGAGTATTAGTCTTGATTTTTCAGGGGATTAGGGAAATTTTGCGACGGCGTGACTAAAAACCGGCCAATGATCGGGATGGGAGAAAGCGAAGCGCTTTTCTTTCATGGCAGGTTTATGAGACTGAGAGTGCGAATTTGAATTATTGAGGCTGTGTGTTTAACGCGAGGAGACGCCCGAGACGCCGAGAAAAACGCGAAGGGTGAAGCGGATTGGTTGCGCGAATCCAGCAACTTGCGCATATATGCCCTTGGGCGAGAGGTTGCAAGTTGGGTCCCTGGATTGCGGAACGAAGCCGATTTACGCGGATTTGTGCGGATTTGTTCATTGGGCGGCTTGCCCTGTCCCGAGACACGAAGTTATTCAGGCAACGCGGTGACGCAAGATGCCGTTTTTTCAAACATACCTTTCGAGGCAGGCAGCGGTTGCGAGGGGCAGCTTGCTTTTTTCCGGATCGAAAGCCTGTGACTGCCGGGCGCGGTCACCCCCCCAGAGATGAAAATTGGCGAGCCGATGTTGGGCGGCATCGTGGGATTCGGTGACGCAAAATGCCGTTTTTTGAACGTGGCTTGTGGGATTGGGTGCGGGAATCAATGCATGGCAGAGCGTTTACGAAACGGACCCAATCCAGGGGCGGCTGCGGACCATGTGTGCGGGTTTGAGGGCCGAGCGGGTAAACGCAAAACGTTGCTTTTTAAACGCGATTGCAGGGCATTTCGAACCCGCCATTGGGCCGCCGGCAGCAATCGGGCCACGCCATTCCACGCGCAAAACTATATTGGCTGACGAGTCAACTCCGGGCGTGCGAGCGCGTCAATCGCGGCTAATCTGGCCGCGGGTGGGGGCGAAGCGGTGATGCCGAGTTCGCCCGGTTCTGCTCCTTCACGATGGAATCTGCAAGCGAATTGGAATACTACCTGCCACGCTAGCAACGATCTCAACCTGTTCAAGCGCCGCGACTACGAGAAACTGCGCCGCGCCCACTGAATGGAAACGCATGCTCACGAAAGCTTGCGCCTTCAAAGTCTCAAATATTTTTGGGGCAGTTTTAGCCGGACCAGGGGAGATACCGCGACGTAAGGAAGGGGCGCGCCGAGTTCTCGCCCAGCGCGCCTTCCATTTCGAATTGAGGCTGCTACTGAACGTTAGCCGAGAGGCTGACACTCCCGTTCAGGGTGAACGTGCACGATTTCGCTTTAGTCCCTCCGGTTGAACATGCTCCAGACCAGATCGCATCTCGCCCATCCGAGACCGAAAGAGTAACCGATGTACCGAGCGAGAACGACGCAGATTGCGAGCTTCCCGTCGCTACCTTTATGCCGGCTGGAGCGGAACTCACTGTTTCTCCGGTCCGGCCCGATGCCGCCACGGTCAACGTGGCGTTCTGCGCCGCAGGCTTTATAGTCAAAGAAGCGGTTTGCAGAATGCCTCCCGCAGCAGCCGTCACGGTTGCCGTTGCCGGAGTGTCGGTGATGGTCGTCGATATAGCGAATGTAGCTGATGTAGCGCCCTGCGCAACCGTTACGCTCGCTGGTACTGTCGCGAGCGGGCTGTTGCTTGACAGCGCCACGACGAAACCTCCTACGGGCGCCGCGCCGTTCAACGTGATCGTGCCTGTGCGGCCGATCCGCCAGTTACTGAGGCGGGACTTACGCTAACTGCGCCTAATGTCGAGCTGGATGAAGGCAGCAACGTGAGATTCGCCGACACTGTCGTTCCTCCGCCGCTAACCGAAATAGTTACCGCTGTCGATGTCGTAACCGGAACAGTAGTGACATTGAATCCTCCCCTCGTCGATCCAGCGGGGATCGTCACCCCGCCTGGTACCGCGGCCACAGCCGGATTGCTGCTAGTTACTTGCAGCGTCTCGTCCGTTGCCGGAGCACTCGCCACCGCAACAGTCGCAAATGACCCCGCATTGCCGGATGTGGTCGCAGGACTTAAGGTCACCGATTGCGGCGGGTTTTGCGGCGTAACAGTCACAGCAGATCGCACCGATGTTCCATTCCAACTGGCGGTAATCGTCGCTAGGGTCGCTGACGTAACGGTAGAAGTCGGCAGCGCTACCGAAACCGAGGTGCTGCCCTCGGGCACAACCGCTACTGGCGTTCAGTGGCGCAAGATCTGCTTCGGCAACCGCAGCACCAATGGCGAGTTGGCTACCGCTCGGTTGTTGACCGTTGCCGAAACGTGTGAACTGCAGCGACTCAACATCCTGGTTTATCTCTCAACCGCGATTGCCCGTAACCGAAGATGTCAACCGGCTACCTCACTCCTGCCTGAGTATAGCGCCTGAACTGTTACCAATTGGAGTGCCGTACCCCACGCTTCGACCTATGTCCTGGAGTACTCGAAAGACCCCACCTTTCCAATGTCGACATCGGGTAAGTTTGACAACCTGCCCTCGCCAACCATGACATTTGAACTTGCCGATGACGGGCAAGGAAATTACTATGCCCGGGTGTTTACGGTGGATGCGAATGGAATCATGAGCATGCCGTCAAACCTGATTCAGTTCTCAGTATCCTTCAACAATCCTCTTCCTGCGCCGCCCGAGCCGACCCCCTTGACAAATGGAATCCTGCCGCTACCAGTGACGCTGACCTGGACTGACGTTCCGAATCCGCAGCCGAGCGGCTACGAGATTCAGATAGCGAAAGACTCCAGCTTCTCCAACATCGAGGAGGACGATCCGCAGCTGAACGGTCCATCGCGTACGATTCTTTCTCTGACGCCAGGTACAAAATTCTGGCGTGTCCGTTCGGCCCAGGGGGACAATTCACCCACTACCGCGGCGGAAACCGCGTGGTCGGCGGCA
This sequence comes from Terriglobia bacterium, assembly GCA_963767545.1. GTDB lineage: Bacteria > Acidobacteriota > Terriglobia > Bryobacterales > Bryobacteraceae > CAVVFX01. Next base: position 36,341 of record CAVYEV010000003.1, read on the forward strand.
GCGACATTTGCGATTCCTTCGACGCCGCCCGTGCCGGTCTCGGTTACTTCCTCATTCAATCCATTGCCGAGCGGCGAACAAACATGGGTGCAGGTGCAGTTGAACGCGGCAGTAGGCGCGAGCGGGGCGCCGATTCAACTGACGAGTTCAAATCCGGCGGCGGCGCCGGTTCCAGCTACCATCACCATGCCAGCAAATACCGGATGGACGCAGTTCTTGATGCAGGCTGGCCCGGTTGCCGTGCCGACGCCAGTCACGATTACTGCGACGCTGAATTCTGCCACCGCCTCCCTTCAGATTCCTGTGGAACCGCCGACTCTGACAACGGTCAGTATTTCGCCGTCGACGATCAGTGGCGGCGCGTCCGCGCAGTTGATCGTGATGCTGGCGGGATCCGCGCCGAGCGGTGGCGCTGCGGTTGCTCTTTCGAGCGATTCCGCCGTGGCTACCCCGCCGGCCGGTGCCGATCGCCTCGGTCAAGCGCCGATCAAGTCTCCAGACCACAAGAACTGCAAGAAAAGGAAGTTTGTGCAGAGCATCGGCGCAATTATCGAGTGCGCCATAACGTCTCGCTCTTGCGCTCAAGAAGCCCGGTACGCCGTGGCAGTTAATCCAGCCACTATGGATGGCGTACGGGGAACGGTTAGGGCTGCGAAGAAACGCTCGTGGCGCAGAGAGGCTGATTCTAGCTAGTTGGCAGCGCGGATTGATCCCAAACGAGCGGCAAAATAGGAACCGAGAACAAGAAAGCCCGCTGCCGCCTGTGCAGCAAGCGTCTCGACTGTCGGGAATATGGAAAACCAAAGCCCCATCCAAGATGGGATCACATTCGCCAGCCGCGGAAGCTCGGTTGTTGGGAGCCAGTGCGCCAATTGCATTTCCTGAGCTTGCTCTCCAACCATCACAAGGAGAACGCCGCCCAACATGATGCCGGTCAAGACTAACATCCTTCGATACGGTAAACGACGATGCGCGATAAATGTCAGGATGGCAATTACCCCGGAGAAGAAGACTCCGGCCAATACGCCATACCGGATCGGCCCATCGCCAAGCCTCAACCTATAGCTCTGCAAGAACAACACCACCTCAAAACCCTCGCGATACAGCGATGTGAATCCGAGGACCCAAAGTCCCCACCAGAGCTTTGTTTTCGAAGGCGCCGCTTTGCCTTCGCCTTGTAGGAGCGCTTGCTTCTTCTTCGTGTGGAGCGAAATCCAGCCGGTCCAGTAGACCTTATGAAAAAACCAATTCATAACTACGAGCAGCACGATAATCGCAAGTAGACCCGTAGCCGCCTGGATAACGAGGGCTGAAATCGTCGCGCTAAGGTCATCGATCACGCCTATCACAATGCGCCAGGTGATCAAAGTCGCGATAGCGGCCGCGCCGGCGCCCGCAGCCACCGGGCGCCGATACACCGAACTGGAGCCAACCATTCCGGCAGTAACGGCCGCAAGCACTAGAATGCACTCCAAGCCTTCACGAAAGACAAGCACGCTTATATCGAGAACGGCGGCGGCCGGATCCGAATGCTCGGCAAGTGGATCAGGATTGCCCTTAGCAGTAAACCCTTCCCAGATCAGCACGGCAGCGAGGGTCAACCCGCCGACCCAGAGAGCCACCGGTATGAACATTCTCAAGGCGCGGCGCGGAACATTGCCGCCCAACCGCTCGTTCGGTTCCCGCGCTGTTTTGTTCGGAAGCAACGTAAACCCATTACACTCCAGACGCAACTGTCTGTCAAAGCCGATGTTTTGCTAGCGTGTTTTTCCCGTGTGGAGAAAGACGCGATAAACCCTCAAACCAGCTTGATGAAGCCCAATTATGACCTGCTATGATACCAGCTTGCTCATTCCGCCCGCGTATTTGAGGCGTTGATAATTTGCAACTCAGTTGCAAAATCGGGACCGATGGAGGGTAGAGCGTTTTGTGTAATAACGAGGCGAACGCCTTGTTGTAGCCTTCCCTCGGCGTCTCACACCTCTGGAGGCGAGGTCGCTTTAGCCAGATTTTCTGGCATTAATTTACCCGGATCATAATCTTGCCGATACTCGCCGGATCGCTGCTCCATTGAGCAAACGCGGTTGGGGCTTGGTCAAACGGGACGACGCGGGTGATGGCGCTCTTCACCGGGAACCGGTGCTGCTGCAGCATGCGGATCACTTCGGCGAAATCCTCGGGCAGCGCATTGCGCGAACCGAGGATGTCAAGCTCCTTCTGGACAAACAGGCGAGTCTCGTAAGTGACAAGATCTTTCGTGTAGCCGATGTAGACCACGCGTCCAGTGAAGGCTACTTCTTCGACGGCAGCCGTGAATGTGGCGGGCAGTCCGATGGCTTCAATCACTACATCCGGGCCGAGGCCGCTCGTCAGTTCAAGCAGTTTGTCATGCAGCGGCTCGGTCCTGCTATTGATGGTGTGTGCCGCGCCGGCTTCGCGCGCGATGCGGAGCTTGGCGTCGTCAACATCGATGGCGATGGTCTTTGCGCCCCGAAACGCCGAGGCCGCGATTGCGCCAAGTCCCACGCCTCCGCAGCCGAAAATCGCCACCGAATCTTTGGCGGTGACACGCCCGCGCGCTACCGCATGGAAGCCAACGGTCAGCGGCTCGACAATACACAGTTCTTGCAGATCGAGTCCGTCCGCCACGAAAATTTTCGACGCGGGAACGGAGATAAAATCGGTTAGTGCTCCGTCGCGTTGCACGCCAAGAGTCTGGTTCGATTTGCACGCATTGTAACGGCCGCGCAGGCACGAGGCGCACTCGCCGCAACTCGTGTAAGGCGACAGCGTAACATTCATTCCGCGCTGCAGACCGCTTGACGAATCTTCGATGGCTTCGATAGTGGCGGCGATCTCATGCCCCGGAATTCGAGGGAACGAAACCATGGGATTCTTGCCACGAAACGTGTTGAGATCCGAGCCGCAGAGGCCGATCATCCGCACACGAAGCAGGACTTCGCCCGGACGCGCCGATGGCTCCGGCTTGCTGCCGACGCCGATCTGCCCAGGTTCATTGATGATAAGAGCTTTCATTCTCCTATTACTTTGGCAGAATCGTATGCGTGCGGCGGCAAGCAGGCGCGAAGCGTGACTTGGACCATGATATTTTGGCAGTGAATATGAAGCCCCAGTTGCTGTATCGGATCGCGTCGATTCTTCTGTTGCTTTTCGCCGCCGGCCATACCTTGGGTTTCCGCCGGATCGATTCACAGTGGCATGTGGATTCTTTAGTAGAGTCCATGAGGTCAATTCACTTCAACGCCAACGGATCCGACCGTACCTATTGGGATTTCTTTGTCGGGTTCGGGCTGTTCGTCACCGTTTTGATGGTCTTCGCTGCGATCATCGCCTGGCAATTCGGCGGGCTTCCGGCTCAGAGCCTCGCGGCAATGCGATTTGCCGCGTGGGGGTTCGTCGTTTGCCTGGCTGTGGTGGCGTACTTGAGCTGGCGCTACTTCTTTGTGGTCCCAGTTATCTTTTCGATTGCAATTTTTATATGCCTCGTCCTCGCCGCATGGCTTTCCGGCGATTCGCACCGAGAACTTTGAACTCTCCTTGGGAAAGCGAAATTTCTCCCGGATGCTTTAAAGTCGATACCATCCGGGACGTGAACGGCAAAGCCGTTATCTTGTTTACCTTTGGCAAAAGCAAGCGCCTTGCGGGCGCTCGCGACGATTCGTTAGCCCGCGGTCAGTTTCTTCTTTTTCATCTCGCCTTCCTTGAACAGTATTTATTTAGAGGCAGCGCCTGCCGGGCTCCAGTTGCCAACACTGCTCCTGACGCGTGAAGCCGATGCGCGGATAGTAGTCGACTGCCTTCGGCGCCGACAAAAGGACGAGCCGCGTCTCCGGAGAGCAGGCATCCTGCGTAAGACGAACTAATTCCCGGCCGATACCCTGGCGCTGATGCGAGGCGCGTACCGCGAGATCGGCGAGATAGGTGGTATAGCAAAAGTCGGTCACTGAGCGAGCGATGCCCACAAGCAAATCGCCGTCCCAGGCGGTGATTACCAGATTCGCGTTGGCCAGCATCTTACGCATGCGTTCACGGTCGTCCACCGGGCGCCTTTCCCCGAGAGTCGAGGCACGGTACAACTCAATGACCTGGTCGAGGTTGAGACTATTGCCGGTCTGGTAGCGCATACCGCAGGTTAACGCAACTCTACGTGGAAGGGCAGGATTCCCAGCATTCCGCCGCGAAGCCAAGGCCGGATACCTGGCGTCGCTATTCCCAGATACTTCGCGCCCAGGTATTTCGCCAAACGCGCTTCGACCTGCACTTCCGAGTCCTGCGACTGCTTTTGAAACAACAGGTCGAGGAAACTACGCCGGGGCGGGTAGGTCACGAGATTAATCGGTTCACTCGCGGCGATATTGGCCTTCTTCTTCACTAGCTCAATCGCGCGATCGAGACCGCCGATCTCGTCTACGAGGCCGTTGTTCTTCGCCTGCGAACCAAGCCACGCTCGTCCCTGAGCAATCGGCTCGATGTCCTCGAACCGGCGATGCCGAGCCGTTGCGACCTTGCCGATGAAGTCGCGGTACTCGACGTCTATGCCTTCCTTCAGCTTTGCCCGGCCCGCGTCGGATAGAGGCTGATAATCTGAATCGATGTCGGCGAATCGCCCGCGCGAGAGTTCGTCTTTGGTAATGCCGAGCTTATCGTAGAGACCGTGCAGATTGGGCTTACCGAAGATGACTCCGATCGAGCCGGTGATGGTGCCGCTGTACGCAATGATCGGATCGCCGGTCATGGCCATGTAGTAGCCGCCCGACGCCGCGTAGTCGGACATCGAAATGACCGTAGGCTTTTTCTTGCTGAGTTGGTTCATCTCCCGCCAGAGTTCATCGGAAGCAGTGACTTCACCTCCTGGGGAATCGATGCGGATGATGGCCGCTTTCACGCTCGAGTCGTTAGCCACCTGCCGCAAAATCTTGTCGAGATAGGTGGATTCGATTCCGTTGGTGCCGTCGCTCTCCGGAGTTCCGCGGATAATATCGCCCTCCGCAACCACTAATGCGACCTTCTGCTTACCAGCCGGAGTGACGGAAGAAGCGGGTACTTTTGCATACGTATGTTCCGAGAGCTTCTTGAGGTCCCCAATCTTGAGATCGTTCTTCAGTTCTCCGAAGACCTCGTCTTCAAAGCGCAACCGGTCAATCAGTCCGGCTTTGACGGCCTGCTCCGAGAGAAAAGGTCCGTTGTCGATGGTCGCACGGATCTCCTCCGGCGGTTTGCGGCGGCCGTTGGCGATGCCCGTGACTAGATCGCCATAGAGACCGTCAAGCATGCTATTCAGCACTTCCCGGGTTTCCGGACTCATGTTGGTCCGGGTGAACATGTCGCCGGCGTCTTTGTATTTTCCATCGTGCTCCACGTCGACGGTGATGCCGAGTTTATCGAGCGTGCCGCGGAAGTAAATCAATTCGAAGCGCGCGCCCTTTAGCATCAGGTAATCCTGGGGCTCCATGTAGATGCGAGTGGCTCCGCTGGCCAGGTAATAATCGCGGGCGGCGGGCGTCTTAAGAAACGCGTAGATCGGCTTGCCGGACTTTTTGAACTGATCGAGATCCGCACGCAACTCCTGCATTTTGCCCCATCCCAGACTGGCGCCCTCGGGCTCCAAAATGAGCGCCTTGATGCGTGAATCGGCCGCGGCTTTGCGCAACAGCCCCCAAATGTCAGTGACAGTCAGCGTGTCGTTCTGTTTGAAGAAGGGTATTGGAAAGTCCACCGCGACCCGTTCGGGAACGTCGCCATTGAGTCTGAGGTATAGGGCGCTATTTGCCTCAACCTCCGGAGTCCGGTCTCTCATCCGGGCGAAAGAAAAAAGAGGATGATGCCGATGATCAAGGCGAGAAGCCCGCCAGTCAACACGCCGATAAGAAATTTGGCCACGAGTTGTCCTTTGCACGCCGCGATCCGGCTCTTTTACTATACTTAGCAATTTTAATGGCACTCGCCTGACGCAGGCCGCGCGAAGAATTGTAGACTGGTGGATATCTTCCAAGGAGAAACGCTTGATGCAGAAACTGCCGTACTTCATATTCACTGCCGCCCTCGCCGGCTCCATGATGTTGCTTGCGAGTGTGAAGAACCCCGACGCGGCCAAGGGTAAGGAGGTTTTCGAGCAATGCGGCGTGTGCCACAACGCCGATAGCACAGAGAAAAAGATGGGACCGGGGCTGAAAGGCCTTTTCCAAAAGGAAAAGCTGACCAACGGCAAGAAGCCGACGGAAGCGAACGTCAGAGCCAAGATCGATGAGGGTGGAAACGGTATGCCGGCTTATAAGGAGATGCTGTCGGACGATGAAAAGGCCGATGTCATCGCTTATTTAAAGACGCTCTAAGACGAAGACAGAAGCCAGGAGCCACAGTGAAGTCAGCGTCAACTGGCTTCTGCCTCACATCATGCGCAGTTTAATCATCCTCGCCGGTACCGTTGCCGCGCTGGGCGCCGATCCCACTTATTTTTCGGTCACGACCTCAACTACCACCTTCCGCCAAGTGGCCATCTCTCCCGATGGCCATCGGGTCGCATACGTCGAAGGACTGCGCAACGCGGACGACAGCGACTCCCGCAATTCGCTGATCTACATCGTGGCGGACGGGGGTGCGCCGAAACGAATTTCGGTTGGGCCGGCGAATGCGAGGTGCCAGGAGAAAGACGTCGCCTGGTCGCCGGATGGCCGCCGGATTGCCTTCTTATCCGATTGCGCCAGCCCTAAACAACTTCAGCTTTATGTAGCCGATGCGGCTTCCGGTAAGACTCATAAACTGACTTCCGTCAAGGGATATTTGCAAACGCCGAAATGGTCTCCGGAGGGAACCGAGATCGCGGTGCTATCTACTGAAAACGCGACGCGCGTTGCGGGACCTACGGAGGCTGCCGCGAAGGATGCCGGCGTTGTCGAGGAAGTGATTCACGAGCAACGCCTCGCGCTGGTGGATGCGCATAGTGGCGCAATACGATCCATTTCACCGGCCGATACATATGTCTACGAGTTCGACTGGTCGCCGGAGGGCTCGCGCATTGCGTACACGGCGGCGAAGGGTAGCGGTGACAATAACTGGTGGGTCGCGCAGCTTTACTCGATTGCGACGGCAACAGGCGAGGTGAAGCATCTCTACAAGCCTGAGCAGCAGATAGCCGTCCCGCGCTACTCGAAGGACGGAAAGCAGATCGCGTTTATCGGGGGCCTGATGAGCGACGAGGGTTCCACTGGGGGCGATATCTATGCCATCCCGTCGGAGGGCGGCACGGCGCGCGATCTCACGCCCGGCATTCAGGCATCGCCCAGTTGGATCGATTGGCTGCCTAATGGCCGGATACTCTATGCCGAGACAATTGACGGAGGCAGCGCTATCGCATTGCTCAATCCCGGCAACGGAGAAAGCGAGGTTCTGTGGAAGGGTGACGAGTCCTTGCGCGCCGGCGAGGACACCGTGTCCGCTTCGGCGGATGGCAAGTCGATCGCAACCGCGCGCAGTTCGTGGAGCCTGCCGCCCGAAGTGTGGGCTGGTTCAATCAACGAATGGAAGCAGATCACGCACGCCAACGCATCGCTCAAGCCGGCATGGGGAAAATCCGAAAAGTTGCATTGGATGAGCGAAGGGCAACGGGTGGAAGGGTGGTTGATGTATCCGGCGCAGTATGACGCTGCGCGGAAATGCGGGCTGATCGTGTCAGTGCATGGCGGTCCCGCGGCAGCCAAGAAGCCTGCGTGGCCGGGCTGGTTCGATTTTACGGCGCTCTCCGCCGAAGGGTACTTCGTGCTTTTCCCCAATCCGCGAGGTAGCTACGGCGCGGGCGAGGCGTTCACAACCGGGAACGTAAAGGACTTCGGATACGGCGATCTCCGCGACATACTGGCGGGCGTCAATCAGGCCGTTCACGATCTACCGATAGATGAGAATCGTCTGGGCATTGGCGGTTGGAGCTATGGCGGCTATATGACTATGTGGGCGGTCACGCAGACCCATCGCTTCCACGCCGCTGTTGCGGGCGCGGGCATCGCCAACTGGCAAAGCTACTATGGAGAGAACCTGATCGACCAGTGGATGATTCCTTATTTTGGAAGCTCAGTGTACGACGATCCGGGAATGTACGCCCGCAGTTCGCCGATCACATTCATCAAGAATGTCGAGACGCCGACGTTGGTTGTGGTTGGCGATTCGGATGAGGAGTGTCCCTCGCCGCAGTCGTATGAGTTCTGGCACGCGCTGAAGACGAAAGGCGTAAAAACGCGTCTGGTGATCTATCCGGGTGAAGGGCACCACTTCGAGAAGATCGCGGATCAGAAGGACGTGTTGACTCGGGCTATCGATTGGTTCCGGGAAAATTTGCGTTAAATGTGGATAGGCGCGACTGCCTGGGCCATCCAGGTTCTCGATTTGAGCAATCCTGGAGCGCGCGAAACCCAGATCCGAAAGCCAGAACCGCGAGGGTTAATCCAGCGTCAGGTGGACTCCCGATGGCAGAATCATGCGATATAATTATCTGCGCTAACAATGGACGGAGGGGCACAAACCGATGTGGCAGCCGCGAGCGAGGTCACTAAGCTGCTCCTTGCCTGGAGCGGTGGAGATCAGCGCGCTCTCGAAAAACTAACGCCGATCGTGTATGACGAACTGAGCCGGCTGGCTCACCGTTATATGAGACGCGAGCGCCTCGGTCACAGCCTCCAGAGCACGGCGCTGGTGCACGAAGCGTACATCCGGCTGGTGGATTATCAGCGCATGGACTGGCAGGGCCGCGCCCATTTCTTTTCGGTGGCCGCACAGGCGATGCGGCGCATTCTGGTGGAGCATGCGCGTCGCAAAAATCAGAAACGCGGCGGCGGCCTGCAGCGCATCTCCCTGGACGAGGCGGCAGAAGTGGGCGGCGGCCGGCAACGCGACCTGGTGGCGCTCGATGAAGCCATGAACGCGCTGGCGAGAGTCGATGCACGCAAATCGAAAGTTGTCGAAATGCGCTTCTTTGGCGGGCTCAGTATCGAAAAAACGGCCGAAGTACTGGACGTCTCACCTATCACTGTGAAACGGGAGTGGAGGGCCGCCAGGGCGTGGTTGTACCACGAACTGGCTGGGGGAAGCAAACGATGAAAGCCGAACGGTGGAAACAGGTTGAGCGCCTGTTTCAGTCCGCCCTCGATCGCTCCTCCCAGGAACGCGACACCTTTCTGCTGGATGCGTGTGCCGGAGATGAAGCACTGCAGCGCGAGGTGCGGTCGCTTTTGGCCTGCGCCGGTCAGCCAGAAAGTTTTCTGCAAAACCCCGCCATCGAATTAGCCGCGCGGGACTTGGCGGGCGAGCAGAGCGACACACGGGAAAACAGCGGTTTCGCGATCGCCCCGGTCGTTTCGCACTACAGGATTATCGAAAAGTTGGGCGCCGGTGGAATGGGCGTCGTGTATAAAGCCGAAGACACCAGGCTGCATCGTTTTGTGGCGCTCAAGTTTCTGTCCGGCGAGTTCGCGCGCCATCCGGACGCCTTGAGCCGTTTTCGGCGCGAGGCCCGCTCGGCCTCTGCGTTGAATCACCCCAACATCTGCACCATCCACGACATCGGAGATCACGAGGGCCGCTCCTACATCGCGATGGAGTTTCTGGACGGAACCACTCTCAAACAGCGCATAGTTTCCAAGGCTGGGCCGCGGCCCATGGAGATCGGGACGCTTCTCTCGCTGGCAATCGAAATTGCCGACGCGTTGGACGCGGCACACTCCGCCGGAATCGTGCATCGCGATATCAAGCCGGCAAACATCTTCGTGACGGCGCGCGGCCACGCCAAGATCCTGGATTTCGGACTGGCGAAGGTCCATCGCACGCCGGGTTCGGCAATGGCCACCGGTACGGCTACCGTCACGATGGACGACTCGGTCACCGGTCCGGGAAGCGCGGTGGGGACGGTGCCGTACATGTCGCCGGAGCAGGTGAGCGCGAAAACTTTGGACGCACGCACGGATTTGTTCTCGTTCGGTGTTACGCTGTATGAAATGGCGACCGGAGTGTTGCCGTTTCGGGGGGAAAGCTCGGGCGTGGTATTCGAGGCGATCCTGAATCGTGCCCCGGAGCCGGCGGCGCGCCTGAACCCCGATGTGCCGACCGATTTAGAGCGGATCATCGGCAAGTGCCTGGAGAAGGATCGCGATCGGCGATACCAGCATGCCGCGGAAATCCGAACCGATCTCGAGCGCCTGAAGCAGGGGGCGAAAACTCGCGGTCTGCCGCGAAAGTCCGACCTGGCCACGGCACGATTGTGGAGCGTCAGTGTTTCCACCGCCGCAGTGCTGGGGTTCGCCGCCGCAACCTACTTCTACTTACACCGCACGCCCAAGCTCACCGATAAAGATACGATTGTCCTGGCGGACTTCGAAAACAAGACGGGCGATCCGATGTTTGACGAGACGCTGCGGCAGGGGCTCGCGGTCCAGTTGGCGCAGTCGCCTTTCCTCAGCTTGCTCTCCGATGAGCGCATCCAGCAGACGCTGAATCTGATGGGCCGGCCGAACGATGGACGACTCACCCCGCAAACCGCTCGGGAGGTCTGCGAGCGGACTGAGGGCGCAGCCGTTCTCGACGGATCGATTGCCAGCCTGGGAAGCCAGTATGTGTTGGGGCTGCGAGCCCGAAACTGCCGTACCGGAGACCTGCTCGCCCAGGAGCAGAAGGTAGCGCCCAGGAAAGAAGACGTCGTGAATGCCCTCACTCAGATGGCCAGCAAGTTCAGGACGCAGGTAGGCGAATCGCTGGCCACCATCAAGACTCACGACACTCCGCTCGCGGAGGCGACCACGCCATCGCTCGAAGCGCTGAAAGCCTACACCAGGGCCTTGAAGCTTTATTCCTCCAATGGCGTTGCCGACGCGTTGCCTCACTTCCAGCGCGCCGTACAGATCGATCCGCAGTTCGCCCTCGCGCATGCATGGCTGGGGCAGGTGTACGCTGACCTTTGGCGTCCGGAACTGGCGGCGGAGAGCGCTCGGAAAGCCTACGAATTGCGTAACCGCGTAAGTGATCTGGAGCGGTTCTCGATCATGGTCCCTTATGACCTGAATCTTACCGGAAATCTGGAGAAAGCCCAGGAAACGGCGGAAACGTGGGCGGAGATTTACACCCGCGATGCCACCCCGCGCGCCTACCTGTCGTGGATCGACCAGATGCTCGGCAAGTTTCCGAAATCGAGAGACGATGGCAGGATAGCGGTCGCTCTCGACCCCACGTTTCCGCCCGGCTGGAAGAATCTGGCCTCGAGTTATATTCTCCTCGGCGACCTGCAGGAGGCCGAGAACACCATGCGGCAGGCTGCCGAGCACAAAGTGGAAGCCCCCGAGTTCCTGATCTATCGCTACTTCATCGCATACTTGAAGGGCGATCAGGCGGCGATGGCACACGCTGCGTCTGAGGCGGAGGACAGCGCCGAGGTGCGCCTCTGGGCGGTGCACGCACAATCCTGCGCCGCAGCCGCTTCGGGGCATCTGGCAGAAGCGCGGACAAAGTCCCGCCAGGTACTGGACCTGGCGCTGCAGACGGCTCACAAGCGCGAAAACGCAGCGAACTTCCAGACAGGCGCGGCCGTGCGGGAAGCCTTGTACGGGAATGCGAAGGAAGCGAGGGCGTATGCCGCAGCCGCGCTGGATCTCTCGCACGACCGCAATGTGGAGTACGGCGCCGCGTTTGTCCGGGCGCTTACCGGCGATATCACAGGGTCGCAAGCGCTGGCGCTGGATCTGGACAAACGATTTCCGGAAGATACCTACGTCCGATTCACTTACCTGCCGACCCTGAAGGCGCTATGGGCGCTGAGCCGCGGCGATGCTTCAGCGGCCCTGGATGAACTGCAGACCGCCGCGCCCTATGAGTTCGCCGTGTCGGGCAGTGGATCCGGTTCGTACGGAACCTTCTCCGCCATCTACTTGCGCGGCTGTGCGCTCCTGATGGCGCATCGAGGGCCGGAAGCCGCCGCGGAATTCCAGAAGATCATCGATCACTTCGGGGTGGGCTCCCTCGATCCGGTGCACGTGATGGCGCGCCTGCAACTGGCGCGAGCGCTCCGGATGGCGGGAGATAATGCCAGGGCCAAAGCCGCCTACCAGGATTTTCTCGAGCGATGGAAGAGCGCCGACCCGGGCATTCCGATCCTGAGGGACGCGCAGGCCGAATCCGCCAGTTTGCGGTGAACTGCCTTGCCGCCGAGAGCCGCCTCGAGCGGCCCTCGGCCACGGACGAGTCGGCTTCACCTCGGGATGGCTACGAACGCGTGCACTACCGGGCAGTCGCCCTGGTTGTTCACCCATGCCATCGCGCCGGCTCCTCCGCTGCAGGCGCTTTTCAACGTGGCGACGCCCGTGATCTCGCCGAAATCGTTGACGGAGTTGCGCGGACTCCAGATACCACGGCGAATCGGCGGGGATGAGCGTGTTGAGGTCGACCCATCCCCTGTTTTGCCAGATGAGCGCGGTCGAATTGAAGTCCGCATCCAGGGAAAAGCCGACGATCTCGCCCCGGTTATTGATGGTGTTGCAGCAGGGAGGGCCGGTTCCATTTACCGCGCCCGGAAATCCGCCCAGATCCTGCATGCCTGTCTGCGGCGTCCACAGGAAGCCGTGCTGGGTGCCATCGGATGCTTGTGCAAATCCGACTACCTCGCCCCGCTCGTTGATGCTGGTTGCCAGGTTGTACACGCCTGGCGGCACTCCCTCCAGGTGCCCGAGGTCGATGGGCGTGCCGTCGCTATTCCAGAGCACCGCGTGCGCCGCAGCGGGATTCTGGGCCGGAATCGAGGTGTCGGAGCACGATCCCGATCCGCCGACGGCCTGGCCCTTGCTATTGATCATCCAGGCAAATGACACGGTGTCGCCCGCGGGCGGACTGAGTTCGTGGATTGCGCCGCTCGGGTCCCAGACGACGGCTTCAAAACGGAGAACCTGCGAAGGCGTTCCCGGCGCGCACGTCTCGTCGCGAATGCCGTTCTCCGAAAACCCGACCACTTCGCCCTGGTCGTTGATCCACCACGCCTTGGCGTTGTTGCCGCCGGGCAAGGTGGGAAGCGCTGTCAGCTTCCCGTTTTTCCAGACAGCCCCAATGCATTGCGTTTGGTGAGCCAGACCTGGGCAGAAGCTTTCCCCATTCGGATCTGCCTGAGCAGTGCTGGACGTAACCGCGGCCTCCCCGAGCGAGTTCAGGCCGTTGGCGGCGCTGGCCGGTCCGCCCAGCGTGCCGAGGCTGATCAGGGGGTATGCACCGAAAGGCGTAAAGCCATACCAAAGGAAGGCGAGTTGGGGACCGCCGGGCACGCGGTTCGAACTTCCAGCCACCCACCCTCGATTGTTGATGCCATTCCCCGAGCTGTTGTCTCCGGAGCCGAAAACGCCGAGGTCGACCACGGTATAGCGTCGGCTGTGTTTGTGCGGTCGCCGGCGCCGCGAAGAGGCTACTCACGGCAAGCCCCACGGGCGTCAAAGTTGCGATGAACTTCATAAATTTCCTCCATTCCTGTTGGCGCAGACCGGGATCGGAAAGGATCATATGAAATCCGAGGGTCACCGCCTTTACTTAGCCGGACGGTCACCGAGGACTTTCCGCGCAAGATCGTCGAAGAGGAAGAGGATTTCTGGTTTATTCAGTTCCGGGAGGTAGAGGGAGCCGAAGTATGGGGCCATCTCATGAGGAATTTCCGCCGCGGCGCGGAACTTTTAAACCGGCCAATCGGCTGACGGCAGGCCTTTGATTCTCTTCCAGTTTGAAGTCTAATACATACATAGGAGCGAAAGCGGCGGTCGATAGGCGCAGGCCAATCCTCTCCTAACCCCGCTACTCATCGAATCCCAGCACGCGCCGAACGATCCCGTCACGCAATGGCGGCGCATTCAAGTTGATCAGAAGGCCAGCCTTCCAGGTGCCCAAGCGCAAATATGTGAGCAGTTGCGCTTCATGGACGGGAGCGATGCGTTCAACCGCTTTGACTTCCACGACTACTGCGCCAGCCGCTACCATGTCAAGGCGATATCCACAATCGAGCTTGAGTCCTTGTAAAGGACAGGTAGAGGCACCTCCAACTCAAAAGGTATCTTCCGCAAAGTGAGTTCATAAGAAAGGCATTGGAGATATGCCGATTCCAACAGCCCCGGCCCGAGCGCGCGATGCACTTCAATCGCCGCACCGATCACGGTCTCTGTAACCTCATTTGTCTTCACCGCATGAGTTTAACCTGTTCACACCAGCCTATCGCACCCCGGCTGTTTTCAGCGTCCTCTCCGCGCGGGAGGGCGAAGGGGGTGGTTGCGCGGGTCCGGCAACTTGTGCATAATGCCCTATGCTCAAGAATCCGGAGGCCGTCGATTAATGAGATCGAGAATTGGCTTGTTTTGGCCGGATAAGAATAGGAACGGCTAATGCCGGATTTTTTCGGTTTGCGTGCAAGGGAATTTGAGGATTTACCTCCCAGATTTCGGAAGCTGGCAGCAACCGCGGCCATGACATCCATCACTCTGACGGGCTTTAAAGGCAAGGTCGATTCTCAAGATCCACCGGCGTTATTGGATGGCCCAAGGCTACTGTTTCTGAGCTACGCACGGTTACCTAAAGCTCACGCTTCATTTCAAGAGGATCGGACCCCATTCCGTGTACAATCGGCTGATTGGGACGGGGTCTGCATAAGGTCGCGGGTAATTGCCCGTGATGCGGCAATCGCATTCCGAACGCGCGCCGACGGAGATTCCGCCCGCGAAATCCCGCTATAGCAATGTGCACCCGGAACCGGCACAGTCTCCGCTTCCTCGCATTCGCTTTCCTATTCGTTCGACCAGATTACCGAAATGCGTGGCGGAGCGGACTCGCCGCTCATTTCGCGAGGCCGAACTCACGCAAATTCTCTTCGTGCTGATACGTTCGCCGCGAGCGAGCGACCTTCGAGCTTCCTCCAGTGCCGAATGCTCTGCCGGGTGTAATCTCCTCGTCCTCAAAGGGTGTTAGTGAAGGGCCTACCAATTATCAATGGACCTCGCCGGTGAACATTCGCGTAAACCATGAGTACCGTGAAGGATATCGAGGCCGCTGTGAAAAGCTTGTCCGATAAGGTACTGGCGGCATTCCGCAACTTGTTCGTTGAATTTGACGTGGCGGCTTGGGGTCGCCAAATCGAAGGTGATGCGCATTCAGGACGCCTCAATGCGCTAGCTGCCCAAGCACTTGCGGATTTGGATGCTAATCGCTGCACAGACCGGTGAGGCATCGTGCGACCCGCAGATGGCTGCTACCTTTTACTTCTTCGTGATTCCAAACGTGCGTCGCTGCATTTGGAGAGGATCGGACGCTTTTGGTCTGTATTACAGGGCGCTTGCAGTTAATCGCGACCAGGATGTTGTCTGGTTTTGGATCGAACCCACTCCGTGTACAATCGTCGCCATCTGACGATCAGCGGTAGGCATCTTTGCGGTTGCGAACACCCGTAATCTCAATCGTATCGTGGTCCTTGTGATCAAAGAAAACCCGGTAGTCGGCGCAACGGAGCCGGAATCCGGTCGACGGGTACTTCAGTTTTTTCACGTCTCCAACGCGGTTGCTCAAATAGCGATCAAGGCAATGTAGGATCTGTATTGCTGTCTCACGATCGATGGCACGCAGGTTCGTACGGGCATCAGTCGACCAGATTACCGAAATCCGTCCCGACGCGGATTCGCCGCTCATTTCGCGATGCCGAACTCACGCAGAATTTCTTCGTGCTGAATACCTTCGCCACGAGCGAGCGACGTTCGAGCTTCCTCGAGTGCCGATGCTGTGTCGGGTGTAATCTCCTCGTCCTCAAAGGGCGCCAGAGCCAGAGACCGCGCCAACGGTTCTACCAACACCTCAAGCAAACTTCGCACGGCGCTCAACTTTGAAGTTGGCAGCATGTCCAGCAGAGCGTGTGCTTCTTGACGTTCCCGATTGAGATTCGTTTCCATAAACCGTCCGAAAGGTGATTGGATGCATCGACTTCGGATTAACCGCTGTTCTCATCTTAGCCATATCGGATCGTCCACAGGGCGTCCGCAATCCCTGTCTTGTGTTTGGAAAACCGGCTTAAGGAACCATTTCAGGTGACGTAAAATCAGTCAATTGCTAGAGCGCTGAGTCGGCTTTTGAAACATCCGCACTCTACGAAATCGCTGCCACGGCAAGTTCTTCATCGCAATCCGTTGCCTTGGAGAGATCGACGCCTTCCCAACGAGCCACCACAGCGGTCGCGAGGCAATTGCCCAGCAGGTTCACCGAAGTGCGCGCCATATCCATCAAAGTGTCGACGCCAAGAATCACCGCAATTCCTTCGATCGGCAGATTGAACGTGGCGAGCGTTCCCGCCAGAATTACCAGCGATGCGCGCGGTACGCCAGCCACTCCCTTACTGGTCAGCATCAACGTCAACATCATAATCAGTTGAGTGCTGAATGCGAGATGGATTCCGGCTGCCTGCGCGATGAACATGGCCGCCATCGAAAGATAGAGAGTCGATCCGTCGAGATTGAAGCTGTATCCGGTCGGGAGCACGAAAGCAGACGATGTGCTTAGGAACGCCAAACGCTTCCATATTCTTGAGCGCCAGGGGCAGCGCGGATTCGCTCGATGCGGTCGAGAAGGCCAGTAGAAACGGTTCCCGCGCATAGCGAATGAAACGTCCCAGAGGGATTCGCAGCAATGTAATAACGCCGCCGAACACCACAATGACGAAGAACACCTGAGTGCAGTAAAGCGTCAGAACGAGTTTCCCGAGGTTCACCATCACGCCAAGGCCTTTCTCGCCGATCGTAGCCGCCATCGCGCCGAAAACGCCAAACGGAGCGAACAGCATGACATAGCTGGTGTACCGGAACATCACTTCAGAGAGCGATTCGCAAAACTCAACTACCGGGCGGGCCTTGATCCCGATCGTCGCGCAAGCCGTTCCGAAGATAAAGGCGAAAACTACGATCTGGAGAACTTCACCCTTGGCCATCGAATCGATGATGCTGGTCGGAAATGTGTGCTCCAGGATGCCAATCAGGCTAGTGTTGGTGGCGGCAACGCCAGGACGCGGCGCCCTTCTGAAGTTCCACACCCACGCCAGGTTGGATCAGATTCGCCGCGCCCAAGCCCGACGAACAGTGCGATGGTCGTCACGATCTCGAAGTAGAGTATCGCTTTGCCGCCGATCCGCCCCATGGTCTTGACGTTGCCTGTGCCGGCAATGCCCTGGACCAGCGTCGCGAAAAGCAAGGGAGCGATGATCGACTTGATCAGCCGGAGAAAAATAGTCCCGAGAATGGCGGACTGCTTCGCCGGTCCGGGAAAAAAGCGCCGAACGCGATACCCGCTACAAGAGCGGTAAGAATCCAGGTTGTCAGGTTAAAACGTTTCATTGTCCGTTTCGCTTTTAAGGGCCAGGATCACAGGTTGGCGACGGCGGACAACAAGGCGGCCATATGCACAAAGTGTCGCGCGTCTGGGCAGGGAACGTCAAGCAGCGCCCCGAGTTACTTCAGCCCGGAGATTGCCGCGCGATATCATTCAGCAATGTATCGGCCAGCTTCCACCAGACGCCACTTCATTTTATCCAGCGCCGCGGGATTAAGTAGCATTGCCCGTGCCGCAAGTCCGCGGATCATCGATACGCACATCCATCTGTACGATCCTTCGCGGCCTCAGGGTGTGCCGTGGCCGTCGAAAACCGATCCCGTCCTGTATCGGCCGGTGCTGCCCGACGCCTATGCCGCGTTGGTGCGTCCTCTCGGCGTCACCGGCGCAATTGTCGTCGAGGCGAGTCCGTGGGTCGAAGACAATCAGTGGGTTCTTGATCTTGCCGCGCGCCATCCGATTATTGTGGGCCACGTCGGGCATCTGGAGCCTGGAGCGGAAACGTTCCGGGCGCAGCTTGCGCGATTTAGTAAGAACCCACTGTTTCGGGGCATCCGCCTCGGTTCGGCGGCGATCGACAGCGGAATCTCGCACCCTGCGTTTATCGAAGATCTGCAACGGCTCGCCGACGCCGGGTTGATGATCGACGCGATTGGAGCGTCAAGTATGATCCGCAGCCTACTCACGCTGACGGAAAAGATCCGGCGGTTGCGAATCGCGATTGACCACATGCCCAGCGAGCCCGGCGGCTGGCGTGAATTGCGGAATGACTTGCGGGAATTGGCGAAATCCCCACAGGTTTATTCGAAAGTATCCGGGGTGTTGAAGAAGGTCGACGGACGCGTTCCCGAAGACCTGGGCCCGTACAAAGAGTCCCTGGACGAAATATGGGAGATGTTCGGAGCCGGCCGGGTCATGTACGGGAGCAACTGGCCGGTTAGCGATCGGCTGGCGCCGTATAACGTCGCTCTAGGAATCATGAAGCAGTATCTAGCCGCTAAGGACTCCGCGGCGTCCGACCTGTATTTCTGGAGAAATTCGAAGGCCTGTTACCGATGGATCGAGCGAAAAGTCCGATAAAAAATAGATAATCGTTATTTATAAGCATACTATCCAAAGTAGTACGTAATAATAATGGCGAATTTATTTGCAAAAATGCATAGACTCGACTCCATTCCGCGCAATTCTAGTGGAAGAGGATTTGTTTATTTGAGACCGGCAGAGACAACTAAAACTCACATGCGAATGAACGCGAGAAATCTTGCCATCCTGCTGTTCGCAGCGATGCCTTTGATTCCAGCCTCGCTGAACGCTCAGACGGTTACCTTAAGCCCCGGCTACACGACCGTCGGTGTTAACCAGAGTGTCCAGTACACCGCGACAGTTACCGGACTAATGAACACCGCCGTCACCTGGTCGGTCGGTGGCGGTGCGAGCCATGGCACGATCACCCAGACCGGGCTTTACACTGCTCCTGCCGTAGTGCCAGGCGACACCACCGTGAGCGCGCTTGCTTCCGACGGCAAGACCATGGGCATCGTCTATGTCAACGTCGCGCCGGCCGGCCCGACGATCGCGTCGGTTTCGCCGGCTCCGGTCCCCACCGGCACTACCGCCATCACTATTACTGGGACTGGGTTTCAGAAAGGCGCAATGCTTTCAGTGGGCGGCGCTTACATGACACCGAATTTCGTCAATTCGACGACCCTCAGCGCGAGCGTCTGGCAAGGCAGTCCGGCCGTCGTGCCATTTCAGGTGATGAATCCGGGAACGCTTTGGGGCCCGGTGTTCAATGTGACGTTCGTAGCGGGTGGACCTCCTCCGGCGCAGACCATCTCTCCCACCACAGCCTCCGTAAACCTCGGCGCCAGCCAGCAGTTTACTTCCGCTAATGCCACGGCGTGGTCGGCGACTGCGGGAACCGTGATCAACGGCCTCTACACTGCTCCTGCAGCCATGCCGACGTCGAATAAAGTGACCGTCACCGCTACCGGCCCGGGCGGTTCGGCTTCGGCAATAGTTACCCTCGTCAATCCGAACGCCCAGCAAATTGCGCCAACTGCGGTATCTCTGAATCTGGGCGCGACTCAACAATTCACGTCTGCCGGAGCTACTTCTTGGGTTGCGATCGCCGGCACGGTCGATAGCACTGGATTCTACACAGCGCCGGCAACCATGACATCCTCCGGCACTGACACTGTGTCCGCGACCGGGCCGAACGGCACCGCAGCCGCTACCGTCACGCTGATTCCACCAGCGCCATCGATTACGAGCGTCAGCACCAACCCGTTGCCACTTGGACTCTTCACAGCGACGGTCACGGGCACTGGTTTCCTCGCGACCTCGGTGGCGAAGTTGAACGGCTCACCACTGACCTCGAGCCTCTCGAACGGCGCCCTCACAATTAGCGGCTTTGCAGCCCAGTCCGGTTCGGCGAATCTGACCATCAGCAATGGCGCGTCCACTTCCCTGCCCTACGTTGTACAGGTCGGTATCGTCAACGCGAAAGCATCCTCCGCCGCGGCCCGGCGATTTCTTGAGCGCGCAGCGTTCGGCCCAACTCCCGCGGATGCCGCGCATGTGCAGACCGTCGGGCAACAAGCCTGGATCGCTGAACAGTTCAACCTGGCGCAGATCTCCAACTACAACACCATCACCGGAAGTCAGGGGGGCATGCCGCAACATTTCCTGAACAATGCGGTCACTAATCCGGATCAACTCCGCCAGCGCGTTGCGTTCGCGCTCAGCCAGATATTTGTCACTTCGATCAGTAAGCTGATCTGGAACACCAACGTTGTTATTTACCAGAACATGCTGCTATCCGACGCGTTCACCAATTACCGGCAGATCATGTATGACGTGACGCTGAGTCCGGCCATGGGGCAGTATCTCGACATGGCCAATAACGCCGCCGCGGTCCCCGGCACCGATGCCGTAGCCAATGAAAACTACGCTCGCGAACTGATGCAGCTATTCACTATCGGTACCAGGATGCTGAATCAGGATGGCAGCGTTCAGGTGGATAACACCGGCCAGCCGATACCGACCTACTCGCAGTTCACTGTTACCGAATTTGCTCGCGTCTATACGGGTTGGACCTATGCGCCTCCGCCAAACCAGCCCGTCCGGTGGGGCGCTTACATTAGCAGTTTTGGAAACATGGTCCCTTACGTGCCTCAACATGACTCCGGATCCAAACAGTTGCTGGCAGCGTCTCCGGTGGGCTCGGTTGCTCCCGCAGGCCTGTCGCCGCTCGCGGATCTCAACAACGCGCTCGACAACATTTTCAACCATCCGAACGTTGGGCCGTTCGCCGGGAAGCTTCTCATCCAGCATCTTGTGAAGAGCGATCCGAGCCCTGCATATATTTCGCGCGTTGCCGCAGCTTTTAACGGCGGTACCGGGAGTCCGCGCGGGGATATGAAAGCCATCATTACGGCAATTCTGACCGATCCGGAGGCTATAGCCAATGACGAGGGCGGCGCGGATCAGCCAACCGACGGCCACTTGCAGGAACCCGCGCTGTTCATCCCCGCCATGGTTCGCGCGTTTGGCGGCGCCATGAACGATCAGAACTACTATTCCTCCGATCTCGCCAACCTCGGCCAGGACCTCTTCAATTCTCCGAGCGTATTCAACTACTACTCGCCCGGCTACGGCGTTTCCGGCACGGGCGGCCTGAAGGGCCCCGAATTTCAGATCGACACGCCCAATAACGCAATCGTCCGGGCGAACCTTGTCGGCAGCTTGTTTAATCAGTACTCTAATCCAGTGCAGAGCTACGGCCCCGGCACAACCGTCGATCTAACCCCGTTTCTGCCGCTGGCAGCCAATCCCTCGACTCTTGTCAACGCCCTCGATCTCACCTTGACTCACGGCGTAATGCCCGCGACTATGAAGACCGCAATCGTCAACGCGGTCGCCGCCGACAATCGCGGAACTTTGCACCAGGTACAAACCGCCTGCTACCTGATTCTGACCTCGAATTATTACAACGTCTGGCACTAGCGCGTGTCCAGCTAATTACAAAGGAATAAGGAGAAATCACCTATGTTAATTCGTTCCAGACGTGCATTTCTGCGCGACACGCTACGCTCGGTCACCGCATTGGGCGCCGCTGGCGCAATGGCAAAGTTCGGCGAAATGAACGCGATGGCGGCCGGCTCAGGTTATCAGGCGCTTGTCTGCATCTTTCTCGGCGGCGGCAACGACGGCCACAACACGGTGGTGCCGATCACCACCGCGCAGCAGAACTATAGCCTTTATCAACAGGCTCGCGGCGGTCTCGCCATCCCGCAAGGGGCATTATTACCAATCGCGAACGGCGCCGACACCTACGGACTGCACCCCAGTCTGGTCGAGATTCAGGGCCTCTACAACCAGGGCAAAGCGGCCGTGTTGGCCAATGTCGGTATGCTGGTCCAGCCACTGACCCGCGCCCAGTATCTCAACCCGAATGGCATCCCCATCCCGTCCCAACTCTTCTCTCACTCGGACCAGACCGGCCAGTGGCAAACGGCCATTCCTACGGGGCTCGGCACTTCGGGCTGGGGCGGCCGCATCACCGATGCTCTCCAGTCGAACAACGCGGGTGCTGTATTCCCGCCTATCGCCTCCGTCGGCGGTTGTGGCCTCTTCTGCACCGGCGCCCAGACCTCTCCCGCTACCGTGCCGCCGCCTTATTCGGGCCAGGGGACCGGCACCGGCATGTCGACGCTCGGTGGCTTGGTTTCCGGCTCATCGACCGCTAGCGGTATGCAGCAGTTACTTACTTTTGATAACGGATTGTTGCTTGTCCAAGCCGGCAACGGGATCGTGACTAATGGCAATAATTATGCGAATACGCTTACCAGTCTCCTGACAACGAACAAAATCAAAACAGCATTCCCTGCCAATAATCCTCTTGCGGCGCAGTTACAAACAGTCGCGAATGTGATGTCGGTGCAGGGTCAACTCGGGCTTTCGCGGCAAATCTTTTTCTGCCAGTTAGGCGGTTTCGATACCCATAGTCAGCAGACCGAGACTCAGACGCCGTTGCTGCAGCAGCTTAGTCAGGCTGTGAATGCGTTCTATAGCACGCTCAACCTGGAACTTGGCATCGCGCAAAATGTCACAACGTTCACTGCCTCCGAGTTCGGACGCACGCTGAGTCCGAGCGGCAGCGATGGCAGCGATCACGCGTGGGGCAATCACCACTTCATCATTGGCGGGGGAGTGGCTGGCGGCCAGATCTACGGCAGTTTTCCGTCTCTGGTCCTTGGAGGGAGCAACGACGCCAACAGCCGCGGAACGTTAATTCCGACGACTTCCGTCGATCAATATGGCTCAACACTGGCGCAGTGGTTCGGCGTTAGCGCGGCGAATCTGCCCACTGTTTTCCCGAATATCGGCAATTTCAGTTCAAACAAGTTGGGATTCCTGGGCTAACAGAGTAGGATTGACAGTTTAGCCGAACACTTCCTGGAGAGTCGGGCCTCGATAATCCTCAGTGCGAGATCCTCCGTCTCAGTTTGCGAACTTCGGTTTAGCTGTTCCTCGGCCCAAATCGGCAGTGGACTAAAACGTTGTTCGATCAACCGTCGGACAAGTTCCTTCTTTCCCTCTTCCCTGCCCTCCCTTTTCCCCGCGCGATGAGGCGGACCCAGGACTTTGTTGTCCTCAATCCCGTAACTGATCGCCATGTTCTTTCACTCCTCCTTGGCCTCGACAGCCAAGCCTCTTATCCCGCATGTTATGCAATTCGATATGCAGCAGCTTCACCGTATCCAGTTCGGCCACCAGATCGACTCGCCGGTTCTGTACGCTTTGCAATTTCACGTTAAAGCACCGCTTGACGTTGCCGCCTACGCCCAAATTGCCGCAACGCCTCGTCGGCCGATTCAGCCAGCAGCAGTTTCAATGTAATGTCGCGCTCGTGCATCTCTTCCCCATAAATCAATTGCAACCGCCCTGCGGCCTCCTCCTCGAAAAATTCGCCACTGCCGATCGGGCTGCAACCCCGCGGCTCAATAACAATTACTGAGGCAGCCGCCACGACTCATCGAAGAGACCGGCCGTTACCACATTCGGAACATCGGCCGAATTCGTCTTCAAGACAGCGAAGTCGCCCAACATTGGCATTCCGTAGTCGCCTCTGTAGCCCCGTTCGTCGAACGTTAGCGCCGTGTTGAGGACTACGTACTTCGCCGGGTGGAGCGGGTTAGGATAGATGAGCGCGGGGTAGTTTTCGGTTGACGGGTACTTTTTGCCGCCCATGGTTACGGCTTCCTTTGTCCAACGAATAGGGAGTCTGCCGTTGAGTTTGGCGATCCAGCGGTTGCTGCCAGGATCGCCGAACAGCACCACGTGATACCTGGTCATACCGGCCTCCGTCAGGTCCTTGTCGTCGATAATGCGCGGGTGCGCCCGGAACCACTTGGCGTAGAGGTGATCGAAACGGGTCAGTGTCCGCAATGCCTGCTGATTCACCGATTCGTTCCAGGGCTTGCCTGTTGGACGGACCAGAATAAAAGGATCGAGAAATGCGTCGTCAATAGGTCCTTGCAGGGCGTGCGTCTTGCGGAGGAGCGTTGTTTTGGCTGCTCCCCAACCCTTCGCGGACTTCTCCAGCGCGATGCTCGGAGCGCCTTTGACGCGCACGTCGCTTCCATCGATATTGATATCGATCGCCTGATTTGTTTCGCGAAGGGTAAGCCGATTGACGTTCTTGGTCCGGATCTCGTAGCGTTTCCCGGCCTCGCTGCGCTGCGCGTCGATCTCCGCGCGTTCGTAGTGCTGGTCGAGGCCGTCGATCGAGACCCAGTAGTCTCGGTTGTATCGGGTGGTGTAAGTGAGGAAGCGGATGTGGTCCGGCGACGTCTGGCCGCGGTCGCCCCACTTCTTCAGGAACGCGTCGAGGCGCTCCCGGACCAGCGGACTGGTGCCATGACCCGTATCCTTAGAGATCAAAAAGATGGCCGGCGTACCTTTGACTCGCTGGTTATCGGGATCGCCTTCGAGTTCAAAACCTTCGCGAACCAGTTGAGCTTTCGTACGGAGCGAAGACTCCAGTTGCCCTCGATTTGGAGTTCCCGGAGGTGGCGGCGGAAGGGATGGAACCTGAGTATCGTGGTCCCCGTCGTGTGCGGCAAGCGGTAGATTGAACACATTTAAAGCCCACTGCTCCATGTTTTCCCAGATGCGGAGAGTGGCCAACTGGTACGCCGGTAGATTTGGAGTAGCGGCTCGGTTCGACCATGTCCCTGCGCCGATCTCCGCCGCCACCCAGACGTCGGGATTGTGCAGCGCGATGTTCCATGCGCCTGCGCCTCCCATTGAGAAGCCGCGCAGAATTACTCGCTTGGTATCGATCTTGTAGCGCTTCTCGACGGCTGCGAGAGCTTCGAAAACATCGGCCTCGCCCGCATAATGATACGCGGACCCGTTCCAGCGGCCGTAGAGATCGAGAGTGATTTGGCCGGCATCGGCCACCGGCGGTCGGCCAGGGCCTTGAGTTGGTTGTGTGTAGAGGAATTGATACTCGGGATTCTTGTTGCTGCGGCCGTGCATCCAGACGTAGAGGCGCGTGGGAGCAGCGCCATCGTACGATTCGGGAATGGTGACTGCATAGGGTTGAACGGATCCGTCGAGGGCCGAGTAATAGCCGTGGATGCGCTTGCCCTTCTTCTCCATCCACGGAGAGTGGCCTTGCTGCAACTGTTCCGCGCGCTCGACGCCCGTATCGAGGATGGCAAGCGTGTGCTTGACATCCTCGGCCACAAAGATGTCTTCGGGAAATTCGAGGACCCACTTGCCGGCCTTGGCGTAAACGTCAACATCGGCAATGAGGTCGTCGCTTACGTGGCTGTTGCGCAGATTGTGTACGATCCCCTCGATCTTCTCGACCTTGCCGCGGATCGCGGCCAGATCTTCGGGAGCCGTTTTATAAGTAGGCGCAGCTTGTTGGGCATAAGTCTGTTGGGCATAGAGCAGAGCGAAAGAGAGAAAAGAAAGGAGTAGCTTCATGGAAATGCGATTGTATCAAGCTATACTGGCCAAGGAATGTTAGCAAAGAAAAGGCGAACAGATGCTTGATCTACAAACACTGCCGTTAGCGCTCCGATAGAAAGCCTGCAGGCTGTCGTCCGGAAACTGGAGCCGGTGGCTGCAGCG
The DNA here is from genome assembly GCA_963767545.1 of Terriglobia bacterium. Lineage (GTDB taxonomy): Bacteria > Acidobacteriota > Terriglobia > Bryobacterales > Bryobacteraceae > CAVVFX01. Next base: position 61,868 of record CAVYEV010000003.1, read on the forward strand.
ATCCGTCATGTGCCCGCTCGCGAGGGCGAATTCGCGCCGATTCCGGAGAGCATCGCGCCGCAGCTCCGCGAGGTGCTCCAAGACCGCGGCATCAAGCAACTGTACGTTCACCAGGCGGATGCTCTCGCCGAGGTGCAGGCCGGCCACAACTGCGTCGTCGTCACCCCAACTGCCAGCGGCAAGACACTGTGCTTCAATCTGCCGGTCCTCGATACGCTGATGCGTGATCCGGCCGCGCGCGCACTTTATCTGTTCCCGACCAAGGCTCTCGCCGAGGATCAGCTTCACGAGTTCAATTCCATCGTCGAGCAGATGGGCTCGGAAATAAGGGCGTTCACTTATGACGGCGACACTCCGCAGGACGCGCGCAAGGCTGTACGGGCGCGCGCCAACGTCGTATTCACCAATCCCGACATGCTGCACACCGGGATCTTGCCGCACCACACGAAGTGGGCTCGCGTCTTCGAGAATCTGAAGTTCATCGTTATCGACGAGCTGCATTATTATCGCGGCGTCTATGGAAGCCATTTCGCCAATGTGCTGCGCCGTCTGCTGCGCATCTGCGAGTTTTATGGATCGAAGCCGGTTTTCGTCTGTTGCTCGGCGACTATCGCCAATCCGCGCGAGTTAGCCGAGGTGCTCACTGGCCGCGAGCTTCTCGATCGTGGATCGAAACGGCGCGCCTTCGGGCGAGAAGTATTTCATCTTCTACAATCCGCCGGTCGTTAATCGGCAGCTTGGCATCCGCCGCAGCTACATCAACGAAACGCGGCGCATTGCGCTCGAATTTATCGATCGCCACCAGCAGACTTTGATCTTTGCGAACAATCGCCTCGCCACTGAGATTCTGCTGACTTATTTGAAAGACGCTTGCGACAACGGCCGCATCCCTACTGAAACCGTGCGCGGCTACCGCGGAGGCTATCTGCCGCGGGAACGCCGTGAGATCGAACAACGGCTGCGCGCCGGCGACACTCGCGCGGTCGTTGCGACCAACGCGCTCGAACTGGGCATCGATATCGGTTCGCTCGACGCCGTCGTCATGGCCGGTTACCCCGGAACGATCGCATCGACATGGCAGCGCGCCGGACGCGCCGGAAGGCGGCAGACAGTTTCCGCGGCAGTGCTGGTGGCATCAAGCGCGCCGCTCGACCAATATATCGTCGAGCATCCCGATTATTTCTTCGAGCGCTCTCCGGAGCACGCGCATGTCAATCCGGACAATCTCGAAATTCTGCTCAGCCATTTGAAGTGCGCCGCCTTCGAGCTGCCGATCGCCGATGGTGAGAGATTCGGTCCGCATGACGTTCGCGAATTGTGTGAATTCCTTGCCGAAACCGGCTTCCTTTATCATTCCGCCGCTGCCTACCACTGGACCTCCGACACTTATCCCGCCGATGCGGTGAGCTTGCGTTCCGTATCGAGCGACAATTTCGTGGTGGTCGATATTACCGGCGAGCCGCGGGTGATTGCCGACGTGTCGTACACGACCGCGCTCACCACGCTTCACGAAAAGGCCATATATCTCCACGAGGCCAAACAGTTCCATGTCGAGCGCTTCGATTATAAGGAGCGCAAGGCCTATGTCCGCAGCGTGGATTGCGATTACTACACCGACGCGATCGACTATACACAGGTCAAGATCCTGAACGAATCCGAGAGTGGTCCCCTGGGCGAAATGCGCGCGGCGAACGGCAACGTGCGCGTGAACCGGCAGATTGTCGGCTTTAAGAAGATCAAGTTCTACACCATGGAGAACGTCGGCGCAGGCAAGCTCAGTATGCCGGAGCAGGAGATGCACACTACGTCCTTCTGGTTCAACGTGTCCGCGGAGTATTTGGCTGCGATGAAGGAGTTCACGCCGGAGGAGAAACAGAATGGGCTACATGGCCTCGGCAACGCGCTGCGCACGATTGCCTCGCTCCTGCTGATGTGCGATCCGCGCGATCTGGGGGTCGCGGTCACCGAAGCCGTGGCGGAGGCGGGGTCGGGCAGTCAGGGGAACTGGTCTCCGAATCTGTATCTCTACGATTCGTATCCGGGCGGCGTCGGATTGAGCGCGCCACTCTATCGCGACGCAGCACGTCTCGTGAAGGAAACGCGCGGGCTGATTCATGCTTGCGGTTGCGACGGGGGTTGTCCTTCTTGCGTTGGGCCGGCCGGTGAGGTAGGGGAACGCGGGAAAGAAGTTGCGCTGCGGTATCTCGACGGGCTGATCGCGTCTTAAACTGATCCGCGCGGGCTGCTTGCTGAATCGAGCCCTCGCATCCGCGCATCCTCGATCTTTTGGAAACCGCTCGGAACCGGATACTACTCCTCTTTTTTCTTAGGGGGCTGCGCCGGCCCGGCGGTGTGCTGGCGGAGGATATTTGGCACTCCCAGCCCACTGAGATCCTTGAGATTATCGAGACTGATCTTGCCAATGATCTCTACCACCGTCAATTCCTTCGGTTCGGCGGTGAGCAACCGGATGCCGCCTGGCTTGCCCCATACGCGCATCAGCTCTTTAGACTTTTTCTCTTCGACGCTCACCATCAATGTCCATCCCGACGATGCCATCTCCGAGACGATCTGCCGGACATCGGCCTCGGTATATGCGCCCTCTTCATCGAACTCAAAGCTCTTCACCAGAATGCTATCGAGTCCTTCGGTTAGTTTTTTGAGATCGGCATTGTCGGGGTGGTCCGGCGTTTTACCGCCGTCGCCGAGGAAACTCGTACCGAGTTTCAGCATGTCTTTGCTGAGGTTCACGTCGACCACTTCCGTCGCCTTGTCTTTCAGCTTATCGAGGATGCCGAGTTTCAGCGGCTGTGCGCCAAGCGGCGCGACGACCAAGGCAGCCAATGCAAGATATCTCTTCATAAGGAGTTCCTTCTATTCAATCCACGAACCACCAGTTGCCTGGTCTTTTGCAATTTACTTCCGGTAATGCGAAGAGCGGTGACTAACTGCGCGCGCGCCTCTTCGCCCCGCTTCTGACGCGCCCGGTATTGGATCACAGCCGCCGGGATCAACAATATGAAAAGCACGGCTGCCGCGAGCGTCATCATTACGCGCGGCCTTCGCCACATCCGGATGTGATTCTTTGAGAACGGGCTCGCATAGGCAATAGTGGAGAAGTCCTTTCCGGGTTCGACCCGTTGCAAAGCGTCGCGTAGTTCTCGTTCGATATCGATATCTTTCATGAAACCGGCTCCCTTTTCAACCGTTGCATCTTCTCGCGCAGCATCGCGAGCGAGCGATGCAGATGGCTCTTCACCGTTGAGAGTGGAATTCCTACCGTTTCCGCGATCTCGGACGGGTCCATATCCTCCTGGTAGCGCAGGATCACAATCATTCGCGGCGTTTCAGGCAGCGTGCCCACGAGCTTCCGCAGCGTCTCACTGAGAATGGGATCGTGAAAGGTCTCGCCGGCTGACGGCTCGCGAATATCGTCAAGTGTCAGCCGGGGCCTGAACTTCCGCCTCCGCGCCGCATCGATACAGCGGCAGCTCGCGACTTTGCGCAGCCAGAAGCGGACGTGCCGGTCGCTTTCGAGCGACTCGATCTCACGATACAGTTGAAAAAATACATCCTGGGTAACATCCTCCGCGAGAGGCCGGTCCTGCAGAAAGTGATAGGCCAGACTAAACACCATCGACTGGTGCTGCCGGACCAATTCGGCGAAACCGTTCACATTTGATTAATACGAGGTGCGAGGCAGGGAGAACGCAGAAATCCAAACTAACGGAGTAAATTTTGCGTAATGCCATGCCCCGCGCGCGCTTTGTTAAGTTGAGGTTAAAATCGGCGTACTCAAAACGGTGAAAGGTATACTGAAATCAAACCCCTCTGACAAAACCCGTGAAAACCGAACCTCGCTCGAACCGCTTACAAAACAGCTATTTCCGGCAGAAGATGGCCTTGCTGCTGGCATTTCTGCTACTAGGCTGCGGCCACGCTGCGAAGACCGCAACTGCGCCCGATGAAGCCAAAACCGCGGGTCCTTTTCCGGCACCGGCGCCTCTTGAGCGCGACGCGAACGACGCAGCTCGTTTCATCGCCGGACTTCCCGGAAATCCAGGAAGTCCTTTCGCAGCACTGGAAAAGCAGGATGCCTGGCAAGAACATCGCGCTGAACTCGATAGCATGTGGTCGAAGACTGAGAACCAGGGACTCGCTGCAATGCGGACGTTTCAGGCCAAGGAACTGAGCGCGGACTCGATAAAAAGATCGGTTCTCTTCTATCCCTTCAGCGGCCCGGACGCCCTGATGATGAACATGTTCTTCCCTTCCAACTCCATCTACGTCATGGTTGGATTGGAGCCGCCTGGAAGTCTACCTACGGTGAAACAGTTCAGCAAGAAAAAAGACCTCGCTAAATTGTATGGCGCGGAGCGGAACAGCGTGAACGATGTTCTGGGACGAAGCTTTTTCATCACTCAATACATGGACCGCCAGTTCCGCGGGCAGGTCACCGATGGGCTTTTCGAGCCGATCGTTCACCTCCTGGTCCGGACCAACCACACCATCCGCGGCTTCCGGTACGTGCGCCTCGACGAGGGCGGTCAGGTCGTCGAGCGAACTCTGTTGAGTCCGGCTGCGGATCGAAAGGTTCCGAATCGCGGCATAGAGGTGGATTTCACCGACAATTCCACTCAGGCTGTCCACAGACTATTCTACTTTTCCATCAACATCTCGGATAAGAAACTCGCGGACGATAGCGCGTTTTCGGCATTCGTCAACCAGTTGAAGGGTATGACGACCTACCTCAAGGCAACGTCCTATATGACGCACCTTCCCGACTTCTCCATTATTCGAAATCTGATACTCACCAATAGTTCCGCCGTACTACAGGATGACTCCGGGCTTCCGTATCATTTGTATACCGATCCGCCGTGGCATGTTCAGCTTTACGGAGACTACGTGAAGCCCATCAGACCATTCGGCTGGCTTCAGGAAAAGGATCTGCAGGAGGCTTATCGAACATCCGATCCCAAGCCACTCAATTTTCATATCGGCTACGGATTGGCGCGGTTGCCCTCCAACCTGTTGCTCGCCAAAAAGAGCGAAGTCATCGCGAAGAATTAGTGCCTCCTTCCGACATTTGTCCTTGAGCAGGAGCCGCCGGTCGGAGATATTGTTTCAAATCCACGCTCAGGTCAGCGGCCATTTCCGGAGTCAGAAGCGTTCCGGCCGCGAGCAGTTTGCGTGCGGAGATGTGATCGCCGGGGCGGTTGACAGAGTCGACGGCCAACAGTTTGCGCTCTTTGAAGTAACAGACTGAAAACTTGCGAGTTGCGGGCTCTCCTCTCGTTACGATGTGATCGAACCGATCGGAGAGGCCGGCCATTTGCAGTTTGCCATCATACTGGTCGGTCCAAAACCAGGGGACGGCATCGTAGAATCGGGGCTTGCCACAGATTGCGGCGGCGACGCAGCGGGCCTGGTCCACGGCGTTCTGCACAGATTCGATGCGAACTCGCGCGCCGGCAAAACGGTTAGGATGCGCGGCGCAATCGCCAACTGCGTAGATGTTTGGGTCCTCCGTGCGCAGGTTTTCATCGACCACGATTCCATTCGCAACCCCAAGGCCGGCGTTATCCGCTAGTTCCGCGCAAGGCGTCACACCGATTCCCACCACAACGAGGTCGGCGGGATGGTTGGCTGCCGTCGATGAGCCGCACTTCCGATACTTTGCCATGGTGTCCAGCGACTTCTCCAGCGACCGCGCCGAAGGCGAAGCGAACGCCCTGATTCAGATGAAGCTCGCGATAGAACTCTGAGATGATGGGCGCGACTGCTCGCGACATCAGACGCGGCAACGCCTCTACCACCACGACCGGCTTACCGAGCGAACTCGCGACGGCGGCGAATTCGAGGCCGATGAAGCCGCCGCCAATTACCACAATGTCGCGCGCTTGTTCAAGACGCTGGCGGAGATTCGCCGCCTCTTCTCGGGAACGCAAGTAGCATACGCCATCGAGGCCGGCCCCGTTGAGCGGCAATAGGCGGTTACGGGCTCCGGTAGCGAGGACCAGAGCGCTGTAGGGAACGGCCCCTCCCGAAGCCAGCCGCACGTTATGTTCCGGCCGGTCGATAGCAACAATCGCCTCGCCTAACAGAAGGTCGATCCGATGATCCTGGTAGAACGCGGCCGGGCGCAGAAGCGTGGATTCCAGTTCCTGCTTTCCCGCCATGAACGCTTTCGAAAGCGGAGGGCGCTGATAGGGCAGCCAGGGTTCTTCGCCGATTAGAGTGATCGCGCCTTCATAGCCTTCCGAGCGCAGAGATGCCGCAACCTGGAAACCAGCTTGTCCGGCGCCGGCGACGACCACGCCCGCGGGCACCTACTGTTGCGCCTCCGGCGTGCGTACGGTTAGTCCTTCGAGTTCCGGGGTGAGGGGAATTTGGCAGCCCAGGCGGCTGTTCGGCCGACGAGGCGCGAAGGTGTTATTGAGCATCTCTTCTTCGTTCTCCGCGATGGGTTCGAGCTTGTCGCAGGAACGCTTCCTCGACATAGACGTGGCAGGTGGCGCACATACAATTTCCGCCGCATTCGGCGACGATGCCATCGACGTTGTTGGATATGGCGCCCTCCATCACCGAAGAGCCGGCGGGAACAGCGACCTGACGGACCGCGCCGGCATGTGAGATATAGGTGACATTCACTGTTTCCTGTGGTTTCCGTTTGAACAGACTCATAGTTTAGGTTTTGGTAGCCGATCGTTTGAGTTTACGATATTGTTTCCGGCCCGTGAGTCAGCCGCGCTGAACAGCTCAACAGACTGAAATCGGGGATACCACCCATCTTCCGCTCTATTCCACTTTGGAGGTACAGACAAGCCGTCCGGCAAACCCTTATTCTGATCACGTCTGCTTCTGAACTTTACAGAGTCGCAGCTTGCGTAAGGGTAGGTGATTCCGGACTCCTACCTAATGCAAGACCCCGCCATCACAGGGCGGGGTCTGTAAATCTACGGAGTGGAAAGGAGGGTCAGATTATGACTCTCTTGTTGCTGATCGTTGTTCTGGTACTCCGGACACGACGGTCAAGGTTCAAGATCGAACTCGATCTCTGGCCCTAATCCGAAAGAGGCTGGCACGTGCGAAGTGCTGGCCTCTTCAGCAACAACTATATCACTTTTCAGGGCTGTGCGTGAAAGCTCCGTCGGTCGAGTTCGGTTAACGCACGGCGCCCATCTTATCGAACGGCCAGTAGACGAAGACCGCTTTCCCATAGATATTCTTGCGGTCCACCATGCCCCACGCGCGGCTGTCGTTTGACGAACTGCGATGATCGCCCATGACGAAGTACTTGTCCTCGGGAACAACGGTTCGCCGCATATCGTAGTTATCGCGATACTCGTCCGGCACGTAGGGCTCGGGAAGTTGTTTCCCGTTCACATAGACTTCCCCGCTGTAAATCTCGATCTCATCGCGCGGAATGCCGATCACGCGCTTGATGTAAGACTTGCTTGGATCGAGCGGATACCAGAACACCACCGTGTCACCGCGGTCGATACGACCCGAGCCAAGCGTGTAGGTGATCTTGTTAATGAAGATGCGTTCACCTTCGGTGAGCGTGGGCATCATGCTGGTGCCCTCTACCTTCACAGGCTGATAGATGAAAACGATCAGAATTACAGCTAGAACTACGGATAGAGCGACGTCGCGGAGCCATCCCAGGGGACCCCAACTGCCGGCAGTCGATCGAATTCCAGGTTCAGGGCCGTTCATGAAGCCTGGACAAATTATAAACCAAATGCCCCTGAGGATGCAGTTGAGGCGGTGTGGGGGCATGGAGACGATCCAACAATCCGCTGGTTACCAAAATGAATCTTTGCGATAATTAAGGCGTTCCCCCACTCTCAATGGATTTTCTCCAAGGTCTTAATCCGCAACAGCGAGACGCTGTCGCATGTACTGAAGGCCCGCTCCTGATCCTCGCTGGAGCAGGCAGCGGGAAGACGCGCGTCATTACGCACCGGATCGCACACTTGATCACGGCCAAGCGCGTTCCGCCTTCAGCTATCCTGGCGGTCACATTCACTAATAAAGCCGCCCGGGGAATTCGTGAGCGGGTGCATGCGCTAATCGGCGATCGCGACACTGGAGACGGACTCTCTTCGCCCCGGCTGTTCACCTTCCATTCGTTCTGTGTGCGGCTGCTGCGAAGCGATGGCGATCCGCTGGCGCAGATTCGTCCCGGCTTTACACGCCGCTTCTCGATTTACGACGACGACGACCAACTGTCGATCATCAAGTCCGGTTTCAAGACGCTGGGGCTCGATGAAAAAGAGCTGCCATATCGCGCCGCGCTCTCTCGCATCGGGCAAGCCAAGAACCGCGACGATAGTCCCGAGGATCTCTTCAACAACGCCAAGAACCGCCAGGAAGAACAGATAGCGGCGCTGTATCAGGAATACGAAAAGGCATTGCGCAACGCCAACGCGCTCGACTTCGACGATCTGTTGCTCCAAACGGTGCGGCTGCTACGCCACGATGCCGCCACCCGCGAATCGTGGAACAGGCGCCTGGGTTACGTGATGATCGACGAGTATCAGGACACGAATCGTCCGCAGTACCAGTTGATGCGGCTGCTTACCACGGAGCACGATAACGTGTGCGTGGTCGGCGACGAAGATCAATCGATCTATAGCTGGCGCGGCGCGGATATCAACAATATTCTCGATTTCGAGAAGGATTACCGAAATGCGCGCGTCATCCGCCTCGAACAGAACTACCGTTCGACCAAGAATATTCTCGAAGCCGCGAGCGCGGTGGTCGCGAACAACTTGCAACGCAAGGGCAAGTGGCTGTGGACGGATTCTGGTCCCGGCGATCTCCTTACTCTTTATCCTGCAAACGACGCGGAGAATGAAGCGCTGTTCATCGCCGATTCGATTGAGAAAATACTGCGTACGAATCCGGACTGGCACGTGGCCGTTCTTTACCGGACCAATTCCCAATCGCGCCAGATCGAAGAGGCGCTGCGGCGTTACGGCCGCAAGTATTCGGTGGTGGGAGGCTTCAGCTTCTATCAGCGCGCGGAGATCAAGGATATCGTCGCTTATCTGAAGTTGGCGCTGCAGCCTTCCGACGCTGTCAGCCTCATGCGCGTGATCAATACGCCTGCCCGCGGCATCGGGCGCTCGACTGTCGAGCAGGTGGAACAGTATGCCAACCAGAACAACCTAAGCCGCTGGAACGCGCTGACGCGGATGATCGACGAGAATGCGTTTCCCACCAGGGCTCACGCGGCGATGAGCGCGTTCCGGCAGACCATGCAGGAGATATCACTGGCCGTTTCCGATAAGCTGCTTCACGAAGCGCTCGAGTTTATTTACGAGCGTTCGGGCTACAAGCAGATGCTGGAAGCCGACCGCACGCCCGAAGCGCAGACCCGCGCGGAGAACATCGCCGAGTTGATCAACGCCGCGGCGGAAGCCGTTGAACGCGGCGAGACGGCTGCGGATTTTCTGGATCATGCCGCGCTGGTCGCCGACGCCGATCAGTTCGACGAATCCGCACAGGTCAGCCTGCTTACGATTCACAACGCCAAAGGGCTGGAATTTCCGGTGGTGTTTGTCGCCGGGTTGGAAGAAGGGCTGTTTCCACATAGCCGCTCGCTCGACAATGAAACCGCGATGGAAGAGGAACGGCGGCTGTGCTACGTGGCGATGACACGCGCGGAGAAGCGGCTCATCCTCAGTTGGGCGCATTGGCGGAGGAGGTTCGGCGGGGGCGATCCGCAACGCTCCAAGGCCTCACGCTTTCTGCGTGAAGTGCCTCCGCAGCTCATGCTAAATATCGGCGTGGAGGATGACGAGAACGTCCCGCAGATCGACTTGACAGCCGAACGTCACCAGGTTCAGCAGGGGGCCCGCAAGAACCTGTTCACGGGCAAGACTTACAATTCGCTCGACAACATCTCGCAGTTTTTTGCGGAACGGGGGATGACGGGCGCGCCAACTCCGGGCGCGCGTCCCGCCGCTCCGTCGGCATCGCGGCCGGGGTCTTCGCCTTCAGGTTACCGGCCTCCCGCCGCACCCACAAACGGCCAGAGTGGATATTCGACTCAAACGCGGTCGCCCTGACGCATCGCGTTTCAATACACCGATAGCGCCCAAGGGCGCGCAAGGGTCGTATCCGCCTCCCAAAGCGCCCTCTCCGCCAAGAGTTGGGTCGCGGCAAGGTACAGTAGTAGAGCACCCGAAGTACGGCACTGGGACGGTCGTCCGCCGGGAAGGGGATGGGCCGGACGCGAAATTGACGGTCCTTTTCCCCGGTCACGGGCTGAAAAAGCTGGTGGAACGGTACGCGGGATTAAAGAAAACTTGAGCTGATGAATACGAAAACTGTTACCGAAAAAACCGAACGTAAGAAGCTGAAGCGCACAGCGCGCAAGAAGGCCGCCCCCAAGGCAAAACGCGCCTCCGGCGTGGCGCGCGGCTCCATGAAGAAAAAGGTCAAGAAGATGGTGCAGGGCCAGCGGAAACGTTAGGTGAGCCAGCTCCTTCGAACCAAGAGCATCGACTCGCTGATCGCGGCTGCAGAAGAGCCCGAAAGGCGTCTCAACAAAACTCTTGGTCCCTGGAGCCTTACCGCGCTCGGGATCGGAGCCGTTATCGGCTCCGGTATTTTCATCCTGACGGGAACGGCGGCAGCCGGCGAAACCGTACAGGTTAAATCGATACTCAAAGCCCAGGTATGGGACCTGATTCTGCACGGGTCGAATGCCGTCTCGACAATCGGCAGGCCAGGCGCAGGACCAGGTATTTCCCTGTCGTTTCTGATAACGGCGCTGGTGTGCGGATTCGCGGCCCTTTGCTATGCCGAACTAGCCTCGATGATTCCCATCGCGGGCAGCGCCTACACCTATGCCTATGCGACGATGGGCGAGATCTTCGCCTGGATCATCGGCTGGGATCTTATCCTTGAATACGCGGTCTCGAACATGGCCGTAGCAGTGGGATTCTCCGCTTATTTCAATGACATCCTGGACGGAGTGTTCCACGTACATCTCCCGCATATTATTGCCGAGCCGATGATTGCAGCGGGCTATCGTTACACCGGAAGCTGGTTTAACCTCTCGGCGTTCGTGGTGCTGATGATCTTGACTTGGGTACTGGTGCGCGGCGCGAAGGAAAGCGCCGGGACCAACAACGCCATGGTCGTCATCAAGATCATCGCGATCCTGATCTTTGTGATTGGAGCGGCCAAGGCGGTGAATACGGCCAACTGGCATCCGTTCATGCCGAATGGATTCTCGGGTGTTCTGACCGGCGCAGCCATTGTTTTCTTCACCTACATCGGTTTCGACTCGGTATCAACGGCGGCGGAAGAGTGCAAGAGCCCGCAGCGCGATCTGCCATTTGGCATCATCATGACGCTGATCGTTTGCGCGGTGCTGTACATTTCGGTGGCTCTGGTTCTGACGGGGATCGCCAACTGGAGGACACTGAACAATGCCGCGCCGGTGGCTGAAGCGCTCAAGGCTCTCGGCTTCAATGGCATCCGGCAGTGGGTGAGCGTTGGGGCGATCGTGGGCATGATCTCCTCGCTGCTGGTGTTCCAATACGGACAGGCACGGGTCTGGTTCGCGATGTCGAGAGACGGGTTGCTGCCGGGCATTTTTTCGCGCGTACACAAAAAGTACCGGACACCGCACATCAGCACGTGGATCGCGGGATTTGCGGTGGGTATACCCGCGGGTATTTGGGATATCGATACCTTCGCGGATCTCTCGAATATCGGGACTCTGTTTGCGTTCATTGTCGTATCCGCGGGCGTGCTGATCCTGCGCAAGACTCAGCCCGATCGCAAGCGTAGCTTCCGCGTGCCAGGCAGTCCGTTCTTCCCTGCTCTGTCGATTGTCTTTTGCCTGGTGCTGATGATGGGCTTGCCGCTCGAGACGTGGATACGATTTTTCGTGTGGCTGATTATTGGCCTGACGATTTATTATTTCTTCGGACGGAAGGCATAGCAGGCTGGCGGCTAACGTGAGCGAAGCATGAGGGTTATTCCCGCAAGGAAGCGTATTCCGATTTCGCTTCCTTGAGGATCGGGATATCGGGGTCGGCGTCCTTCCACAGACCGAGAAAATCCTCGTATGCGGCCTTCGCCTTGCCCACGTCTCCGGACAATGCGAATGCTCTGGCGAGTTGCAAGCGCGCCGCTAATGCGACCGTAGGATCGTTGGAAACGACACCGAGGTGAGCGACGATCTTTTGGAATTCCGCAGCGGCGTCGGCACCCCGGTGCGCTGTCATGTACGCCATGCCGCGCACATAAATCGGATATAGTGAACCGGCGAAACCGGCGGTGCCCCCACCCTGCCAGCCTAACTCGTACGGGGCGGCTGGTTGAAGCAACTCGATGGCCTTGGCAGGATCGCTATGGTTCAGCGCAAACTGAGCGCGTAGCACCGGAAGGTGACTGAACCGCACGAAGGTGTCCTCCGGGAAACGCCGATCCAAATCGTCCGTCAGGGTTTCGGCTCGTGGATCATTTAAGAACGCCAGGGCGAGAGCGGCGCCCATCTGCTCATCGCGACCTTTGGAGAACCCGAGCGCCGCCGTTGCGGCCCGGCGCGCCTCGGCCGGGTTGCCGAACAGGAACTCGCGCACGGCCACTCCCGCCTGATGCTGAGCTGCGCCTTCCGTGTGGCCGGTCCCAACCGCCAGATCGACAGCTCTCCGCGACTTCGCCCTGGATAGTTGCAAGTGCCCGTAATATGCTAAAGCGCAAGCCTCCTGGTCGCAAATCCAGTCTTCCGCGCCGACCCTCTCCTCGCCGAGGGCGTCCACGCGCTCCATTTCCTGCTTGTCGCCTTTTAAAAAGGCAATCTGGTGCCGCAGGCCGAGGAATTCAAAGATGTCCAGCTTACGTTCGGAGGCGCGCTTCAGGGCGGCTTCCGCTTCAGCCGTACGATTGCGAAGAATATAGCTGTTGGCAAGGTTGTGATATCCGTACGCGTTGTCCGGATCGAGTTCGATGGCTTTCTTTCCCTCTTCCTCAGCCCTTTCGAACTTGCCTACGCCAAGCAGAATTGTTCCCGCAAGAAAACTGCGGTGCATCATGTCGCGGGGATAAGTCTGAGCCCACAATTCACAGGTCTGCCGCGCCTTTTCCAGGTTCCCTGTCACTGATCGCTGGTAGGAGAAATCGATAAAAAATCTCTCCTGGACGTTCGCACGTTCCCGCAACTCCCAGGCTTTTCTGGCGCTCTCCCGCGCTAGAGCAGCCTCTCCGAGAGCGGCGTATGTGATTCCCATAGACGCGTGCGCGACCGCGAATTTAGGATCGATTTCCACGGCGCGCTTAAAGAATTCCAAGGCGGTGCGCGCCCCCTTCGTGGAGATTGCTGCACGGCCCGAGCTATACGCTTTCAGCGCCTCGATCGACGGCGTGGTGGCCTCAGCTAGCGGCGTCGAATATTGCCTGACTGACGCCAGCGATTCCCCGGCGCGCGCGCGGAATTTCCCCGCCATTTGACTCAGAGCGTCGACCACCTCTTCCTTACTCTTCGCCTGAACCTGCTCCTCGTAGAGAACGTCTCCGGTGCGGCAATTCTTTGCTCTTAATCCCAATACATATTTGCTCCCCAGATGATCGATGGAGCCTTCGAGCACCGCCGCGCCGGCTGTCCTCTCGCAAACATCGCGCGCAAGTTCGGTTGTCAGCCGCGCGTTCGCGGGCTGGCCCATCAGCGCTAGCGTGCTCTTGATTCCTCTATCTGAGACCAGCCGCAGGAAAGGAGACTGTTCCAATTGCACAGATAGCGCCTGGCGCAAAGTCTCGTCGAAAACGGGATCTCCGGTCGAGTTCTTGAAGTCGGCAAGAACGATAGTATCCTTGTCCGTCAGTTTTGGCGCTCGGTGCAGATAAAAGTAGCCTGCGACACAGGCGGCGGCCACCGCTGCCGCAACACCCGCAAGGGTTTTTGAGGGCCGGGATTTGACGCCGCCGTAAGATCGTTGCTGAGAGCCAGCGGATTCTTCGCCGCGGCTCAAACGCTTCAAGTCAGCTCGAATCTCCGATGCATGCTGATAGCGAAACTCCCGATCCTTTTCCAGGCACTTGAAAACGATCCTCTCAATTTCAGCGGGCAAAACGGGATTCAGACTCAATGGTGGCGCGGGGGCGCGGTTGAGAATCGAGTCGAACACGATCCCCGGTTGCTGCCCGGGAAAAGGCAGTACGCCGGTAGCCATCTCATAAAGCACCACGCCGAAAGAGAACAAATCGCTCCGGCGGTCCAACGGTTCACCCCGGATCTGCTCCGGCGACATATGCGACACGGTTCCCATAACGTTTCCCGTACCTGTTATCTGCTCCTCCATCGTGCGGGTTGCGCCGGTTATGCCGTCAGGGCTCTTACTGGCAGTCAAATCGATTTTGGCCAATCCAAAATCCAGAACCTTCACGTGACCCCGGCCCGTAACAAAGATGTTTGCGGGCTTGATATCGCGATGGATTATACCCGCGGAATGCGCGGCATCGAGAGCGTCGGTAATTTCGATGGCGAGCGAAACCAGTGTTTCGGCTGGCAGCGGACGGCCCTGGATACGGTGCTTCAGGTTGGTCCCGTCGAGGTACTCCATCGCGATGAAGGATCGCTGACCGTCTCGCCCGATCTCGTAAATCGTGCAGATGTTGGGGTGATTGAGGGAGGAGGCCGAGCGCGCTTCGCGGCGGAAGCGCTCCAGCGCCTGCGCGTTTTGGGCCCATTCCTCGGGCAGAAACTTCAGCGCCACGAGACGCCCGAGTTCAAGATCCTCCGCCTTGTACACCACACCCATGCCGCCGCTGCCGAGTTGGCCGACGATGCGATACCGGCCGGTAGTACGGCCAATCAGAGAGGAGTTGGCCGAGTCCCCTCTGGCGGCCATCGACTTTGCGGCGGCTACAACGGCGGGGCGGGACAAGAAACCCTGCGCCGGTTCATCGCTCGCCAGGAGGGAACGGACTTCACGTTCGAGAGTGTCATCGCCGGAGCAGGCTTCGCGCAGAAAGGCATCGCGTTCGGCCGGCAAACGGTCGAGCGCCGATTGGAACAGGTCTTCAACTTGTTTCCAACGTTTGGGGTCCATTCTCTGTCCCAGCCAACTCCCGATAAAGCCAGGTCCTCGCCGCTCGCCAGTCGCGCTTTACGGTGACCGTCGAAACCTTCAGAACTTCAGCCGTCTCCTCAACGCTCAGGCCTCCAAAGTATCGCATTTCGACCACCTGCACTTTGCGCGGATCGAGCCGCGCCAGCGTGTTCATGGCGTCGTCGAGCGCGACCAGATCGGGGTCGTCCGCGCCGCCCGCTCCAACCAGAACCGCCCGATCGAGAGATATGTGACGAAAACCCGCTCCGCGTTTCACTGTGTTGCGCCGCGCGTGGTCGACGAGAATCCGCCGCATTAACTGCGCCGCGACCGCAAAGAAGTGCGCGCGGCTTTGCCACTGCATGCGTTTGTAGTCGACCAGGCGTGCATAAGCTTCATGCACGAGCGCTGTAGCCTGCAGCGTGTGCCCCGCGCGCTCGCGCCGCATGTAATGGCCGGCCAGGCGGCGAAGTTCGCTGTACACAATCGGGGTGAGGCGGTCGAGCGCGCCTTGGTCTCCGTCGCTCCACGCGAGGAGCAGGCCACTGATCTCGCCTGTGTCCGGCTCGCCGTACTCCATATCCTATTTCACAGATGTTATCACGTAGATTTTTCCCATCCGATGATCCCGGCGCGGTCGATTCTTCGCCAATAGGGGATGAACGTGGCTCATCGGGCCACGAAATCAAAGGAGGACTTATGAAACGACATTCGATCGCGTATCGATTTGCTATCGTGTTTACCTGCGTCATTGGCGTAGCTTCTATTGTGATTGCGCAGACCCCGGCCTACACCACCATCGATTATCCAGGCTCGACGTCAACCAGTGCGTGGGGAATCAACAATCGGGGAGATGTTGTCGGCGTGTACTCGCTCCCCGACAAGACGAACCACGGCTTTCTGTGGAGCGGCGGACAATTGACGTCCATCGATTTTCCCGGCGCAACAAGCACAGACACGTGGGGAATCAATTCGCAGGGAGAGATCGTGGGTGACTACACGATCAACGGCGTCACTCACGGTTTCGTGCTGACCAAGGGCCGGTTCGTGACCGTGGACGTTCCGGGCGCATCTTCAATGGCGCTTGCGGGCATCAACGTAAGCGACGGCCTCGCCGGCGTCTACACCTTGCCGGACAATAGCTCGCACACGATCATGATCAAAGGCGACATATTCGTCAAAGCCGACTATCCGGGCAACGCGGTCACGCAAGGAAACGGGATTAACGATGCGGGCGACCTCGTCGGAAACTACACGATTGCCGGCGTAACTCATGGCTTTGTGCTGAGCAATGGCAAGTTCACCTCGTATGATTTTCCCAACGCAGCCTTTACCGGCGCATATGGCCTCAGCGCCGCCGGTGACATCGTTGGCCGCTATCGCGATGCGGCTGGCGTGACTCACGGTTATGTGTATAGCGGAGGCAAGTTCACGACGATCGACATTCCGGGCGCGACACAGACTGCAGTTAGCGCGATCAATTCTGTCGGCGATTTTGCGGGCCGCTATCTGTCCAATGGAGTGAACCACGCGTTTGTGATGAACAGCCCGGCGGTGAGCTATACGATTACCGATCTCGGCACATTGCCGGGCGGATCGTTCAGCCAGGCCAGTCAAGGCAATACTGAAAATGGATTGATTGCCGGAGTGTCGGATGTACCCGGCGGCACCCAGCATGCGGTGCTCTGGCAGTTCGGTCAAACGATCGACCTTGCCACGCGAGGATTGGGCGGAGCGAATAGCTACGGCGTGGGTCTCAATAGAGGCGGCGCCGTAGTGGGTGTGGCGGAAACTTCCGACTCGGATCCGGAAGACTTCTGCGCCTACGGCACCGGCCTGAGGTGTGCACCGTTCCTCTGGCAGAACGGAATCATGAACCAACTGCCGACGCTTGGCGGTAACAATGGCGCCGTCAGCGCTATCAACAAATCGGGCGCGATTGCCGGACTTGCCCAGACTCCCGCAAGGGACGCGAGTTGTCCGGCTCCTCTGTTTCACGATTACGAGGCCGTAGTCTGGGGACCGGCGCCGGGTCAGGTTCGGGAGCTTCGCCCGCTACCCGGCGATACGGTCGGCGTGGCTTTCTGGATCAACGAACGGGGACAGGTGGTCGGCACATCGGGCTCATGCGCGAATACGCTGCCAAACGGCGTGATCGTGGGACCGCATGCCGTTCTTTGGGACTCGGATGGTACTCCCATCGATCTAGGCAACCTCGGTGGGACAGTCGATGTCTCGTTGTTCGCGGTCGGAACTCGTGCGACATACATCAATAACGCCGGTGAAGTGGTAGGCGGAGCGGCACTCGCGGGGAATAAGACCGCCCACGCCTTTCTGTGGACAAGAGACGCGGGGATGAAAGATCTGGGCATACTTCCCGGCGATTACAACAGCGGCGGCCTCGCGATCAATGATCGGGGCGAAGTCGTGGGCGTTTCGAATGACAAGGAAGGCAACGGGCGGGCGTTTATCTGGCGCAACGGGTTGATGACGGACCTGAACGCGCTCGCTCCCTCCGACTCCCCTCTCTATCTGGTGTTTGCGTCCGGCATCAACGACCGGGGTGAGATCGTAGGGTTCGGGGCAACGCAGACAGGCGATATTCACGCCTTTCTTGCGACTCCCAACAATGCCTTGGCGATGTTGAAGGCATTGGGAGTGGAACGTCCCGCGGGTCTCGCCGAAGCTTTAACCAAAGCCCTCCCGCGCCATTTCGGAACGCGCCTCCCGTTCAGCCGGCGTTAAGAGAATCCGATTGCGGGGCCGGCCATCAAGTTTCCGGCCGCGCAATCTGAAACAGCCGATTTGCCCACGCTCTCCTGTTATGCCAACGAGCTGTGGTCCGCCTCGTCGCCTTTATGGACGAAACGTCTACCAATGTGCTGAAAGGATAGGATGGGCAATTACCCCTGTCACCGGAACCGGAACTGAACATTAATCCACTAATTTGGACGGCCATTGAACAGAAACGCTTGATCCGGTTCGTCTTCAAAAACCGCGAACGTATCGTCGAACCACACGATTACGGAATTCACAAGGGCGTGATCAAACTCTTTGGATATCAGGTCGCTGGTTCCGGCAGTCAAAAACTTCCCCACTGGAGGTGGGCGGAGCAAGACTTGATCTCCAACCTTCAGATATTGGACCGCACCTTTCCCGGCGGTCGTCCTACAAAAACAGGCAAACACCAAAAATGGGACAAGCTGTTCATCAGAGTCAAGCCGCCTAATAAGGACAACCAGTAAACCAACTCGCGCTACGCATCTCTACCGGAAAATCACCAACTACGCGGCAAGAACTTGACGCCAAATTTGGCACGAGGTGCTGCCGAAGCTGAAGGGAACCCCGTATTATCCTTTCTTCAACTTCTAGATTAATTAATTTTACCCGATGGGGACCGCTAAAGTTGAACTCATCCCGCATTCCCATGCGGCGGAGGCCGCGTGACTCGGCACGAACCCATCCAAGGTGATGCTTCACGGTTGCCAGTGACGTTTCAAAGCGCGACGGAAGAAGATGCGGGCAGCAGCCAAATCGCGGCTCCGGCTCAGATAAGAAGCAACGGTTAATCCTCGCTCGTGGACGCCCACAACCGGCCTGAATGACCCCTGGCCCGATGTGAAAGAATCGAACGTACCATGATCCCCCTAAGTTCCTGCCATCTTGCCTTGATGCTGATTCCGATCGCGGGCTTTTCGCAGACTGCTCAAGATCCCGCGGCGCTGGTGAACCCGTTTGTCGGGTCGGGGCTTTCGAGCATCCACGATTACGGCAAGACCGTCCCCGGTGCCTCAAGGCCTTTCGGGCTTTTGTACTGGAGTCCGGACATGGCCAAGGAAGTCTTCTACCTCTATGACAAACCGGTCACTCGCGGGTTCAGTCTCACGCACATCAGCGGACCAGGATGTGGACTTTACGGCGACGCGCCGATTTTCCCGATGATGGGTGTGCCGGAGAGGTCTCCAGTCGCGGCGCCAGGTACCTACCAGACAGCCTTCAGCCACGCTGGCGAACGTGCAGAGCCAGGGTACTATGAAGTGAAACTGGACTCGGGTATCAAGGTGCAGCTCACGGCCCACATGCGATCCGGAATCGCCGAATTTCACTTCCCCACCGCCCAGACCAGCCGCACGCTGATGATCGATCTGAGCCGAAATCTGAGCAGAGAAGTGTACCAGACCGAAATTCGGATTCATGGCCGCATGGTCACTGGCTCGGTCTCGAGCGGCGGACTATGCGGTCACCAGATTCGGTATCAGGTCTATTTTGCGCTGGAAACGGAGGAGACGCCGGAAGCTTACGGAACGTTCGACGAAACGGGCTTGGCGTCGGGAAAGCCCGTCTCCAGCGGTCCACACGCAGGCGGCTATGTGAGCTTTGGGGAGTCGATCCCTACAGTCCATGTAAGGGTGGGGATCTCTTTCGTGAGCGTGGCCAACGCGGAGGCGAATTTGAGAAGTGAGATCGGCAGCCGGGGCGTGGAAGAGATCCGGCGGGATGCGCGAGCGGCCTGGAATAGAGCTCTGGGCAGAGTGCGGGTGTCGGGGGGCACCGAGGAAGACCGCAGGGTGTTCTACACGGCGCTCTATCATGCGCTGCTTCACCCCTCCGTTTTCAACGACGTGAATGGCGAGTACATGGGGTTCGACGACAAGGTGCACGTCCTCGAGGGCCACACGCAGTATACGAACTTCTCGGGTTGGGACATCTATCGGAGCCAGGTGCAATTGCTGGCCATGCTTTTCCCGGAGGAGGCGAGCGACATGGCCCAGTCTCTGGTAAGAGATGCCGCAGAGGGCGGCGGGCTGCCGCGTTGGGTGACGGCAAACGGCGACACGGGGTCGATGGTGGGAGACCCCTCGGCTTGCATTCTTGCCAGCTTTTACGCGTTCGGAATACGCAACTTCGACACCAAAGCTGCACTCGAAGCCATGCTGCGGGGAGCGAACGACCCCGCGGTCCACTCTCGGCAGTATTTCCAGCGGCCCGATTTGGAGGAGTACCTTCGCCGGGGATATATCGCAGCGCGAGGAAGCACTGGACACGGCTCGGCATCGGTGACATTGGAGTATCAGAATGCGGACTTTGCCATCTCGCGATTCGCGAGGGCTTTGGGCGATCCCGCGGCGGCGAGGGACTCACTAGCCCGGTCGGCGCAGTGGCGCAAGTTGTTCGACGCCGAGACGAGATACATTCGCCCGCGCGGCGAGGATGGTAGTTTTCTGCCCGGCTTCACACCCGGCAAAGAGAACGGATTCGTGGAAGGGAATGCGGCGCAGTATACGTGGATGGTTCCTTATGATCTGGCCGGAGTCATTGCGGCAATCGGCGGACCCGAAGCGGCGAGGAAGCGCCTGGACGATTACTTCAGTCAATACTATGACTATCAGTTGAAAAACGGGCCGTACTTTGCCATCGGAAACGAGCCGAGCTTTGGCAATCCGTGGATCTATAACTGGACCGGACATCCGTGGCGAACACAGGAAGTCGTTCGAAAGACGCTTCGGGATCTCTTCTCATCCGGACCGGAAGGACTCCCCGGCAATGACGATCTTGGCGCGACATCGTCGTGGGTAGTATTTGCACAGCTCGGAATCTACCCGGAAATCCCGGGCGCAGGTGGCATCACGTTGAATAGTCCGATGTTCCCGGAAGTCACGATGCAATTCGGCAAGCATACGCTGCGAATCATAGCCCCAGGCGCTCCTTCCAAGCTCTATGTGCAGAGTGTCAGGCTCGACGGCAAACCGGTCCGGAATTGGTGGATCGATTGGGAACGGCTCTCCAAAGCTTCCAAGCTCGAATTCGCGCTCAGCGCGGAAGCGAATCATCTTGCGGGGCAGCCACCGCCTTCGTTTCCTCCGTCGGAAAAGTGATTGCGTGTCATCAAGCCCGCAGATAGTGCAGACATCACGTTGGTCTGCGAAGGCCCGCCGCTTTTCAGGATACGCATGCAGGCTGCTACTCCGCATGCACCCTTGCTGCGTTTGCCGAGTTGGCATGGTGTTGAGTTGGCGGGGCAGCATTTTGACTTGTGCGCGGTGATATACTCCTCAGCTATAAAACTGGTCCGACGTTGTGAGCCAGAGAATAGGTCAGTCTGCCACGAAGTTCGAATCGCGCGGAGCAAAGTTGCTCGCCGCGTATTAAACGCCCGGCAGATTGTGGCACGCATCGGCACGATGCAGTTTACGAGGCTTATTTAGCGCCCAGGGACTTCCCCGGGGAAAAGGGGTTTGCAATGACACTCACCCGCACTTGGAAACTGGCAGCAGTCTTTAGGGGCGTTGATGGCTCTATCTTCATCGATGTCGGCTCAATCCGATAACGCCTCTATCTCAGGCGTGGTCAAGGATCCGTCGGGGGCGCTCGTAGCTGGCGCCAACATCGGGGGGAACCGGACGATTCAGTTGGGGATGAAATTGTATTTTTAGGTGTGCGGGACTCAGGGGCGAGGGCTCCCCCACGCGTTAATGTCAACGGTACCTGATCCATCCCAGCGGTGGATCAATGACGAACAACAATGGATAACCCCGTTTCTTAGTTGAAACAAAAGGGGGCCTAAAATGACTTTTCGCAAACGCACAAGCCCGGCCATCGCTCTGCTGGCCGTAGTTTTCGTTTTTTGCCAGTTGTCATCCGCTCAATCCGACAATGCCTCCCTGTCCGGAGTCGTCCGGGATACCGCTGCGGCGCTGGTTCCCAGAGCCGCCATCGTACTGACGGACGAGCTCACCGGCCTGGAAAGGCACACGGTCACTAATGAATCCGGCCTCTATGTCTTCACCAATATTCCGCCCGGGTCTTACACAATTTCGGCGGAGGCGCGCGGGTTCAAGAAGACTCGGCAAGCCCACAATGAAATCGTCCCGTCAATGGCTGCCAACATCGATCTGGCTCTGCAAGTCGGCGCGGTGTCGGAGACCGTCACGGGACGGCTAGGGCAGGCGCCGTGCTGCCCGACTCGGGCACGCTGGGGAACATCATCGACAGCGAGATGGTCGAGAACGCGCCCCTGAGCGGGCGAAACCCATTGTATTGGATTCCGTTGCGAAAAACCTGGGAGCCGATCTGATAAGGTGAGCTGTGCCGATTACCGCGTCGAATCCCTTTAGGTGGCGACATTATCCGGGTGACATTATCATGTGGTGTGTGCGCTGATATCGCGCTATCCGATTTCAGCGGCACAGATGGCCGAGATGCCCGCAGAAAGAGGTTTGTTCATCAGCGCCAGCTGTATTTGGCGGTGGGTCCAGATCTACGGGCCAGAGTTGGACAAGCACTGTCGGCGGCACCTGAAGCCAACCAACAGAAGCTGGCGTTTGGATGAAACCTATATCAAAGTGAAGGGCCAGTAACGATTCCTGTACCGGGCGGTTGATTCCCGGGGCAGACCACTGATTTTCTACTCACCGCCAAGCGGGGCACAGCAGCGGCGAAACGCTTCTTTCGGCGGGCATTGGCCATTCAGCCAATCTGACGCCGCGGGTGATCAACGTAGACAAGAACCGCGCCTATCCGGTGGCGGTCAAGGACCTGAAGCAGGAAGGCACCTTACGGCGGCGTTGCCGATTACGACAGTGCAAATACTTGAACAACATCGTCGAGCAGGACCACAGAAACGCGGAGCGACGGACTTGGCTGGCGAAGGGGTACGGTTCGGTGCCGACGGCTTGGCGGACACTGCGAGGGATCGAAGCGATGGAAATGATCAGGAAAGGGCGAGCGAGGCGAGTAGCGAAAGGTGACACGGTAGGTCAGATGAAGTTCATCGAGAAGCTATTCGGTATAGCCGCATAAAAGGCCGGCTTAGTCGGCCGTCCTTGCGCCATCTGGATTTTCGCAACGGAATCGGAATTTGTGTTGTCGCAGCGAGTATAATTCTCGTTTGAGTGAGGGCGACACGATATGCGATTGTTTTCGATTCTTCTTTGCGTTTTTTGCCCGGTTTACGCGCAGGTGGAAAGAGCATCTTTGGCCGGGACCATAACGGACAACTCAGCCGCGGTTCTTCCCAATGTCGCCGTTAAAGTCACCAACGAAGGCACCAACACCTCCATCAACCTCTCGACCGACGCCGCCGGCGATTACCGCGCCGTCAACCTGACTCCTGGCAGCTACGCGGTGGAAGCGGAAAATCCGGGTTCCAGCGATACGTGACGCAAGGGCTCGTGCTGCAAGTGGCCCAGGAGGCGCGCCTGGACGTCCGGCTTCAAGTCGGCGGCCTTGAACAGACCGTTGAGGTAAACGGCCGCGCCTCCCTGCTCCAGACGGAAGGTTCCACCGTCGGTCAGGTGATCGATACTAAGCCAATAGAGACCCTTCCACTGAACGGCCGCAACATTGTCCAGCTTGCGGTACTGGCGCCGGGCGTTACGGGCCTGAGCTACTCCCAGACAGGGACCATCAACTCCGGTTTACGTCCCGACGAACTTCGGCCGGGTGGGACGACACTGCTTGCAAACGGCGCTCGGGACAGCAGCAATCAACTCCTGCTGGATGGAATCGACAACACTGAAATGGTTTCGCAGACCTTCGTCGTGCGTCCTCCGATGGAAGGCGTGCAGGAGTTTAAAGCGATCACCAACAATGCGGGTGCAGAGTACGGACGAGCGGGGGCGCCGTGCTCGTAACCAGCACCAAATCCGGCAGCAACAATTTCCATGGATCAGCTTTTGAATACCTGCGAAATTCCGCGCTTGACGCAAAGAATTACTTCGATCGCGGGGATTTGCCGATACCGGCATACCAGTTAAATCAGTTCGGCGGCTAGCCTCGGTGGCCCGATTATCCGAAACCGTACATTCTTCTTCGCCGACTATGAAGGCTATCGCGAAAAGCAGGGCCAGACGAAGGTTGTCACCGTCCCCACGGCCGCGCAAAAGGCGGGCAATTTTGCCGGGATCGCCAGGAACGGAATTTTCGATCCTACGTCAACGGTGCCGGTCATCAACAACGGAGTCACGACCTATACTCGCGCCCGTTTCCAGAACGACGTTATCCCGGCATCTCGATTCGATCCCCTGGCGGCCAGGATCGTCGCACTCTATCCCAATCCGCAGACTTCCGCATTGGTGAACAATTACATCTCAAATCCACAGAAGCTGAGCAACTCGATCGGGGCGATATTCGCATCGACCATCAGATCACGTCGAAGCAGACCTTCTTTGGCCGGTACTCGATCGACAACTCCGACCTGCACATTCCCGACACTTTCAATACGCGGATCGGCGGAAACGAAGATAGCTTTGCGGGACCGGACGATATTCGCGGCCAGCAGGGAGTACTTGCTTACAACAACGTGTTCAGTCCGACTTTGATCGGCGAGTATCGATTCGGGTTTACCAAGTTCCGCCAGTTTCTGTTGCCGGCAGCAATTGACGGATCCCGTTTGGTCGCAGATTCCCGGGCGTGATACCAGTGACCCGTTCCAGCCTTCCGCTCCGATCATCAGCCCCAGTGGTTACACAGGCCTCGGGAACGCGCGCTCAGAACCGCTGATCCGCCGCGAGCATATGTTCGAGAACACCGCGAACCTAAGCTGGCAAAAAGGCAAGCATGCTCTTAAATTCGGAGTCGATATCCGCCAGAGACTGATTAGTGAAACGGCCAGCCCGCCGGGGCAAAGCGCTTTTGGCCGCTTCTCGTTTACCGCCGGATTTACGAATAATCCTGTTAATACGGGAGGAAGCGGTGACGCGATCGCAAGTATGTTACTCGGCTTCCCGAGCGCCACGATTCGCGACTTCTTTATACCCGGAACAGCGCATGTACGAACCAATGAGTTCAACTACTATGCGCGCGATGAATGGCGTGTAACAGACAAACTGACGCTCAATCTCGGTGTTCACTACGAAGTCAACACTCCCTTCACCGAAGACAACAATTACTGGGTGAATTGGAACCCAGTTACGGCCAAACTGTTAATCGCGGGCCAGAATGCGAGCGCCACCGCGAATGTGAACACGGATTTTTCGGCCATCGGTCCGCGAATCGGGATTGCGTATCAAGTGAACCGCGAAGACCGTGGTTCGCGGCGGGTACGGAATCTTCTATGATCCTCAAGGCAACTACGGAACGACAATCCGGCAGTTCCGCCAGCAGCCGTTCGATCTTGTGTTCAGTACGAGCCCTGGCGACCTCTTTCCTGCAAACAACGTTAGCGCAGGGAATACCGAAGCGTTCGGATTTCCCACCAACCGACCCGAACAATCCCACGGCCGCAGTTCCGAACGCCACCATTACGGCGATTGATCCTAATTTCCGCAACGCGCAGATCCAGCAGTTCAATTTCGGAGTACAACGCGAGTTGAGCAGTTCAACGGTGCTGACCGCCACGTACGTGGGTTCGCTCGGAAGACGGCTGGCATGGAGCCTTGGAATTAACACGCCTCCTCCCGGGCCGGGCGCTATCAATCCGCGGCGTCCTTACTATCCAGTCCTGCCAAATATCACGAACATCAATTATTGGGAGTCCGCTGGGAATTCGGAGTTCGAATCACTTCAGGTTGTCTTCGAGAAGCGCTACGCTCATGGTCTCTACTTCAATGCGAACTGGGTCTGGTCTCACGCGATGGACAATGCGCCGTGGGACGGCGGCTCAGGCGGCGGTCAGGATCCCTACAACAGACGCGCCGATTGGGGCAGTTCTAACAGCGATGTCCGTCACCGGCTGAATGCGTTCACCACGTATGAACTGCCATTTGGACAGGGAAAGCGTTGGGCGAGCGCAAACAACGCTTTCAACCGATATGTGATCGGCGGCTGGGAACTCGACGCGATCGTTGTCCTCCAAAGCGGGTTGCCGTTCACTGTTGTTGCCCCCTCCGCGACGAACAATGGTACGAGCTCACGCGCCAATGTGGTGGCGGGCGTTTCTCCTTACCCCGCCGAACAGACCTTACAGCAGTGGTTCAATCCAGCGGCATTTTCGGTGCCGCCGGCTACTTGTTACTGCTATGGCAACTCGGGCCGCGACATACTGACCGGACCGCGAGCCGCCAACGTAGATTTAACCGCGGCAAAGCGGTTCCGGATAACGGAGAACTCAAATTTGGCATTCCGTGCCGAGTTCTTCAATGCGTTGAACCACCCGCAATTTGCTATACCAGGGAACACCACCATCGGAAGCAACGGAGTGGGCTCGATCTCAGCGACAGCCAGACCTTCGAGGCAAATGCAATTCGCCTTGCGGTTCGTATTTTGAATGAGCTAGAGGACGCATCTGCAGCCATGAATCACGTAATTATCGACAAGAGAGCACGTTTGCTGGCCGCTATCGCGCAAGAGGCTGGTAAAGCCGCGGCTAAACCTGCCGCGCTGGACATCACGGCAATTCGTCACTATCCGGTTCGTGAACCCGCCTCCGGGAGGCGCTATTCGCTGCTGCGGATAACAACCCGTTCAGGCCTGGTCGGGTGGGGCGAATCCTCCCATGACCCGAATGCCGATCCGAAGGCGCTTGAGTCTACCTGGGTTGGCAGGCCCGCCAACGCCTACGCCACGATTTCTCCCGGCACGCCTTTTCGCGCGGCGCTCGACATAGCGTGCCTCGATGTGCTCGGCAAAGCCGCAAATGCTCCGGTATATCGAGTCTTGGGCGGGCCGACGCGAAGTAAGGTTCGCGCCTACAGTTCTGCTCGACAGTGAGCAATCTCCGGTTGCTGTTATCGACGTGCCTACGCCCGTTTGGCGAAACCAGGGCAAGGCGTACCAGAATCAAATTCTCGCAATTAGTGAACGCAGTACCCGAAGACCGCGACTTTGTTCTCGTTGGGAAGGGATCACTAACGCCGGGCGACGCAGCGTCGGTCGGAACCACAGTGGAACCGAAGCACCCGCTCTGGTTTGATGAGCCATGCTCTCATTCGAATATCGATGCCTTGCGCAAGGTTGCCAATGAAAGTGTTGTTCCGCTTGGGTTCGGACGCGGCATCGACGATCCCGGTGTGTTTCAGGCATTGCTTCGCGAAGGGCTCATCGACCTTGTCCGTCCCGAGATCGGCATCTTCGGGATCAATGGAACGAGGCGCGTTGCTGCATTAGCGGAGCCCTACTACGTTGCTGTCGCGCCGCGACACAATGGCGGCCCGGTGGGCACGGCCGCGGCGATTCAGATCGCAGCAAGTATTCCGAACTTCTTCATCCAGAACGTATCGTATCCGTCGGCCGAACAGGATCGTGCGATGTGGCGCGACATTGCCAGTCCAGGTTTAGAGATCAGCAAGGACGGATTCCTCGAACTGACGAAGGCGCCGGGTCTCGGCATTGCCGTGAATGAGGCTGCTTTGGAGAAATACCATGCATCGTAGAAACTTTCTTGCGGTAGGATCGGCTGGGCTCCTCGGCGCCGCGACGACGAAACACTCCAGCCGTTTGCCTCTGGAAGCCTGCGACTGTTCCTTTGTCCCTCAGGCGGGACCGGCCGGACTCCAGGCGTTCAGCGATGTTAGTTCCGGTTTGAAGATCACCAATGTGAAGGTTTTCGGTGTTTCGCTGACGAAGAATTCAGACCGGCCGTATGTGTTCGTGAAGCTAGAGACCAATCAAGGGCTCGTGGGATGGGGCGAAGGAACTCTGGAAGGAAAAGCCGGCGCGGTAATGGCATGTGTCAACGACTTCCGCGATTTTCTGATCGGCGCCGATCCGATGCAGGTGGAACACATCTGGCAATCGATGTACATCCACTCGTTCTATCGTGCCGGTCCGGTGATCGGGTCCGCGATATCGGGCATTGACCAGGCGTTGTGGGACCTCCGTGGGAAAGCGCTGAACATGCCCGTGTACAAGCTGCTAGGTGGGCCCTTCGATCCTCGCGGCGTTCGCGGTTATTACCATATCGACGGAGCTGGCCGGGAGCGATTGGCGCAGATTCGTGAGACGGCGAAGCAAGAAGGCATCACGTGCGTCAAGGGCGGCATTCCCGGCTATTACGAGTGGCTGGAGCGCAGGCCGAAAATCGACCGTGCCATCAAGGCGATACAAATGACGCGCGAGGCTCTCGGTCCTGATATTGATATCGCCATCGATTTCCATGCGAAGACCAGCCCCAGCGTTGCTTCGGTCATCGTGAAGGAAGTGGAGCCGCTCAATCTGTTGTTCGTCGAAGAACCTTGTCCACCGGAGAATGTGCAGGCGATGGCAAAGATTGCCCGCCGTTCGACGACTCCAATCGCGACTGGCGAACGGCTCATCGCGTCGTACGGATGCCGGGAACTCATTGAGATGGGCGTCGTGGACATTCTGCAAACCGACATCAATCACGTCGGTGGAATAACCGCTTTGTGGAAGGTAGCGGCCACAGCGAATGTGTCTTCGATCTCAATGGCTCCGCACGCTTGCGAGGGGCCGATCGGTGGACTCGCAACCATTCATGTGGATGCGAGTATGCCCAACTTCCTGGTCCAGGAGATCTGCGGCCAAGTCACTCCGAATGCCACGGATAAGATCTGGCAAGAGTGGTTCGGATTCCCGGCGATGCGCATGGTAAACGGACGTTTTCCGCTGTCCGAGAAGCCCGGTCTTGGATTCGAATTGTCCGAAGAGAGCCTGGCGAAGTATCCATTCGGTGGCACGCGGCCCATGGCCCGCGTCTTCCACGATGATGGATCCGTCGCGGAGTGGTAACGGCGCATCGAAGAATCAGTTTCTGTACATCGGGCGGGCCGTTCCGCACAACCGGTTCTAAGTGCACCGGGAGTGGGTGCGCAGCAGCTTTTGTGCATTGGACCATTCAGTGGGGCGTGCCAGTGCGGCTGCCGGACCCGCCATGTGGCCGACAGGGTTCCGTTGCGAAAATCTGTGATCAGCAGAATTCCGGCGAGTAGAAGCCGGGAAACGTGATGTCCGGGTTAGATTGCCACGCCGAACAAGGTCGAAATGAATCGTGCTTGGGCCAGTGAGTCGTGCTTAGCGATCCTCCTCACTCGTCCTTTGCGAATCAGATGAACTGCTTCGATACCCCGGATCGTTCGCCATGCGCGGTGGAACGAACCGTAACCTTTCGCCAACCGTACCGCTTTTTGACCGTTCGATGGTCTTGCTCCACAATGTTGTTCAAGTACTTGCACTGACGTAGACGACAGCGCGGGCGAATTCCCCCTTCGGACTTCAACTCGGTAACCGCAGGGACGTAGGCCCGGTTTTTGTCCACATTTATGACTCGTGGCTGAGGGTTGTTGAGACCCGCCAGAGCCTTTCGAAAGAAGCGTTTGGCCGCAGCCGTATCACGCTTGCCAATCAGCAGGAAGTCGATGGTTTGCCCCGTCGAGTCCACAGCTCGGTACAGATACCGATCTTTTCCTTTGACCTAATATAGGCCTCGTCCACCCGATAACTCTTATTGGTGGGCTTCAGATGCGGACGACAGCGCTTCTCCAGTTCTGGCGCATACTCTTGAACCCATCGCCAGATGCAACTCGGATCGATTTCCAAGCCGCGTTCCCGCATCATTTCCGCCATATGGAGGTAGGAGATCGGATAGCGCAAATACCAGCGGACGCAATGCAGGATCACCTCGCCGGGATAGTGGTAATTTTGAATGGCTCAGCCGGGGTGATGGGCACCGCTCAAGGGTATCAAACCACCGCCACACAGTTTTCGCAACGGAGCCTCCGGCGGCTCTCAACCTTATCGCCGAGGGTGTTTCCAGGGTCGCACCTGTAGAAGAGGCGGAGATCCGCGCGGCTATGCGCCATAATGCGGTCGAGGGCGCGGGCGCTGCAGCTTTCGCCGCGCTGCTGAAAGACGCGGATCGTATGCGCGGCCGCCGTGTCGCTGTAATTGCCACGGGCGGAAACGTGGATAGCGAGAACTTCGCTCACGTCCTGCTCGAAAACAGTTAATTCCGGCCTCAATTGTCCGCCGGCGCAACTCATATCAAAAATAGATCGATTCCGTTCAATTGTTAAATTGGACGTCATCTCTCCTAACTGGTAGGCTGCGTTTTAAGGGACCCTATGACTCGGATCGTTTACTCGCACTTCTTCGTTTAAACAAACGTTGAGTGCCACTGATGGCTATCCAGAAACGGGAGGGAGTTATGAACTGCACCGTACGATCGATTCTCAGAGTATTTGCGACCGGCTCTCTATTGACAATGCTGGGATACGCGCAAAGCAACTTCGGCTCTATCACGGGAACCGTAACGGACCCGAGCGGCGCGGTCGTACCGGGGGCGGACGTAGTGGTCACTAACCAGGGCACTGCCACGACCCGGCGCGTAACCAGCACCCCGGCGGGACTTTTCAGCGTTCCGAATCTCGATACCGGCACTTACAACGTTCGCATCACGGCCAAAGGGTTCAGCTCTTACGAAAGAGAAGATCTGGTGCTGATGGCGAACCAGATTATCGATCGTCGACGCAAAACTGAACATCGGAACCAGCTCGCAGTCGGTGGAAGTAACACGAGCCGAGTCCGATTATCACGACGGAAGCGAACGACATCTCGAGCATCATGCCGCCGGAAACCGTGGAGAGCGTTGCCGCTGGTCGGGCGTCATGCGGGCGACTACGGAATTTACACTTACACCACGTTCGCGACCGGACGTGCGTCGAGTTCGTCCAGTCCGTATCCGCAGTTTCAA
Organism: Terriglobia bacterium; assembly: GCA_963767545.1. Lineage (GTDB taxonomy): Bacteria > Acidobacteriota > Terriglobia > Bryobacterales > Bryobacteraceae > CAVVFX01. The sequence goes on from CAVYEV010000003.1 coordinate 92,531, forward strand.
GGGCACGAGCGACACCATCGGCGTGATGGCGACGATGGACGGAATTTCGGTCGCGGCTTACTCGCAGGGGGCAGCCCCGGTCTCGATTGGAATGGATGACGTGCAAGAGATCAAAGTCGAGACCTCCGTCGCGCCGGCCGAATTTCGCGACCGCCGCCAACGTCCAGGTGGTGAGTAAGTCCGGCACGAACAGTTTCCACGGCGCCGCATTTGAGGATTACAACGGAAACGTCCTGAACGCGCCGCAACTTTTTCAGCGCCACAGTGCCTTGCGGGTTTACAACAACTTCGGCGTCAGCGCGAGCGGACCGGTCAAACAGAACAAGCTTTTCTTCTTCGCTGATTACGAAGGTCACGCGAAGCAGCCGACCGGCACGCTGGTTGAGACAGTGCCTCTCCCGGCATGGCGCTCCGGCAATTTCAGCAGTCTCGGACAAAGTGCATGATCCCACCACAGGCCAGCAGTTTCCCGGAAATGTGATTCCCGCGAACCAGGATCAGCGCGGTTTCGCAGGCGATCCAGAATTACATTTTTCCGCCTCCCGAACACGGGCGCTCCGGGCACGCTCAACAACAACTGGACCAAGAATGTCCGTCTCGCAGACAGGTTTCACCCATTACAATCGCGCCGATGGCCGCGGCGACTATAACATCACCGACCAGGACACGATCTTTGCGCGTCTGAGCTGGATGCGGATGCCTTACTATTCGGCCGGGGTTTATCCGCTCGCTCGCATTCAAACCCGCTATGCGCAAGAGCGCCGTTCTGTCTATACACCGAATTTTTTCGCCGAACGCCGTCAATGAATTTCGCATGGGTGCGACTTACCACCGCAATTACTTCGTCGCCAATGTGGTTGGCAGCGACTTGTTTCGCAGTTCGGCATCCAAGGCGTGCCGACGGTCGGCGTGCCGGACCGCTCCTTATTTCAACGTCACTGGTGTTACGACGTTCAATCCCAGCTCGGGCGCGGATTACTACAACGACAATCCGGACACGAGTTTTGAATGGATCTGACAACCTGAGCTGGACACGGGGGCCGGCACATGATGAAGTTCGGCTTCGATTCGATCGGGGAACGCTACAACGGCAATAGCATCAACTACACGGTGTATGGCGCCTATACCTTCTCCGGCGCGTACTCGGGAATCGGCTATGCAGACTTCCTGCTGGGCATTCCCCAGACGACGTCGTTCGCGATGCCGAGCCCCAATCGCGCGCTGCGCGGCACGACCTACGGGTTCTATGCGCAGGATCAATTCCGAGTGAGCAGCTCATCTCACTGATCACCTACGGAATCCGTTGGGAATTGCCGCAACCTTACACCGATGCCAACGGACAACTGTACAATTACGATCCTGCGACTGGAGGCTTGGTGGTTCCCGATAACGGACTTCGCCTCGTCAATGCTTTTTATCCCACAAACATTCCCATCATCACTGCGTCGCAGGCGGGTTATCCGGGCGGCTCTCTGGTCCGCATGGACTAAGAAGAACATCGAGCCGCGTATCGGGTTTGCTTACAGCGTTGTTCGGCAGCGAGAAGACCGTATTGCGAGGCGGATACGGAATCTACACCAACCTGCTTTATTCGCCCCTCGCCGCGGGACCATGGTCGGCGGACCTTTCGCCGGCAGCGTCACTTACTTCAACTCGGTCACAAATGGAGTGCCGCTATTCCGCTTCCCTTCGCCCTTCCTGCCGACGGGCACAACCGCGGTGCAAAACGTCTCGGGAGTGAATCCGAACCTGAAGACTCCTTATACGCAGCAATGGAATCTCACGCTCGAACAGCCAGATCGGTTCTCTGGGCTTGCGCGCCTCGTATGCTGGGAAGCCGCAGTATCGATCTGATCTACGGGCGGAATCTCAACGAACCCACCCCCAGCACCACGCCTTTTACCACGGCGTTATTCCCCAACCAGTTGTTCAGCGGCATCAACTACTATGACAACGGGGGCTCCGATGTCTATAATGCACTGGAGCTTATGGTGCAGAAGAGGTTCGGCAAGAATCTCACCTTCAACAGCGGATTCACGTGGGCGAAGGATCTGACTGATGCGCAGGATACGGGCGGCGGCGGCGGAAGTTTCGCCGGCCAGACGCTACAGAACCAGTTCTGCCGGACCTGTGAGAGATCGAATAATCGATCGTTCCGTCGCGCCGCTTTTTATGCGTATGCAGTGTATTCGCTTACCTGTGGGGACGGGCCAGCGCGTCCTATCGAATGCGCATGGGCTTGTCCAGACGCTGTTGGGAGGCTGGCAGACCAGTTGGACCGCCGTTTTGCAGAGCGGCCAGTATTTCACGCCCAGCTTCTCGACCTACGATCCATCGAATACCGGCGTGATCGGAGGCGTCCCGGATCGCATCCCGGGAGTTCCCTTGTACCCATCGTCACAGACAGTCAACAACTGGTTCAATCCCGCGGCATTTGCAATTCCGGGTTGTCCGCTATCAACGCCCGTCTGCGGCAATCCGGCGAACATCGGAAGATTTGGAACCTCGGGTTGGAACTATCTCGTCGGGTCCTCCCTTGCGGAACCTGGATTTCGGCCTCTCAAAGGATTTCAAGCTCCATGAGCGTGCCGCGTTACGCTTTACGATGACGATGGTCGATGCTCTCAACCATCCGAATTTCACTAATCCGAGCGGCCAATATCAGTACGCCGAGTTCGGTAGGAGTCATCAGCGGCACGAAGGGCGCGCTGCTCGGGGAACCCTCCGCGACGAAATATCGATTTTGTTCTCCGCGTGATGTTCTGACGATCCGATGCTGACGCTCCCCGTGATCGAGCCGGTTCTGCTGCTTCTGTGATAACCCTAAAGGAGAGCTGGCGATGAACCGGAGAAACTTTCTGCTATCGACGGGGATGGCTGTCGGCGTTCGGCGCTGTCCACGTCCCGGGCAGAAACGGCACAGGGCAGCTACGCCGCGACGTATCCCGGACATGCTGCTGACGCAAGTGGCGTCAGAGCTGAACACACTCGCAGCCTCATGGGAACAGCAGCGCGGAAGCAGTCAGCACGGCAGCGGAACTCGAAGCGCGCAACCAGTACGTACGCGGAAAGTTCCAGCAGATGATCCATGGATATCCGAAGCGTACCGCCGTTGTCGCCGCGAACCTCGGCCGTTCACAAGCGCGATGGATACCGAATCGAAAACATCCTGTTCCAGAGCCTGCCCGATTTTTGGGTGACTGGCGAACCTGTATGTCCCGACCGATCGGCAAATGCCATGCCCCGGCGTGATTTCGCCTTGCGGACATTATCCGCTGGCGCGAATGGATCCGGAGTATCAGTGTGCTTATGTCGATCTGGTGAAGGCCGGCTTCGTGGTGCTTGCGTACGATCCGATCGGCCAAGGGGAACGCCGCCAATACTGGAATCCGGACGACGGATGAGACAGAGGTAGCGGCGCTCCTCGATCTTCGAGCACTCGATGCCGGGCCAGGTGCTGCTGCTGATGGGAGAGGACCTGACGCACTATCGCGTCTGGGATGGAATGCGGGCCATCGATTATCTGCGAAACTCGCCCCGAAGTGGATCCCGGCACGAATTGGCTGCGCGGGCCACTCCGGCGGCGGCACGCTGACACTTTTCATCAGCGCGCTGGACGAGCGCGTCAAATGTGCAGTAGTGAACGAAGGGGGGACGGCGAGCCGCTGGCCCGTCGACGATCCAGCCCGGGAGCCGGATCGGTCCGGCGGATATCGAGCAGAATTATTTTCCAGGCGCAAAATATGGCGTGGACATGCCCGATCTGCACATCGCGATTGCGCCGCGTCCGCTGCTGGCGCCGTCGAGGAATATCATCCCGCCTTCAACCGAGCCGCCGAGCAGATTCGCGACCGCTATGCACAGCTTGGGGCCGCGGAGCATTTCGACACCGAAGAGGCGAACGATCCGCATGCCTGGACTCCCAAGCTTCGGCTGGCGACCACGAATGGCTGAGCCGCTGGTTACGTCACGAACCTGGACCGGAGCGCGAACCGGAGGTATCGATCGAGAGCCCCGAAACGCTCTACTGCACGCCCAACGGATCGCTGCGTTACTCGCAGATGGGCGACACGCATATTCGAGCCTCATTTCAAGAAGCAGGAGATCGCTGCCGCCCAAGCGCGAGCCGACGCGCGCGGAAACTGAGAAATGAGATGGCGACGTTGCTTCGTTACCGAAAGGAGCGACACGCCACTGGAGCCGCGCGGTCGCTGGTCACGACTCCGCGGAAAGGTTACTCGGTGGAGAAACTCGAGTTTCTTTCCGAACCGGGGATCTATATTCCGACTTGGGTGTTCCTTCCCGAGCAAAAGGCTGCGCATCTATCCCACATGGCTGATGTTTAACGATGCTGGAAAACAGGCCGATGGAATGGAATTCGGCTTGTATGAGCGGCTGGCGCGCAAGGGCCAGATGGTGATTGCCTGCGATGTGCGCGGCATTGGGGAAACGAAGCCGCCGCATACTCCGTCGGGCGACTGGCCCGGAGAATTTCGCGCAGCTCTTCGATGTGGAAGCGGCGATCACTTATATGACTTGGGATACTGATGCGAGTCTGTTCGGCATGCGAGTGCAGGATGTTATTCGAAGCGTGGATTATGCCCTCAGCCGCAAGGATGTGGATCAGCAGCGGCTTCGCGTAGCGGGTAAAGGTGCGGGCGCTTTGTGGGTTCTTTTTGCGGCGGTGTTAGATGAGCGAATTTCTGATCTCACAGTGGAAAATGGACTGTTGAGCTATCGAACATTAGCGTGCGTCGATCGCTACACGCACAGCACGGGAATTTTTGTGCCGGACATTATTAATGCACTTCGATCTGCCGCAAATCGCGGCGCAACTCGCGGGACGCGAGCTGACCATCGTTGCCCCAGTGGATCATATGAAGCGTCCTGTCGATCTGGAGACAGCAAAGCAGTGTTATTCGATTACCGAAAAGGCATTCCAAAACGCAGGGAACGGCCGGTTCCGGCTGGTGGCAATCGCCAGGAGGCGTCTATGAGGCGGCGTGAATTCCTGGAACTGGCGCCGGCTGGAATAGCGGCATTCCAGAGCGCGACTCTGCAGGCGAATGCGACGGAGCCGGATGTGCCGCGCGCGCACTGGATCGAAAACGGAATCATTGATGCCGGCGGCTCGCACGAAACGTACTTGTTTATGGTGCGCCGAGGCGGCCAGCGTCTCGATGCGCGGCAACAATATCGAGAAAGCTCAAAGCGAGGAAGTGATTCGCGGGCTAAAGGATCTGGGCGTCGAAGTCTTTCACACTCACCTGTATAAGGGCTTCGGCATGGCTGCCGAAATGGCGGAGATGCAGGACACCGTGCGCGCGGCGGCGTTTGCACATAGTCTGGGCATGAAGATGGATACGTACATCCAATGGAACACCATGATGTACGAGACGTTCTTTGCGGAAGAGCCCCGAGCCAAAGACTGGATTCAGCGCGATTCGCTTGGGACGTCCGATCATGCTGGCCATACGGATTTCAGCAGGCATTCCGCTATCGGCCTTGCTTTAAGAACCAGGAGTATCTGGATTACCTGAAGAAAGTGGTGCAGTTCGCGGTTGAGCAGGTCAAAACCGATTTCATTCATTTCGATAATTTCGATCTGAACGCCGGAGCCCGAATCCTGTCATTGCCGATGGTGCGTGACCGGATTCCGCGATCGTCTTAAAACCAAGTACACGGCCGAAGAGCGTAAAGAGCGGTTCGGCTTCTCCAATATCGATTACGTGAATCCACCCGAATGGAATTCATCGAATCAGCCGGCGAAACTGCAAGTGATTTCCGATCCGGCAATACAGGAGTGGATTGATTTCCGTTGTCAGATCATGGCGGACGCTTTGCACCAGATGGCGTCTTACGCTAAGTCGGTGAAGCCAGAAGTGGTCATCGAAGTGAATCCGCACGGGATAACAGGCGGCAATCGGGCTTGGGAAGCCGGGCTGGATCACGCGCGGTTTCTTCCACTGACTCAGGCTTTTTGGACAGAAGAACCCAACGTTCCCGGCGTGGAAAGCGACGGCCGCTCATTTCCAAGATCCGCAGCTACAAACTAGCCCGAACATTCGATAACGTGCTGTTCACTTACACCGATCGGGATGAGTTAGCGGCCGCTGAGTGCCTCGCATTTAATCAAACTATCGGCTTCGGCGGAATTTATCCGCTTATCGAAGCGTCATGCGGAAATACATCGCGTTCTATCGTGCGAACCGCGAACTCTTTCAGCAGACACGCGATCTGGCAGACGTGGCCGTGCTGCGCTCCTACGCCTCCATCACTAATAACCAGCCTCATTGCCAACTGAGCGCAATCTTGACCGAGCAGGCGCTGATAGAGACGGCCGATGCCGTTCCACATCATCTTCGACAAACACCTGGAGAATCTCTGCGCCTTATCGGGTAGTTGTGCTGCCGGATTCCGAGTGCCTGTCGGATCCGCAGATGGAAGCATCCGGAAATTCGTCGACGCGCGGAGGAGGCTTGGTCGTGATCGGAGCGGCCGGTCTTTACGACCAATGGCGAAGCGTGCGGATAACTCCGGGTTTGGCCGGACTCGTGGATGCGAAATCAAGCGCACGCGGTTACGAAGAGACCGTCGAGAAGCATCCCGACGAGGGACAGGAACTCCGTAAAGAAGTTGGACGCGGCCGGGTTTTCTATTTACCTTCACTCCGCTTCGACGGACCGCTGCCAGAGTTTGGCGCGTATTTCAAGGTGGACAACCGCTATTGGAAGAAACCAGCTAATACGTCGCAATTCCTGGAGGGTCTTGCCTGGGCGAGACGCGGGGAGCCCACGGTACGCGTCGACGGTCCGAAACATCTGGTCGCGAATGCAGTGGAACAACCTTCGCGGCGCTCGACCCTGGTTCATCTGGTCAACTATGATGCCAGCCAAGGTCCCGCCGCGGATGTGAAGATTACGTGTCGGAATGCGAAGAACCCCCGTGCCGCATCTGTCCACCTTTATGGACCGGACCTCAACCGCGCGCAGCAGGTGAGCCCGGAGACGAACCAAGGCGCAGTCGTGTTCCACGTTCCGGGAGTGAAGACCTACGTGATCGCTGCCGTGGAATGGGCCTCATGAAGCGACGCACCTTTCTTGCCGCCTGTACCGGCGCCGCACTCGCGGCGAAAGAGACCAGCGTACGCATCACTCACCGCGTCTTTCCCGGACTGGCAGAAATGGATGGCAACTGGGCCGCTCTTCTCGCTGCAAGCGACGGGAAGGTCTATGCGGGCCTCGCGAATCACGGCGGCGACGGTCATCTCGTTTATTACGAGCCGAAGGAGGACCGCGTTCATGATGTTGGCAACCTGACCGAATTGTGCGGTGAATCGCATCTACATCGCGGTCCTCAATCCAAGATTCACGCCAAATTCGGTGAAGGCAAAGACGGCCGCATCTACTTCGGTACACACGGCGGCCTTTGGTGGGACTATGCGCGATACGGCACGAAAGAGGGCTACCCCGGTGCGCATTGGATGGCGTTCGACCCCAAGACGGGCCACGTGGAAGACTTCGGCATCGGACCCCGCTACGAGGGCATCAATACCGGCGCTTACGATCCGCAATTCAACCGGATTTATGGTCTGACGCATCCGCGCGCCCACTTCGTCTACTTACGACGTCGCCAGCAGACGCACGGCCGATTTGGGCCGCATCGATAACTGGGAGTCCATCTGCCGCACTCTCGGAATCGACGGCCACGGGAACGTCTATGGCAGCTTCGGCGAAGGTCAGGTGTTACAAGTACGATCCGAGTGAAAGACGCCATCACTGAACTGTCTGTGCGCGTCCCGATCCGCCCCAAGGGCATCTCGCTCGGCCGGGACTATGACAAATCCGAGACGGCTTGGCGAACGGTGGTCTGGGACAGCGCGACCAGCCGTTTTTACGGCATTGACGAAAGCGCGACGATTCTTTTTTCCTTTGATCCGCAAGCCGGCAAGGACGGAGCGATCGAGAAACTCGGGCAACTTTGCATTCCCGGTTTCGAAGACCGCCGCGATATTCCATACGCCACATTGAGCCTGACGCTCGGCCGCGATCGCAAGCTCTACTACGGCGCCGCGGGCCGCGAGTTCGACTATGGCGGCAGCGCGGGCGCGGCGGCAGCTCACCTGCATCACGTGGGATCTGGCGACGCGAACCAAACAGGACTTGGGCGAGATGATTCTCGAGGACGGTTGCCGCGTGCTGGGCACCAACGCGGCCGACACCGGGCCGGACGGCACCATCTACTTCGTCGGCGCCATCGAATTGCGGCCCGCCGCGGGAAAGCCGCTGGAAGCCGGGGGAAAAATCGGAGGGGTGCCGTACCGGCTCGCGTTGCTGATGTACAAGCCAACATGAAGAACCTGCCGATCGCCTGTTTGATGGCTGGAGCCTCGCTGCTGGGCCAGCGGACCCTCGAATACGATCGCACGGTTGTCTCCCAGGTCCGCATCGATGCCCGCGACTTAGGCTATCCGCCCCTGGACGTAATTCCGTCCGGTGAATCGGCTGTGACCGCCCTTGCTACCGCTACCAACGGCCTGATTTACGGAGCTACCAGCGGCGCCAGAAGTCATCTCTTCGTCCTCAATCCGCTGCATGGTTATGTGCAGCCCCTGGGATCTCTCAAGGACGTCAATACAGTTAACGGCACTCTCGCACCGGCGTCCGACGGCTCGATTTTCATCGGCGCCGCCTGCCCGTGGATAACGGCGGCAAGGGTTACGACGCCTATGCGGGAGGTCACCTGTTACGCTACAACCCCCCCTTGGATCAAGCGTCTCACCCCATCCAGATCCATGCCGAATGTCCGGTTGACGATCTTGGCATGCCGATGGAACACGAAGGGATCTACGCACTGATTTCAGACGCGGACCGCGGCATTCTTTATGGCTTGACCTACCCTTCGGGGAGTTTCTTTCGATACGAAATTGCCGGCGCGAAGTTCACGCTGCTCGGCAGAGTTGCCGAGCACAGAATGCACGGCGAGAAGTTCGAGCGTGACCGCCTCATCGGGAGAGCCCTTGCGATCGACGGCAAAGGTAACGTGTTCACGTCCGGTGAAGATGGCGCGTTGTTCCGCTACCGTCCCGGTGCTTCCGCCATTGAGAAACTCGCGGCTACGGTGCCGGCCGAGCCTGGGCGCGAAGGTTTCAATCGCGTCGAAGTGTGGAGTGCCGATTCGGGCGGCACGCTGTATGGCGCCACCTCGGACGGCTACCTGTTTCGCCTGCGTCCCGATCCGCTTACTGTGGAAAATCTGGGTAAGCCGCTGAACCAGTATCGGATCAGCGGTCTCGCTCTCGCGCATAACGGCAAGTTCTACGGAGTCGGCGGAGATGACGACGATATGGCCCGTTTGTTCTGTTATGACCCGATTTCGGGCGTGTATCAGATTCTTGGCTTCATCGACGTGAATCGCCGCCCCTACTATACTTGGCAGGCCTATCGGATCGGCGCGATGTGCGCCGGGGCCGACGGTACTCTGTACCTGGGTCAAAGCGAACGCAAGTCCCGGCTGTACCTGTATTACCCGCAGTGAACCTTCGATTCGGCTAATTCCGCCCTTTCACCGCGTCTGCCATGGCTTGCACTAAGCCCGCGCCGAAAGCCTTGCGATCGGCAACGTCCGGGTAATGTCCGAGTTTGGAATTGAACTCGACCATCTGCTCCATGACCATGGCAGGTAGTTTCCGGTCATGAAAAAGACCTTGGTCCACTTGCATGCGGCCCGGCTTGCCCGCCGTTGTGGTTTCCGCCGCATCGCGCAGCGGACCGGTCGGATTGAAGGTCGTGGTCTCCACCAGTCTGTGAAACAGGCGTTCCCCAAGTGCGTGAAAGAGTTGCGGTGCTTCAATGTATTCGCCCGACTCGGTGTTGTGCAGCGAAAGGAACAGGTCGACGGCATGACCCGAGTCAACCCAGTCCAGCACGGCTTTGTGCTGCGCCGCGATCTCGGGCATCGTGCGCGGATCGATGGTGTCCCAGTTGCGATTCAAATCGAAGCCATTTTTGTTGAACCGAACGCCGCCGGTAGCGACGCCGTCAGGATCGGCCATGGGGAAGATTTTGAAGATATTCTCATCTCGAAGTCGGCGAGCCTGCGCATCGTCCGACAACAGAAACCGGATGGCGCCTTCGCCCACCCACGACGATCCCGTCTCCCAGGCATGCTGGCGGAACATCAGCCAGATCACCTTCTTGTTCCGCTCCGGGATTTTGGCGTTGGTGATGGTCAGGAGAAGCATCTCGCGTCCCTGTACGGTTCGTCCCACGTTGGCTTTTGCAAGGTACGGGCTGGCGGCAAACGAGTCGAGCAGGCGCGCCAGGTCTTGGTTGGTGTAGGGCGGGACGTGCGCGATCCACATGTGATCGCCCGTCGGCTTGAACTGCAACGTCAAATGCGGCTCCTTATCATCCCAGGAGACTTGCGCATCAGAGAAATGAGTCCAGGTGACGCGGTCGTAGCTGTATACCGGCCGCGTCTTTCTGTCCACGGCGTACACGGGACCGTGGTAATTGTATTCGCCCGCCAGATTCACCAGGTCAACCGTGACCTCCGAGTGCGGCAGATTGGTCAATTCAAAGTAGTACCAGTTCGCCTGCCGGTTGCGATGGTCCTGATCGGTTTGACCGACTGTGGCGCAGCGCAGGTGGGTAGCGGTCACCTGCTCCACCTTTCCCACGCTGGCACCCTCGAAATTACTGACGACGCCGATTCCCGCGAGTAACAGAAGAGCAAACATAAGTTTTAGAAATGGATCTTCAGCGCCAGTTGCACCTGCCGGCCCGAGTTACGCGTATTGGAAACTTTTCCGAACTGCGAAGTGCCGATCATGGCGCTCGGGTAGCCGAAGCTCGTCTCGTTCAAAAGATCGAAGAAATCGCCGCGGATTTCCACATCGCGGGTTTCCCTGAACGGGAAGCGCTTGAAGAGCGAGAAGTTGACATTGTTTTGGGTGTCGGTGCGCAGAATGTTGCGGCCGGCGCTGCCGAACGTGTACTGCGCCGGCTGTGCGAACGCAGCCGTATTGAACCACTGCTGCGGAGACCGGTTGGCGATAGCATTGGGATCTCCGACCAGATTGGGATATTGTGTGTACCTGCCCGACACCGTCCCGATGTTCGCGACATCCGTGCCCAGAAAGACCGAGAACGGAAGACCGCTATAGTGCGTGACGATGGTCGATAAATTCCAGTCGGCGATGAACTGATTCGCCAGATGGCTGCTGGTTTTGCCGGGCACGGTGTAGATCAGGCTGGTGACGAAGTTCTGCGGGATGTCGAATCCGGCGACGGCCTTGTTAGCCGCCACATTGAAGCGCGTGGCGTTGGATGTGGGACTTCCGCCCAGGCTGGCGTTGGAGAGGTTATCCGAAATGTCCTCTGTCTTCGACCAGGTGTAGCTGACCAGCAGTTCAAGATTATGGGACAGGCGCTTGGTGAGTTTCAGACTCAGTCCGTCATACCAGGAAGGGAAAACGTTGAACCCGTTGTCCACGTACGGCGGAAATTGCGGATCTTTCTGACGCGCCGCAATCGGACCTGGACCCGGCAGAATGGCGGTGTTGTCGACGATCTGCCCGGTGAGCTTCAGGCCGTGAGATCCAAAGTACGCCGATTCGAAAACCCAGTTCGCCGCAAGCTGCTGCTGAATCGAGAACGACCACTCTTCCACATAGGGCGTCCGCGATGTATCATTCACGATGTTCAAACATTGCTGGCAGCCGAGCGGCACGGTGGAGCCGGTAGGAGCCCCGGGCAGCACGTTGGGAAAGATCGAGGTCGGCACACCGGTGTTCAAACCCGTGACCGTTTGCGGGAACGCGAAAGGCCAGTTGCCGCGCACCGATTGCTGGGTTTGAACGTAGTTGCTGCCCATGATGTCGTAGAAAATGCCGAAGCCCGAACGCACCACGGTCTTCGGCGTGAGCTGATAGGCGAGACCGACACGTGGCGCAAAATTATTGCGATCCGGCGGAATGCCCCCTTGAGGAATGTTGGCGGGAGCGCCTGTGATTGGATTCTTCTGGTCCCAGACGTATTGCCCGGTTTCCCACACGAAAGTTCCCAGGCCGTAATCGTTAATCAGTGGGCTGGCGTAATCCCAGCGCAGTCCAAGGTTCAATGTCAACTTCTTGGAAGCGCGCCAGGTGTCCTGCAGATACCAGGAGTAGACGTTCCCGTGCAGCAGGCCTTCCGTGTTCCCCGCGTTGCGAGTCGCCGTGTCCGGCGTGCCGAGCAGAAAACTTGCCAAGCCCAGGCCCGTGTTGGCGACGAAATTCGATGTCGGGCTGGAGGAGAAGGTCACCCCGTCCGTGCGGTTGTCAGCCAGGATGCGCGTGTGGACGATGCTGCCGCCGAATTCCACCGTATGGCTGCCTTTGATCTTCTGACCGTCGACAATCCAGGAATTCTGGTATAGCGGTCCGATGATCGCTGCCGCCTGGCTCAATCCGGTGTAGCCAGAGATGGTCAAAGGAGGAATGACCTCCAGACCATGAAACGCCGGGAAAACCGCCAGAGTACCGGAATTGCTGGCCAATCCGGGCACCGGAGTCACCGTGGTCTCGGTGTTCACGCGGCTCATACCAAAGCGGGCGGTGATCAGAAAGGTGGGGCTGAAGGTATGGGTATCGCTCGCCTCGACGTTGGTCAGGCGGGAAATCGTCTGGCCCGGTTCCGCGGGAAAGCCTGAGCCGTGGGATGGATTGCGGGCGTCAGTGTAACGGGCAAAGAAGCTGTCGCGTTTGCCGAACTGATGATCGACGCGCGCGTTCCACTGATGGCCATCGTTCACGGACGGCGCGGTGCTGAGAAAATTCGCGCCGGGAATTTGACCCGGTGGCAGATTTGGCGCGGGATACAGAGTCTTGGCGATAGTCAACGTCGACGGGTCGATCAGACTCGACGGAATCTGATTTCCGGGAAAGGGTTGACGAGTGGCCGCGCCGTTGGGACCCGTCACCGTCGTGAACGGGTTATAGATCGGCGTCTCACCCGCGAAGTTGCCGCTCAGCTCCGCGGCAGTAGGAACGTATGCCGTAAAATTGGCCGCCGAGTGGATGATGACGCCCTCGTAATAACCGAAGATGTACCAGGATTTTTCTTTGGGAATCAACTTAGGAATCGAGAGCGGGCCCCCGATGTCGCCGCCGAATTGATTCCAACGGTAAGCGCCGACCGCGGGCAGGAAGAAACTTCGTGCGTCCAGAACGTTGTTGCGCAGGAATTCCCAACCCGCTCCATGCCACGCGTTGGTTCCGGACTTGGTGACAACGTTTACCGTTGCTCCGGAAGCATGGCCATAGACGCCCGACGTCATCCCGGATTCCATTTTCATTTCCAGAATGGCCTCCGGCGGCGGGTAGAGAGGGACGCCGAGCAGGTTAGGGTCACGATTCTCCACGCCATCGATGGTGAAGTTGTTATCCTTCTGCCGCTGGCCGTAGACCGAGGGCATCGTGGACTGGCCTACCGGACTGTAGTTCGTCGTGGAGCCCGCCGGCGCGACTGGCGCGACACCGGGAGCGATGGACATCAGATTCAGAAAACTGCCCCCGAGTACCGGTAGGTCAGTCGCCTGGCGAGCCTGAATCGTTGTGCCCAAGGTTGCGCTTTCAGTCTGGAGTAGCGGCGGTGCTTCTGTTACGGTGAGCTGCTGGGTAGTTCCTTCGACGGTCAGCTTGACGTCCAGTGTGCTGGCCTGCCCCGAGGTGAGGTTCACGCCGGTCTGCGTCTGCGACGTAAAGCCCGGCGCGACGACCGTCAACTTATATTCACCGGGCGGCAATGCCGGAATTTTGTACTCACCGGCGGTGTTGGTGGTGGTGGACCGGCTGTATTTTTGGCTAATACTATCCAGTGTCACCGTTGCCCGCGGAACCGTTGAGCCGGTGGGATCGGTCACCAGGCCGCCCAGGCTCGCGGTGCCCACCTGCGCCTGCATGGATGACAGCGTGACAGCTAACGCCAGTCCCGCGAAACGAATGGAAGCTAAGAATCCCGACTGAATGTGCATACGCAACCTCTCCGATACATCAAGCCAATGAATTTGTGACCTTCGCATCCCGAAACGCCGCGACCACTTTCTGCCTGGAAAGCCCGCCGCACTCGAGATACAGTTTTCCCGCTAGCGGCACTCTGACTGAGCCGCTTACTGATGTGAGCTCCAAGGCTCGGCCCAATTCGGCGAATAAGCGAATGGCTTCTCTCCGCAAGGGAATCTCCAAAGACGCCCGGCCTGACGAGTGCCAGAACACTACGTACACTTTCGCCTTGCGCTCGAACACAAACGCTCGTACCGGACTCCCTTTTCCGCCGGCATCCTGAATCTGAGTGTACGGAACCAGCTCGAACGCACCCTCTTCGTCGATCAGGAGTGTGTGTTCCTGGTCCAGGTTTCGCAATTCAGCTTTCTGCCGCGAGGTCAGCCAGTCGCGTGCGCGCGCGTCCTCCCACCTCTTAGCAACCTCCAGATTGTCCGGCGTTCGAGGATGCGCTTCGAGTTGCTTCAGGTCGCCCACTAGTGAAATGGGACAATCCCACGCTGCGGCACGGCTGGTGGCGTACTCGATCATGTCCGGCTGCGTGCCGATGGTGTCGTGGTCCGGCGCCCAGTAACCCACCCAGCCGAAATTGATGCTGGTAAAATCTTTCGCTACCTGCGGCGCCTCTGCCGCCGGATACGTGCGCACCGCTTCCTTGAGAACTTCGGGCTTGAAGACATCGAAGGCGTTTCCCCGGGAGAGAATATGCCAGCTGAAATGCGACTTGCAGGCGCCCTCCGCCCACAGCGGTTCCGGCGCGAGCTTCTGCTGCACCAGCAACTGCGCTCGCGACACCGTATACCAATAATTCGGCCCAGGAACGTCTTCGGCGCCGTCGTAATAAACGAACTTGAAGCCGCCGTCGCGATAGATGGCGGCCAGCCGTTGAGCGACTTCTTCCTGGATATCGGTATCCTGCGTCAGCCTCACGAAAATCGGCCACGTATCGACATCTAGCACGCCAAGTCGCGCTCCCACCGGATAAGAGGCCGCGTGCGAACCGAGCGCGCCCCGCTGGCAATCAAGGAATTGATACGGAGGACGTACCGTGTACTGCCCGTAAAAAATCAGCTCATTCTCGATCCTGAGAATCCGGCGTTCGTCGTCGAGCGTACAGTGGCGCGGGTTCTCCTCCACCGTGATGGTCTTGGCGGATGAATCAAGCGGCTCCTTCAGTGTGAAATTTGCCGTCAGATTCAAGCGCGGATCGGGCTTCGGGGAGACGTACTCATCCTCCTTGTCCGCTTTGTTGTAGTGAATATGGATTCCTGGAACGATGCCGGCCTGCGCGATCCTGGCCGTCAATCGGCGGACATCCTCGATTCCGTTCGGGTACTCAGGACGAAAAGGGAAGTGTCCCGACGTTTTGGCGAATGCGCGATAGTAGACGTCCATACTTCGGAATCCACCTTTCCGCGCAAACTCAATGTGCCGGTCAACATCGTCATGCGTTACGGACAGAACCTCGTAATAGGACTGCCGGTATTCCTTTCTCCGCCGGCTCGCGACGCCTTTGGGAAGGTTGTATTCTTCCTCGATTTGGGCGATCCGGTCCAGCAGGTGACGGGTCTCGGTCACGATCAGCGCTCCCCCGACGTTCTCGGTCTTCACCGCGTCCACCGTGCCTGCCCGCATCGTGCGAAAGCCTTCACCGCCGGCAGAGTCGATCCGCGCGTAGGGATCGGTGGCCAGGACATTGACAGCGATGGCATCATCCCACATGACATTCAGCCACTCCCCAAACTGCTTGCGGTTACGCACCGGGAGTTGCAGGAACACCGTTTCGTCGATCTCCGTCTTGCGTTTATGCCGAAGCCTCGTATATCCCTTGTAATCGAGAGCCTCCTGCGTGAAGCCGATGAAGTGATCTGTAATGCGCAACCGTATGGTTGCCTCATAGCCTACCAGCGCGAAACTGACGATCAGGCGGTCCCCTTCGCGGCGCACCTTCTCGGCGGAAAACGCTTTTGGTTTAGCGGGAAACGAAAGCTGCAGTTCGTTGTCGTATGGCCGGTATTGCGTGACGGAGAACATCGGGATGTCCTGCATGGGCGCCAGGCATTCTTGCCCGCTCGCTTTGTGAATCAGGCTCCGGGCAACGCCGCTCTCCGAGATGACGAGCCGCATTTCGGCGTTCTCCAGCACAATGCTGCCGCTCTCCGCCTTGGCCGTAGCCGGCGCGGCCCACGAGTTCAGTGCCAGGAGTCCAGCGTGTTTTAGAAACTGTCTGCGATGTCCCATAGTTTTGTCAGAACTGGAAAGTGAAGCTCCATTCGGGATAAACGGACGTTACCCAATCACGCGCGAGAGCCATGTATTCGGCATAGCGCTCCTTTTCAAACAGTGGGAAGTCGCTGCCCGCGGCGATGCGCGAAGAGGGAAATTGTGAAATGATACGCACAGCCAACTCGCGAACATCAGCGTGGGGAAACGGCACACTCGAGAAATGAGCAATCGCCGAAACACCGGAAATCACAGAGGGAATCCGCGCGAGGTCTCGCATGGCTTCTTCCCAATCTTCATCCGCCTTCCCTCCCGACTTGGGCCAGCCAAGGTGGGGCACATAAACGCTGATCTCCGGAACACGATCGTAGAGACGCAGGATCGCCCGATGCAGCCGTCCAATTCCATGCTCCGCATGAGTGATCAGCAACTTTCCCGACTGGTGAATCTCCTGGCAAAAGCCTCCGTCGCGTTCCAGGTCCTCTGTTGACATTCGAATTGCTGCGAGATTCCTCTCATCCAGCAGGCGTTGCAATTCATGGCAGCGTTCCTGGCGATAACAGAAGGCGACCGCGAACCGGGCAGACGACGGCATCCGGAGTACCTCCTCCAGCACCGGACGATTACGGCCATCCCAGGTCTCAACCAGCAGCACGCTCGACACGCCCGCGCCAGCCATCTTTCGCTCGATGTCGACCAACGGCGATACCTGCGCTGCCGGCTGCATATCGAGGTGGCAATAAGCATCAATCACCGGTCGCACCTCCTCGCCGGCTTTGGAATGCCGCCATGTTGCACAACATGCGGATTGTCTCGGACCACGGGATCCCGCCCACGCGCGTCTCACAGCAACCAAGGAACTCGACATCCTGTTCGGCGATCGCCGCGTGATAAACCGTCTCCGCGTCTCCTCGCCAGTGAACCGAGTCGTCGTCGCTATCGATGAAACTAAATCCGTCCGTCAGCACGGTATGTTGATCGCAGATGATCGAGAGGCTGGAAAGAGGCTGCTTCGCCGAATAGCTGATCGCGATGGTGACCGGGGCGCCGTTCGGTAAGCATGCGAGCAGGCTGACGTCACCAGGCGGCCCGCTCCCGGGACTCGCGGCGCATCCTAACGGTTGCAAACTGCCGAACCAGTGCAGTAAGAGATCGAGCGGATGGGCGGCGTGATGGAGCAGAGCGTCGTCTGTCCACTGACGTCGGGTTGGGATGACGCAGCGAAAATAGCGAATCTGACGGACTTCGCCACCGCGACCCTGGCGCAGCCATTCGCTGATCCTCTGATAAGGCTCCAGGTAGCGGCTGGTATGAGCGCATTGCACCGTCAAGTTCGCTCGCGCGCCGGTTTGCGCTAAATGCTCGGCTTGCGCTACTGCGGCGCATGGTGGAAGTTCCACCAGAACGTGCAAGCCATGTCCCAATGCGCACAAAGCGTGCTCGTAATGCAGAGGCGACGGTGACGCTACGATCACCGCATCTTTGCCGCCCACCGCGTGTTCGAGCGCCGCACCGATTTCCGATACAGCGTGTTCTACACCATACGCCTGGGAAAAAGATTGCGCCTTGTCTAAGTTCGAATCGCAAACCGCGGCGATGGGCACACCTGCGCGCCGCAATTGAGCCGCATGAACCGCCCCTACATGACCACAGCCGATGAGTACCACCGCCATCAGGTTGCGCGCTCCAGCCAGCCGGTTTGCTTCAGGATGTCGCGCAATCGAAGCTGTTCGTCTCCGGTCAGCGGATAGAATGGACTGCGGCTATACCCGCCATCAAGTCCCCAGATGTTGAGGATCGACCGGTAAATCGCGAGGTCGCTCACAGGGCCGATTCGTTGGTGGGTGTACAGGTGAACTAACGGCAGGATGCGCTTCCAGATTTCGAAAGCACCGTGCGCATCATTTCGGTCCGCCGCGTCGAACATCTGGCGAGCCGCTCTGGGCGCTACGTTCAGGACGCCGCTGATCCAGCCGTGCGCCCCTGCCGTGATCGCTTCGAATGCGGCCTGGAAAGATCCGTAGAAAATCGCCATTCGATTTCCCACCAGATAAACCAGGTCGTGAATCGGCACCACGGATTCATAAGTGGACTTGACCATGTGGACGACATCGTCTTCCACCAGTTGCGCGACTTCTAGCGGGTTGAAATCGACACACGCGGAATTCGCCGGGTTGTTATAGAGCATCACCGGCAGGTCCACCGCGCTCCGCACCTCCCGGAAATGACGGACGACGGCGCTCTTCGATGGGCGCTGATAGTAGGGCAGAATCACGATCACGGCATCCGCCCCAATCTTCTGCGCCTCCACGCTCATTTCGATGGTGAGACGCGTACTGTAGTGTCCGGTGCCGAAGATGAGCGGTACGCGCTTGGCGGCAACGCTGTACGCGAGGCGGAACAGGCGCAGCCGTTCGTGATTCTCCAGGGCGATGAATTCGCCGCTGGTGCCTGCGATCACCAGTCCGTCGACGCCTTGGCTGATGAGCCACTCCCAATGGCGCGCGGTTGCCTTTTCGTCGAGGTTGTTCTCGCGATCGAACATGGTGAGCGCCGCGGGAAAGATCCCGCGGAATCGGCTAAGGTCGCGCATATGCTTGTGCCTTGATCACGGGTGCAATACACAGATACGCAACCCACGGAAGAACTCCGATCAGCGAAAAGATGACGGCGGTTTGATGCAGGTCGGCAAGGCGTCCAATCCAGGGAGCCAACACTCCATACACTAGGTTTCCCAAGCCACCCAGCATCCCTGCCGTGGTCCCCACATGTAGCGGATCGACATCTTGCACCGTCGTGAGATAGATGACTAGAAAGCCAGCCACTCCGACGGCGGTCAGCGCGATGCAGGCCAGCGCCAAAAACCTCCATGGAGTGAAACCTGCGAGGGGCGCGCTGGACATTAACGCGCAACTAGCCGCGAGCGCCGCGTTGCGCGCATTACCGACGCTCGCGCCACCAATCACCGCGCGCCGCACCAGATAGCCCGTGAGGATATTTCCGGAATCGAGTCCACCGTATACCAACATGGAGAGCGCATTGCCTTCGACGAAGCCGAACCCGCGATCGGTCTTCAGGTACAGCGGGATCCAATCGGCCAGAAAATAACTGACGCCGTTTATAATGACCGCCGATGCCACCAGCAGTGAAAACTCCTTACGCCGCGCAATGGATGCCATCAGGGAAGGAACGCGGCGAAGCGAGATCGGCTGGCCGCCGAGTTTCGACGCCCGGCGCCGCATCACCACCGTCCACAGCAGCACCCACAGGCCACCAATGGCGCCAGTCAGCAGAAACGGTGAACGCCAACCGGAGCGTCTCACTAGCAGCGTCACCACCACCGGAGCCAGCATCGCCCCGAGGGCCGTCCCGCCGTTGAAGATTCCGTTGGCGAAAGAACGGTCGCGAGGTTCCAGCAGTCTTTCCGTGGTTTTCAGGGAACAAGGCCAGTTGAAGGCCTCGCCGATGCCCAATACGAAGCGGCTGGCGCGAAGTCCGGCCATGGTATGACTCAACCCGGTAAAGACTCCGGCTGCCGACCAGAGAGCTACCGCCATCGGAAACACCAGGCGCGGTCCTGCCGCGTCCACCAGCCAGCCTCCAAATAGCTGCACCGCCGCATAGGAATAGCGGAACGAAGCCACCACATCGCCAAAATGCTGCTGATTCAGGTGAAACTCGGCCATCACGTTTTCAGCCGTCAGCGAAAGGACTTGCCGGTCGAGATAGTTCAAGACGGTCGCCAGCAGAAGAAGTCCGCACACCACCCATGCGCGCTGCGGGGACGCGACTGCCGGCGTTTGCATCCTAGCGCCAGCCGGCTTGCGGATTGTAGGGGTGGTTTGCGATTGCGTCTTCATTCAACTGAATTCCGTAACCCGGAGCACAGGGCACCGCAAGCGCGCCGTCTTCGAGCCTGATATCGTTGCGCAGCAGCTCGCTGAACAGCTTCCAGTCGGCATCCGATCCGATGGTCTCGAGAATCGAGTAGTTGGGAATCGCCGCGGCGAACTGCAGGTTCATCAGTGTCGCCACCGGTCCATTGGGATTGTGCGGCGCGAGCCCGATATAGTGCGCTTCGGCCAGCGCTGCAATCTTTTTCATTCCGGTGATGCCTCCGCAGTTCACCAGATCGCACTGCAACACATCCACCGCATGGCGTTCCACAAATTCTCGAACTCCGTAAATGGTTGCCCAACGTTCGCCGGCCGCGATGGGCACCGGCGTCTCGCGATGCAGAATCGTCAGCACCTCCGCATTCTCCGGCGGCACGGGTTCCTCGATGAACATGAGGTCCAGGTCCTCGAGTGCCCTGCATAGTTGCAGCGCCGTCTTCAGGTTCAAACGCCCGTGGCAGTCGACCGCAAGTCCAACGTCCGGACCAGCGGCCGCTCTTGCCGCCACGAAGAATTCCCGAATACGCGCGATGGTTCCTGGCTTGAGAAATTCGGTTTCCCTCCAACTCCGGTCGACTCGGCCGTTGGTGCCTGAATAGCTTGTGTCTCCGCTGTTGTGTCCCCCGTAAAACAGGGGCAACGTGGTTTTCATGGCGTAATAGCCGCGCGCCATGCACGCCCGGACGCCCAATGCGAACTCTTCCGGCGAAGCGCCTGCCGGACAGTGGCAGTAAACGGGAACTTTTGCCCGTGTGGGACCGCCGAGCAGCTTATAGACGGGAACTCCGAGGCTCTTTCCTAAGATATCCCACAGCGCGCAATCCACTGCACTGATCGCGGTTGCGTGCAGCGGACCGCCCACCCAGAACGAATCGCGGTACATCTTCTCCCAATGGTTCTCGATCTCCGTTGGGTCCTTGTCGATCAGGTAGGAGCGAAGCTGCAGAATCGATTGTTCGATGGTAAGAGTTCTCCTCTTCATCACCGTCTCGGAGATGCCCCTGATGCCGGTATCGGTATCAATCAGTACCAGCACCGCATTGCGGAACCCAAGATTGACAATCGTGGTCCTGACGTCCGTAATTCTCATGGTGCGAATTGCAGGCTAACAAGTTATAGGGATTATCGTCAAATGAAAGAATTGTAGAAGATCGATCTATTTGTGATATGAGAGAAGAATGGATCTACGGCAGTTGGAGATGTTCAGGGCGGTGGCTGAAAATTCCAGCTTCACTGTAGCCGGTCAGCGCCTTTATGTCGCGCAATCCGCCATCAGCCGCAAAATCCGACTGCTTGAAGAGGAACTCGGCGAGAAGCTGTTCAAGCGCGTGAACAAGCGCGTATTCCTTACCCCTGCCGGCGAGGTCATGTTGCGCTACAGCATCCGCGTCTTTCAGGAACTGCGGAATGCCGCACTCGAGGTGTCGGACCTCAGCCAGATGAGGAAGGGTGCGCTGCGGATCGGCAGCGGCATGACGGCTTGCATGTATCTTCTGCCCCCGGTGATCGAGGAATTTCAAAGTCGTTTCCCGCAAATCAACATCCGTGTCGTTACCGGGACCGCGGAAACACTGATTCCGCAAATACGCGACGGGAATATTGATCTGGGTGTCCTGACCTTGCCGGTTGTATCGCCGGATCTCGAGGTCACCCACTTCGCCCAAGAAGAAATGGTGCTTGTAGCCAGCCCGCGGAATCGCAAACTGGCAAAACGCAGGAGTATGCGGGCGGCCGAACTCGCGGAACACCCGATGATTGCCTTCAGTGGGGGGACCGCTACCCGGCGGTTGATGGACCAATACTTCGAGCGCTTCGATATCTCGCCCGCGATCGTCATGGAATCGGAAAGTGTCGCCACGATCAAACCCCTGGTGCGCATCAATCTGGGTGTGAGCCTGCTGCCGCTCCGTTCCGTGATCGCCGAAGCGCGCCGCGGCGAATTGCATTACATTCGCATCCGAGACGAGAGAATCGTTCGCGACATCGGCTTGGTTTGTCAGAAGGGGCACTACAAGTCCAGGGCTCTTTCGGAACTGATCGGCCTTTTCCAAAAAAGTGCGCTGGCGCGTTCGCGAACCGGGGAATGACCCGCGCCGGGGCCCCTTCTATTCGAGCACCACCAGTTCGTAGTCAAGCAGATTCGCAATCGTAAACTCGCTATACCCGCGATCCACCTTCGGATTCAATAGTGCTGGATGCCCGACGGTTTTTGCCTTTCTGAAATTGCCCGCGATCCGGATTTGGATATTCGTCATCGGAACGGGCGGAAAATAGCCGGTCTGCGAGTGTCCGCTCAGATTAATCAGGTGCAGCAACGTGCGGCCATTCTGGTTCTGTTGCATCTAGGTAACCTGTTGGTTTATAGCTACTTGATCACGCTCTTGCTGACAACTTGTTACTGAACGCTGTAGTCGGGAGAGGGTTTCCGTGTGTCGATTGGTGGAAATGAACATGAAGTAACGTAAGTGGTTGATCCATAAGGCAGACCTTGATGCAACAGAACCCAGCTTAACTCCATTAACAAGGCGTCCAGCCGCTCGATCGATGCAATTCTGGGGCCTGGGGCGCGCAGCTTTCGGCATCAGATTTATGATGAGCCGCGTGGCTGCGGTTTGCGGCACGGGAAGCGGGTTGGCTAGCATTTAGCTAATGACCCGGGTCCTGGCACTTATCCACTTATCAGATCTGCATTTCGGGCGGCCGGATCCGATCACGGCGGAGGTCAAGGATTGGTGGTGCAGGTTCCCCGGGACTCGCGGGATATTTCGGTCATTGCGGACGGGCGCTGAGGTATGTGGAAGAGAAGATCGCGGGAATCCGCGACGCGGAGCCAGACGCGCTGCTGCTGGTAACGGGCGATCTCACGGCGTATGCGAGCGACGAGCAATTCGAACTCGCGACGTCCTATCTATCTAACCGCGCGGCTTTTTCGCATGGACGCACGATAGCGTTGCGATTCGGCCGCGAGGCGGCGAAGATCATTCCCGGAAATCACGATCACTGGTCCGGACGGGCGGCGCAACATCCATTCGATCTGGTGATGTACGGGGGGCCGACGGCGATGTTCGGCGCGACGTTCTCCGCGATGCCGACGCAGCACCTTGAGCAACCGATCGGCGGGGGACGGAAGCTGGTGATTGCCGGAATCGATACGGATGCCGGTCTCAAGGATTTCTCGCCCGCTAAGTTTTTGGGGTTCCGTTGCGAAAATCTGTGATCAGCAGAATTCCGGCGAGTAGAAGCCGGGAAACGTGATGTCCGGGTTAGATTGCCACGCCGAACAAGGTCGAAATGAATCGTGCTTGGGCCAGTGAGTCGTGCTTAGCGACCCTCCTCACTCGTCCTTTGCGAATCAGATGAACTGCTTCGATACCCCGGATCGTTCGCCATGCGCTGTGGAACGAACCGTAACCTTTCGCCAACCGTACCCGCTTTTTGACCGTTCGATGGTCTTGCTCCACAATGTTGTTCAAGTACTTGCACTGACGTAGACGACAGCGCGGGCGAATTCCCCCTTCGGACTTCAACTCGGTAACCGCAGGGACGTAGGCCCGGTTTTTGTCCACATTTATGACTCGTGGCTGAGGGTTGTTGAGACCCGCCAGAGCCTTTCGAAAGAAGCGTGTGGCCGCAGCGGTATCACGCTTGCCAATCAGCAGGAAGTCGATGGTTTGCCCCGTCGAGTCCACGGCTCGGTACAGATACCGATCTTTTCCTTTGACCTTATATAGGTCTCGTCCACCCGATAACTCTTATTGGTGGGCTTCCGATGCGGACGACAGCGCTTCTCCAGTTCGGGCGCATACTCTTGAACCCATCGCCAGATGCAACTCGGATCGATTTCCAAGCCGCGCTCCCGCATCATTTCCGCCATATGGAGGTAGGAGATCGGATAGCGCAAATACCAGCGGACGCAATGCAGGATCACCTCGCCGGGATAGTGGCGCCATTTGAATGGCTCAGACGGGGTGATGGGCACCGCTCAAGGGTATCAAACCACCGCCACACAGTTTTCGCAACGGAGCCCATCGGGATGGAAAGTGAAGGGAATGGAGGCCGATCCCAGCTTGCCACGTGGGCAACTCTATAATTTGGCCAAAGATCGCGGCGAGAGGGAGAACTTGTATAACGATTATCCGGAAATCGTGCAGCGGTTAACGGATCGTCTGGTAGATTATCGGACTCGTGGGCGCAGCCGCATGTGAGGTCGCAAGAATCCTTGTTATGGTCACGATAACGTGGATCAGTCGCCGGAGACTCGTTCGGGTTGCGGCTGGGATTGCCAGATACCGGCTAGTGCCGTTCGGATCCTGGTGAAATTGGTGCGGATCACCGAGAGCAGCAGCATCAGGCCGATGATAGCGGCCGCGGCAATCACTGTCTGTTCCACTGTGAGGCTTTCCTTCCAACTTCCCAACCAGCGCCCATACACCAGTTCGATGTGGACCCAATAGACCAGCAAAGAAGTCACGCCGAATTGCCGTATCCAACTCCAGTTTTGAGCGGATGCCTGCCGATGCCAGATATACGCGAAAGGCGTGGCGATGAGGATTACACCGAGCTTGATGAGGACGAGCAGCGGGCTATCGAGCCAGAAGTCGGATTTGGCATAGAGCGAGATTCCCATGTTTGAGAATGTGTAGGCTCCGAATGCGGTGACGAAGCCGGCAAGGCCGATCCACAGCATGACCTGGGACATCTGCTCTTCATCGACAATTCGTAAGAGACTGCCGAAGCTTAGTCCAAAAGCCACGAACGCCGCCCAAGGGAAGAAGCCAAAAAAGAGACGATCGGGAGCCAGGTAACTCTTGATGATCCACGGAGTGTTGCCCCAGTCGATTTGCGATACAAGAGGGGATGCGCAGGCAATTGCAAGGCCTAAAATGGCGCAAAGCCGTACTCTGTCGGCGGTGGAAAAGAGCGACATCACCGACATCAGCGCGAGCGCGAAGCCCATGCAATTCAGCACGTCCACGCGCAGCATGTCGCCTGCTGGACTTTGTCCCCAGGAGAAGATCCAGAGTTGCAGCCGGAACGCGAACGCCAGCAAGAACAGGTATCCGGCGCGGCGTAGAGATGCCATCCATCGGCTGTTTGGGGCGACACGCTTGCGCTCCTGGCTGTACATTAAGAATCCAAATGTCACGCCAGTCAGGAAGAGGAAAATAGCCGGCGGCATACCGCCGACGAATTGCGAAGACATGTACACGCCGCCCTCGCGTAAGTCATTGCGAAGGAATGAATTAAAGACATGTCCCTGGAGCATGATCAGGCCAGCTAACCCGCGAATCCAGTCGAGATATAACAGGCGGCGGTTGGACGACATCAACGGTCGTGGTGCACGCAACTGGCCAATCACTTATTCAGAATCTCTTTCTTAGCTCCCCTTGGTAGCTGAAGTTTGAGGGCTGAATCCGGCAAGTCTTTCGGATTGATCTTCATGTCTGAATAAGTAAACACGTTATAGTCGCCGCTAGGCTCGTAAAATTTCTGCTGTACAGGTTCTCCGGTCTTATCGGACAGCCAGAGCTCGAACTTGGAGAGATGTCTCGCAACGTCCGGGTTCTTAGATACCATGGCCAGACGAGTCACAGGTTCACCCCCGATAGTTTCCGGCCCACCATAAGAGATGCTGTAAGCGGCTTCAAGGTCACTCCGCGAAGTGCCAAATCCGAATAAAAAGAATTGCTCCAGCACATCTTTATGTTTTCCTAAGTCAACCTCCTGAACAGTCTTGATGTTCGGGAGGTATATATCGACGGTCTGTCCGTTCAGTGAGACTATCTTCTTGTCCGGTGAAACGAAGTCAAGGAGTCCGTGCAACTCACCTGGCTTCGGGCGCTTGATCTTGATGGTTCCAGTAGCCGGGGAATCCTCGTTGACGATTGCAGTGTGCTTGACCTGCGTAAAATTCGCGGTCATGGCCTTAAATTGAGCGCCGGCGCGATCGAGACGATTGAGCGCTCCATCGAGCGTATCGGCATGGAGCAAAGGAACAGCCGACAAAATGACCAACCAAAATATGACTCCGATACGCATAACAAACCTCATGTTTTCAGACGCGGGCGGTGCCCGGCTAATTACTTATGAAACCGTTTCAGGGACGAGTGAATACGATGAATCCCATCAGCTCCTGTTCGGAGTTATAAATGGGCTGCAATTGAGTGACCGTCTGACGTTTCTTATATCTTGCCTGCAAAATAGAGGCGGCTCGGGTGCCCCGCTGGTCCTCGGGTGTGCTGCTGAGGAGTTCAGGCTCAAGCCAATAGGAACCAGGCATCAATGAGATGGCACTGCTCTGGGGTGTGCGGGGCTGGTCGCGGAACCAGCCGCGAGGCGTCCCAAAGATGAATAGAAGGATAACGGCTACGATAACGTCGTACTGCCAGGATGCTCTCAGGAAATCCCACAAAAGGATCCGTTTCAGGACAGATAACACATTATTAGTTTAGCCTGAGAGGTCAATCCCCGGTGCGCTCAGCAGCTCCCGTACTCTGCCCGCCAGCGTGACCGGTGTGAAAGGCTTGGCGATGAAGTGCACATCGCCATTCGAAACGGCGCTATTTGGGAGCACTTTGTCCGGATAGCCCGACATGAACAGCACACGCATAGAGGGGCGTGCAAGCTGCAGCCTGTCGGCCAGATCCTTTCCATTCATTCCAGGCATCACGAGATCGGTAAGGAGCAGGTGAATCGGTCCGGGATGGTGCTCTGCTACTGAGAGCGCCTGCTTGCCATTCTTCGCTTCCAAAAGGCGATACCCTTGCCTCTTCAGAACCATCATGACAAGACTCCTGACCTCTTCCTGATCCTCCACCACAAGAACAGTCTCAGCCCTCCCAGCGGCGTTCTCCTTGTGTGCCGGAAGTTCCGGCGAAAGCGAAACGGCGGTCCGGGGCAGGCCGATAGTGAACTTAGTGCCCTCGCCCGGCTCGGTTTTGACGTCGATCCAACCGCCGCACTGCTGGACGATTCCGTAAACTGTGGCAAGTCCGAGTCCGGTCCCAACGCCCGAAGCTTTGGTAGTGAAGAACGGCTCGAATATGCGTTTGCGAGTCTCCTCGTCCATCCCGACTCCGCTATCGCCGACAACCAGAAGCACGGATCCGGCTGCACGTTCTTCCGCGCCATTCGGGCCCGGCTCCCGGTTTGCGGTCTCGATCGTGAGACGCCCGCCGTTCGGCATTGCGTCGCGAGCGTTCACTACCAAGTTCATGAGTACCTGATGAAGTTGGCCGGCATCGGCGAATACGTTGCCAAGGTCCGGTGCCAGGCACGTAACCACCTCGATATCCTCGCCGATGAGACGAGCAAGCATTTCGCGGGTTCCCGAGACGAGTTCATTTAAGTTCAGCGGCTTCGGTTCGATGACCTGTTTCCGGCTGAATGTGAGGAGCTGCCGGGTCAATTCGACTGCGCGTCCGCCGGCTTTGCGAATCTCGGTTACAGGCAAATGGGACGGGTCGAGCGGATCGAGGCGCCCCAGTAGGATGTCGCTATATCCATTGATAACAGTGAGCAGGTTATTGAAATCGTGCGCCACGCCGCCCGCCAGCCGCCCGATGCTTTCAAGTTTTTGCGCCTGCCTGAACTGATCCTCGAGTTTCTTGCTTTCCGTGACATCGAGAGTCACGCCGACGAACCGAACCGGCAGTTCCTGGGAATCGAAAAAGACGCGTCCCCAAGACGATATCCACCGCGTGACGCGGTCCTCAATACCGATGGTCCGATACTCAGTGGCATACTGCCCGTTACTGCCCGGCTGCAAGAGACCCTTCACCAGCATGTCCGTACGGTCCCGGTCCTCGGGATGAAGACCCTGGAGGAATGTGCCGTAAGAGATCCCGGCGTCCGCCGGCAATCCGAAGTGGCGCTTAGCCAAATCGGACCAGATCAACTCGCCGGTTTTGACCGATAAGTCGAATGTCCCAAGCTGCGTCGCCTCGATCGCGAGAGCCAGCCGTTCTTCGCTGCCGCGTAGAGCCCGCTCGGCCAGACGGCGATCCCGGCGCGACCGCGCCTCGCGGATCTCGCGAGTAACGGCCGGGGCGAGACGACCCAGGTTATTCTTGAGCACATAATCGTGCGCGCCGGATTTCATCATCCCCACAGCCAATTCTTCGCCGATGCTGCCGGATACAACGATGAAGGGAATATCCTTGCCGGTCTCGTTTAGAATTTGAAGCGCCGTCGGCGCGTTGAATTGACTCAAGTGATGGTCCGCGAGAATGACGTCCCAGTCCTCGCGGTCGAGCGCGGACCGCATTTCATCGCGATCTTCCACTCGCTCCGAACGCACTTCGTAACCCGCTTTTTGGAGGCGCCGCACGATGAGCGCGGCATCGCTTTCGGAATCCTCAACTTGCAGAACTCGCAGAGTCTCGCCCATTCTTGCGTTCACTTCATCTTCGGAGGCAGTTCATTCAAGACCAGCCAATACTGGCCAAGCTGCTCAATGCACTGGGCGAACAGCTTGAAATCCACGGGTTTCCGGATGTAACTGTTAGCGCCAAGGTCGTATCCCATGCCCAGATCCTGTTCCTCAGTAGACGATGTAAGGATAACAACAGGCAGCCGCCTGGTTCGCCGATCGCTCCTGATCCTCCGCAGAACTTCGAGGCCGGGAACCTTGGGAAGCTTGAGATCCAGTAAGGCCACCGCGGGCAGATCGGAGACGTCGCGGCCGGCGTGTGCGCCCGTGCCCCAGAGGTAGTCGAGCGCTTCTTCCCCATCCTCGGCAACTACCAGTTCATTCGCGACCCGCGCTTTGCCGAACGCGCGCCGCGCGAGATCCACATCGCTGGGATTATCTTCAATTAAGAGGATGGTTTTCCGGGCATTCATACTGTCGTTCCGATCGTGAAATAAAAGGTTGCGCCCTGGCCCCGCTCCGCCTCGGCCCATACGCGGCCGCTGTGACGGTGGATAACCCGCTGTACGATTGCGAGTCCAATGCCGGTGCCCGGAAATTCGGTGGTTTTGTGCAATCGCTGAAATGCTCCGAAAAGCGTGCTCGCATACGCCATGTCGAACCCTACACCGTTATCCCGCACGTGGAAAACATGCTCTCCTCCACGATTTGTGACCCCGAACTCAATCCGCGCCGATTCGCGAGGTCCTGTGAACTTCACGGCGTTGGCAAGCAGATTTGTCAGCGCGATCTCCAGCAGCCGCGCATCGCCGGGCGCAGTGAGGTCCGGTTCAATGACAAATTCGATGCGCCGGTCTGAATTGGCCTCCCTCAATCTGACGGCGATTCCCCGCGCAATCCCTGTAAGGTCGATCGGAATCAATCGCATCTCAGTGGAGGATATGCGGGAAAGCTGCAACATGTCGTCGATCAGCAATCCCATGCGCTGCGTCTCGGACCGGACACGATCGAGGTACTGCAGGGCACGCGCGTCGAGTTGAGCGGCGTAATCTTCGGCAAGCGCAAGACTCCATCCATCGATGCCGCGCAGCGGGGCGCGCAGATCGTGGGAAACCGAGTAGGAGAAGGATTCCAGCTCTTCATTGGCGATCTCGAGTTCGGACGTGCGCTGCCGGACACGCTCTTCCAATTGCGAATTGAGCTGCCGTATTTCAAGCTCCGCCTGCTTGCGCTCCGTAATGTCCATTTTGACGCCGGTGAAGCGCGATTCCCGATGCCCATTGCCGCCTTCCACATGCATACGGCCGTGAGATGCTATCCAGTGAACGGAACCATCCGGCCAAACGATCCGGTACTCCTGGCTATATACGCCTCCGCCGGCGCCCCGTATGGCCGCGTTCAGAGCCTCTTCGATGGCGGCGCGGTGGTCAGGATGGACGCATTGGATGGCCTCCCTGTAAGGAATCCGATCATTGGGTTCGACGCCAAACATCGACTGGCAGCGCGCGTCCCACAATATTTCGTCCGTTTCAATGCGATACTCCCACGCTCCCAGACCTGCCGCATCCATGGCGATCCGCCGCTGTTCCGACGCCTGCCGCAACGCCGCTTCGGTCGCCAGTTGGGCGGTGATGTCGGTATTGGTGCCGAACCATTGGACAATGTTGCCCCCCTGGTCGCGGACAGGCATGGTCCGCGTCAGAAATGGGTGAAACGTGCCGTCGGCGCACCGGAGCGGAAAAACCATGTCCAACGGCTCACCGGATGCGATTGACGCTTGCCACCGGTCAAGAACATTCGGCAGCGTTTCCGGGGCGTGGACCGACTGCCATCCCCAGCCGTCCATCTGTTCCTGCGTCGTGCCGGTGTACTCGTACCAGCGCTGGTTGAACCAGTAAATCCAGCCGTCCGCGTTGGCCATCCAGCACAATTGCGGGATCGCGTTCGCTAGCGTACGGAACTGCGCTTCGCTCGCGCGCTGCGCCTGCTCGGCGCGCTTACGCATGAAGGCCTGGACGATTGCCGGAGCCAGGGCTTCCATCGCTTCAAGATCCCGGGACGCGTATCCGCCTTCACGATTGGCGACCGCAATCAGACCGATAGTTTTTCCAGCGTGGACGAGCGGTACGCCCAGGAAGGCTGTGAGTTCCTGAACGAATTGTGGAGCGTTGCTGTAGAAGCCCTTTTCTTCGAGGATCACTCTTTGGCAAAGGCCGTCGGCAGCGGAGCCTGGCATCTCAGGATCGCCGACCGCGATGGCGTGGAGCCGGCCGGTCTCCCCAATCTCACCGATGAAACCGAACGTGCTCCCGGTGAGGGCTTTCGCGATCGACAGACAGGCTTGGCCCAGCGACTCCTCGGTCTCGCAGTTGAGTGCCTCGCTGAAAACCCGGCTGATCGCGTGGAGACTGGCATTGCGGGCGAGGATCTCTTCTTCGGCCCTTTTGCGCCTGGTCACGTCCTGAAGTGTGCCGATAAAACCGGCAATGTTTCCACGCGCATCTCGCGTCGCTTCGCCGCGCGCTGTCGCCCAAGCTCTCTCGCCGTCGGCACGAATCACTTCCAGATCGATTTCAAAGGCTATTCCAGTTTGTGCGGTCACTTGCGCGGAGGAACTCAATCGCTTCCAACTATCCGGCGTGAACAGCCGCTCGAGTTCCTCGCGGCCGGGAAAAGGCACGTTTGGATCGATGCCGAAGATGCTATACATCTCTTCCGAGCCAGTTACTTTGCCAGTCCTGTCCCAATGCCAACTGCCCAGACGGGCAACGCGCTGCGCCTCCCTGAGATTCGCGTGAGTTTGCCGCAGAGCTTCCTCGGCCTGTTTGGCCTCAGTGATGTCGATGTGGACGCCGATCAGCCTTAGCGGCTTTCCCGCATCGTCTTTGAAGACCCAGCCTCTTCCGGCTATCCATCGGAGAGTGCCATCTTTCCTGACGGCCCGCCACTCCGCCTCGAACTTGCCGGTCTCCAGCGCCTGATCAACGCGCCGCGCGGCCTCTTCGACATCGTCCGGATGGATCAGCTTTTCCCACGCCGCTTGGGTTCCGCCGAATCCACCCGGCGGCAGATCGTAGATAGCCTCCAGTTCCGGAGTCCATGTGCTGATGCCGGTCTGCAGGTTCCTTTCAAAGGTGCCGATCCGGGCCACCTGCTGCGCCAGCCGGAGGCGCGCTTCGCTTACTTTCAGCGCCAGTTCAGCGTGCGTCTGCCCCGTGGTATCTTCCGAGAACAGTACGAGGCCGCCGATTTCTCCGCTCGCCTGATGCCAGGGTTGAATCTCCCAACGGACCCACTGTTCGCTGCCATCGGCGCGCAGGAACCGTTCCCCCTCATGGCGTTCGACGGCTCCGGCCAGGCATCGGCGATGAATCTCGCGCCAGTGCTCCGGGATTTCCGGGAAGACCTCGTAGTGATTGCGACCCTCTATTCCCTCTCTTAGCTTGCGGTCGTCCCGGTACCGCCGGCTGGCGGCAAGGTATCGCATGTCCAGATCGAACATGGCGATTCCTACCGGCGCCGCTTCCGTGAAACGCCGCAGGTTCTGTTCGCGTTGGCGGACCGCTTCTTCGGCCTGCTTGCGGTGGGTAATGTCCAGCGCGATGCCAAGATAGCATTCCGCCTGGCCTTTCGAATCGCGCAAAGGTTGCGCGCGTGCCAGCAGCCAGCGTTCATTACCGTCGGGGTAACGAACGCGGAATTCCACGCTCAATTCGGCGCCGGCGCGCGACGCTTCCAGCACGGCCCGCTCAGCTTCGGCGCGGTCATCCGGGTGTATCACCTGCCGCCATGCTTCGTAGGAAGGCTTGCGGCTGTGCGGTTCCAGGCCGTACAACCTCCACAATTCGTCGGACCACACGTTCTCGTGCGTTCGCAGGTTCCATTCCCAGGTTCCGGCGTCGGCGGAATCGAGCGCGAGACGAAGACGCTCCTGGCTTTTCCGTACCGCCTGCCGGGCACTCTCGCGATTCCGGATATCCTTTTCGATCACCGCTCCGGCAATTACCAGCAGCACCAGGAGCGAACTGCTGCCCAAGCCAAGGACCCAACGGGTCCTTAACGCCTGGCTTCCGGCCGCTTCGGTACGCTTTGCCAGGAGTCCGCGCTCCTCTACGTCGATGGCGCGTAACATCGCGCGGCACTGGTCCATGATCCGCTCACCCTCGCCCGTCCGAACCTTGGCAAGAGCGTCTTCTGCGCCGCGCCGCCGTGTCTCGACGGTTTCCCAGAGTGAAAGAAACCTCGCGTGAGTTAGCTGCTCGAGGGCATCGAGACGCTCATTCTGGCTATAGTTATCGGCCGCGAGCCGCCGTAAAGCCTTATGGGCGATGCGTTCAGCGTCGAGAGCCGCTTGGAAAGATCGGAGGTAATGCTCATCGCCGGTGAGCAGGTAGTCGCGCTGGGCAGTTTCACCTTGTTCAAGTGTCGAAGCGAGCCTCTGAAAGCCGTTCAGAACTTCGTAGGTGTGTTTTACCGAGTATTGGCGTTCCTCTTCACGCTGAAAGTCGGCGTACAAGAGCCACGTCATGACCACCATCAGCACGAAGGCTCCGCCCAGCAAAGCAGTGCGTTGAAGGAAGAGAGCCTTTAAGTGCGAGCGCAGTCCATCCGCATCGTCACGCGATGCAGACGGGGAGAAAACCGCCGCGCTGTAACGAGAAGTTCTCGTCATTCGATTACGATCTCACGACCACGACACCTGCTAAATGGGAACCTGACGCGTGCCTGCAAGAGAGGTGTATAACTGGGATTCGGCAGGCATATTCCCAACAGTGTACCAAATAATACAGACGAAGGGATTGCAAATTCCATGTCGAAGATTCTGCGATCTAAAAGGAATGCTGCCTGACAGGCAATGCGACAGGCGATCGTTAAGATCATCACCAAGGGCGGCGAACATTTCAACTTTGAAGAATGGGCGGAGAAATTCGGCGTGAGCCTCACATCGGTGCGAGGCGCGATCCGGCAACTCCTGGTCTGGTGACGCAAAAGGGTCAATTTTCACTCGGTTTGTGATCCTAACGGCAGTTTTTAAGATGGGGCCTCCACGGACTGATGACGCAAAGAAAATTTTGCCGGTATCTGTGGAGACGCGCCCTGCCTTTTTGCGGAACAAAGCCAGATTTCGGGAGCTTGGGTTCCGGAGATGACGCAAACAGGCGTTTTCGATCGGCGTTGTGAAAAGCGCCGTGGGCGATTTGTAAGACGACTGGCGTTTTGCGGATTGAACCCCGATTGTGCGAGCTGGTTGCCGGTCGCGTGGCGGTGATTGTCGGATGGTGACGCAAAGGTGCCGTTTTTCGATTTGCATTGTGAAATGAGCTGAACGCGATAGGGATTTTTGCGGATCGAACCCAGATTGTGTGGCTGGTGCTG
>CAVYEV010000004.1:0-22776 GCA_963767545.1 Terriglobia bacterium
CTCACGCCCGCCCATGATAACTATGTGTACTTCAGCGGAGGTGGTTTGCCTGGCTTGATTTGCTACAAAGTGGTTGTCAGTGGGGTAAAAGCATCCCTTGTCCAGGTTTGGCGTGCCGCAGGTTCCGGCGTCAACTTCGCTACCGAGTGTAGCTCTCCCGCAATGGGCAGAGTTACAGTCACCGACCCTCTATGCGCTTGTCTGGGTCGCGGACCGCCCAGGCCAACGACGATACCGGTGTCTTGTCACGCGTACAACGCGCTCGATGGGAGCGAAGTCTACAACTCAACAACCGTACCTTCGGACATCCTCGGCCCCCTTCCGCATTATCCGCCGGTGACCTGCGTGGGGCCGAGTCTCTACGTAGGGACGAACAACGGGTTTGCGCTTTACCGGGCGTCATAGAAATGAAGCGTCACTAAATTGGAGTAAACCATGCCAAATAGCGGAGAGAAGGTGGAATTCGAAAATGAACGCGTAAAGGTCAGTCGTATCAAAATCAATCAGCGCCCGAACGTACGTGTTCGTGTTCGCAAGGGACGCGTGCTTGTCTGGCTGACCGATGCGCACGAGATGAGAACCGAGCCGAGCGGAAAAAAAAGAGATTCATCGTAAGTCCGGGGACGTTGCCTGGAGAACCGCTTCTCAGCACCAGATTGAAAACTTCGAGGAAAAGGAGGTGGAGGTCATAATTGTGGAGCTTAAGAACTGATAACGCCACAGATCTCTCGTCTCTACCCGTGGAATGGGGCAAGCGGGAGCGGAACTTGGCGCTAACGGCCGCGTTGGGCTCTTTCTTGACGTCATTCAACGCCAGCGCGGTAAATGCGGTTTTGCCGGTTATCCGCGCGGCTCTTCACACCAGCGTTTCGATGGTTCACTGGGTCCTCCTGGCCGAGCTTCTGGTCACCAGCGGTTTACTGCTCGGCTTTAAGCGGTTCGGCGATCAACTGGGTCACAAGCGCATCCATCTGGCCGGTTTTGGAATATTCCTTTCGGGATCGGCCTTGTGCGCCGCCGCACCGGGTGTAGCATCGCTCATCCTATTTCGGATCATCCAGGGAATCGGCACTGCAATGTTGCTCGCAAGTTCTCCTGCCCTTTTGATCAAGCATTCCCAGCGGAACAGGCGAGGCCAAGCCCTTGGACTCCGGTCCTCGCTCATTTACCTGGGTTTGACTGTCGGACCGGCGGCGAGCGGGTGGATTAGCCAAGTTTACGGCTGGCGCGCAGTCTTTTGTATGCAACTTCCGATTGGTCTGCTCGGATTGAATCTCACCAGGCGGCTGATTCGGGATGATCCTCCTGCCATTTCCCCGCGTCCTCCTGCCTTTCAAGGCGCAAGCACGTGGACTGCGGGGTTTAGCTTCACTGCTGCTATGGCTCGACCGCGGGGTCGAATGGGGCTGGACCTCGCCCGCAGTCTTGCTGCTGTTGCTGCTAGCCGTGACTCTTTTGATGGCTTTCTTAAAAATGGAGCGCGGGAATCCGCACGCCCCGGTCGACCTTACAATTTGTGATCGCAGCTCATTCTCCTTGTCAGTTGCAGCGCTTAACCTGACCTTGGTTTCCGGATACCTACTGACTGTCCTGCTTCCGTTTTATCTGATCCAGGGCCGTCATATGCCCTCCGGCGGCCGCAGGATTAGTTCTCGCCGCCCACGCGTTAATCCGTGTGGTAACCAAGCTGTCAGCGGACGGTTGTGCGGATAGGATCGGATCGAGTTCACCCGCGGTGTTTGGCGTGGGGATGCTTGCCTTTGGTTCGCTCCTGATGTCGCATGTGACTTCGGGACTCCTCAATTCCAGGCTTGGTTGCACCGACGCTAATCGCCGGCACTGGTTCCGGTACTTTCGTGCCGGCGAACAACAGCATGCTGCTGGGTGCTGTACCTGATCCCGCCACGGTATTGCCTCCGGAATTCTGGCGACCTCACGCACCGTTGGAATGGGAGTCGGAGTAGCCCTGGCAAGCGTCACCCTCTCGCGAGGATTAGCAGATAGCGGGAAGATGGGATCGGCGGCGGCCATCGCCGCTGCAAGCAATTATGGGTTCACCGTTGCGGCTGCAATCGCACTCATGGCCCTAACCATGTGTGTGGCAGCGCACGAGTGGCAGCCGTCCACTCGTATGACCGGCCAGAGTGATGTTTGGTACGTGACTACCTGAATAAGTGGTATTCAAACCGGCACAGCTCGGGTATATTTCTTTTGAATCGCTAATCGCCAGGTATTTAGCCAACCTGGCGATCGATTTTCGGGACTCCAAGGAGCAATAAATTATGCCGCAAACGCAATTTGTCTCCCCCAATCTATGGACCCTTTCAGGCGGGGGAATACTTGTTCGATATACCACCGAACCGATCATCTTCGGTGGAACGCACTTCAGCTATCAGGACAGTCAAAGGACACTGACTTTCAAAGGCAACGAGATCCGCACAGTAGACGTCCCGGACCTCGGTACTCTTGTCAGCGTAACCATCATACTTACGGTCGATACGGGTTCAACTACTTTCACCTTGCTGCTGCCGCGGGTGAATATCGTCCAGCAGGGTCCGGTCTCGTCGGCTCCCGTGTCGACTCTTGGGATCAGAACGGCTCACGCGGGACCGTTTTCCCCCGCCCTTTTGAGGTTCGGTCACGGACAACAGGATTTTCTACACCGCGATCGAACTGACTGGGACCGCCTCGCACACGCTGGTTCTTTAAGAGTGGAGGCCGGCAGCCACTTGAGTCCCGCCGGCCTCGTTGAAGCTAAAATGCGGGAGAGCAAGTGAAGACTATAACTTTTTCTGGATATCAGTGGGAGGTCAGGGACACCGGCGCACTTACTGGCGGGCCAGGACCAAACGTATTCGATGAAGGCAACGCTCAGGTAGATGACGAGGGACGGCTTCACATTAAGATCACCAGCGTCGCGAGCGCCGCGGGCGGAACCGAATGGCACTGTGTGGAACTCGGCACGCAACAGCGTCTGGATTCTGGACGTTATCAGTTCCAGGTGATTGGTACTCGATCGCAACGTAGTCTTAGGGCTGTTTAAGTATCCTACTCCCGACCTTGGCGCGGATGGGACCAACGAGATCGACATCGAATTTGCCCAATGGGGCAGGAAACGAGCAAACAATGCGGATTACGTGGTTTTTCCCGCGTCCGGGCCGCGTGCCGCCGGGGACAATATTCAGTTCAAGGTTGCCCTGAATGGCGATCTCACAACGCATCGGTTCCTTTGGGAAACTGACGGGGTGCTGTTTCAATCCCTTCACGGCCATCGCGACGATAACGCTCACGAGTTTCAACGCTGGCTGTACAAGCCGAATCAGGCCTAGCCTTATCCCGCAACAGCCCACTCCGGTGCGCATCAATCTGTGGCTGTTTCGTGGGATGCCGCCCTTTCAATGGCGCAGAGGTTGAGATCATGGTCAGTCAATTCACCTTTTTGCCCTTGGATCAACTCGACAGAGTGCTGCGGCCGTAAACGGAGCAAGCCAACGCCCTGTATTCTCATTTCCAAAGACTCGTGAGTGGACCTGTGACGCCGCTCACCGGATCTGATTTTGGATAGCTCAGCAGTTCCATACGGCGAAGGTCCGCCTCAGATGGAGCCTTCCGGCAGATGTTCCATCTCTGATCCGGCGGATACGCCCCAACAGCCCAGGAAATCCGGAGTCGCTTCCAGATTGCAGTGTCCTGTCCCGGCCGGCAGCACGGCGACGTCACCCGCTCGGACCGTGATTTCATGGCCGCCCTCGCCGCCTAGCATGATCCTCGCATGCCCTTTGCGCGAAACCCAGCACCTCATGCGCTGTCGAATGATAGTGATGAAAATCATAGACCCCGTTCCGCCATTGGGGCGGCCAGCCATTGCAATAGAACTAAGGATGACGCCGGTTACACCGGTGCCGGAGGGAACGGCTACTTCGAACGGATAACCCTTGGCTTGGTTCGTAATAGGACACGCCAGGAGCAACCCAGACCGCAAGTTATATAATTTCGGACTCAGCACCAACGCCGGACGCCGCCCTGCTTGCTCCCGTCCGGCTTGGGGGTCGAACGTCAACCGAATGAATTCCCCAACGTCCGGTACAAAGGCGGACTTCACCAGGATTCCTCACCCTGTGGCGGCCCCCACCCGGTTTCTCGATGACGGTTCTCGGGTGTGATCCCGGACACGAGTTCCGACAACTCGTACTTCCGCCGAAGCGGGCGCAGAACGATCCTCCGCTTCGGTCCAGTGCCAGTGTCACGGAATCTCCCTCCCCAAGGCCTGCTTGTCTGGCGATCGCAAGCGGTATCCGCACGGCCAGACTGTTCCCCCATTTCGAAATCGTGGATTCATTCGGCATGGTATCTACTTTGAGTATACATCTGACTGCCTGTGACTACCCGCCAAGGCGCTTGGCCACAGCCGTCCACTCGAATCTGCCGTTCCGGGCGGATCGTCGGCTATTCGAAGGTTGGCCGCAAAAAGCGTTCTGGGAATTACTCCCAGAAGTCGGCTTGTGACCCGGAACCATTCCGGCGTTCACCTAGGCTAGGGTTAGGCTAGGGTCCGATTAGCGGGGCTCTCGCGTAAGGGTGATATTTTGGAAGAGTGAAGTTTCACTGGCTGTTGACGCTGCTCGCCGTTCCCGCACTTGCGCAACAGACGAGCTTGATGACCGATTACGACGCGGCCCAACTGTTCAACACGATCGCCGATCAGACTCAGAAATTGGCGCCGATGATCGAACAGATCAACACGCCGGATTGGGTGGCGAAAGGAGCTGCGCCCACCTACACGCAACTGCGCGACGGCGCATTGACTCAGAGCAAGGCGATTGCCGCCGCCATGCGTGACCTCGCGCAGCATCCGCAAAGAATCTCCGATGGCCTTGCGGCACTGTTCCGCATCCAATCGATGGAGATGGAGCTAATCTCGCTCGATCCAGGGCTTCGCAAATATCAGAACGCCGCACTGGCGGACCTCATCAGCAGTATCCTGGCGGAGGGTAACCGGAATCGCGACCGGTTTCGGGAATACGTCGTCGATCTGGCGGCTCAAAAAGAACAGCAATTTGCCGTAGCGGACAAGGAAGCGCAGCGCTGCCGGGAGTCCATTTCGAAGGGAAGACGGGATTAGAATGCCATTCAACTGTAGTATCTGCGGCGAGGAATCGACCCGCATCTGCGCCTCGTGCACAATGGACACCTGCTCCAATCATCTATGCGACCGCTGCGGGGCGTGCAGCGATTGCTGCGAATGCGAGGTCAAGCTGGAAGAACGTCCTACCGTCCAGGAAGCGGGCTTCTCCCGCCACTCGCATATCGGCGATCCGAATGACGAACCACACCCTGGTCCCGACCCGCTGCAGCATCCGGAAGAGATTTAGGCCGTTTCGGAAGTACTTTCGCGCCGCGGAAGCCATACTGCGCCGTCGGCCGCCGCGCCCGGCCCACAACATCTTTCTTTAAAGGAAACCAACAAAAAACCGCAAAAGCGCCCGGAAACCGAATTCCCGGGATGCGGCTCACGGTTTACCAAAACTACGGAAGCCCAATCCGATCGTTATAACGGTAAATCAGGGGGAAGCACCGTCTTGAGAGCGAACGCGAGCGCGGCCAGAGCGTACGCTTTCGAGTAAGAGGACGAGAAAATGTTCAAAATTAGACTACCCCGAAAATTAACGCGCTCGACGCTTCTCCGGCGGCTCCCGCTTCAAAGAGGCGGTTATCGACGCCAATGATAACGCGGGCCGCAATGTCAGCTTGCTCGTCCCGTTTGATCTTGCCGTTGCCGTAACTGTCCGAAGCAGCTTCTTCAAGCTTCAGGACGGGGCAGGCAACGCCATCCCGAAAAGCGCTTCGGTTTCCGTTGCCCCCAGTTCAACTCTCGCCTCGCATGGATTCACTGTGAAGGTCTTAGGCAAAAGCTAGAGCGCCGGCAAGATCTGGAGAGGGCGCATTCGGTGCGCTCTCTCTCCGCGAAACGAACCCGTATTCCGAACTGCCGCAAATAGCTGAGGAACTCCGGTGACCTCCTCTTCAATCTTTTCTGCGTAAACAATTCAATCACATACACGGCATCGCAGTCGAAATGGGCGATCCGGATAGTAGTCTGGAAACAGGAGGAATGTCTTCGCACATGGATCGTCGAAATTGCCCGCACAAGCGCGTCGCAAGCCGCTCAACCGGATCGCTTATTCTCGATTTTCATCAACCTGGTTTTCATGAGTCGCACGGCGGACTCCTTCGATTCATCGGCGGCCCATGCGTACTAAATTTTGGCCCACTTGCGCCACCGGATGCATCCGCAGCCTTTATTCGATTCGTCGTCTTGATCATGCGCGGCGATGCCCCCCAACCGCTTCACCGCCCTATCTCGCAGGGCATTTTGAAAAATCGCAGTTTGCGTCATCGGCTTATGTCCGAAGAGGCGGTCTTCGCCCACAACCGATTTCAAAAAAGAAGCATTTGCGTCATCGAACCCCGCCATCCATCCCAGGCATCGGCTTCGTTTCGCAAAAAACGAGATGCCCGCCGTCCCATCTCACCACCCAATCTCGCAAGCCGCGTCGAAAAATGCCAGTTTGTGTCATCGGCTTATGTCGAAGAGGCGGTCTTGCCCACAACCAATTTCAAAAAAGAAGCATTTGCGTCATCGAACCCCGCCATCCCTCCCAGGCATCGGCTTCGTTTCGCAAAAAACGAGATGGCCGCCGTCCCATCTCACCACCCAATCTCGCGAGCCCGTCGAAAAATGCCGGTTTGCGTCATCGGCCTATGTCCGAAGAAGCGGTCTTGCCCACAAACCAATTTCAAAAAAGAAGCATTTGCGTCATCGAACCCCGCCATCCCCTCCCAGGCATCGGCTTCGTTTCGCAAAAAACGAGATGGCCGCCGTCCCATCTCACCACCCAATCTCGCGAGCCGCGTCGAAAAATGCCAGTTTGTGTCATCGGCTTATGTCGAAGAAGCGTCTTGCCCACAAACCAATTTCAAAAAAGAAGCATTTGCGTCATCGAACCCGCCCTCCCGCCAGGCATCGGCTTCGTTTCGTAAAAGACGAGATGCCCTTCCTACCGCCTCACCTCGCAAGCCACGTTCGAAAAACGGCCATTTGCGTCATCCGAGCCCGCCCGGCCCGTGCCTGTTCACAACGCCTTTCCTCAAAAAAACCCAATGAAAACCAGAAAAGCGCACTGAACCCGAATTTTCGAGTGCTACATTACAGGCGGAAGATGATCGATCCGCCGGCCACAGCCACGGATCAGGGCCACGGCCATAAACGGCATCGCTTATGCCACCGTGGGTCCAACGTTCTTTGACAATTTGGTCTGCCCCGGCCGTACGCGACCCGGTGCACAGGAGATGCGAAGCCATCGGGTGGCTTATTGGTGGACCCACTTCTGCACTCTCCAGTTTTTGATTTCTACCGTGTAGAGGCTTGAGTCGATGGGGTCCACCGCGATGCTGTGCGCGTAGTCCAGTTTGCCGGGCGCTTTGCCCCAGGAACTTAGCACGCCGAGCACCTGACCTTCGAGATTGAGCTTTATAATGCGGTCGTACTTGCCGTCGCACATATAAATGGCGTTCTCTTTTGGGGCGAAATAGATTCCCCAGGGTGAGCCGATCCCGGTCCACTTGGTCAGGAATTTACCGGTTTCGTCGAACACCTGGATGCGCTCATTGGTACGGTCGGCAACATAGATACGCTGGTGGTTATCGACCGCGACGTCATGCACCAGATTGAACTCTCCATCGCCGGTGCCTTTCTTGCCCCAATGGCGGACGTGCTCGCCATCGGGATTGAATTCGACGACGCGGGAATTGACGTAGCCGTCCGATACCAGGATGTTACCGTTCGCAAGGAAGCCGACGTTGGTTGGGCGATTGAAGGCGTCTTCGGCGTCGTTATTACCGGGCACA
The DNA here is from genome assembly GCA_963767545.1 of Terriglobia bacterium. Classification (GTDB taxonomy): domain Bacteria; phylum Acidobacteriota; class Terriglobia; order Bryobacterales; family Bryobacteraceae; genus CAVVFX01. The sequence goes on from CAVYEV010000004.1 coordinate 7,909, forward strand.
CCCTGGCGGTTGCCGATGACGAGCAGGATGCGGCCTTCGGGCGTCAATTTGAAAACTACGTGACCCTCGACGTCGACCGCCCAAAGGTTGCCATCGGGCCCGACCCGCATGCCGTGGGAGGACTTGACGCGGAATGTATCCTCAGTCCAGGCCTGCAACATTTTTCCGGCGCGATCGAATTCGATGACGGGCCAGTGGCCTCGATTGAAGACCCAAACGTCGCCTCGTTTGTCGACGTCCACGCCTGAGCACTCGCCGAAGTTGTAGCCTTTTGGCAACTGTGCCCAGTTGGCGAGGACTTTATATGGAAGAGGCGGTCCGGACTTGAGAGCCGATACCTGTTCGCTTGCAGGATGATCTGTGCCGCGGCCGGGCGGAGGCGGCGCGGGTGTCTGAGATGGGGCAATCGCGGAGGTGAGCGCGAAAAGCAGCGGAATCGAGCGGAGTCGCGGCATGCGGACTACGATAAGCCGTTCACAGTCCGCGAGTCAAGCGGGTGATCCAATGCTCATGCCCGGAACCAAAAGCCCTCCACTCAACTTGTAAAACTCTGAAAGAATGGTGGTAGTCCCAAAATTAGGCAGCTACCTCTTAAAATGTGCGATAAAATACAGAGATGGTTAGGGAGGAAAGCTTTCTAATGGATCAACCTCTACAGGCGAAGACCTCTGCTGACAAATCCAGCTACTCGCCTGCCGACCTGGCAGCACTCGTCGAGAGGATCCAGAACGATGACACCTCTGCGCTGGAGGATCTATACCGCATATTCGCGCGCGGAATTAGACTTCAGATATGCCGGCAAATGGGTCCCCAAGATCTGGACGACAAGGTCCACGATTGTTTCCTGATTGTGGCGCAGGCGATCCGCCGGGGGGAACTTCGCGACCCGGAGCGGCTGATGGGTTTCGTCCGCACTGTCGTGCGGCGCCAAATTGCTTCTTATATCGAAACGTTGGTGGAGAACCGGAACCAGACGACCGATCTCGAAGTGGGCCGTGTCGTGGCGGACCTCGGCAAGAGCCCGGAAAACTCAATTCTGGAGCAGGAAGAGGCTGAGTTAGCCTACAGAGTATTGAAAGGCGTTTCCCGGCGGGACCGCGAGATTCTCATCCGCTTTTATCTAATGGAGGAGCCGCAGGAGTTAATCTGCGAGAAGATGAAGCTCACGGAAACTCAGTTCCGGCTGCTGAAATCCCGGGCCAAAGCGCGGTTTGGCGAGTTGGGAAAACGTAGCCTCTGGCGCAAATAGGTCCGGCAACGTAAACGCCAGTCCCAAACTCCACTTCACACGTGGCTAAAATGGGATTTGAGCACTTGAACATTACTCTGCCCCGGAACATTCTCGAGCGTTTTCTCAACGGCAACCGGAAGGCTATTCTGATCCGTGCCGGCCTGACGATCGCCGCGATCGCACTGATCGATTGGCGTTTTGACGTCAATATCTCGTTCGGCTTCCTATATCTCTTCCCGATGCTGATGGTCGGTAGTTGTCTTTCTCCCTGGCAGATCGCAGGCGTTTCCGCGCTCTGCACGGTGTTGGTGGAAGCGTTCGATACGTTCCCGTGGGCGACTCCGGTGGGTATCCCCCGTTTGATTCTGACCTTCGCGGCCTTTACCGGAACGGGCCTGTTCGTCTATGAATCGGCGCGCAACAGGCGGCTTGCAAACCGCCATCTCGAAGAAGTCGAGCGCGAGATGATCTTGCGGCGCGAGGCAGAAGCTCAATTGAAGATCCTGATCGAGAGCAGTCCGGCATCCATTTTGACGATCGACGATCGCGGCCGAGTGATCCTGGCGAACGAAGCGGCTCACCGGCTGCTCGGCCTTCGGGACGGTGAGCTTGCCGGCCGCGCGATTGCGCGTTACATCCCGGCGTTGACGAACATACCGTTCCCACAGGGCGAATCGCGGCTGTTCCGTACTGTGATGGAGTGCCGCGGAAGGCGCACCGATGACAGCGTGTTTCTGGCGCAGGTCTGGTTCTCCACTTATAAGACCTCATCGGGTCCCCGCCTCGCGGCCGTTGTGTTCGATTCGTCGGATGAATTGCGCGACCGCGAAGAGTTCAGCCTGCAACATTTGATGGCGGGTTCGAGGATCGTGGTCAGCGCCGTATGCCATGAGATTCGCAACGTTTGCGGTGCGATCGCGGCGGTTCACGCCAAACTGGCGCGGAACAACAGCCTGTCGCGCGACCAGGACTTTCTGACGCTCGGGGTGCTGCTCGAAGGTCTGCTGCGAATCGCCGGTCTCGAGTTGCGTGAATCGAAGCCCGAGGCCGAGTACGTTGGACTCGGACCGATACTCGAAGAACTTCGGATCGTGATCGAAGCGGAGTTCCGCGAAACCGGCATTACGATCGACTGGCAAATAGACGACGCCTTGCCGCCGGTGTGGGCTTCCCGGCAGGAGCTTCTGCAGGCATTTCTGAACATTACGAAGAACAGCCAGCGGGCGATGGCGTCGCAGGAGAGCGGGAAGCTAATCGTGAGGCCTGTACGGGAAGACGATTCGGTGCGGGTGCGCTTCATCGATTCGGGCCCCGGCGTCGCGGCTCCGGAGCAATTGTTCAAGCCATTCCAGCCTGGGGCGGAGGCTAACGGCTTGGGACTGTATCTCTCACGGGCGTTTGTGCGCTCGTTCGGCGGCGATATCTACTATGACCGCGGCCATCGGGCGCGTGTTTTACGGTTTCTTTGGCAACGGCCGTTGAAGCGGTGGAGCAAACTCGCGATCGGGCGCGCGATCAAATCGGGAGGAGCGCTATGCAGGCAATCCGGCTATTGCTGGTTGACGATCATAGCCTTTTTCGCGAAAGCCTGAGCCGTCTCCTCGATACCGAACCCGATTTTCAAGTAGTCGCCAACTGCGCATCGACGGCCGAGGCCATCGCGGTGCTCTCGTCGGACTCAATCGACCTCTTGCTTCTCGATTATGATCTGGGCGGGGAGAATGGGCTCAATTTTATAGACCGTGCCCGTGCGGCCGGTTACACCGGACGGATCTTCATCATCACGGCGGGGATGACCGATGCGGAATCCGTCCGGGCGCTTAGCCTTGGGGTGTGCGGGGTCTTTCTAAAACACAGCCCGCCGGCGCTTCTGACAGAAGCGATCCACAAGGTGATGGCCGGCGAGACCTGGATCGACCAACGCTGCATTCAGTCTCTGGTTCGAGCCGTGGGAAGCGGCGGGGAACCGGAGCGGCACAAGCGGTTCACGGAACGGGAAAACGCCGTACTCAAAGGCGTTTTCGAAGGCTTGAGCAATAAGGAGATTGGCCTCTCTCTGGGTATTTCGGAAGCTTCGGTGAAATCCGCATTGCAGCAATTGTTCGTGAAGACCGGCGTGAGGACCCGCAGCCAGTTGGTGCGGGTCGCCTTGGAAGAGCATGCTTCGTTGTGGGGTTCGGGCGGATAGAGCTTAAGCCATTACGCTCCGGCGGCGAGTTTCTTGCTCCAGGGCTTGGCCGATTTGATCGCCGCATTGACGGCATTGATATTCTTCACGCCTTCACTCGCAAGCCAATCCTCCAGAGCATGAATGCCCTGCCTGGCGTATACCGGAATGCCTTCTTTCCAGGTCGCGCGGCCGCAAAGAACGCCTGAATAATCCGTGCCCGATTCGGCCGCCATGTTCAACGACTCGATAAACTGGGCGTTGCCGACGCCGGCGCTAAGATAGATGAAAGGCTTCGTCGCAGCTTGCGCGGCCTTGCGGAAATAGTGAAGAGCTTCTTCCCGTGTGTAAGCCCTCTGGCCTTTATATACACTGCTGCCTTCCACGTATTCCGCATTGATGGGAACTTCCACCTTCAGAACATCGACCTTATACTGCGGCTTCGAGAACTCGGTCATCGTCCCTGTCACCACATCGGGCTTCTTCTTCGCGAATTCGAACCCCTTCTCATCTCCACCGTTGGGATCGTAGCCTACAAATTCGAGGAAGAACGGAATGTCGTTGCCTTCGCACTCCGCGCCGATACGCTCAATGAAGGCATGCTTGATGTCGTTCACCTTGGGATCGTCGAAAGGGGTGTAGTAGATGAGAATCTTTACCGCGTCGGCGCCCAGATCCTTGATACGCTTGGCCGAAAAGTGCGGCAGGAGATCGGGCAGACGCCCGGGTTGCGCGTTATCGTAACCGCTTTCCTCGTACGCCAGTAGAAGGCCGGCGTTCGGCGCGCGCACTTTAGCTGCCGGAATGCCCCACAACGGATCGAGCAGAATGGCGCTGGCATGCGGCGTCAGCACTCTCGATACCGCGACCTTGAACTCTTCCATCATCGCGTCGGTGATTTCCTTAACCGGAACTCCCTTGGCGGCGGCGAGCGATTTCTGGAGGCTTCCTCGCTGATCCATTGCAGCCGCGGCGATGACTCCATCCTTATTGGACAGAGCATTCATGTGTTTGGCTTTGCCTGGTGTTAAACTCATATGTTTTCCTCTAGGAAACCCGATTATCGCATGTACGCCGCAGTTGCGATGGCGCCGAACGCGGGTCCGCGCGATGCAATACAATCAGTCTAAGTTGAAACCCAGAACTCTAACCATACTTATCCCCGGTGTGCTATTGTGGGCCGCCGCACTTCACGCCCAATTGAATGTAATGCCGCTCCCATCCTCCGTTCAAATGGGAACCGGTTCTTTGCCTATCTCCCAGAAGTTCAGCTTAGCCTTTGAAGGCTACCGTGAGAAGCGTCTCGACGACGCAGTCACGCGCGTGATCCGTCGTCTCGAGAAGAAGACCGGACTGGTGATCGGCCCGGGACTTACATCGAACGCGGCGGACGCAACGCTGCTGATTCATTGCAACCGCGCGAGCGACCCGACGCAGGACATCGGCGAAGACGAGTCCTACCATCTGACCGTCACCGCGGATCGTGCAACGCTGACAGCGCCGAACCCGCTCGGCATCCTCCACGGACTCGAGACGATCTTGCAACTCGTGGACATCACACCCGCCGGCTTCGCTATCCCCGCCGTCAATATCGACGATCGTCCGCGCTTCGCATGGCGCGGCATGCTCATCGACGTTTCACGCCATTTCATGCCGGTCGAGGTGATCCGCCGCAATCTCGACGGCATGGCAGCGGTGAAGATGAACGTCCTCCACTGGCACCTCGCCGACGATCAAGGTTTCCGCGTCGAGAGCCGCGTCTTCCCGAAGTTACAACAGGAAGGCTCCGATGGCAAATTCTACACTCAAGAACAGGTCCGCGGTATCATCGCCTATGCGCGCGAACGAGGCATCCGCGTCGTGCCCGAATTCGACGTTCCCGGCCATACATCGAGCTGGCTTGTCGCATATCCGCAACTCGCTACTGATTCCAAGGATCTAGATCATCGGCCAACATTTCGGCGTGTTCGATCCCTGCATGGACCCCTCGAAGGATGCTGTCTACGCGTTTCTCGATCGCTTCGTTGACGAGATGGCGCATCTGTTTCCCGACGAATACTTTCACATCGGCGGTGACGAAGTGAACGGCAAACAATGGAGCGCCAGCGCCAATATCGAACGCTTCGAAAAGGCGCACAATATGCCGTTCGGGAAAGCGGGTAACATCGCCGTTCACAAGTACTTCAACGAACGGCTGCTCGCGATCCTGAAGAAGCACGGCAAAAAGATGGAGGGCTGGGACGAGATTCTCAATCCGGATTTGCCCAGGGATATCGTGATCCAATCGTGGCGCGGGCAGAAGTCGCTGGCCGAGGCGGCGCGCCAGGGCTTCACCGGGATTCTATCGAGCGGTTACTATCTGGACCATATGGAAAAGGCCTCAACACACTACGCCATCGATCCCCTGGCGAAAGAGTGCGCCGATCTGACAGACCAACAGAAGAGATCGGTGCTCGGCGGCGAATCGTGCATGTGGGGCGAGTATGTGTCGCCCGAGAATATCGACGGCCGTATCTGGCCGCGCAACGCGGTGATTGCCGAACGGCTCTGGTCACCGGCAGCGGTAACCGATCCGGCAAGCATGTATCGGCGGATGGATCGTATCAGCCGCGAACTGGAATACGCGGGGCTCCTGCACCGCGCCAATTACCGCCTCATGTGTGAGCGTCTCGCCGGCAAGAACCCTGTAGCGCCGGTGAAAACTTTGGCCGATGTGAGCGAGGCGGGCTCGCTCGGAGTACGTGCGCGAGATCATAAATACACAATCAACGAACCGCTCAATCGCCTGCCCGACACCGTGCTGCCGGAGAGCGACGTCGCCCGCAAGTTCGCCTCGCTGGTGGACAAGATCAAAGATCCGGAGGCGCGGCCACAGATTCGCCAATGGCTGGTCCTTTGGCGTGACAACGACGCTAAACTGGAGCCAATTATCGCGCAATCCGCGCTTCTCGGCGGCGCACAACCGGCATCGCAAACGCTGAGCGCCGTCGCCAAGATCGGCCTCGAAGCGCTGGATGCCATCGAAGCCGGACGTCCTCTCGATTCCAAGTGGGCCACACAGGCTAAAACGCGGCTCGCGGCCGCCGCTCGTCCGGTATCCGAAATAAGGATCGGCGCGGTACCCGCGATCCAAATCCTTGCCGATATGGCATCCAAGTGACTTGGATGCCTCAACGATCGCTCGAGCCCGAACTCATGGACTCGGACGACGTTTCCGAAGCCGACCGAGCCGCTTTTCATCGCGATCTGGCGTTCATTCACCGGCTGCTTGGCGATTTCAAAGCCGTGCTGAATCGTCTCAATCATGGATCGCAACCCGCGCGCTCGGTGATCGACATTGGCTGCGGCGACGGCGCGGCGCTGGCTCAAATCCGCCAAGCCTTGGAAGCTGAAGTGACAGGTATCGATCTGCGGCCTCCCGAGAACAACGTTCACGGCGTGACTATCCTCCAGCGCGACGCGACTCGCGACGAACTTCCTCGCGCGGACGTGGCGATCTCGCTATTGACACTTCACCATCTCACCGACGAGCAGGTGGTAAGCATGATCCGCAACACAGGCCGATTCTGCCGCCGTCTGATCTGCCTCGACCTGGTGCGGCACCCGATGCCCTTTGCACTTTTCAGCGCCTTCGTTGCGCCGCTGATTCACAAAGGAGCGGCGGACGACGGCCGCCAGTCCATCCGGCGAGCGTTCAAACCGCAGGAGCTCCGCGCGCTGGTGCAAGGCGCGCTCGCTGGCTCGCAAGCGACGTTTGAACATGAAGTCTCGCGATACTACGCCAAGCAGATAATCGATATTCGCTTTGAGTAGTGGCTGTTTCCGCGCAGTGCCCAAGCACGACTCTCAAAACCTGCCCATGACCGCCGTTGTGGGCGAAGAGCGAATTTTCTGAGCCGCAATGCCCGATGCGAATCGTGCCGGTTCAGGGTCGCCTTATAGTTGAGCAGAGCAAATTCTGACGATGCGACGGTACCGGCGCAATCCGGGAGTATTTTGAGACGCAAGTGTTCGGAGGGCGTGATCCTTTCGTCCCCCCAGGAAGCAGTGTTCTACGGCTGACGCACTCGCGCCGACTGGTGCGCCGCCATCTGCCAGCGGCCGTTGTTCTTGACGTATACTTCCAGCCGCCGCACGCGATAGTGCTCGCCTTTACCCGGCGTAACGTCTTCAAGGCCCGTCAAAACCGTAGCGATGCCATAGACACTGATTTTCACATCGCTCTCCTTGAAGGTCTCGTAGTGCGCGGCCCGCTAGTCACCGACGCAATGTACTCGGCCTTGTTCTGTTTTTGACCCTGGCATGTGCATACACAAGGTCGTCGGCGAGCCAGCGTTCAAGTCCGGCCCTATCTTGCTTGATAGCCGCCTGTCTCCAGCCCTCCGATGCTTCTCGAACTCCAGCCATGTCGTCGCCAGCGAGCGCGGATGCGTATGGCCGCCCGGTTGGACTGCGGCGGTGTTAAAGTGTCCTACAAATTAGCAGATATCCGGAAGTTCGATGCCGGGATGTTTCTGCGGAGCGGCCGGCCGGGGGCTACGCTTTGGCGTTGCTGGCTCGAGGGGGGACCGGATCGTGTTCGCGAGATTCTGAAAAGGCTTGCCGAGTCCGCACCGAGAGAAGGTGCTGGCACAACTCGTGCCACTATTGGGCTTGCGCCGGTTAGAGGGGAAGTTGACAATTGGAGTTGAAGAGTATAGGAATTAATGGTATCTTCTCAATAAATCGTGGAGGTTCATAGGCGGACCCCGGAAGCGGATGCTAAAGACGTAAGCGGAGCCTGTAACATTTTTGGTTGTTGTTGTTCGATTTCGCTGGACAAATCGCTGCAGCTGTTCTAAGCTGAACTGGATGAGTGACAGCCAAGCTGGAATCAGCGCAGTCGATCAGATTCTCCAGAAGGTTGATCTGGCCGGCATCCAGGACGAGCGTGCCCGCGAATGCATCCGGTTGTTGCTGAACCTGATCGAATCACTGACGGCGGATCTGCGCAAAGCCCACGCTGAGAACCTGTATTTGCGAGAGCAACTTAACCGCCGCAAAGGTGGAGGGGGCAAAGGGGACCGGTTCAAAGACAGTTCGGCGCCGGCCTCACAGTCATCGGAAAAAGAGCGAGGGGAGCGTTCGGAAACGAACCAGCGCACCAAGCGTAGCAAGCTGGACCGGGTTCGGGCAGACCGGGAAGAGGTACTGAAAGTAGACCGGACATCCCTTCCACCGGATGCCGAGTTCAAGGGCTACGAAGAGGTGGTGGTGCAAGAGTTACGCTTCGTTACGGATAATGTGAAGTTTCGCAAGGAGAAGTATTACGCGGCCTCAACAGGCCGAACCTACCTGGCGCCGCTGCCCGCTGGCTACCGCGGTGAATTCGGTCCCAATCTGAAGAGCCTGTGCGTGCTGTTTTCTCATTTGTGCAATATGACCGAGCCCAAGATCGCGGATCTGTTGGAAAATCTGGGCATCGTGATCTCCAGCGGCCAAATATCGGCGTGGCTCACGGGCGCATACCCGGAACTCCAGGAGGAAAAGCGAGCAATCGTGGAAGCCGGATTGAATAGCAGCGCGTGGCACCACATGGATGACACGGGCACGCGTGTGAATGGTGTAAACCAGCACTGCCAAGTCATCTGCAATCCGCTGTACGGAGCTTACTTCACGACTGCCCGGAAAGACCGACTGACCATAATCGACGTGCTGCGTAATGGGCGCGAGCGGATATTCCGCCTCAATGAGGAGGCCTTGGGCTTGATGCTCCAGTTTGGGATATCGCAGCGGGTTTTAGAGCGAGTGGGGCAGTTGCCGTTCCATCAGGACTGGAGCCAGGAGGAGTTGCAGCGAAGGCTGACGGAGCAGATTCCAGATCTGGCCTCAGGGGCCCGCCACCGGATTATAGAGGCAGCGGCTCTTTCGGCGTATCATGCCGAAAGCGGGCATGTGCGCCTTTTAGTATGTGACAATGCCAAGCAGTTCCAACTCGTGGCTGACGAGCTAGCCTTATGCTGGGTTCACGACGGGCGGCATTATCAGAGCATGGCGCCGTGCGTGCCGCGACATCGTGAATGGCTGGAAGCGTTTCGCAAACGCTACTGGGATTTCTACAAACAACTGCGCGCCTACCAGCAGGCTCCCACCAAGGAACGGCCGGCGCAGTTGCGAGAGCAATTCGACGAATTATTTTCTACAGTGACGGGTTACGATGGACTGGATCAGCGGATCGCCAAAACCAAAGCCGATAAGACGTACTTGCTGAGGGTGCTGGAACATCCCGAGATTCCACTGCACAACAACCCGGCGGAGTTGGACGCGCGGTTACGAGTCAGGAAGCGCGTGGTGAGCTACGGCCCGCGCTCGGCAGCGGGCGCTCAGACTTGGGACGCAATGGAAACGCTGCTCAGCACAGCCAGAAAACTCGGAGTGAACTTCTTTCAATACATTCGGGACCGAGTCTGCGGCGCGAGGCGGATGCCATCATTGGCGGAACTGATCAAACAACGAGCGGAAACGATGGATCTCAGTTCTTCGTGGGCACCTACGTAACCAACCCCGGTTTATTGAGAAGATACGCAAAATACGTCGATGACCACGTGTTACTTCGGGAAATCCGGGCCACCGCGCTGGGCGAAGAAAGTCTTATCAGCGGACAGCTTGGAACAGGTGCTCGGCAAGAGGTAAGCTTCAATGGTTATCGCGCGGGGTCTTCATCGCCGCGGCTAGGTCCTCTATCTGATCCGTGGCAATGAAGTCGACGCCTGTCTGTATAGCCGCGCGCCACCTTTTCTCCACCGCTTCGCGAGAGCCGAAGTTGTAATTGGGGTCCCAGCCATTCTCTTTGCCCGCCTCCGGCGTGTGCCCGTTCAAAGTATAGAAACGCATTGCGTAGCCTAATTTGTGGCCGTAATCGACGATCGCGCGGAGGCGCCTTTCGTCAGCCGCAGTCCAATCGCCGGCTTCGCGCTGTCCTCCCAGTTCAATGGCATTCCAAGCGCTATTCCACCAGCGGCGATAATTGGTCGGCGGCGCGGAAACCGTATTCTCCGGTGAGAGCAGCGGCTCTCCCTTCTTCTGTCGAACGGTTGCTGCCGACCCGAACACGCGCAACAGGCCGCCCTCGGGCACGCGGCGAAAGAAAGCCTCTTCCTGCTCGTCAGCCTCCTCGGTAAGAACCATGATCGGCTTGACATCGAGCGGCGCAAGGACGTGGGGATCCGAGAGTTTCGGGGCGGTGGTGATCCAATCACGATACTCGCCGAGGAGATTCCACACGGCAGTGAGCAGGGGCGGGGTAACGCTTTTAAAATCGAAGTGCAAATAGATAATCGGCCAGTTGGCCCTGTCGTTGTCGCGTAAGGCCTTTTCGATAATCGGCCGCACCCGATCGAAGAAATATTCGCGGAGCCCGGGTTCCCGGCCAGTGGGTTGTTCGCCGTGATGGATAGCGATGTGGCCCACTCCTGTGCTCGGATCGATATACCAGGCTAGATCCTGCTCGATCGATACTGGGAAACCTTGTGAGAGGGCACGATCGATGCGATCGGCCCAGCGTCCTTCGTACGGGTAGCAATTGTGGGCGTCGAGCACGACCCGGCGGCCTGGGACCAAGCCTGCGGGTACCGGGAGTTGTCCGCTAACCGGAACAACGAGCAGGACGAGCAAAGCTACCAGGAGAGGCTTCGGCATTTCTCTGCTATTGTCGCTCGTTTGGGTCCTCGCAATGATCTCGGGGTTCGGTTCAGACGCAATTACGGCGACGTTCCCCCGGCACCCTACACAGCTACGCATGTCGAAACCACCGTCGAAACGGCCATTCGCTAAATTTCCAGACCAGAAGTGCGATCAAAGACTCTCTTTCGTGTTGCGATTTTACGAAAAACATGTATGCTATTGATGGCAGGATGCAAAACAGGAGGTTCACGGAATGTTGGATGATCTTATGCTGGCTCCTCAGGATGAAGAAGAGATGGATGATTTTCCGGGATACGACGATAAGGACGATAAAGGCTCCAAATTGGACGACTACGGCGAGGTAGAGGAAGAGGAGGAAGACGATGACGACGAGGTAAAACCCGTTCCAGCGAATGCTCCTCAACCCGGAACGAAGTCGTCTTCTTCTGAATCGGAAGGAACTTCGGGGCCCGGTGAAGAAGAAGTTACCAAGAAGCCGGTGAAGAAAGCGGCGAAGTCCGCTTCCAAGAAGGCCGCGCCTAAGGCTGCATCCAAATCGGCTGCCAAGAGCGCACCGGCTGCTAAGAAAGCTGCGCCAAAGGCCGCTCCCAAGAAGGCTGCCGCGAAGTCCGCGCCGAAGAAGTCCGCTGCAAAGTCGGCTGCGAAAAAAGCGGCGCCCAAAAAAGCCGCGCCTAAAAAAGCCGCCAAAAAAGCGCCTGCTAAGAAGGGATACCCGGTGAAAGCCAAAGCCGCTCCGAAGAAGGCGATGGCGAAAAAGGCTGCAACCAAGAAGCGCCGCTAGCAAGGCTACACTCTTTAGCGCATTCGGGATCCCGGCGGGCTTAACATCGTCCGCCGGGTCAGGCTCGCGGTGCGTTAGTATGTGCAATTGGCCGGTTTCCCGTTGTTTGAAACGTCTCATGAGGAACGGACCTCTTTGGCCGGCGCTTCCGAGATCATGCCTTCTGAGATGAATTTGCATGTGAGCGTAACATCATATGCGAACCAGTGCGCCCACTCGAAATAGGCCATATCTTCGCGCTGACGCGTGCACTCCGAAGCGGTTAGAGATCGTTCCGGGCAGTCGACCCACTTCTCCGGCGTGCATTGCTTAAAGAAAGGATGGCAAGTGGACTGAGGTCCCGGTCTCCAAGGCCTAGCGTTTCTTTCTTCGGGCTCAATTGCCGGGTCGCCTCGCCGAGAACAAGTTCGAGCTTTGGATCTGGAATAGCTTCGGGGAGGTGGCGGTTGGGGCGGACTCCATAAAGGGGGCGCTTGTCGAAACGAGGACGCGACATGTCCGAATGATACGAGCAGTGGCTTGAAGCAGTAGCAAGGTCAGTCGCAATTCAGATATCGATAGTCAGACATGTAGACGACAGGTGCACCGCTCTGTTAATGTCGAGTATTTATTGGGGTGGGTGGAGGGATTCGAACGTAGGCTTGTTACGCGCTGCTGCCACGCTTTTTCGACTCACGCGTTCGACGTCAACCTGGTCGTCCTGCACGCGACGGTCACCGACCAACAGGGACGCCTGGTTTCCGATCTGGCCGAGCAGGACTTCCAGGTTTACGAGAACGGAGTCCGGCAACAGATCAAGCTGTTCAAGCACGAGGATGTCCCAGTTACAGCGGGCTTATTGGTGGATCACAGCGGAAGCATGAAGCCCAAGCTTGACGAGGTCAGCGCCGCGGCCAAGGCGTTTGTACAGGCGAGCAATCCGGACGACGAAATGTTCGTGGTAAACTTCAACGAACACGTCGAGTCGGGGCTGCCGGATACAGTCCGTTTCACCAGCGATCCCGGTAAGTTGGAACGGGCGATCTCACGCGCTCGCGCAACCGGTATGACGGCGCTCTACGATGCGATCGCCTTCGCACTGCGGCACTTGCAATCGGGCAGCCGCGAGAAGAAAGTGCTCTTGGCGATCAGCGATGGCGGCGACAACGCGAGTCTTCACAAACTTCCCCAGATTCTGAAGCTCGCCGAGCAATCGAGCGCAATCATTTATACCGTGGGTATCTTCGACGAAGACGATACCGACCGCAATCCCGGGGTTCTCAAAAAGTTGGCGGCAGCGACCGGCGGGATTGCCTTCTTTCCGAAAGAACTGAACGAAGTCACGGGTATCTGCACGCGCATCGCGAAGGACATTCGAAATCAGTACACCATCGGTTACGCTCCGTCTGACCCCGCAAAGCCCGGCGAGTATCGAACCATTCGCGTGACGGCGAGTGCGTCGCACCACGGCAAACTGTCGGTGCGGACGCGTGCCGGTTATCGGGCAGGCGATCAGCCATGAGGCAGGCCTCATGGGTTCTGATGGTCGCGGGCCTTGTGACGCTGGGTTATTGCGGCGCTTCTCTGGCGGACACGTGGTTCTCCCAACATCTCGGCGAGAGCAAACTGGAGCGGCAGACGGAAACGGTCTCCGTGGACCGGGTCGACAAGGGCGATGCGATTGGGCGGATTGAGATTTCGCGCCTCGGCATCTCGGCGGTCATAATGGAAGGCAGTGACGAAACCGTGCTGCGCCGAGGAGTAGGGCACATCCCGGGAACCGCATTTCCCGGCCGGAGTGGGAATGTGGGCCTGGCGGCGCATCGAGACACCTTCTTCCGCGGACTGCGAAACGTCCGCCGGAATGATGATGTGATCCTCAGGACGCCGCGCGGCGAATATCAATACCGCGTGGTCTCAACGAAGAACGTCGCGCCGAAGGCGGTCGAAGTTTTGCGCCCCACGGAGGAAGAGACCGTCACGCTGGTAACCTGTTTCCCCTTCGATTTCATCGGGTCCGCACCGGAGCGGTTTATTGTAAGTGCGGTAAGAACTGTCCCATCCGGGCAACCGTCTACTAGGTAGCCTCGGCAATCCGTGTAGGGCCAGCCATTATTGGCTCTCACAATCGGCCTACGGCGTGCCTAGCGTGACGAGGCGCCACGTCACACGCGCGGGGAGGACCTGACGGGCGAAGTTTTCGACCGTGCCCCTGTCTTATAGTCGGCCCAGCCGGACCTACTTGCAGAAGTTAGCGCTATCAACTCCCACGAGTAACTTCAGTTTCTGAGAGGTACGCGAACCCTCGCAAGTTGGTGCTAGTCTAGCTAAGCTAGGCAGCCGTCGCGTGTCCTGACGGTTCCAACTGCGGTGTGAAGGTCAGTTTGTCGGCGGCCTTTTCGTAGCCGATGCGAATCGACTGCCCTTCCCGGATAACCCCCTCGAGCAGCAGGCGTCCTATTGGCGTCTCGATATTCTTCTGGATGCTGCGCTTTAACGGCCGGGCTCCGTACGGGGAATCGTATCCTACATGGACCAGGTGTCGCGCTGCTTCGGGTGTCAATTCGAGCTGAATGTGACGCTCGACAAGTCTGTTCCGCAGCCGGTTCAGTTGAATCTCCACGATCTTGATCAGGTGGTCTTCCGATAAAGAGTGGAACACAATGATCTCGTCGACGCGATTCAGGAATTCGGGCCGGAAGAAGCCCCGCATCTCCTCGATCACCGCGGTTTTCATGCGCTCGTACTCGTGCTCATCGTACGCGCCGCGATAGCCCAGAATGCGCTGGCTGCCGATGTTGGAGGTCATGATCAGGATCGCGTTCTTGAAATCCACCGTGCGTCCCTGGCCGTCGGTCAGCCGCCCGTCGTCGAGAATCTGGAGCATGACATTGAAAACATCCGGGTGCGCCTTTTTCGATTTCGTCGAACAGGATCACGCAATAGGGACGCCGCCGGACGGCTTCCGTCAATTGGCCGCCTTCGTCGAAGCCAACATAACCCGGCGGCGCTCCTACCAGCCGCGAG
>CAVYEV010000005.1:0-13492 GCA_963767545.1 Terriglobia bacterium
CCTGTTTGCGTCACCTCGCCAGAAACCCCGCACCACCACAGGAGAACCACCGTTGCGTGAGACCTCTAATAACTTGCGCTACACTGGCTTCAACTCCCTCCGTGCAGACGACGAGCGCCGCTTACTTCGCCTTTATCGCGGCCGTATTCTTCGTGTATTGGGCCTCCTCCCGGTCGCGACTCTTGCGGCTTGGCGTCATTTTCTTCGCCAACATCCTTTTCTGCGCCCGTTTCGGTATCTTCTATATAGTCCTGATCCCCTGCGCAGCCGCCATCGACTTCCTAGTCGGACTCGGACTCATGCGCTTCTCCCTCAAACCGGTCCGGCGCGTGCTGCTCATGATCAGCCTGATCCTCAACATCGGCCTGCTCATCGGCTCCCGCCACATGGGTGCAATCCTGACCCGCGTGCGGCCGGACGCCCACTGGGACTGGATCTTCCCTCTCGGGCTCAGCTTCTACACTTTTCAGGCCCTTACTTACACCATCGACCTCTACCGTCGCGATTGCGAAGGCACCTCCAGCATCCTCGCGCATCTCGCCTCGGTCTCGTTTTTCCCAACCATTCTGGCCGGACCAATCACCCGCGTCTCCGACCTCATCAAGCAATTCGAGCGCGAACCGAAGCTCGACCCAACCGCTGGCGGCCGGGCCTTCTTCCTCATCGGCCTCGGTCTGTTGAAGAAATTCCTCATCGCCGATTACCTCGCCGAAAATCTGGTGAACCGCGTCTTCGATACGCCCAATCTTTACAGCGGATTCGAAGTCCTCGCCGCTGTTTTTGCGTACTCGCTGCAACTCTATTACGACTTCTCCGGCTATACCGACATCGCCCGAGGCGCAGCGCAGCTTCTCGCCATCAAACTGCCCATCAACTTCGATCGCCCCTACTTATCGATGGATATCGCCGAGTTCTGGCGCCGCTGGCACATCACCTTCTCCAATTGGCTCCGCGACTACCTTTATTACGCCCTTCCCGGCAAGCGCACCAAGGTGATGCCGTACATCAACCTGATCGTCACTATGTTGCTTGGCGGACTCTGGCACGGCATAACCTGGAACTTCGCAATCTGGGGCCTTCTCCACGGCGGCGCGCTTGCTTTCGTGCGCGGCTGGCAGACCTGGCGCGGACGATGGAAGCCGCCCGTTCCATGGTTCAAACAGGTCCCCGCCATCGCAATCACTTACCTCTTCGTCTGCTTCACCTGGATCTTTTTTCGCGCAGCCACACTCGATCAGGCTACGAGTCTGCTGCGCCGCATCGGCTCGCTCACTTACTCCACGGCGAATCTCTCGCCGCTGATTGCCTCTGTCCTGCTGATTTCTCTTGCCGGCGTCCTGGTGACCAGGAAAATGTACTCGGCGGCAATCGATTTCTTCAGCACGCGTCCGGTATTGGTGCACGCGGTGGTACTCGCTGCCATTGCCATAACCATCGAGTCGCTGGGCGGCCGCGGCTCGGCGCCGTTTGTGTATTCGAGGTTCTGAACGGATCTGATCTATGAGGAACTTCCCTTTCAGAACCGCATGCGCGATCGCAGTGGTATTCGGCTTAATCTCGTCGGCACATCTCCTGCTTCCCGCAGCCAAAGCGCCTAGCCCCGAACTTCTTACTTCGCTGCTCGATTTTACGCCGGACCGCACGCCTCCTAAGCCGCTCGTTCGCCACGCGAATCTGCCGGACGACGCTCCCGTCCCTGCCCACAAGCCGGGCCATTTTTCGCTCGAGGATTCAACCGGCGCACTCAACGCCTTCTACGCCGCACTCTGGCGCGTCGAGCGGGACCAATCGCCGAATGTCGTTCGCATCGTCCACTACGGCGATTCGCCCACCACCGCCGATCTCATCACCGGGGATATCCGCATGTTGCTCCAGAAACGGTTTGGTGATGCGGGGCCGGGCTTTACCCTCATCGACAAACCTTGGGCCTGGTACCAGCACCAGGGCGTCAAAATCTCCGGCGACGGTTGGCAGATAGACCCCGCAAGCCGCTTCATCTCCTATAACGGACTCTTCGGACTAGGCGGCGTCAGTTTCATAGGCGAGACCGGCGCTTACGATGAAATCGCCTACGGCGGCACGGGTCCTTCGGAGTTCGAAGTCTGGTACCTGGCTCAGCCCGACGGCGGCCAAATCGACGTCTTGGCGGACGGAACGTCCATCGGACAGATCGACACCGCATCGGCCCCCGACGACCCAAAGTCAGCCGCGTTCGCGGCCCTCCACGCGCCCGCTCCAGTCAATAAGCTCGAAATTCACGTCACCAGCGGACGTGTCCGCCTGTTCGGCGTATCGGCCGAGAAGCCCGGTCCCGGAGTGGTTTACGATAGTCTGGGATTGAATGGCGCTTCCATCTCCGTCTTCACCCGCATGTTCAACCGCGAGCACTGGACCGAAGAACTCCGGCACCGCAACCCGAGTCTGCTCATCATCAACTACGGAACCAACGAAGCCGACTTTGGGTCGTTCGTGAACGGTCCTTACGAAAAGGAACTGCGGGAAGCGGTTCGCCGGGCCAAGGCCGCTCTGCCGGATGCATCTCTCATGCTGATGAGCCCCATGGACCGCGGTGAATATGTTGGGCTCGACGAGATCCAGACCATGCCCACCATACCCAAAATTGTCGAGATCCAGAAGCGCGTCGCCGCCGATACCGGCTGTGCCTTCTTCAACACGTTCGAAGCGATGGGCGGAGAAGGAACCATGGCCCGCTGGTATCAAGGCGCGCACAAGCTGGTTTCGGCGGACCTCATCCATCCCACTCCCACAGGCGGCCGCATCGTCGCCAATGCCTTCGTGAAGGAGCTGATGCTCGGCTACAATCGTTTCAAATTGCGCCATCTGACCCGCGGCACGGCCCCGGAAATGATAGAAAAAGGTAACCTGAAATAAGTGAGACGCTCTCTCGGCGCAACACTGGCGCTTCCCCTGGGGATTGTCAGCGCACTTCTCTTGATCGGCACTCTCCCCTGCGCCGCGGCTACTCCCAGGAAGAAAAAGTCAACTCCTAAGCCGGCGCCGATTAGTGCCGCAACCAGGAATGCCGCCGAAAAACGTGTCGAGACCTACCTCGATCTAAGCTCCTCTATGGGTTTCGAACAGCCCGAAACCATGGTCGCGTTCTTTCAGAAATTGTCGCAATTGGAGCTCGGCGAATCCCATGCTCCGGTGCATATCCTTCATTTCGGCGACTCGCATACCGCCGCCGACGAATGGACCGGCGGCATGCGCTACTTCTTCCAGCAGAAGTTCGGTAACGGCGGCTCGGGATATTCGCTCGCAGGACATCCGTTCGCGGGCTACCGCCGCTTCGGAACTCGTCATGGCGCAACCGCCGGATGGCAGACCGACGGCCTCGCCGCCGGTCAAGGAGACGGCTATTTTGGCCTGGGCGGAGTCAGCATCTATACCCGAAGAGCGGCCCAGTCGATTTTCATCGAAGCCGATTGCAGCGAGGCAACCGTCTATTATCTGCAGATGCCGGGCGGTGGAGAACTGGAACTCTTCGATAACGATCAACTGGTGAAGCAGTTCTCTACAGACGGGGATATCCAGGCTGCCCAGATGACTTATCGCACAACGTCTGGACAGCATACGCTCAAACTGCTGACGCTGCAGAATCGTCCGGTGCGTCTGCTCGGCTGGGCTACTGATCGCGATTCCGGCATTACCTATGAGGCTCTGGGCATCAATGGCGCGGAGGCGTCGGTCATGTTCCGCTGGAAGGAAGTCATGCTCTCTACCTACTTGCAGCATCGCGACCCGGCGCTAATCGTAGTGGCATACGGGAGCAACGAAGCGAGCGACCCGAACTGGACTGGCGCGAGCTACCAGGAAATGTTTTCCGCGCTTCTCAAGCGCCTGCGAGCCGATTGCCCTGCGGCTTCGATTCTGGTTCTCGGCCCCACCGACCGCATGATGCGCACCCGCTCCGGTGTCGCCGTTGTGGAAGGGATCGACCGCATCATCGCAGCGCAGCGGCTGGCCGCCGCCGAAAACGGCTGCGCGTACTGGAACGCGAAGAAACGTATGGGCGGCTCCGGCTCGATTCGCGACTGGATGCTTGCGGGCCTCGGTCAGGGCGACTACGTTCACTTCACCGCGCCGGGCTACGACCGGCTGGCCACTATACTTTTCGCCGATATTATGCGTCTTTACGATCAGTATCGGAGCGCGCATCCCCGGGTGACAACACAGATTTCCGATGGACAACCAAGCCAGAGTAATAGACCTGATTAGCCGTGTGACCGGCAAGGCCGTGGACATTGATCCGGATGAGTCGCTCTTCGACGCCGGCGTACTGGATTCTTTCGAGTTGAACAACGTGATCGACGCAATGGAGAAGGAATTCTCCATCAAAGTTCCGGATGCGGATTTGAACCCAAGAAAGTTCAGCTCAATTTCCCGCATCGTGAGCTACATCGAGAGCCATGCGTGATAATGCGCTATGGGCTCTACGTTACCGCTCCCTACTGAGCCGCGCGCGTAAGCAAGCAGTAATTCCTCGCACGTTGGCAACGGCTTGCACCGAAAGGGGTGCACGAATTGCAAGCTAAGATCAGGGGCTTCGGCGCTTATCTGCCCGGCCGTGTGGTCGATAACGAGGAGATCGGCGCGCTCTGCGGCGCAGATCCGGAATGGATCAAGCAGCAAACGGGAATCGAGCAACGCCGTTGGGCCGCGCCTGAAGAATCGGTAGCGGATCTGGGCGTGCAAGCAGCGCGCGATTGCCTCGACGAACTGTGGAGCGCTCGCTACCGAGATCGGCCTGGTGTTGGTTTCAAGCGGCTCGGGTGAGCGGCGTTTCCCTGGGCCGGCCGCAAGTATCGCAGCGGCTCTGGGGCTCGCGGGCAAGCCCGCGATCGACCTGCCGATCGCCAGTGCGGGCACGCTCTTCGGCCTCTCTCTTGCCGCCGAACTGGTGACGCACTACGGCAACGTGCTGGTAGTCGGAAGTGAGATCATGTCTCGCGTGATCGGGCTGAATCCAGCCCATCGGGACACTGCCATCCTGTTCGGCGATGGCGCAGGCGCCTGCCTTGTGAGCGCGCAAACGGGTTCGCGGAGATCCGCGACTCCATCCTGTCGAGCGATGGAGACTTCGCCGGGATTCTGAGGCTGGATATCGATGCGCCTCTTTATATGGACGGCCGTTCGGTGATCATGCACGTCGCGCGCAGGCTGCCTCGAACCATCCAGGAACTGCTGGACCGCAACGGCCGGAAAGCTCAGGAAATCTCGGCCTTCCTGTTGCATCAGGCGAATCTGAATCTGATTGCCAAAGTGGCACGTATGCTGGGTGCGCCGGATTCGCGATTCTTCAGCAACTTGAACAAGTACGGAAATACCTCGTCGGCCTCGCTGCTGATTGCGGCAAGTGAGTGGTACCGGCAGTCGGATGGCAAAATGGATGGGCCGATCGTAATGGGAGCTTTCGGCGCAGGGCTGAATTGGGGCGCGCTGCTTGCGGACCCAGTCTGAATCACGCTGCTTCGAGGGTCGGCGCGGTGATTAACCGCCGTTCGATCTGCGTCTCGATCTGCTGCACCAGAAACCGCCGCAGATCCGCCGCCGTTTCGCGCGTCCACGAGATTTCGGAGAAGTTCGCCACCGGCTCCTTTAGCATCCGTGCCGCGAGCGCGCGCGAGTCGATCGGCAACTCCCATGTGCCTCGCAGGTCCATGGAGCGGCGGCAATGGCTGCACAGGAGTCCATTGCGGCCCCGCTGGAAGAATGCGCGATCCGGCGCTTCCGGATCGTCGAGCCAGCCGCCGCACCCGAGGCATGCGTGCAGTTCCGGCAGCAAGTCCCGCGATCCGCAGCGACCAAAGCGCGAAGTATGAGGTGGCCAGCCACACCGAACCCGGTTTCCCGGAGCGAAGCTGCTCGAGCACGGTGCCCAGCAAACGGAAGAATCGCTCGTTCGGCTCGGCGGCCGGAAGCAACTGTTCGGAGATTTCGGCGAAAAAATCGAGCGCCACGCCGGCTTGATAATCGCTCACTAACGCGAACTGGGATTGGATCAATTCGCAGCCGTCGAGGCTAACGAGTTCCCGGCTCTCTTTTTGATAGTAGGCCATCCGGACTCTCGAAAGCCGTTCGAGGCCCGCGCCGTAAGGACTCTTCGGACGGCGTGCGCGTTTGGCAATCCCGCGCATCTTGCCGAGATCCCGCGTCAGAAAACTGACGACAAGATCCGATTCCTGGAACGGATATGTCTGGATTACGAACGCTTCGCTAACGCGAGCCGGCATGATGAAGCAACTTCAGGTTACCATTCGAAAGAATGGCTGCCGCGAATGGATGAAGCCGGAACCAGGCTGGGAGCTTTCGTCTTGTCGTTGCCCGAGCGCGTGTTGCGGTCGGCCGCCGGACTCGCGGCCGGACTCGCGCGCGAAATCGGCAATGTCACGTTCCCTCGCGCCGTTCGCCGTGGTCTACTATATAGGCTACTGGTCGAGAATACGCTGAAGTTCTTGATCCAGGAAGTAGGAGAAGTCGAGGGAGTTTACGATTCGGATGAGCCGCTTGTCGAGCGGTTCGCCATCCGCCGCGCCGCATCTCACGGGATCGAAGCCGCCGGCATCCTGGCCTTTCACGCGTCGCCGGTATGGATACTCGCGGCGCTAGCCGATCTATCGGGAGTGGGCCGTTTGCTGATCCCGGAGATCTCTCGGGCGTTGCGCGCTGAAGGCCTGTTGACGGAAGAGGATCGGCCGTTCGAAAGCGTCGACCAACTTCTCGACGGATTGGAAAAAAGCGCGGGTCATCTCGCGCAGGCGGTGAACATGCCGCCGTTGAACATTGCCGAAATCCGGGCAGAATGGACAAAATTGCGTAATGACTTACCCTCCGCGGGAGTTTTGCCTGGAGCGGAGACGCTGCATCGCAGTTGGGATGAACTGGTTCGCACAGCCGAAAAGGAGAACGTTACCATTTTCCGGGTTTCGTCGTTGCTGGCGATGTCCGCCATCCGGAAGCTGCCGGCGAATGTACTTTGGTTATCGCGAGCCACCCGTTTCGCGGGGCGCCGCACCGGCGAATTGTTAGTGGAAACAATTCTCGATCATTACGTGACATCGCTGAGCGAGATTCACCGAACGGGCTACTTGCGCTTTTGGATTCGCGAGTTTACGCCGTATGTCAAGGCCACTGCGCGGCAGTTTTCAAGAAGCCATATCTCGTTGACAGAGAAGCTTCTCCGGCGACGGGCATGAATTTCAGTCCGAACCGTAAAAGAGAGACTTGACTTTCAGGTGATTTTCGGATTAATCTTCATTAGTTAGATTTGCAAGTCTCTGCTTTTTAGAAAATGTAGAAAAGAGAGAGTCTTGGAGATACATATGCTTGAGACTGCTTCGTTAACGTTGGATCTTTCGACCGCCCGGTTCGCTCCGATGCGGCGTTTATTGTCTGGGGAGGACGAAGATTTTCTGATCCGGCAGGGCTTCCGTCGCGAAGCGTCAAAGCTGCGATCGCATCACCGGAAAATTTTCTTCCGCTTCGTGGATATGCTGGAGAAGGACTTCAATGCCGTTCACGCCGCGCGCAAGGCCGCGATGGCGGACAACTGGGACTTTGAGGCTTTGCTGAAAGAGCGCCTTACCGCAAGCTACTGTCTTTGGGCGATGCGGGCTGCGGGGCTGGCCCATGGAATGCATATCCCTCAGGCTGCGAGCCTTGCCCAAGCGTACTTTAGCCGCGTTGAATCGTTTATGGTCCCAGTTCCGGCGGAGTAGTCCCAGGCGTTTTCAGCCAGGGAACCTTCGCATGAAGCCAAGCAGTTCTTGGTTCACGCGCTCGATTCTTGCCTTGTCCTCAATAGTAACGTGCGGCGGCATAATTGGTATCCGCCCCTTGCGTGTGAGGCGGATTGCCCACGCCAAATAGCACGCCAGGGAAATAGCTACCATCGAAAGATTTACCCAGGCAATTACTTTCAAGCCGTTTAGGGTGAAAGCCCAAGAGCTCAAAGCTCCCAATGCGAAATAGACGGCGGCAACATGATTGTGCCTGATGACATTGGGCGCGATGGCGACCGGATAATTGCGGAAGAATAGCCAAGTTGATATCACGAAGATGGCAAGAGTTCCCCAGACTATCCGGTGCAAAATGTAGTAGATCCGCGTATCGCCGGCGAACACCAGCGCTTTCCACTCCATCGGGCAGAACGCCATAGATAGTACTAAAGCGCCGAGAAGGAGAACTGCGAGAAGTAACTTGCCGAACCGGCCGATCCCTTTATAGCTCCTCGTCCAGCGGGAAAACAGTTCGAAAACGATCCAGGCGGAAAGGACCCACTCGATCGGTTCTGCCGCCTTCCAGAACTGTCGCATAAGAGCGTTGCTTGGTCCCGAATACGAGAACATAAGCAGGAGCGATTTGATAGGGAGAATGCAGCATGCCGTGAGGAGGGCTGGATACTCACCACCCAAGCCTTGCAGCAGAAGCCTCACGGCCACTGACAACTCTGCCAGGACCGACAGTTTCCAGATAAATGTTATCGCGCTGTCCACGTCCTACTCATTATGACGCAGATGGGGCGCGGCGGAAGAATACGCAGTCCGATTATCGGACCATCGCAACGATGCTGCCATCTGTTCCGCAACCCGGGGGGCATTCCGGAAATGGATCCATGAACCTCTGGGCAGCCGGGCGGGTACCAGCAACAGCGAGTAGGAGGAAAGCGGCTAGAGCAAACTTTTTCATGAAGATAGAGTATCGGAAAACGATGGGGCTCCGCGTCAGCAGCTTTGGCTTGTTCTATAAACAGAACAAAAATTGGACCCGGTGCGAGAGGGCGTTACGGCTCGTAATCTATATCCCCCTCTTTGGAAAGCAATAGTTAATTAGATTGTTCTGAATTCGGGAAAATACATCGACACGGACTCTATTGGCCTTTATTCAGGGGCTCGCAAGCTTACAGGCGGGAGATAAACCCCCTTTAATTCGCGTTTCCACCACGTATGCTCCGCGGCTTTCTCGCGGAAATTGGTGAAGCGATACTCATAGGCGAGCGCTCGTACGTATCGCGGACGTGCCCCGCGGAATGGGTCACCGGCTAAAAGATGAATTACATCCGGGGACGAGGATAGAAGCCGGAAAACGAAGTTCTGGAACCAGGGATTTTCCCGGTAATTGCCGAGCGCCGCGAACCACATTTGCCAGTCCAGGCGCGGTTGGTGGGGAGCAACCCATCGGGGCGCCTTGGTGAGACCGCCTGGTTTATAACGGAACGGGTAGGTCAGCCAAGTCTTACCGTCATTCGATCCCTGCACTTCGATTTCGATTCGTACCGTCGTCATGGATGCGAACAGCCCATAGCTGTTGACGACGCCAAACGGAGACACCTTCGAGACCAACTCGCTGGCCGGAGCCGCTACGGGTTCCGAGAACATAGCTACGATTTCCGTGCAACTGACCGCCATTATGAAGAGAAACAGCGCGGCGCTGAGTATCCGCGAGGCTCCGGAATCGACGGCCGGCCCTCCTCTCCGGAATTTCCCCAGAACCGATCGTCGAGCAGGAACAGGCATAGTGAAATGGCCAGCAGGTTGAAGCACGTGTAATTGCCCGTCAGCAAGATCAACAACTGCAGAAACGTGAACGCCGCGGCTGCCAGTTGCTTCATCCTTCGCGGTCCGAATATAAAGAACGGAAAAACCAGTTCGACGGCAAAGACGCAAACGACGGAGAACTTCTGGAAGGGCATGGGCAACTGGTAGGCGTACCAGGCGAGCGGAGTCGGCAAAGGCTGGGTTAGGTAATGGTATGAAAGCGCGGTGAGGTTGGCCCAGGTTGGATCGTGGCTCAACAGTTTGACGCAGCCGGATTCGAACATCAGCCTGAACAGCAGCCACTGGCAGAGCCAGATGCGAGGCTGGGAAGGGGTCAAAAACACCGCAAGAAATCCGCATTCGAGTAGCAGGAAGTCCCACTGGTAGCCCATGAATACCTGCCCAGCAGTCACTAGCGAGAGATACAGAACGAACAATCCGATGAAGATCGGCCGTTGGAAATAGCCCAATGCGCAGACCACTGCCAAAGCAGCGCCGAGCCAGCACGCCGCGGAAAGAGCGCCGTCGCCGCGCGCCCACCAGAAGAGGGTGGGGGCATCCAGGAACCAGGACGATCCGGCGCTGTTCTTGATCGCTTCCAAGTAGGACGCGGCCGGCAGAATTCCCTGCGACCCGATCAGCCCGCGGACCTGCACTCCAAACGATACGAAGGCAATCGCGTAGAGGACTGCGAGGACTCTCCGGAAGAGAAACGTGGATGTCCGATACCGCGGCTCTTCGAATGGCGCGCCCCATAATACACGAGTGAACCAGGAAGCGGTTGGTCTATGTCCAGCCACCTCACGGTAGACACAGTCGCTGACGGCCGCGAAGGACGACGAGCGCCGATATGCCCATGAGAGCCATCCATAACCACGGACCTCGCGCAGCGACTCAAAGATAGCTGCGGCGCCGCTCCATCGCCCGCCATTCTGATCGATGTACTGAACCGATCGGCGGAACTCCTCAATTGGAACTTCCGGATACCTCGCGGCGGCTTCGAGGTAAGGGGTCGCCCGCCCGCGATCGCCTACGATTCCTTTCCAACGCTCCACCCACCGGCGGCAGAACCCACAGTTGCCGTCGTAGATCAATTCGCCGGGCATCTACGCCATCCAGTATCACATTCATGAGCAAGGCATCGCGGATTTCAAAGTATAATCAAGAAGTAGTGGTCACATACCCGCCTAATAGGACGACACCGACGAATCGGCTGTCATATCAGGGTAACTTCCGGAGGTTGTTTTGATCGTCGATACGGCTGAGCCAGCCGAAGAATTAGTCATTTCCCACGCTTACCCCCGTCCCTTAATGGAAAGACCGCAGTGGATGTCGTTAAACGGCAAGTGGCAGTTTGTTTCCGACAACGACACTTCCTGGGATGTCCCCGATCAAGTGAAGTGGAACGGCACGATCACAGTTCCGTTCGCTCCCGAGACTCCAGCCAGCGGTATCGGCAACACCTGCTTTTACCGGCGGGTGTGGTACAGGCGAACTTTCGAAGCGCCAAAGCTTGCCCCAGACGAGAGACTGCTGCTGCATTTCGGCGCGGTCGATTATCAAGCTTCGGTCTGGATCAACGGCGCCATGGCCTGCAGGCACGGGGCGGGCTACACACCCTTTCACGCGGACATCACGAATGAACTGAATGCGGAGGGGCGGCAGGAAGTCGTGGTGCGCGCCGAAGACGACCCGTCGGACCTTTCGAAGCCCCGCGGCAAGCAGGACTGGCAGCTGGAACCTCACTCCATCTGGTATCCCCGCACCACGGGCATCTGGCAGACGGTTTGGCTGGAGCGGGTGAACGCGCGCATGGATCGCGTACTGCGATGGACGCCGAATCTGGAACGGTGGGAGATCGGTTTCGAGGCCGGCATCGAAGGCGCGGCGCGACGAACGACTGCGCCTGAACGTCCGGCTGCACGTGGGCAATCTTCTGGTGGCCGACGATTCGTATCTGGTGGTTGCGGGCGAAGTGCACCGGCGAATCGCGCTGTCCGATCCCGGCATCGACGATTACCGCAATGATTTGCTGTGGAGTCCGCAATCGCCACGCTGATCAGGCCGATATGCAGGCTCTGCGACGAGCGTGGAATGACTGTGGACGCGGTCCACAGCTATACCGCGCTGCGTTCCATCGGCGTGCAGGGCGACCGTTTTGTGCTGAACGGCCGCCCGTATCCGCTGCGCATGGTGCTCGACCAGGGCTATTGGCCGGAAAGTGGACTGACCGCGCCCGACGACGATGCGCTGCGACGCGACGTGGAACTGGCGAAGGCGATGGGGTTCAACGGCGTTCGCAAGCACCAGAAAATTGAGGACCCCCGTTATCTTTACTGGGCGGATGCGCTGGGGCTTTTGGTATGGGAAGAGATGCCGAGCGCATATCGGTTTACACGCGAGTCGATTGAGAGGTTGCGGCGAGTGGCCGGCAGCCATGGAGCGCGATATCGAGCCACCCGTGCATCGTCGCCTGGGTGCCGTTCAACGAGATCGTTGGGGCGTTCCCGATCTTGCCCGACAGCCCTTCGCAGCGTCATTACGTGCAGGCGCTATACCATCTCACTAAGACTATGGACTCCTACTCGCCCGGTGATTGGCAATGACGGATGGGAGAGCGTAGCGACCGATATCATTGGCATTCACGATTATGACGATGGGCCTGAACGGATCGGCGATGCGATACGGCATCGATGAAGTGCAGAGCCGCCTATTTAAGCGCGAGCGTCCGGGCGGCCGCATGCTTCTGCTGGAAGGGCGCCGCAGCGAGCAGCCTATCATGTTGACGGAGTTCGGCGGCGTCGCGTACTCGCGTGGACCCGCACGGCACGTGGGGCTACACCCGATCGGAAAACGCGGCTCAATTTCAAGAACGCTACGCGAATTTGCTGAGGGCGGTGCGCTCGCTGCCGTCGCTCGCGGGATTCTGCTACACGCAGTTCTGCGATACCTATCAGGAAGCCAACGGGCTGCTTTTTTCGGACCGAACTCCCAAGTTTCCGCTCGAAGATATCGCAACGGCCACGCGTGGTCCGCGCACCGATCGCGACCGGCAGATCGAGTGGGCGTGGCGTGAACGCATCATGAATTTCCAGCGTCACCAATATCTGGTCCCAGCAGAAGATCACAGGACTCAAGACCGCCATTAAAAAACTTCATCGTCAAATATCAGGAACCCAGAAGTGGATCAATTAACAACAGTACAGACCGTTATATCCGAATCACCCGTTTTTGAAGCGAATCAAGAAAGCGGCTGCGGCAAGCTCTTCCGCAGTTTTTGGCTGGCTGGATATGAATCCGCCACCCATCGCAATACCGCCGGCGAGCGGCTCGATATGATTGCTGGAGTCCAGCACGATATTCAGGTCGATCGGGATTATGAGATCTTGAAGACCGTTAACATGCGAGCTTGCCGCGATGCAGTGCGGTGGCACCTGATCGACCATGGCGGCCGTTACGATTTCACCTCGTTCGAGCCGATGCTCAAGGCGTCCCTCCGTCAGGGTATCCAGGTCATTTGGGATCTCTGCCACTATGGATGGCCGGAGGATGTGGATCTGCTGAAGCCTGCATTCGTCGATCGGTTTGCCAAGTTTTGCGCCGCGGTCGCGCGATTCGTTCGCGAGCACACCGATGAGGTTCCTTTCTACACGCCAATGAACGAGATCTCGTTTCTCACCTGGGCCGCTTCGCGCGATCTTATTTTCCCGTTTGCGTTCGATCGCGATAACGAGGTGAAATTGCAATTGCTGCGCGCCACCATCGCCGCTTGTGAAGCGGTATGGTCGGTTGACCGGCGGGCGCGATTCACTTATCCCGAGCCGACCATTCATGTGCTTCCGCCCCGCAATCGTCCGGATTTAGCGGGCGAAGCCAACGCTTATCGGCAATCGCAATTTGAGGCCTGGGACACGGTAGCCGGAATCCAGCATCCC
>CAVYEV010000006.1:0-68896 GCA_963767545.1 Terriglobia bacterium
ATTCGGCTTCGAAATGCGCTCCGGTAATCACCGAATTCATTAATATGAAGCCGCAATCAAAATCAAAGCGTGGCCAAAGGTGAAGGTGCGGGGTGCAATCCCCGCACCTTGGGTGAATGCAGGCTGACTAATATTTGCCGCTGCCGGCATGGGTGTGCCCGGTGCTCGTCTGGGTATTATACCAGTCGTCATACTCCTTCTGAGCCTGCTCTTTGGTCTTACCATACTTCTCTTGCAAGGCGCCGACGATTTTATCGCGATTGCCTTCAAAGCGCGTGATATCGTCGTCGGTGAATTTCCCCCATTGGCTCTTAAAAGAACCTTTGAGTTGTTTCCACTTGCCTTCCATTTGATCCTGGTTCATAAATCACCTCGTCTTAATAAAGAGCAATAACCCGGCCAAATCCAAAAGGAAGTAGTGAGAATGGATACAGGCGGATAGAGAATCACTCGATTTTGATGTTCGATTCGACGCGGAACTTGCGGTAGTCGCTCCAGGTGACTTCCTCCTCCTGCGCGATCTTTTTCAACCCCATAAGGCGTCCCGCTCCGCGCATGTACATCCGCTCCGGCAGCCAGATTTCATCGTTAATACGCGCCTGCTCGAAGATGAGTTTGGCACCGGGACTCAATCGCGCGATGAAGAGACCGAACGATATCGTGCCGATTGTTTCGGCTTCAAGCCGTACCCACTGGTATGAATTCTTGTCTATCCATATCCGGCCTTTTATCTGTAAGAGCGGTTTGGCATCCGCCCTTTTGGGCCGGTATCCAGGTTTAGGCGTTGCGGAGATTACCCACACCGGCCGTCCACCGGCCATCTGCTCCCGCTCGATCCGCAGATCGTAAATTTCGGGAATTTCGAGCAGGAACTCGCGGCTCTGCCGGCGTTGTTTCTCCTGACCCGCCAATCGATGTTGCTTCTGCTGAGGCGACTCGTTCCGCAGCGCGGCGACACTCTTATCGAGCTTTTCCTGCTGTTTTCGTAGCTCGTCCGTCGAGAGCGGCTTGCCGTTGCGCTCGATGAATTTGCGATGTGGCTCGCCGTAAAGCACAATGGTTTCCCACGCTTCGGTTCGCTCCGATTTCACTTTACCCTCGGAATCCAGTTGACGCTCCACGCGGCGCGCGGACCAGGTGTAGTCGCCGGCGCGGCTAAAATTCCCCTGGTCGAGTTCGACTGATTTGCGGACAATCTCCCGCGCGTCTTGCGCATAGAGCGCCGGCGGGAGTCCAGCGAAGATCAACATCCGGAACAGGTGGGAGATCGACACTTACCATGCAAGTTAGCATGTGTACCCACTTGGCTCCGCTTAATGAGCTTGCCGAGCTTGTTATGCCAGAGCTTGTTATGCCAATTGACTTCGCGTTCCCCACGATATATGCTGACTTGGCATCGGCACATTTTGGGGTCTGGTATTCCTAACAGGTCTGGAGGAAGTTCATGAAGAGCATCCGCATCGTTGCGATGTTGTTATCGGTTTGGCTTGTCGCGCCAACAAGTAGTTGGGCGCAAAGTGTGACCGGCCAGATATCCGGAACGATAACCGATGCTGCCGGCCTTGCCATCGGCGGAGTCACGGTCAACCTGACTAACGATCTCACTAAGCAGGTGCGCTCTTTGACCACGGAGTCGAGCGGCAGTTTTATTTTCTCTAACCTGGTGCCGGGCAACTACACTCTACACGTCACCCATCCCGGATTCAAAGCATACGCTCAGGATGCGATCAATGTTAGCGCCGACGAGAAGGTGGCGCTCCACGATATCCGGCTCGCCGTCGGCGACGTGAACACCACCGTCACTATCATGGCTGAAACGGCGCACGTTGCGACTGACAGTTCCGACCGCTCGATTCTGGTAAATAGCACGCAAATCGCAAATACACCCGTAAGGGGCCGGGATTGGATTGGCGTACTCGAAACACTGCCCGGCGTAGTAGACCTGAATAACCACGATGTCCCCGGTTGGAATTCCGGGATGCCAACGGTCAACGGCGGTCAGACAGGTCAAGTGTTGATAACCTTTGATGGGATTGGCAGTCAGGATAGCGGATCGACAGTGAACAACGGCTATCTCGCCCCCAGTATTGATGCCATTGGCGAGGTGAAGGTGCTGGTATCGAACTATTCCGCTGAATACGGTTCACGTGGCGGCGGCCAATTAGTTGTAACCGTCAAGAATGGCACTAGTGACTTTCATGGCAGCGCGTTCTACTTTTACCGCCATGAATCCCTTAACGCCAATGAGTTTTTCAACAACGCGGCAGGCTTGCAAAGACCCTTGTACCGCTATAGCAATGAGGGAGGCACTTTCGGCGGCCCTCTTATCATTCCCGGTACCAACTTCAACAAGAGCCGCACCAAGCTCTTCTTCTTCTTTTCGGAAGATTATCTGTCGTTCCTGATGCCCGGTAGTTTGAATAAATTCACTATGCCGACGGCCCTTGAACGGCAGGGGAACTTCTCACAGACCGACACCACCACCCTCAAGCTGATTCCGATCAAGGACCCCACCACAGGCGTAACCTATCCCGGTAACATTATTCCCGCCAGCCGGATTTCGCCGTCCGGATATGCCTTGATGAATCTTTTCCCAATGCCGTTCACCACGGATCCAACGGGACAACATCAATACAACGCCATCTACCAGTTCAGCCGGCACGACCCGCACGAAGACAGAATCCTTCGCCTCGACTACAACGTTTCCTCCAAAACTCAAGCCTTCGTGCGTTTGATAAACGACTATCAAGCCGACCGCGGCATCGGCGCCACGCTCAATAGCACTGGAGGCTGGGGCCAGTTGCCAACCGACTACGGCATACAGTCCGCGGGCGCGGTCGTCACCGCCATCCATACATTCCGCCCAAATCTGATCAACGAATTCACGGCCGGCGTCAATCGCGCCCATCAGACGGTCGCAGTAGATAGCCAGGCTCAACTCGCCACCAACCAACTTTCCGCGCTCAAGGGGCCCAATGGCGAGCCCGTGACCTTACCCAAGATTTACAGCGGCAACGAGTCCGGGTTGATGACCAATCTGATCCCGAATATCCGATTTACTACCTTGAATCCGCAATCGGCAGGTCAGACAATCACCAACCCCACGGCTTTCACGTTTGACGCGCGTTTTCCTTTCGACGGCACGGATCAACTCGAGAACATCACCGACAATGTCTCCTGGATCAAAGGGGCTCATAGCGTCAAGGCCGGGTTCTATTTCGAGCGCGTGGCGCGGAACGTCAGCGTCTACAGTCAATACAACGTCAACGGAAGTTACTACTTCGGGTCGGACACCGCGAGCCCTTACGACACCGGATACGGCTACTCGAATCTTCTGATCGGCAGCGTGCAGGCTTATGGTGAGGACAACTCGCGAATCGTGGACCACGTCCGCTACAACCAGATTGAATGGTTCGCGCAGGATTCCTGGAGAGTGAACCGGCGCTTCACCGTTGACCTCGGCGCCCGCTTTCAGTTTCCCGGAGCGCTTAGCACCCGCGGCGGCACGCTGGGTTTCTTCGATACTTCGGTTTATAACGCGGGCAAAGCGGGCACCCTTTTGTTTCCGGCTGTTGTCAACGGACAGAACGTGGCTGAGAATTTGAAGACCGGAGCGATTTACCCCTTTGCCCGAGCGGGCTCCTTCGACCCGGCAAGTTATTCCTCTTCCGGTAGCCCGTACTCGGGCATGGTTCAATACCAGAGTCAGGCCTACCAGAACCCCGGAGTAGTGGTGGGGCCGCGCGTGGGGTTCGCCTGGGACGTTTTCGGAACCGGCAAACTGGCGCTGCGCGGCGGCTTCGGCATCTTCTACGACCGCGCCATGGGCGTCGCAAACGAAAGCGCGATCGGGGTGGGTGTCGGCCCCCTTATGGCGCCTCCGACATTCCAGGCGCCGACGTATTACAACAGCACGTTCGCGCAACTGCTTAGCGCCCAAGGCTTCCTTACTCCCCAGAGCGTCTTCCAGGGAACGTCCTATAAGACGCCTGCTACCTATAACTGGAGCCTGGGTATTCAGCGAGACCTGGGCAAAGGCATGATCCTCGACGTTGCCTACGTAGGCAATTCCGTACATCACAAATTTGTCCAAGTGGATGGAAATAGCATCGCGCCTTACACCGAATGGACCCCGGCTGGCGGACCTAATCCCGCATTCCTGGATCCCACCAGTGGAGGGAAGGCGTTCTACACCGCGAATCTCCTTCGGCCCTTCGTGGGATACAGCGCCATCGATAACTCCTGCAGTTGCGGTGAAGCGAATTACAATTCTCTGCAGACACAAGTGAACAAACGTTTCGGCCACCGTTTGCAGTTCGGCGCTAACTGGAGTTGGTCGAAGACCATGGCCTACGGGACGCGAAGCCCATGGACTCCCGACTACTTGCAATATGCCGAGGTCAGCACCGACCGGCCGCAGGTGGTCAATATTAATTACTCGTACCAGATTCCCGACGGTAGCCGGATCTGGAAGAATCAATTCACCAAAGTGCTGCTCGACGGCTGGCACTTCAACGGCATCGCCAAACTAATGTCCGGAACCCCCTTGACGGTTGGTTGCACTGCTGCCAGCGCCCCGATTGGCTATTGGACCGGCACTCCGATCGGCAGTGTTGCCGGTACCGGTATTCCTTTCCGCTGCCAAATGGCCGATCCTAACCCGTTTCTTCCGGCGGGGAGTGCCCTTCCGGCAACCGCCCCCGCGGGACTGTATTATCCGCTGAATGCCGCCAACTTCAAGCTTCCGGGCGCAACGTCGCTCGGCATCGGGAACACTCCCCCGACCCTGTTCCTTGGACCCGGCTACGAAGGCTTGGACTTCAGCATGTTAAAGGATATCCGGCTGGGGAAGGAGAACAGTCGCATTCTTGAGTTCCGGGCCGAGGCGTATAACGTGTTCAATCACTTCAACCCTGGCAATCCCAACACGTCGCTTACTCTGAACTACACCTCTGGGGCGAACACCAACGCGAATTTCGGCAGCATCACTACAGCGGTCGGCCAGGCCCGTCACTTGGCGCTGGCAATGAAATTCCGCTTCTAACTTATCCGGCAAGAACTTGGTAACCCGATGCGAAATGCGAGGACAACCTCTGCCGTCCCTCGCGCGCAATTTGATTGACTCCGCGAACCCGCCATATTCCGGTCACGCCGTTCACAAGCACCATTGTTGCCGAGACCTGCTCGATGATCTCTACCCGATCACAGGCCGAGCGCAATCTAGCTAGAGCCGAGACAGCGCGGCGTCCTGAACCGGCTGTTCCAGTTGAACCGGCGCGTCTTCAAGGCCTATCTACTCAAAGAGAGTCTGGAACAACTGTGGGACTACCGCTATGAGGGAGCGATGCTCAATTATCTGCGGAAGTGATTAGATCAACTACGATCGCAGCGCCTGCCCTCGTTTCAGAAACTCGCCGAGACATTACTCAAGCACCTCGGCGGAATTCTGAACTATTGCCGGACCAAAGTGCCTTCGGAGTCGTCGAGGCCATAAATGGCAATATCCGTATGCTGATCAACCGAGGCCGTGGCTACAAAAACATACGCTATCTACTGTTGAAAGCAAAGCGAATGGTCGTAACCAACACCGAGTTCGTCGCTTATCGGAAAACCGTGAAGGCCGCGTAGAATGCCACTCTTTACAAATTCCCGCGCATAGCCAATTTTATTTGGCTCCTCAGGTAGGACTCGAACCTACAACCCTTCGGTTAACAGCCGAATGCTCTACCATTGAGCTACTGAGGAGCAAGCCAGGCGGGGACTCGACCATTACACCATTCCACCCCCGCTCCTGTCAAATTACCGTCTTCTCTCACTTGTGATGCGGATAACCGGCAATGAGCAGCCTGAATCACCTCGAATACAATAGACCGAGGTGAACTACCCCCTTACCGGGCAAGGTGAGGCGGCGGAACATTTTACGATAGCGCCGCCTTGCCGTTCGCCGTATTCGCTTCCATTGATTCGCCTCGCGTACCATCGGGATCGAATAGATCTGCCGCTCTTTATTCACCGCGCCGCCGCGAAAGGGTTAGAGCACCCGATCGAGAATGGAAATTGCTTCGTCCACGTCCTTCTCCGTAATGATATACGGAGGCAGGAAGCGAAGGACCGTATCGTGGGTGCAGTTGATTAACAGGCCCCGATCCATCGCGGCGTTCACGATCTCCTTACCCGGTTGGTCGAGTTGTGCGCCGATCATCAGCCCGGCGCCGCGAACCTCCGTGATTTTCGGGTGCTTCACCCGAAGCTTCCGGAGTTCAGCCCGGAAGTACTCGCCCACCCGGCGGATCTGCGGCATCAACTCATCCAGAATGTCGAAGAATTCAAGCGCCACGCGGCATGCGAGCGCGCTGCCTCCGAACGTCGATCCGTGCATACCCGAGGTGATTGAAGCCGCCGCGCGTTCATTCGCGGTGAGTACGCCCAGCGGAAGACCGCAGGCAAGGGGTTTGGCGGCTACCATGATGTCCGGCAGCACGGCGGGATCGGCGAGTTGATAGCCGAAATAAGTTCCCGGCCGTCCCACGCCGCACTGGATCTCGTCGAACACTAGAAGCGCGTCGTACCGATCGGCCAACTCGCGAGCCCGCGTCGCATACTCCACGCTAATCGGGAAAATGCCGCCTTCCCCCTTAATCCACTCAATTACGATTCCCGCCGTACGCGCGCTGAACGCCGCTTCCAGTTCGAAGAGATCATTCCCCGTTACGAAACGGACGCCAGGAAGCAGAGGCTCGAAATCCTTGCGATACTTCGGTTGCCCAGTAACCGAGAGGGAGCCGATCGTGCGCCCGTGGAACGAATTTTCGAGGGAGATGATTTCGAATTTGTCCGCGCTGCGCTTATGCCCGTGAGAGCGGACCATTTTCAGAGCGCCTTCCATGGCTTCGGTTCCGCTATTGCAGAAAAAAGAGCGTTGCAGTCCGCTGATCTTCGCGATCCGTTGCGCCAAAGGACCTTGGTACTCGTGATAGTAGAGGTTGGACGAGTGGATCAACAGCTTCGCCTGTTCTTCTATTACGCGTGTGATGCGTGGATGATTGTGACCCAGCGCGTTAACCCCGATCCCGGAAATGAAGTCCAGATAAGATTTACCATTCAGGTCCCACACCCGCGGTCCCTCGCCGCGCTGGAGAACCAGCGGGTATCGCGCATAGTTCTGCAGGATGTAATCGCGTTCGAGGTCCATAACCCCTTGGGATGAGACGGTGTCTGTGGTCATTAAAATAAATGATAACCGGATCGGCTCGCGGGCTCGCGCGCTGTTTTCGGAAGGAAAGCACTGAACACTGATAAAATCGTTTCCGGCACATTCAATGGGTACAAACAAGAAGAGCCTTTTCGTCCTGCCCGACGGAACCAACCTGATGTTCACGTTTATTCTCGTCAGTTCACTGTTCCTTCTCTGGGGATTCTGCAACGGCATGATCGACGTGATGGATAAGCATTTTCAGGATGAGCTGCACCTGAGCAAGTCGCAATCCGCCTGGGTGCAGTTCGCGCATTACCTTGGGTACTTTTTGATGTCTATGCCCGCGGGATGGCTGGCAAGCAAGCTCGGATACAAAGGCGGAATTATCACCGGGTTGCTGATTGTCGCGATGGGGGGATTTTGGTTTATCCCTGCAACCCACGTCAACGCGCTGGTCCATGAAGGACAGGTTTCATCCACGACCGCGTTCGTTGCCTTCCTGTTTGGCGTCTGTCTGATCGCCACGGGACTGACGTTCCTTGAAACGATCGCGAATCCCTACACCACTGTGCTCGGTGACATGCGCTACGCGGCAACTCGTATCAATCTGGCGCAGTCCTGCAATGGGATCGGGTGGATCTTCGGCCCGATCGTAGGCAGCATTTACTTCTATTCGAAAGATGCGGCGGGCCGGAGCACGGGGAGCCAGACGCTCTACATACCTTACATGGGAATCGCGTTCGTGGTAATCGTGATCGCGGCAATCTTCTACTTCGCCAATGTTCCCGACATTAAAATGGAAGACGACTACCATCTGGACGATGCCGCGCCGGGGGTTTCTCACTCTATCTGGACACACCCCCATTTCGTAATGGCCGTGGCCGCGCAATTCTTCTACGTTGCGGCGCAGGCCGGAATCTTCAGCTTCTTCATCAACTACATGACCGCGGAAATGCCGGCGATCCCG
Source organism: Terriglobia bacterium (assembly GCA_963767545.1). Classification (GTDB taxonomy): domain Bacteria; phylum Acidobacteriota; class Terriglobia; order Bryobacterales; family Bryobacteraceae; genus CAVVFX01. The sequence goes on from CAVYEV010000006.1 coordinate 8,163, forward strand.
GCGGCTTGGAATTCGGCTATGACGAATCTGGCCGCCAATTCGAGTTTCTTTCACGACTGGCTCAGCGGTTGGTTCGAGACCGGCAAGAATGGCCTGCTGATCATCAGCAACAAGGGCGCTTCGAATCTGGCCTCGCTCGGTTTTGTTTTCTTCCTGGTCGGACGCTTCACCGGCGCCGGTTTACTCAAGAAATATTCCGCGCACAAGATACTCGGTCTCTATGCAATCGTCAATGTCGCCATCACTTTCCTGATTTTCCTCAAACTCGGATGGCTGTCGGTTGCTTGCGTCTTCCTGAGCTACTTCTTTATGTCGATCATGTTTCCGACTATCTTCGCATTGGGGATTTTCGGTCTGGGCGCGCGGGCGAAGAAGGCGTCGGCATTCATCGTCATGGCGATCATGGGCGGCGCCATTCTGCCTAAGCTTATGGGTTACGTCGCCGACGAGTTCGATATGTCTCGCGGTTTCATTGTGCCGATGGTCTGCTTCGCGTTGGTGGCCTTCTACGGCTACAGTTGGCCAAAGCTAAGTAAGACAGAGTCGCTCGGCCGCGTTCCGGTCACGGCAGGTCATTAGCAATTGACCGACCTGCGGAACGGACTTATTTGGGCTCTACTCTCCAGTTCCGGCTCATTCTGGCCGATTAACTAATTTCCGGCTCCAGTGGAGTGGAAGGCAAGTTTCCCGACGGAGAGCAACAGGGCCTCCGGAAGGAAAAGCCCGGGTAAGGCCCGGGCTCTACTTCAATCATGGAGCGGAAAGGGGGTATAAACCCCATGAGGGTAAACCTCTTGATACGCATCAAGTTCTTTAACTTGATCAAAGTTGTCCTGCGGTTCATTTGGAACCGTAAGTAGCTTTGACGGGTGGGGATTCTCTGCCAGAATCCTCACCCTGCGTACATCATAAGGGATATCCCGCTGCGCTGTCTATGGTACTGCTCGCTTACCTGGTACTAACGCCCCCCATCATTGGAAATCAGATCTCTTCGAAGTGCTCCACCTCCGCCGCGGGCAGGACGTCGCCGTCGCGCGCTACCCAAACGTAGAAGGTCGGCAGAACGATCACACTCAGCACGAGAGCGGCGACCAACCCACCGACGATAACGATTGCGAACGGACGCTGCGAATCTGAACCGATGCCGCGGGAGAGCGCCGCCGGAAGCAGGCCGAGTGTCGCAACCAGCATGGTCATGAGTATGGGACGCAAGCGCAGCACAGCGCCTTCGATCGCCGCCTGCTCAATCGTGTGGCCTCGTCCTCGCCGTTGGTTGATGTACTCGACCATGATGACGCCGGTCTGGACCGACACGCCGAAAAGCGCCAGGAATCCGACTCCGGACGACACGCTGAAATGAGTCCCGGTCATCCATAGCGCGGTCAAGCCGCCGATGGGGGCCATCGCCACGTTGAAAAGCAGAAGCGTGGCCCATTTGAACGAGCCGAACATGGTGTAGAGGATCATATAAATGACAAGCAGCGTGATCGGCAAGACGATCATGAGCCGCCGCGAGGAACGCTTCTGGCTCTCGTATTCTCCGGCCCAGTCGAGGTGATATCCCTTTGGAAGCTTGACCTGCTCGTTTACCTTCTTGATCGCCTCTTCCACCGTGCTTCCCAAGTCACGGCCTCGGACGCTGTATTTGACCGCGATATATCGCTGGTTGGCTTCACGGGAAATATTCGATGCCCCATCCTGAACCTTAATTGTGCAAAGTTGTGCCAAGGAGACACGTTCACCCGAAGGCGAGAGCAGGCGAATCTTCTCGATCGCTTCCTTCGTATCCCGATACTGAGGCAAGTACCGCATCACCAGATCAAAGCGCTGTTCCCCTTGCAGCACCTGACTCACGGCGTTACCGCCAACTGCGGTCTGAATGGCGTCCTGCACGTCCGCGACATTGATCTGATAACGGGCGGCCTGCTTGCGGTCGAGCACCAGGTTCAGATTGGGCTGTCCGAGCACGCGAAACAATCCCAGATCTTCGACGCCTTTGATACCCCGCATGATGTCAACAATCTGTTGGCCCTTGGCCTCCAGCGTTTTGAGATCGTCGCCGTAGAATTTGACCGCCAGTTCGCCCTTCACTCCGCTCACGGCTTCTTCCATGTTGTCGGAGATGGGCTGCGAGAAGTTCCACAGAACCCCGGGAATCTTTTCGAGTTCGCGGCTCATAGCCCCGATCAGAGCTTCCTTATCCTCGTGGAATACCGGACGCCACTCCTCCTTGGGCTTGAGGTCGACGAAGTATTCGGTGTTAAAGAAGCCGGTAGTGTCGGTTCCATCGTCCGGCCGGCCGACTTGGCTGGTGGTAACGGTGACTTCGGGGAAAGTCGCAAGAATGATACGTGTTTGATTGGCGAGACGAATTCCCTCGCTGGGCCCTGTACTGGGCGCCAGCGTGCCACGCACCCAGATCGCGCCCTCGTCCAGGTGAGGAAGGAACTCCGAACCGATTACGCCGCTGAGTCCCAGATAAGCCGATGCGCCCATTACGCAGATCGCGAGCAACGCGACAGCCCAGCGATGCTCAATCGCCCACTTCACAGTCTGGCGATAAACGGAAGTCAAAAAGGTCAGGACGGGATTATGAAATTCTTTGATGCCGTTGCGGAAGAAGAAGCTCGAAAGTGCCGGCGCAATCAGCATTGAGAAGATCAGGGCGCCCAGCAGCGCAAAAGCCACGGTCCACGCCATTGGCTTGAACAACCGCCCCTCGACGCGTTGCAGCGTGAAGATAGGCAGATAGGCGGTGATAATGATACCGATCGCGTAGAACACGGGACGCTGCACCTCGAAGGCCGCGGCTCGAACGCGTTCCAGGATGGTTCCGGACTCTTTGCGGCCCAAGTGCCGGACGATATTTTCAACCATGACGACCGCGCCATCGACTACCATGCCGAAATCGAGCGCTCCCAGAGAAAGCAGATTAGCGGGAATGTGCCTCAAATCGAGGCAAATTGATGCGAATAGCAGAGAAAAAGGAATAGTTAAAGCGACAATCAACGCGCCCCGGACATTTCCCAGGAACAGGAACAGAATCAGCACCACCAGCCCAATCCCTTCGGCCAGATTATGAAGTACCGTATGAGTCGTGTAGTGGACCAGATCGCTGCGATCGAGAAAGGGAACCACTTTCACGCCCGGTGGCAGTATGCGGTCGTTGAGTTCCTGTACCTTGGCCTCGATACCCTTCAGCGTCGACTCCGCCTCCGCGCCTTTGCGCAGCAGGACGATGCCTTCGACAACATCGTCGTTATCGAGAATGCGTCCGTCCGCGCGTCGAATCGCTTTGCCATTGCGCCCCAGGCGGATCTTCGGACCCTGGGCTACCACCGCGATATCCTTCACGCGCAGGGCTGTTCCATTCTGCGTCTTGATCACCGTGTCTTCGATATCCTGAACGCTGTTTACCAGGCCTACCGCGCGCACGTTGACCTGCTGCAAGCCCTCTTCTATAAAGCTTCCGCCGGCATTCACGTTATTACCGCCGAGCTGTTGCTCGACTTGCCCGATCGAGAGGCCATAAGCAACCAGCTTGTCGGGATCCACTCGAACCTGGTACTCCTTGGTCATTCCTCCGAGACTAGAGACATCGACCACGTTGGGGACGGACTTGAACTGTTTCTCCAGCGTCCAGTCCTCCAGCGCTTTGAGATCCATGACATCGTAATTCGGATTCGTGCTGTGCAGCGTATAGAAAAAGATCTGCCCGACCGGACTCCAGTCGGTGCCCATCTGGGGTTGCAGGCCTGCGGGTAGATTGACCTGACTAAGCCGCTCAAGCACCTTCTGACGGTTCGTGTCGTTCTCCGACTCATCGTCGAAGATCATGGTGACACTCGATAACCCAAACAAGGAAGTAGAGCGCAAGTGCTCCATATGAGGAATGCCGTTCATCACGATCTCGAGCGGAATCGTGACCTGTTGTTCCACCTCTTCCGCGGCGCGTCCAGGCCACTGCGTTATGACTTGCACGTAATTGTTTGCGACATCCGGATAAGCCTCGACAGGCAGGTTGTGGAATGAAATGGCGCCCCAGATCAGCAATAGAATGGCGCCGGCTAGAATGAGAAACCGGTTGTTGAGCGCATACTCTACGAGGCCCCGAATCATTTACTGCTCCACCGTGTTCTGCAATACCAGGGCACGCGCTACCACTTTCTGCCCCGGCTGAATGCCCGTCAGGATTTCTTGCATATTGCCGGGCATCATCTGTCCGCCGGTAACCTCAACCCGCTTGAACCGCTTCTCGTCGAGTGGTGTGTAGACCCAATCGCGATCGTGCAGATGCAGCACGGCAGGTGCCGGAACTACGGAGTGAACTTCTTTTTGCAAACCATGGAAAGTTGCCTGCACGAACATCCCGAGGCGCAGCATTCCCGGATTATGAACTTCCAGGCGGACCTTGGCCGTCCGTATGCTCGGATCGAGAATCGGGCCGATGTTGTCGATGCGGCCTTTCAAAACAACATTGGGATAGGCGGTAAGGTGAACATCGGCGAACTCGCCTATCCTGACGTACGGAAGATCGTTTTCGTAAACATCGCAAATAATCCACACATCGGAGAGGTCCGCGATGGTAAACAGATTCGGTGAATTGTCGAGGGTTTTCACACCCGCCGCGTTGGTGACATTCTGCTCCGTAATGACTCCCGAGATGGGAGCGTAGATATTGATCAGCGAACTGGGGCTGTTCATATCTGCGCCGAGCACGCGAAGATGCTCGCGCGTGGTCTCGATTGTGACCTTCGCCTTGGTATCGGCGTTCTCCGCGACTTCCAGATCTTTCTGGGCAATGGCTCCTTTGTCGTACAGAAGCTTTGCCCGCTCGTATTGCGACCGGGCCAGCATTTCGTCCGCCTGCGCCTGCCGGTAATCGGAAAAAGCCTGCGAGATATCTGAACTCTGTACCCGTATGAGCAACTGGCCTTTGGTAACCGCGTCTCCCAACCGCGCATGGATCTCAACCACGCGGCCGGATGCGAGTGAGATCACCGGCACCGTCCTTGAGACGTCCGGGTTGACCGAGCCGGTCACATTCAACTCCGGCGCTGCGTCGCGTTCAGCTCGCTTCGACTAGTTGGAAACTCCTCCGGGATGCTCAACTTTGAAAATTCCGGCATTTTGTTCGTCTTCGACCTTCACCGGCGGAGGCGCCTCGGCGGTCGCGTTGGCCTCGGCTTTGCTCCCGCAGCCGTTCAGAAAGAGAGCCGGTGAAAGTGCCAGAACGATGACGAGAAAAGTCTTTGATGTCATTGGATGACCTCGCGGCCGACCGCCAGATTGAGTTGGCCCGCGGCAGTGAGATAGGAACCGATCAAGTTTAGATAGTTAAGTTGAGTAGTCCGGTAATCCTGCTGTGCCTGCAGAAAATCGAGCAGAGAAGATCCGCCATGTTGATACGCGAATGAGATGGTTTCACGAACTCGTACAGCCTGCTCCAGGTAATGAGATTTGTAGGAGCGAAGCAGCGTCAAGTTACTGTTTATGGTCGCGTAGGCTGAATCGACATCGCTGAAAACCTGTGCTTCCGCCGCCGATCGCAGACGGTCGTTTTTCCTGATATCGATCTCAGTTCGCGCCTTCTCTCCCTGATTGCGATCGTTGATGCGCAGCGGAATGGTCATGTTGACGCCGAAGTAGGCGGAAATAGGCGGATTGCGCGCAACATCGAGCCCGAAAGTCGGATCGGTGCTGCCATTCGCAACCGCGAGCTGATGATCGGTTTTGGCCTTATCTACGGATTGCACTGCCGCTCGTAAGTCCGGCCGGGCATCGAGCGCGGTCCTCCGCAGTTCCTCGAGCGTTATAAGCTGGTCCGAAAATTCGTAAGGTCCCGTGACATCGAAGTTGTCCACGGGAGTGCGGTCGTTCAATAGCGCAAGAAGCTGGATCTTGGCGGTCCGCAGATTCACGGTGGCGGTCTGGAGGTCGGACTCGTACTGCACGCGCTGCAGCTCCAGCCGGTCCAGGTCGACCTGCGCGATATCTCCGGCCTGCTTCCGGTCGCGGCTCACCTGGAGCGTCTTATCGTAGTAGTCGAGATTCTCTCTCGCGAGCGCCTGTACGGCCTTCGCTTGCAGCGTTTGAACAAAGGCGCTGCGCAGAGTGAAAAGCATGGTTCGCTCCTGGTCGGCAAGCTGCGATTCCGCTACAACGGTGCCTTTCCTGGCGCTGTCGAGCCGCAGTTCCCGCTTGTGGGCCCGCTCATGCAGGTAACTGAAAGACATTCCGGGCAGGAGAGCGCCAAATGGCCGGTAGGGATTGGTGGTAAACGGATCGATCTGATCGAAGGTTGCGGTGAAGTCCGGATTGGGGCGAAGATAGGCGGTGGTCTCCTGGGCATGCGATTCTTCGATGCCGAGTCGCGCCGCCTGCAACGTCGGATTTGCCGCGAGGAAACGGTCGCGTATATCCTGCCAGGTGAAGGTCTGCTGGGCCAATGCACTTGGCACGATGCCGGCGATTGACACGGCCAGCCAGATTGCTCCCAAGACCCGGGTTGGCCGGCATCCCGGTCCGGCGACGCGATTTCGATTCATTATTGAAGAGTACGGTAAGCCTCTCATCATTTATTTGTGACGTGTGATTTAGTGTTCTAGTCTCGGGTTCCAGGCGGTTTACCCGATACCGGCAATTTCTCGCCATTTTGGAACGGGAGCAACTGCGCCGTTGGAGTGGGCAGGTCCTTCTCATCATCCAGACGTACGCTACCTTTGAGTTTAGCTTTCTTGGGATTGTGATCTCAATCGATCAATGGTGGAAGTCCCTTATATCTTTCGGCTATATCTTTCGGCAAACGCTCATTTGAGGCGTTTTTGGCCGCTCCCGCACGGACAGGACTGCGTGCGGCTGTGCATCTGCGGATTGTGCGTCTTATATTTCGAGCGTGAGTGAACTGGGCGTGGGCCGTTTACGTGCCGAATATCGGTAAGCCGATACCGTTAAGCTTGGCGAGTCCGCGATAATACAAACGTATTCATCCGCTCTAAGTGCGCTGTGCTATTATTCGCGGCAATGGGCAAAATCGGTCTCGCTTTCCTCGTGTGTGCATGTCTTCTGCTGTCCGGCGCGGCATATAGCCAAACCATCAACGCCTCATTGACGGGCATTGTCACGGACTCTTCCGGAGCGGTAATTCCCAACGCCAAGGTTCAGATCGTCAGTACGGCGACCAACGCTCAGACGGACGCGATTACCAGCGCGGACGGCGCATATCAGGCCCCGTCGTTACCGGCGGGAACATACGTTGTCACGGTTTCCGCAGGCGGATTCAAGACGGCGAAGCGCAACGACGTGGTGCTCGATGTCAGCCAGACGGCGCGGCTCGATATCTCGCTCGAAGTAGGCGCGGTGAGCGAATCGGTGGACGTGACGGCGCAGTCGGAGGTGGTCGACTCCACCACATCGAGCGTCGGCGCGGTGGTGGACTCAACCGCGATGAGTAACCTGCCTCTCAATACTCGCAATCCTTTCTCTCTCGTTTTCCTGGTGCCGGGCGTCACGGGCTCGGTGGACATCGGCTACAACACCGATAATTTCTCCGCCAATGGCGGACGTCCGGGCACGAGCGAGGTCCTGATCGACGGCTCGCCATCGTCTCCTCCCGGCGGTGTGCCGATCAACGTGCTCAGCATCTTCCCCAGCGTCGATGCCATGCAGGAGTTCCGCGTTCAGACGTCGAACTATTCGGCCGAATTTGGACGGAGCGGCAGCGGCATTATCAACATGGTGTTCAAGTCCGGAACTAACCAGTTACATGGCACGGCTTTCGAACTGCTGCGCAACTCCATAACGGACGCCAACACGTTTTTCAATAACAAGAACGGCGTTTCGCTCTCGAGTTTCAAGCGCAACCAGTTCGGCTTCACTCTGGGCGGCCCGGTTATTATCCCCAAGCTCTATAACGGCCACAACAAGACGTTCTTCTTCGGCGACTATGAGGGGCTGAGGCAGATCACGCCCTCCACAAACCAGGACACGGTGCCTACCGACTTGCAGCGGGCCGGCGATTTCTCGCAGACGTTTAACCAGAACGGCCAGAGGGTGCTCATCTATGATCCTCTGACCACAACGCAGTCCGGCAACAGCTATGTGCGGGCGCCGTTCGCGGGCAACGTCATCCCGAGCAGCCGCATCGACGCGGTGTCGCTCAACGTAATGAAATACTATCCTCTGCCGACGGGCGCCGGCGATCCGTTCACCGCAACCAACAACTTCTACATGGCGGGCAAAACGGTCAAGAACGTCGATCAGGGCGACGTCAAAGTCGATCAGTATTTCGGCAGCGACGATCGTTTGTTTGTACGCGTGTCCCGGCGCGATTACGCAAACCCGGCGGACACCGGCATCTTCCCCTCCGATCTTCGTGTGGCGCAGGGAGGCAGCGGCCAGGACCAGATCGGCAGCGGCGCTTCAGCCGACTACAGCCATAACTTCAGCCCTTCATTTCTTTCCGAACTCCGGCTCGGGTTCGGCCGTTCGCTCATAGATATCGTCCCAACCGGCTACGGCTTCGATCCGACGCAACTTGGATTCCCCACGTACATCCGCGAAAATGCGCAGGTTATCGCGTTTCCAGGCTTCAATCCCGCGAACTACCTTGCCATCGGGAACGGAGGCGCGGATTTCCGGCATTCGTCGTACAACACGTACAACATTCTGTTCAGCAACAGTAAGGTATCCGGAAACCATATCTTCAAGTTCGGATGGGAGGGACGCCGGATGGAGGTTGACAACGGGGAAGCGCAGGCGATGGACGGCAACTTCAGCTTCAATAACACCATCACTCAGGGGCCCGATCCGACCAAGGCAACCAACACCGGCGGTAATTCCCTGGCAAGTATGCTGCTCGGCATCGGCAGCGGTACCATGACACAAAACTCGAAAATCGCCGATACGCAGAGCTACTACTATGCCTGGTATTTCGCCGACGACTGGAAAGTGTCCCGCAGGCTGACATTGAACCTGGGCATTCGCTACGAGATCGAGGTGCCGCGCACGGAACGGCACAATCGCATGAATTATTTCGATCCGAACGTCGCCTCTCCGCTCGCCGGACCGGCCGGCATTCCCGGACTGAAAGGCGGCATCGAGTTTCTGGGCGTGAACGGAATCGGCAACCGGCAGTTCCCCATTCCGTGGAAGGAGATCGCGCCGCGTTTGGGCTTCGCGTATCAGCTTAATTCGAAAACGATCCTGCGCGGCGGGGGCGGGATCTTCTACACGCCCGGTGCGACGAAAGCGGGCGGAGTCGTCGGCAATTTCGGTTTCCGTACGGATACCACGTACACGGGATCGTCGGACGGGCTGACGCCGCAGGTGTATCTGGACAATCCGTTTCCAACCGGACTGGTCCCGCCAACGGGCAGCAGTCTCGGGCTGCTGAGCCAGATCGGGCAGGCGATTCAGGAGCCGATTCCGACAGACAGAATTCCTTACACCGAGAACTGGAGCTTCGGCATCCAGCGCGAACTTCCGGGAGCGATATTGGTGGATGCATCATATGTGGGCAACCACGGCGTGCAGCTTATCAGCAGCGCGGAAGGGAACCAGAATTTAAACCAATTGACGGCACAGCAGATGGCGCTGGGCAGCGCCGTTCTGCAGCAGGTGCCGAATCCGTTTTACGGCCTGATCGCCACTGGAGTGCTCTCCACCAAAACGATTCCGCAGTATTACCTGCTACGGAAATATCCGCAATTCGCGTCGGTGGGGATGCTCTATCCGCAGGGCAGCAACAGCAGCTACAACGCGTTTCAGTTGAAGGTAACCAAGCGTTTCAAGTCGGGGCTGCAGTTTATGCTTGCCTATGCCGACCAGAAGCAGATCGACGACAGCTCGATCATCGAGAACGTCGGAGCGCAGGCGGCGGGGCAGGACCTGTACTGCCGCCGCTGCGACCGCGCGGTGTCGGCGAACAACATTTCCCAGCGCTTCGTCTACAGCTCCGTTTATGAATTGCCCTTCGGACGCCACCGCCACTGGGGCGCCAGTTGGAATCCGTTCGTCAATGCGGTGCTCGGCGGATGGCAGGCCAACGGCATCCTGACCCTCCAGACCGGATTCCCCCTGAACATTTTGAATGGCGCCAATACCACGCTGGGTTCCGCGAATGCGGGCAACTGGTCGCTGCGGCCGAATAACAACGGCCAGAGCGCGGCTCTCAGCGGCGAGGCCGAGACCCGGCTCAACCAGTATTTCAACACTTCGGTGTTCTCGCTCGCTGCGCCTTTCACCTTCGGCAACACGGGACGTACGTTGCCGGATGTCCGGGGTCCGGGGACCACGAACCTGGATGGCTCTTTCTTCAAGAGCTTCGTGGTCCGCGAGCGCGTGACCGCGCAGTTTCGTGTAGAAGCGTTCAATGCGTCAAACACGCCCAAGTTCAATAATCCGAATACCACGGCGAATTCGAATCAATTCGGACGAATTACCGCTGCGGGATCGGCGAGGCAGTTGCAGATGGGATTGAAACTGCTCTTTTGATACTGGCATTTCGGTGAGCCGAATACTTCCATCGACTTCCTTGACAACGGCTCCGGATAAATAAAGGACTCGTCAACTTGTGCCATTCTCGTCCGATCCAAAATAGTTCCGCGCCCAAATCAGTCGTAAAACGAGCGGCCAAGACCAGGAAGAAGCTGACGGAAGACAACAAAGAGGTCTCCGAGTTGGGTCGCATTCTCCGCAAACTGGCCGATGTGAACCGTCGCGAGTTGTACCGCGATATCGCGGAGCGGCGCGGACTTCGCTAGTGTCGCACCAGCTAATCCGAACCTTCCGGGACGCAGGCGTCCTGATTGCCGCCTAGGTACCTAACGCCCGTTGAAGAATGCCGCGCTTGACGTTTTGAAAGATCCAACAGGATTTTCTTAAGGAGTCCGTTTATCCGGCATGAGGTTTGCCCGAAGGCTCGATTCAACCGTCGGCGCCAGGAGTATCGCTTCTACCTCGAATACTTCCAGCGCACCGCAATGTTAAACGACGTCAAGCTGATCCTGGAACGCGCTAGCCACGAGTCCGCGCGGACCGGTATCGGCGCCGTGGATTCCCTGCACATCGCCCAGCGCATCTGCTGAAAGTCGACGAATTCATCACCACTGAGACGCCCAAAAAATCCATCTATCGCACGAAGATCGTCAAAGTCGTTTAACTATTTGGATAGCTATTTTCATCCGCCCTGGTGGATGCCGGGCACCGCGACCTGAAGGCCCCATCAATCTTCCCAAAGCCTCCTTCTCCATGAAGGCAAACATTTCCCAGACCGAGCCCAAGATGCTCGCCGTTGGGAAGCCGAGGACCTTTATGCACAAATTCGCTTGAAGTCCGCAGACGCCCCCGCTGCGTCCTCCACGACGGCCCGCCCTACTCCAACGACCACATCCACCTCGGCGCCGCCTTCCCCGGCTGGGACTGCCGCGGCCTGCGCATCGAATTCAAAGTCGACCAGGAACTCGGCGGGTAGAAAGCGAAGCTCTCCCAGCTCGAGATCCGCACCGCCTGCCCTAAATACGCCACCAAATTCTTCGCGGGCGTGCGCGTCGAGTTCAAGCGCCTCGGCATCTTCGGCCGCTGCAACGCTGGAACGACCCACTACCACACCATGAGCCCGGATCGCGCCTGGTGGTACCAGGGAAGCAAGGAGCAACGGCGGCATCGGACGCTGCACGTAGCTCGCTTTCCCGTGCGTGTCGTACCACAACGCGGCCGTTGGTCGCTCAACCCCGCAAGCGGGCCGCGAATGCGCGGCTATACGCCACATCCCGCTGCCAGATCACGTTGCTGCGATCGAGCGCCGCCAGGCGCTCGTCCATCGCGAGACTTTCTTCCGCGAACCGCAGCCCGCCAATGCTATCACCATTCCGCTCGTGGCACTCAGCTATCAGCGTCAAACTGAGAGACTGGTCCCGTTGCCAACCCGCGTTCGACGGATCGGCCTCGGCCAGCCGCCGCCTCACCTCCAGCGACTTCCCGTAGACCACCATCGCCCCGGCACATCTCCTGTTCCCGCAGCACCTTGCCCATTTATTGTGGCTCACGCTAGTCCCGTTGCCAACCCGCGTTCGAGGTGATCGGCCTAGGCCAGCCGTCGCCTCGACCTCCAGCGACTTCCCGTAGGCCGCCAGCGCCCCGGCCACATCGCCATGGTCCCGCAGCACGTTGCCCATGTTGTCCTGGCTCACGCTCAGGTCCCGCTGCCAACCCGCGTTCGACGGATCGGCCTCGGCCAGCCGCCGCCTCACCTCCAGCGACTTCCCGTAGACCGCCAGCGCCCCGGCCACATCGCCTTCGCCCGCTGCCTTCCCCGGCCCACTTCCGCCGCCGGTTGCCCGGTCACGCAACTTTCGCTGCGCTTGTGGTACTACACAGCCGTCCGTCTACTGTCAGAGCGTCGCTCGCCACTTCGCTCTCGCTTATAGGTCCGCTTACCCCGGTGCCACCCAGGGACTCTGCCAGTCCTCCTGAGGTCACGCATCACTCTTCCGTACCGTGCCATCTGCAAACACCTTGGTGCGGTGGGTGCGCACAAACTGAGAACGCCTTCGCCTATATAGTCCGCAGGCTCGACCTTGCCCCACCTTTGGCCGACCAGTTCATCTTCGGCAGCCGTCATCGCCCCCATCGATTACTAGCCCGAGTACTTCTCCTCATGCCCTTTCCGGAGCACGTGCCTACCTCGCTCACGATCGGACACCCTGCCACCCGGCGAGAACGCAAGCGGTGGAACTCCAGGTCCGCCTTGGCTGTGTCCAGCTTTCGCCTCGTGCCCGTTTAGGCTTCTCCATACCTGCCTACTTTCCCGGCCCGCGAGGCATTACCCCCGCGTTCGGATATGCCTCAGCCGTCACTCATCCGAGCGCCAGAGGGACTTCAACCCTCCTGAACAACGCGCTGCTCAGCGCACACTATGGCCCCTCTGAGACCCAAGCTGGCCGCGGCCGACCCGCGTTCGACCGGTTGGAGTCGCCCCCACCACCTCCGGGCTTCCCCCTACTTGCACAGATTGCCTTCTCCACATGCCGTGCTCACTACCCCGGTGGACCGATCCGGCGCTTCGGTTTGGTTCATGATGCGCTCCCGCATCGGGTTTCTGCCCGGACCGCTCTGGCCTTCCCTGAACAAACGGGCAGGTCGGCATCCACAACCTTCCTTTCGAGGCCTGCTCAAGCTTCACTCGCGTTACGGCCTGCGGATTTGCTCGCCCACCTTATGTGGACTTTGTCACGAGGCTCCCATCCCGTCGGTTAACCCGGCGAAACGGCCCGTCAGCTATCCAGTCATACCGACAACTCCTGGAGTGGGACTTCCACCCACTGGTAATCTGCGCCCTTGTAGAGGCGCACGTCTGTTCCGCAAAACGGCCGAAGCCCCTTGGCTGATCGCTACTCGAACCACCGCCAGTTTCAAAATCGGGCCGTTTGCGTCATTAGATCGACCGCCGTCCGCACTACTAGACGCATTCGTAGCCGCGAGTGGCTATCCACGCGAGCGGCCGGTTCAAATAAATGCCTTTTGCGTCACCTCCTCCTCGTAAGCCGGAATGGGTTCACTTCGCATAACGGCCGAGCATAAATCGGGCATTTGAGTCATCACCCCTCTTGCAACACCCTACTCGTGGCGTCCGCCGAACCAAGGTGCGGCCAACTGCGCCGGCCTACCTGAAGCCGGCCTCCCGGATCCCTGCGGGTACGCAAACTTTCGCGAGTAGGTACTAGAATCGAATTGAGGTGATTGTATGGAAGAAGATCGTGATTCAACCAGTGGATTGACATGGTTTCTGGCCGGAGCGGTTTGTGGCGCGGCGGCAGCGCTGCTGTATGCGCCGAATTCCGGAAAGCACACCCGCAAATTGCTTGAAAAGAAGACCGATGCGACGCGTGAGGCTTTTGCCGATAGCGGTAAGGAGATCGTCGATAAGGGCAAGGAGTTGTTCGATCGCGGACGGCAGATCGCCGAAGAAGCCGCGGATTTGTTCGAGCGTGGGCGCAAGCTCGCTCGGGGATGAGAAGCATCGGCGCGGTCTGGCGGACTTGCCGAAAGACTTATGAGTGAACTGACCCTCGGGCCGTGCCGCATCCAGGTGATTCATGCCGGCATCCATTGGTGGGACGCCGGCACGTTTTTTGGTGTCGTGCCCAAGACTATGTGGAGTAAACGCATGCCGCCCGACGAATTCAATCGCCTGCGTTTCGCGTTCAATTGTTGTCTGGTTGAGACGGACCGCCATACAGTCCTGATCGAAACGGGTGTCGGCAACCGGTTGGAGCCAATTGAACTTACCCGAATGAATATGCCCGCTCAGTTACCGCCGCTGCCCGATATGCTCGCGGCCTCGGGGATCGATCCCGAAAGTATCGATCTGGTGATCAACACGCATCTTCACTTCGACCACTGCGGCGGCAATACCATCGCCGGAGATGGCGGCTTTCGCGCGGCATTTCCGCGGGCCCGTTACGTTACCCAGCGCGGCGAATGGGAACACGCGCACGAGCGCCATGTGCGCGATGCGGTCAGTTACCGGGACAGTAATTACGATCCGCTGATCGAGTCCGGCAAGCTGGAACTCTTGTCTGGCGATATTGAAATTGTTCCCGGCATCGAACTCGAAGTGGTCCCGGGTCATAACCGCGACATGATGATCGTGCGAGTCCGTTCGGGCCGCGAGACGTTCTGTTTTTTCTCGGACATGGTTCCGACAGCGCATCACGTGAAACCTGCCTGGATTGCCGCGGTCGATCTGTTCCCGCTCACCGCGATCGATAACAAGACGCGGATACTGGCGCAAGCCGCGGCGGAGAACTGGTGGTGCGCCTACGCGCATGATGCCGATACGTGCTTCTCGCGTATCGCGAACGTCGGAGGCAAGCTGGAGGCTGTCGAGTGTCGCAACTGAATCTGCCGGAATTTCGAAATGAGCCGTACACGGACTTTTCCGTTCCCGAAAATCGGCGTCGCATGGAAGAAGCGCAAGCCAAAGTGCGAGCCGAACTGGGACGCGAGTATCGATTGGCGATCGCGGGCGAGCGGGCAAAGAGCGGCGCAACTTTCAACTCGGTGAATCCTGCCCGGCCCTCCGAGATTGTGGGGGTGCATCAGAAAGCCACGCCGGAGCAGGCCGCGCGTGCGGTCGATGCGTCGTGGGACTACTTCCCCGAGTGGTCGCGGACCAAAGCCGGAGATCGCGTCGGCATGCTGCTTCGTACAGCCGCGATAATCCGTGAGCGCAAGATGGAATTCAACGCCTGGCTGGTGTTCGAAGCGGGAAAGACTTGGCCCGAAGCCGAGGCGGAGGTCGCGGAAGCGATCGATTTCTGCGAGTATTACGCGAGAGAGATGGCGCGCCTCGCCGGTCCGCAGCCCGTCGTGCAGATGCCCGGAGAACGGGACGAGATGCGTTACCTCCCTCTCGGCGTCGGCGTGGTGATTCCGCCATGGAACTTTGCGCTCGCCATCCTGGCCGGCATGACCACGGCTGCTTTGGTGACCGGGAATGTCGTCATCATGAAGCCGTCGAGCGAAACGCCGACAATCGCGGCCAAGTTCGCGGAGGTCCTTCTCGAGGCGGGATTCCCGCCGCGCAGTTTCTCCTTCGTGACCGGCAGCGGCGCGGCGATCGGCGACGTCCTGGTGCAGCACTCGCGGACCAGGTTCGTGTCATTCACCGGCTCGCGCGATGTCGGGCTGCACATCAACGAACTTGCGGCGAAACACCAGCCCGGCCAGATCTGGATCAAGCGTGTCGTGGCCGAAATGGGCGGCAAAGACGCAATCATCGTCGATAGCGAGTGCGATCTCGACAATGCCGCCGACGGCGTTGTAGCTTCCGCGTTCGGATACCAAGGACAGAAGTGCTCAGCGTGTTCCCGCGCGATTGTCGATGCCAAGGTCTACGACGAGTTCGTCGGTAAGCTTCGCGAGCGCACGGCAAATCTTCAAGTCGGGCCGCCGGACGACCCCGCAAATTACATGGGGCCGGTGATCAGCGCGAGTGCCCGCAAGAGCATTATGGATTACATCGAGGTGGGCAGAAGCGAAGGGCGGTTTATCTCAGGAGACGTCAGAAGTTGTGTAGAAGGCGACGGGTACTTCATTCCGCCGACGGTGATCGTGGACGTCGATTCGAAAGCTCGTATCTTTCAGGAGGAGATCTTCGGTCCGGTGCTGGCTGTGACCAAGGCGCGTGATTTCGATCATGCTCTTGCCTTGGCCAACGATTCCCAATACGGGCTGACCGGGGCTATCTTTTCGAATAACCGCGAACATGTGCAGCGTGCCCGGGATCAGTTCTTCGTCGGCAACCTATACGTCAACCGGAAGTGTACCGGAGCAATGGTGGGAGCCCATCCGTTCGGTGGATTCAACATGTCGGGAACGGATTCCAAAGCGGGTGGCCCCGACTACCTGCTATTATTCTTACAGGCGAAATCGATCGCCGAGAAGGTGGCCTAATTCTCTTACCCCGATGAGAAGGGGACGAAGAAATCACGAGAATAGGGTCAAACCTTTTCGACGCGGCCAGTGGGGCAGGCTCCGGTCTGCCCCACACGCATTTTTGCGGCTCATGCGGGCGACGTAAATACCAGCACCTGTCCGACGACATGGTAGCCCATCTGGCGGTATAGATCGTAGCCGAACGACGTCGATTGCAGCACGGTCCGATCGATACCGGAATGCTTTCTGGCATTATCGATCGCGTAGCGCACGATCGCCTCCCCGATACCGCGCCCTCTATATTCGGGAAGCGTGGCCACGTTGTACACGCCGATCGCGTCCGCCGCCAATACCGTCGCGGCGGTGGCCACCGGTTGGCCGCCGCGGAATGCGAGCCATGGAACGAACTCGCTCCTTTCACTCATCCGTCCATCGAAGACTTCCTCAAACCAGGTCAGCGGAACGTGAAAGCAAACAGCGCCGATCTCGCAGAATGCTCTGCGGCTTGCCAGATCGCATACCGGCCGTAACTCTATAGGAGGGAGACGCCGCCAAGGGGTGACGAGCGATTCGGCCGCCATTGCCGGCAGCTCCGAAGTCAGACTCATGCCCATTTGGGAGAATATCCGCGCGGCCTTCCGCTGCAGACGCCGGTCGAGAAACGAGTCGCACATCCAGAACGCCCACGGAATGCGGAGACTGGCAAAGTGTAGGGATGCGGTGGCAATACGCCGCTCGAGATCCGCCTCGTCCTCGACATACGAACTGAGAAATGCCGCATTGAACATCTGAAAGGTCGCCCCCAGAGAAGCGATGCTCAGGCCGTCAACCTCGCGCACATCGGCGCGTTCGCGAGCGCCCGCAAGAATGCGGAAACTTTGCCTGAGGTTCTGTTCTACCGAATGAAAATCCATGCTTCCCGCGAGACCAACTCACCATGGTAGGATCTTCTCGATGCTTAAGCTAATCTTTTTCGCGCTTGCCTTCTGCGCCGCTACGGCCTTCTCCGCCACCAAGCCGATGGAAGTCTATTTCATCGACGTCGAAGGCGGACAAGCCACGCTCATCGTTTCGCCCTCCGGCCAATCGATGGTCATTGACACTGGTTGGGCCGGCTTCAACAACCGCGATGCCGACCGGATCGCCGCGGCGGCAGCCAAGTCCGGCATCAAACAGATCGATTACCTGCTGA
Organism: Terriglobia bacterium; assembly: GCA_963767545.1. Classification (GTDB taxonomy): domain Bacteria; phylum Acidobacteriota; class Terriglobia; order Bryobacterales; family Bryobacteraceae; genus CAVVFX01. The sequence goes on from CAVYEV010000006.1 coordinate 25,795, forward strand.
TCACCCACTATCATGCCGATCACGTCGGCGGAGTTCCGCAGCTTGCGGCCAAACTGCCGATCAAGAACTTCATAGATCATGGACCTAACTTCGAGGCTGGCAAGAAGCCCGCGGACGATCTCTTCAACGCTTACACCGCGATTCGCGATAAGGGTAACCATCTGCTGGCCAAGCCCGGCGATCGCATTCCGATCAAGGGCCTCTCCGTCGAGATTCTCACCGCGGACGGCAACGTCTTGACCAAAGCCCTCCCCGAAGCCGGCCAGCCCAATCCTTACTGCGCCAGCACACAACCCAAACCGGAGGACAAGTCGGAGAACTCGCGTTCTACCGGCAGCCTCATCGCCTACGGCAAGTTCCGGCTCCTTGACCTAGGTGATCTCACCTGGGATAAAGAGCTGGCGCTGGTCTGCCCCAACAACCGAATCGGCACGGTCGACGTCTATCTCACGACCCATCATGGGTTGAATCAGTCTAACTCGCCGGCCCTGGTGGATGCGGTTCATCCGCGCGTGGCGATTATGAACAATGGGGCGACCAAGGGCGGCAACCCGGAAGCTTGGCAGATTGTCCACGACCTCCCGGGACTCGAAGGGCTCTGGCAGCTTCACACCGCCGAGTCGAAAGGAGCGCACAACACAGATCCCGAGATGATCGCCAATCCCGATTCGAAGTCCGACCAGGGTAATTGGATCAAACTGACCGCGCTTCCGACCGGCGAGTTCACGGTAACCAACGGCCGCAACGGCTTCAGCAAGACATACGCCGCGAAGTAAGGCCATGCTGCCCCAAAAAACTTCGAATAAGTTTTCGAAGCGTGAGGGACTTCCGCAAAAGACGTCGCTTTTGACAGTGGAAGGAAACAGCAAACATGAAATCGACGATTCATCCGCTCCGAACCACAGTCGCAAGGCTCGCTCTCCTGGCAGGCAGCTTCTGTGCGTTGGGGCATGCCTCAACCATCTCTAACTTTAACTTCGATGCCGATACCGTAGGAACAGCAACTTCGTTCACCGATACCAATAACGGCATCTCCGCGACATTCTCATCCCCGAGCGGCCCTGGCGCTTTCTCGGTGCAACAGAGTTTCTTCGAGACGCTCACCGGCAATGTTCTGGGCAGCCCGGGACCGGGGTTCCAAAACAATCCTTCGCTCGATATCGCGTTTAATACGAATCTCTCGGCAATCACGCTTGTGTTTGCGACAAGCGACTTCTTTACTCCCTCACCTCTGACGCTCTCAGCGTACGAGGGAAATACGCTCGTGGGCAGCGATTCCCTGGCGGGTATGTTTCTGCCCGGCTTCACTTTTCCGGAAGGAGAAATTGCCTTCTCAGGCGCAAAGTTCAATAGCGTCGTGTTATCTACTCCCGCGCCCAACTTCGCAATCGACAACGTGACGGTGGCCGCCGCAACACCTGAACCCGCCAGCGAATTCCTGCTCGGCCTCGGCCTGGTCGCACTCAGTATGCCTGCAATCCGCAGACGCACGAGATAAAGAGCCTACAAGACAACAGCACTGGTCCATCGCCCGCCCGGCGTGTGTCCAGCGGGCGCAGCCCAACCAATTTATCCATAAATCATTTGAAAAAAAGGAGAAACTCATGAAATCGAACGCTTTGCAATTACGAAAAGTCGCCGCTCTGTGCGGCGTCCTCACCACCGCTACTCTGTCGCTGCCTTCGAGTGCGCACGCGCAGAAGGCTATTCTGCCGCTGGCTCCGCCATCGGTATCCACCATTCCCGCAAATGGCGATGTCAATCCATATGGAGTGGCGGTTGTTCCACATACACTGCTGGGAAGTACCGTGCTGCAGCCCGGAGACATCCTGGTGTCCAACTTCAACAACGCCCAAAACCTGCAGGGTACTGGAACCACAATCGTAAGGATCAATTCACAAGGCCAGCAGTCGCTGTTCTATCAAGCGCCGGTGGTCGGTCTTACTGCAGCCTTGGGCATCCTCTCGGACGGGATCGTCATCGTTGGTAGCCTCCCGACTGCGGACGGCACAGCGGCAACAGTGCAAGCCGGTTCGCTCCTCTTTGTCGACCCGCGCGGCAAACTTCTTGGCTCGGTCGTTAGCCCGAACCTGGTCAACGGACCCTGGGGTATGGCGGTTCACGACCTGGGCGGCGGTTTCGCGCAGGTCTTCGTTTCGAACGTCCTCAGCGGCACGATCGTCCGCTTCGATGTCTCCTACGACGGCGGCGGACAGACAGTAATCGTTCCGAAGTCCGTGACTATAGCGTCGGGCTATTCCCATCGCACCGATCCGGCGGCTCTCGTGCTGGGACCATCCGGCTTGGCTTACGACGCGCAGCATGACGTTCTCTATGCGGCTAGCTCGGCCGATAACGCGGTCTACTCGATTGCACAAGCAAGCAGCGTCACCTCAACGCAGGGAACCGGCTCGATCATCTTTAACGACGCCACGAAGCTCCATGGCCCCCTCGATCTGACCTTGGCACCCACGGGACATCTGATCGTGGCCAACAGCGACGGATCGAATGTCGATCCTAACCAGCCGAGCGAACTCGTCGAGTTCACCACTACCGGCCAGTTCGTCGGACAATATTCGATCGATCCGAATAATGGCGGCGCTTTCGGCGTGAACGTAACAACGGTCGGCTTCGCAACGGTTCGCGTAGCAGCAGTGGACGATAACGCCAATACCCTGAAGACGTGGGTTACGGTGATTCAGTAAACTCCCAAGGGACAGTAGGGCACGGTCGAAGGCGCTTTACTGTCCCGTATGACTATGTTAGAGTGACCAGTAGTTATGCCTTCTACGATTCCAGCAGGCGAATTCAAGGCCAAGTGTCTTCATTTCTAATGAAGTTTCGGACCATAAATCTCGCTACATCGTCACGAAGCGTGGCAGACCGGTCGCGCAACTGATTCCGATCGATGCATCCCCCTCCGGTATCTTCTCGACAATAACCCCGACTTTCGACATCACTGGCGATATCATGGCACCAACGGGTGAAGCCTGGGATGCGGACCGGTAATCGTCCGCTTTTGCTCGATACTCATTGTTGGCTGTGGTTGGCAGCCGCCGACTGGGGCAGGTTTTCTCCTCGGGAAAAGCGAGCGCTTGAGTCCGCAGCCTTGGCGGATTCGCTCATTATATCGATCATTTCGGTTTGGGAGGTTGGCCTTTTGGCGCGAAAGGGCCGCCTCCGTCTGAGAGAACCTGCCGACGCGTGGCTAAAGCGAATCTGTGGACTGCCCGGTCTCCGCATAGCCGAGTTGAGCCCGGAGATCGCCTGGCAGAGCAGTTATCTACCCGGCGAGTTCCACGGCGACCCTGCCGACAGGATCATTGTGGCCACGGCACGGGCCTTGAGCGCTCGTCTTCTCACTAAAGACGACGGCATTCTCGAATATGCCAGTGAACGCTTTGTCGATATCCTGACGAACTGAAGGCGCTAACATAAGCCTTAAGAGCGCCTTTCAGCATCGAATAGTGGCTATGGCGGCGGATGACCAACAGGTAACCCGGCTTCTCAAGGAATGGGGTGGGGGCAACAAAGAGGCTCTCGACCAGTTGATGCCGCTGGTCTATGACCAACTCCGACGACTAGCAGCCCGCTGTCTTTCTGCCGAACGGCCCGAGCACACCCTGCGCGCGACGGCACTCGTCAACGAGGCTTATCTTCGACTGGCAGGTTCCGAAGCAAACTTCAACGACCGGGTCCATTTCTACGCCGTCGCGGCCCGCATGCTGCGCCACATTCTGGTCGACCACGCGAAAGCTCATCAACGCCATAAGCGCGGCGGCGGCATGCAAAAGCTCTCACTGGACGAGGCGCTGGTGGTTGGCCAATCGGCGCCGTCGGCGATTCTCGACCTTGACGAGGCGTTGCAGCGTCTCGCCACTCACGACGCCCGCAAAGCTGAGGTGGTCGAACTGTTATTCTTTGGCGGACTTACTTACGACGAAGCCTCCGCCTCGCTCAATATTTCCACCGCCACGGTGCATCGCGAATTGCGAATGGCCAAAGCCTGGCTCCATCGTGAATTGAGCGGCGAAGCAACCGCAAGCAAGTAGTGGCTATGGCTCCCGGGACATCGGATTTTTGGAAAAGGCTCGATGACCTCTTCAATGAGGCCATGGATCTTGCGCCGGACCTTCGTTGCCAATTCGTCGAGCGCGCGTGCGGTGACGACCGGAAGCTCCATGCCGAATTGACTTCGCTGCTGCGATCCGCCGAGGCCACCGAGCCCCTCGAAAACCTGATCCACAACGCCGCCCATGATTTTCTGGCGAAGAAGCCGCTGCTCTCGAGCGGCGCGCTTGTCGGCGGCTACGAGATCGTCTCGTTGCTCGGGGCGGGCGGAATGGGCCGGGTTTACCTCGCGCACGATCCGCGACTCCGCCGCAAGGTCGCCATCAAGACGCTCACGCCCGAATCCATCCACGATGAGGAAAGCCTCCGGCGCTTCGAGCAGGAAGCGCTTGCCGCGTCCGCGCTCAATCACCCGAACATTCTCACCATCTACGAAGTAGGAGAATCTGACGGAATTCACTTCATCGCTTCCGAATTCGTCGATGGTTTCACCGTGCGAGAGAGACTCTCGTCCGGCAGACTTTCCGTCGAGGACGCGGTGGATATCGCGATCCAGACGGCCGCGGGTCTAACGGCCGCGCACGGAGCCGGGATCGTTCACCGGGATATTAAGCCCGAGAACATTGTCATTCGCAGGGATGGATTAGTAAAAATCGTCGACTTCGGAATCGCGAAGCTTAACACCGAAAGCCCAGCCCGGCCTTCCGAGTCCCGCGGCACACGCCTCGAATCCGCTACGCAGCCAGGCATGGTTCTCGGCACCGCCAAGTACATGTCTCCCGAGCAGGCGCGAGGACTCGCGGTGGACAACCGTACCGATCTTTTCAGCCTCGGCGCGGTTCTCCACGAGATGATCGCGGGCAAGGCCCCATTTGAAGGGGCGACAATCAGCGACGTGATCGCCGAGATATTGAAGAGCGATCCACCTCCTCTCGACCAGACGGTTCCCGAAACACCGCGCGAACTCGCCCGGATCGTGGGCAGGGCGATGCACAAGGATCGTCAGGGGCGTTATCAAAGCGCCAAGAATCTGGTGGACGAACTGCAGTCATTCAAACAGGAACGCGAGTTCCGAGCGAAGATTGAGCTGCCACCGGCTGTACTCTCGACCCGGCGGAAATTGATCATTGGAGCCGTCGCCCTTATTGCCTCCACGATCCTCGGAGTGGGCTATTTTTCGTGGAGCCGATCCCCTACACCCTCGATTGCGATCCGCAGACTTGCCATCCTTCCTTTCCGCAATATCAGACAGGATGCCGCGACCGACTTTCTCGGCTTTTCGCTCGCCGACGCGGTGATCACCAAGCTCGGATATGTGAGCTCCGTATCGGTGCGGCCCTCCTCCTCCATCGATCAATACCGCAATCGCACGATCGATCCGCGAAAAGTGGGTGCCGAATTGAAGGTGGATGCGCTGCTGACCGGGAGCTTCATCAAAGACGGAGACGATTTGCGCATCAACACTCAACTCATCGATGTCAAGCAGATGCGCATGATCTGGCAAGACACAATCGACATCAAATATGAGCGGCTGCTTACCGTGGAAGATCGCGTAGCGCAACGGATTATCAGCGGTCTCGAATTGAGTCTCTCTCCGACAGAGACCGGGAACCTGAAGCTCGATAATCCCATCAACCGCGCGGCATACGAGGACTATCTTCGCGGCGTCGATCTCTACGCGCTGAGCGACTACGCGAGCGCGGTTCAGGTATTGGAGAGATCCGCATCGGAAGCGCCGGACTACGCACTCACATGGGCGCACTTAGGCAGGGCTTATACAACAGAGGCGTCGCTTCAGTTTGGCGGACGTGAAATGTACCGCAAAGCGCTCGCGGCCTATCAGAAAGCTTTGGCGCTGAATCCCGCTTTGATCAACGCGCGGATCTATATGTCGAATCTCTTCACCGATACGGGGCGCGCGGAGGAAGCCGTTCCGCTAATGCGCGGGGCCTTGCAGAATAATCGCAATAACGCCGAGGCACACTGGGAACTCGGCTACGCCTTCCGTTTCGGCGGACTGTTGCCGGAATCGATCGCGGAATGCGAACGAGCGCGGCAGATTGCTCCCGCAGTGAAGATCGGCAGTTCGGCCTTGAACTCCTATCTTTACGTGGGCGAGTACGACAAGTTCCTTGCCAGTCTGCCTCCGAACGGTTCCGCTTACCTCACCTTCTATCGAGGATTCGCCGAATATTACAAGCGCGATTACCAGAATGCCGCGATTCATTTCGACCGGGCGTATGAACTCGATCCGGCGCTGCTTCAGGCAGAAGTCGGAAAAGCGATCGCGGAGCACATTCGGAACAGAAACGCGGCCGGCCTCGCGATGCTGCGCGAGACCGAAGCCAAGATAGCCGGTCGAGGGGTCGCCGATTCGGAAGGGATTTACAAAGTCTGCGAAGCGTACGCCTTATTAGGAGACGACGTTTCCGCTCTACGAATGTTTCGCCAGACGATCGCGGGCGGCTTCTTCTGTTATCCGTATTTCCAAACCGATCCGTTGATCGACAGCATTCGTAGGGAGCGCGATTTCGCCACGCTGATGGACCAGGCGCGCCGCCGGCACGAAGCATTCAAAGCCAAGTTTTCCGGTCCGGTTCAGTAGTCTGAGAGCCTGTGATTCAAATCATGCGCGATTGACAAGTGGGCGCATAGGCGAAATAATCGTGGAAACGCTTAGTTTCAGGAAGAGGATCCATGTTTCGATCGATAGTGTGCCTTGTCACGTTTTGTCTCGCGCTCGAGGTTCCGATTGCGAGCGCGCAGATTTCATCCGCTACGCTGGTTGGGACGGTGACTGACGCGAGCGGCGCGGCCGTAGTGGGTGCCAGTGTTGAAGCCAGGAATCCCCGGACGCAGACGTCGCGCAGCGCGGTAACGGACGCCAATGGCGGATACGCCATCACGGAACTGAGCGCCGCTCATTACGCGATCACGATTAAGAAAACCGGCTTCAAGACCTTCAACGCGCCTGACGTCGAACTTCAGGTGGCGCAGCGCGCAATGGTCAATGCGACCCTCCAGGTTGGTGCGATAGAACAGGAACTTACGGTGTCGGCTGCGGCGCCGATCATCGACACAGCGACTTCCTCGCTTGGCCAAGTTGTTGACACGACGGCGGTCGAAAATATGCCGCTCAATGGCCGCAGCTTTTGGCAACTCACCGCTCTTACACCCGGCGCAACATACAACCCGGGCGGGGAAGGGACGCGAACGGGAGGCAGTTCCATCCGCTCCTCGGTGGTCGCGGTGAACGTCAATGGCGGCGCCAATAACCAGACCGGCTGGTTCCTCGATGGCGCGTTTATCACAGAAATGCAGACCGGCGGAACACTGATTCAACCAAACGTCGACGCTCTACAGGAGTTCAAGGTTCAGGGCGGAAACATGGACGCCGAGTACGGCCGAACACCGAGCGCCATCAACGCGACGATGCGGAGCGGCACCAATCAATTCCACGGCACCGGATTTGAGTTCCTGCGCAACTCATCCCTCGATGCGCGCAATTTCTTCTACCTCCCGCCAGCGGGATCGACGCAGAGCAAGGATCCGCTAAGACGTAACGATTATGGCTTCACCTTCGGCGGGCCAATAGTGAAGAACAAGACGTTCTTCTTTGCCGATCTCGAAAAGACCGGTTTGCTGCAAGGAGTCGATTTCAGTAACGTCGTCCCCAGCGCCGCTCTGATCGGGGGGAACTTCAGTTCGGTAGCTACAGCTTCGAAGCCATTGATTGATCCGTTGACCCGGCAGCCATTCGCGGGAAACGTAATTCCGCAAAGCCGCATTTCGCCGCAAGCTCTATTCTTTCTCAAGTACCTGCCGCCGGCCAACACCACGGTCGGCTCGACCAGCTACGCGGCGCTCACTAATAACCTGCTACAGCATCAGATCCGTGGCGACATTCGCATGGACCAGCAGTTATCGGCGGCCTGGCAATTGATGGGACGTTATTCGATCAACGACAATGACGAAAACGATCCGAATCCCTTCACTACTCTGGGCGCATTTCCGTTGCATAGCCGTGCGCAGAATGCCACTATCTCGCTGACTCACGAGTTTTCGCCGCGCTGGGTAAATGAGAGCCGCGTGTCTTATTATCGGAGCATCTTTCTCTTCGGCCCGACGCTCGGCGGGACTAATTTCAACCAGGAGGCCGGTGTCCAAGGCTTCAACGACACCACTTCGATTTACAGCTTCCCGCAGATCACGCTGACCGGTTACGCAACCTTCACTGGATCGCCATCCGACCAGCGTCCGAAATCGAATCGTATTCGCAATTTTCAGTATGCCGACAGCGCCGCCTGGTCAAGCGGCCGCCACAGCATCAAGTTCGGCGCGGAGTTGATGCATCAAGACGCGGGCTTCTTTAACGGGTCGCGCTCGGTCGGAATTTTCAATTTCGCCAACACTTACACTAATTATTCGTTCGGCGATTTCCTTCTTGGCTATCCCGACTCCGTCACTCGCGACTACTTCAAGGAACTTAACGGCGACTGGGCGAATTTCTGGAGCTTCTACGTGCAGGACAGCTTCCGCGCTACTCAGAATCTCACGATCAATATCGGAATGCGCTTCGAACTCAACTCGCTCTATAACGGAATTCGCGGCCAGAAGAGCGCCTTCGATCTTTCCAATGCGAAACTGATTATCCCTTCGAGTATCGATCCCGCGGTGCAGCCTCTCACCGCGCAATTCCAGCAGCTTTTCTCCGATCGCATCGAATACACGAACTCCCTGGGATTGCCGTCGTCGATCCAGCCATTCCAGAAGAATTGGGCGCCGCGGGTGGGCTTCGCGTGGCAGCCGTTCGGCAGCAACAAGTGGGTCGTCCGCAGCGGATTCGGGATTTTCTACAACTTCCCGGACAGCAACACCATTAACAACACAGTTGCAACGGTTCCCTTCATCGCAGCGCAGACAGTGAGCAATGACCGTCCGCCGGCCGTTCCCACGCGCACTTGGGCGGACTACTTCCTCGGGCAGCCAGTGATCACAGCGAACTCGACTCACGCCGTTTGCCCCTTCGGCTTCGCGGCAAATTCCTGTTCCACGCCGGACGTCGACACCGGCGAACTCAACTCTCACGTTACGTATGTGAACGAGTGGAACTTTGCGATTCAGCGGCAGCTCACTACCACCAGTTCATTTGAAGCAGCGTACGTAGGAAACAAGACCACGCACCTGAATCAGAACATCGGCATCAACGATCCGCTTCCAGGCGCGGGCAACATTCAGAATCGGCGGCCCTATCCTCAGTGGGGCGTGTTCACGTATGCGACTTTCGACGAGAACGCCAACTACAACGCGCTGCAAACCAAATTCGATCAGCGCGTGTGGAATGGGGCAACGGTGCTGCTATCTTACACGCGTGCCAAGTGCATCGACGCGGGAACTCTGCAGGGAGGCGCGACCATAACATTGCTCAAGTACAATCGTGGCGTTTGCGATTTCGACCTGCCGAATACATTCGCCGGCAGCTTTGTCTATGACCTGCCATTCGGCAAAGGGAAAAAACTCCTGGGCAACACGCACGGAATCGTGAATCAGCTTGTCAATGGCTGGGAAATGGCTGGTATCGTGACGCTGCGCTCCGGGTTGCCGTTTACTCCGACGATCAGCGGCGATACGGCCAATACCGGCGTGTCCGGTCAACGTCCCGATGTGTTAGGAGCCCCAATCGTACTCAATAATCCTACCTGCTGGTTCTACACCTCAGCCAACTCTTCCTGTACGAGCGTAGATCCAGGCGGCAAGGATACCTTCGCTTTGCCTCCCGCGCAACTTCGTTATGGCACCGGCGGACGCAACATCCTGCGCGCCGACAGCCTGAAACAGCTCGATTTCACGGTAATCAAGGTTTTCCCGTTCACCGAGACGCGTGGTCTCGAATTTCGCGCCGAGATGTTCAACCTGTTCAATCACCCAACTTTCGCCGCGCCGACCGCTACCATCAATACGTCGTCAGGGGGACAGGTAACCTCTACCCTCAACGCGGCTCGCATTATCCAGCTTGCAGTGAAGTTGCGATTTTAATGCGGAGCGGTGTACATTGATTGAGTCGCCTTTTTATGAAGCTTATTACTTTCCGGTACGCCGGACAGAACAATCCAGTTGACCATGCCGGAGTGGTAGTGAAGGGCGGGGTCGCCGCGGTTCTCGAAATCAATTCGACGTTCGACAAACACTATCCCAACAATCTGCTCGATCTCATTCGTGCAGGCGTCAAGGAGATGCCAACGGAGGGTGTGCCGCCGATTCCATTCGACCAGGTTGAGGCGCGGTTGCCATATAGCGTCCCGCCCAAAATCTGGTGTATCGGGCTCAATTACCAATCCCATGCGGTCGATATAAACGCCGTGCAACCGGAGGAGCCGGGCAGCTTCATGAAACCTGCTTCGTGCATGTTCCAGCCGGGCGGCGAAATAGTGCTACCGCCTCCCGAATTTTCGGACGATGTCGATGCAGAAGGGGAACTCGGCGTAGTGATCGGCAGAACGTGCCACTACGCGCCGCGCGAGCGTGTCCGCGATATGATCTACGGTTTCACAACGACGCTCGATCTCACCGCGCTCGACGTGCTGCGCAAGAATCCGCGATATTTAACACGGTCCAAAAGCTTCGATACGTTCTTCAGTTTTGGCCCGGTCATCGTGACTGAAGACGAAGTTCCGGATGTTGGATCGCTCGAAGTGATCACGGAGCACAACGGCGCTATCTGGTCGCGCGATTTCGTCCGCAACATGAAGATGGGTCCGCTCGATCTGGTGCGCTACCACTCGGACTATATGACCTTGCATCCTGGCGACCTGATCTCGACCGGGTGCCCGAAAGGCGCGAGGATCAAGCCGGGGGATCGAGTAGCCGCCCGGATTGACGGTGTAGGCGGAATTGAAGCGCGCGTGGTACAGGGCGATAGGCAGCCGGTCTTTTAACGGGCCAAACTCGTTATGAGCCAAACTCGATTTTCGCGAAGATTCTTCGTGGCCATTAGCGGCGTCACCTGCATGACGAAAGCCCAGAACAGTCTTTCGGGACGGAATCGCGCAGCATGGATGGCGGCGGCGCGATGGGGGATCATGAATCACTATCTCGCGGACTGGATCGCGCGCGCTACGCACGAGCCCATGACCGTCGCGCGATGGAATCTGCTTGTGGATAAATTCGATGTAGAGGGGCTGGCGCAACAGATCAAGTCGACGGGCGCGGGATACTATCAGATCTCGATCGGCCAGAACTCAGGCTACTATCTTTCGCCGAACTCGACGTACGACCGGCTGACGGGCATCGAGCCAGGCAAGTGCTCGCGGCGCGATCTTGTAGCGGACCTCTATGAGGCTTTGAACAAGCGCGGCGTTCGCTTGATGGTCTATTTACCGTCGGGGGCACCGGCTCAGGACACGGCGGCGAAGCAGGCTTTGCAGTGGGAAAACGGAGCGCATCGCAATCGGGAGTTCCAACTGAAATGGGAAGCGATCATCCGTGAATGGTCCACTCGTTGGGGGAAGAAGGTTTCGGGCTGGTGGTTCGATGGCTGTTACTGGCCCAACACCATGTACCGTACCGACGACCCGCCAAACTTCGCCACGTTTGCTGCCGCGGCCCGCGCCGGGAATCCGGACAGCGTGCTGGCCTTTAACCCAGGCGTGTTCCATAGAATCCTTTCCATGACGCCGCACCAGGACTTCACCGCCGGCGAGATCGACGATCCCGCGTTGACCCAGATCAGGCGGCAGGACGGAGGAATGCTCGACGGGGCTCAGGTACAAGTTTTGAGCCATCTTGGCGAACAGTGGGGCATGGGCGCGCCTCGGTTTAAGCCTGATCAAATTGTCGATTGGAGTCAGAAACTGGTGAAGGCCGGTGGAGCTTTCACGTGGGATGTTCCCGTTCAACCCGGGGGCGTCATCTCCGCGGAGTACATGGAGCAACTGACCACGCTCGGGAAAGCGCTGCGAATGGCGTAGCTGAATCGCCAGGCGGCGGGGCTGATTTGCCTGTAGCGGATAATAGTTCTTTCGCAAATGGTGAATATGCATTTCGCGCGGCGATTCGCTCTGCCGCCCGGTCTCCCGAGACCATTCCTTATTATTGGACTGATTCTCGGCTCTCTCTACGCTCTTTTCGTGGCACCGCTACATGTACCGGACGAGGAGGGGCACATGTATCGCGCTTACCTGACATCAGAGGGATTCTGCACCGGCGAACCTGGGATACCGGCCCGCGTGGACGCCGATTACCGCGATCTGGAGCACCGTGCCGCTTGGATCAGGCTTCCCAAGAACAGCACTGGCCGCGATCTTCTCAAGCTGACCGATGATAGCCAACGGCGCTTTTTGTCGATCGTCGCCACATATGCCGCGGTCAACCTGTATAGTTGCGTTCCTTATTTGCCGGCCGGTGGCGCCATGCGAATCGGAGACTTTTTCTCCGCTTCACCGCTTACTCTCATGTACCTCGGGAGATTCGGTAACCTTGTTTTCTATCTGCTGATGGTCATCTTAGCCATGCGGCTACTGCCGAAGTTTCAGCTTCCGCTGGCAGTGTTGGCTTTAATGCCGATGACGCTCCATCAGGCGGCGTCTCTTTCCGCCGATGCCGTTACGATTGCAGTCTCATTCGTTCTCACGGCGTACATCCTCCGCCTTTGCGTAGATGGCAAAGCCGCGCCGTTGCGCCGCGCCGATTATCTGTGGTTAGCTGCCGCCCTGGTAGCGGCCGGTTTGTGCAAGGCCAGTGTAGGACTGGTGTTTCTAGTGTTGCTGATTCCGGCCGCTAGATTTCCGGAACGCCGGACGCGCTGGCTGGCAATTGCCGGCTTCATATTGCTGGCTTATGGAACAGCGGCCGTATGGCAGTCGATTAACCGCCCTAGCGCGGAGATCTTTGGCACTTTGAAGGCCGCCGCGGGAATCAACCTGAATGAGAACGCCGCTGTTATCGTCCATCGCCCAATGGCGTTTCTGCACGCGATCGGACATACTGTCAACATCTGGGGACGCGAGTATCTGAGCGCCTTCGTTGGAAAGCTGGGATGGCTTAATATACCGTTGCCCGACTGGGTGGCGTGGGTATATGTGACGTTACTTTTCCTCGCGGCCGCGGTGTATCCGATTGAACCCCGTCTCTCAGCCCGGCAGCGCATCCTACTCGCGGGAATTTTCCTGTTTAACGTGTGCTGCTTGTTTGCGGTGGTCTGGACCACGGAGCTGCCGCACAAAGTCATCGCAGCGGAACTCGATACCGGGGCTTTGTTGATCCCCGGCATGCAGGGCCGTTACCTGATTCCTTTTGCGCTCTTACTGCTGATCGCCGTTTCCGGTGTGTTGACGCGGCTACGCGTGCGAGGTTTCTCCGTCGCGGCGCTGGCTTTGGCCGTACTCATGAATGTGGTGGCGCTGAACGTTCTGTGGGACGCGTTCCAGGCCCATTCATCGACTTTTCCCAATCGAATGCGCATGGCATTGAAGCTGGATTTTTCGGATACACCGCAGGCCGCCGCGCTGCTCTACGATAACCGATTGGTTTCCAAGCGCGTCCCTGGAGAAACACAGATCTTTCTGGTGTCCGGAGGCGCCAAGCACATAGTTCCAAACAGCATGGCCATAGCCCGCCAGGGTTTCAAGGAGCCCGATGACGTGATCCTGGTTTCCGACGACGATCTCTCCGCCATTCCCACAGGCGAGCCACTGCCTGCGCCACGAACTTTCGAAGGTAAGCTGGTCCGGCGCGCGGGATCGGGAGTGGAGGACAACAAGGTCTATCTCATTATCGACGGCAAGAAGCACTGGGTATGGGATGGACACTGGCTTACCAGCCACGGCTACAAATGGCCGGAGGATGTCATCATCATACCGGCGCAGGATCTTGCGGTGATCCCCCAGGGCAACTCGATTCCTTAACCCTGCGTGAAGAATGAAGATCCCGATTTGTTTCCTTATTCTCGGCCTCTTCCTCGGCATTCCGTATGCCGCTTTCATGGGGCCCTGGCACGTGCAGGATGAGGAACAGCATATGTACCGCACCTACCTGGTATCCCAGGGAGTCTGTACCGGACGGGCTGGAGTCAGCGGGAACGCCGATTATTTCGGCGGAGATTTCCGCGAGGAATATCGGCACTTCAACTTTGTTCAGCTTCCGCCGGAGACCACGGCTCGGGATTTGGTGGGCCGCGTTGACGGTACACATCCCGCGCTGGTAGTCGGTCAATTCACCGCGGTCAACCTGTACAATTGCCTGGTTTATTTGCCCTCGGGAACGGCTGTCGCATTTGGCCGCGCGTTTACAGAATCGCCGATCTCACTGATGTATATGGGGAGACTCGGTAACCTGATTTTCTACTTGCTAATGATCGTCGCCGCCATGCGAATTCTGCCCGAGTTTCAGGTTCCGCTGGCCGTGCTTGCTCTGATGCCGATGGCGCTTCACCAGGGAGCATCGCTCTCCGCTGACGCGGTTACGATGGCTGTCTCGTTCGTCCTTACTGCGTATATTCTGCGGTTGAGCGTTACTGATAAACCGGTGCAGTTGCAGCGCTCCGAATACTTGTTGTTAGCGTTGGGCGTAGTTGTAGCGGGCCTCTGCAAAGCGAGCGTCGGACTGGCTGCGCTGGTGGTGTTGATCCCTGCGCGCCAGATTTCCCAACCGCCGGACTCGCTGGCTAATGGTTGTGGGTTACATAGCGCTTGCCTATGGCACCGTGGCCGCGTGGCAGTTGATCAATCGTCCGAACGGAACGATCTTCGTCGCGATGCGGGCAGCCGCGGGAATGCGGCCGGATGAAAATGCGGCTTTTCTCCTGCATCACCCGGTGACGTTCCTGACCACTGTTGGCCGCACGATTGCCTTTTTCAGATACGAATATCTCGAACAGTTCGTCGGCAAGCTCGGGCGGCTGGAAATTCGTTTGCCCGGTTGGATTCCGCTGTTCTATGTACTTCTGTTGTTCGTGGTTGCGTCCGCTTACCGGACAGGACCTCGCCTCTCCCGCTCGCAACGGATTCTGCTGGCTGGAATCTTCCTGCTTAACGCAGGCAGCGTCTTTGCGATCGTCTGGACCACGGATATGCCGCATGACCTGATCGCATCGAACATCGATAGCGGCCGCGGGCACATGTCGGGAATCTATGGCCGCTATTTGATCCCCTATGCGTTCCTGCCGCTGATTGCGGTATCCGGTTTGTTTGGGCAAATCCGCCGTGGATGGATTGCTGTAGCTGCATTCATATCGATAGCCGCGGTTAACATTGTGGCGCTGCAGGGCGTGTGGAACACATTCCAGGCGCGTTCTTCAACGATTCCCAATCGCCTCCGCCTGGCCGCTAGCCTGCGATTCTCTACTACCCCGCAGACCGCGGCCCTGGTCTACGACAATCGCGTGGTTTCCAGCCAATCCTCCGAAAAGCTGAAGGTCTATTTGGTAAGCCGAGGCGCGAAACACGAGGCTCCGAACACAATGGCAGTCACCAAGCTCGGCTACAAGTGGGCTGACGATGTGGTTCTGATCTCCGATGAAGATCTGGCTGCCATTCCATCCGGCGATCCACTGCCGGCTCCGAAATCGTATGAAGGCAAACTGGTCCGTCGGCCGGGTTCGGGCGTAGAGGATGCCAAGGTTTACGTGATCCTTAACGGACAAAAACACTGGGTTTGGGACGGACACTGGATCACCGGTCATGGTTACAAGTGGCCGGACGACGTCAACGTGATCCCGGCTGACGACCTATCCGCGATTCCCGTGGGTAACTCGATTCCGTAGCACGCCTTACCGTTTGGGTTGGCATTGGTCTCACTTATGTCTTAAGATGGATCTCACTATGCTTAAAGAATTCAGAGAATTCATCGCAAAAGGCAACGTGCTCGATCTGGCGGTTGCCGTTATCATTGGCGCGGCCTTTGGGGCGATCGTTACATCCGCGGTAAACGACGTGATAATGCCCCCGATCGGCATGTTACTCGGGAAGGTCGATTTCAAGGAATTGTTCGTTGCGTTGAATGGCCAATCGTATGCGACCTTGGCCGATGCGAAGAAGGCAGCCGCGCCGGTGATCGCTTATGGATCGTTCTTGAATACGGTGATCAACTTCCTGATTATCGCGTTCTTCGTGTTCCTGGTGATTCAGGCGGTAAACAAGATGAAGAGGCCGGTGCCAGTGGTCGCCGCAACGCCGACAACCAAGGAATGCCCATTTTGCGCAAGCGCTATCCCGATTAAAGCGATTCGCTGCCCGTTGTGTACTTCCGATCTGAAGGCGAGCAGGCAACCGGCTTAACGCCATCCAATCAGGCGAAGGCCGATGTCTCCGAAGTATTCCAATCCGAACCGCAGATTGAGGCCTCCGTCCGGTATCGGTCCCACTATCTCTCTGATCATCACGGTTGTGCTTCTTTGCCTCGCTATTGTGGTGATGAAGGAATGCACCGGCGGCGGGCGCCTGTCCGCGCCGCCCGCCGATATCCACCCCTTTGACATTTGCCACACTTAGGAGGATCATTCTACCTAGAGGATTCTTTATGCGCTGTTCCAGTCTCGCAGTGGTTGCAGCATCCGCCTTGGCGTTATCTAGCATCGGGCAGGCCCAGTCGGTCATTTCGGCCCACTCGGGCGTTCTTCATTATTACGAGGGCGACGTGACCATCGATGGACAAGCTCCCCATCAGAAGACCGGCACTTTCGCGGACGTGAAGGAGAAGCAGGAGTTGCAGACCCAGATTGGCCGAGCCGAGGTCCTCCTGACGCCTGGCGTCTTCCTACGTATGGGTGAGAACACCGGAATCCGTATGGTTTCGAACAAGCTGTCGAATACCGAGGTGAACTTTCTGAATGGGTCGGCGATCCTCGATTTCGTCGAAGTTACGAAGGACAACTCGGTCAAGGTCGCCTATCAGGATTACCAGGTGACTTTCCTCAAGAAGGGCATTTACCGGTTCGATTCCCAGCCGGCGCAGTTCAAGGTTTACATGGGGGAGGCAGTGGTTTCACACGGCGGCAGCAGCGTCACTCTTAAGGATGGACGCGAGCTTCCGTTCACGCCGGCGTTGGTCAGCGAGAAGTTCGACAGCCGGACCGGCGACGCGCTCTATCGCTGGGCAAAGCGCCGCAGCGAGAATATCGCGGTTGCCAACCTGTCCGCCGCGCGTCGCGCTGGTTCGAGTTACACAGGCGGTACGAATGGGTCGGGCGGTTTCTGGTCTTTCAACCCGTATTTCTCCATGTTTACCTACATTCCGATGCGCGGAATTATGTGCGATCCGTTTTCCTACTACGCCTGTTACTATAGCCCGGCGAGCGCCTGGAACTACTACTATCCTCCGGTTCGCAGCACTGGCGGGGGTGGCGGAGGTTATGGGGTCGGCAGTTCTTATAATGCCGCGGGGTATTATCCGACTTCGGCCGGAACTTCAACCGCTATGTCGAGCTACAGCAGTTCCGTGCATAGCGGCAGTAACGCTTCCGCTTCAACATCGTCGAGCGGAGGCTATAGCTCCGGTGGGTTTTCGGGCGGCGGAGCGGCATCCGCAGGCGGCGGCGGAATCTCGGGTGGAGGCGGCGGCGGTGGCGGCGTCTCGCACGGCGGCGGATCCGCGGGTGGCCACGGACGTTAGCCGCGGAACCACAGCTTAAGCACAGGCTTCAGATCGTCGGGGCGGCGCTCCTGTTCTCCACGGGAGGGGCTGTCATCAAAGCAACATCCCTGAACAACTGGCAGGTCGCAGGCTTCCGTTCGTGCGTCGCGGCGGTCGCGCTCTTGATTTTTATTCCCAGCGCTAGGCGCAACTGGACGTGGCGTGCAGCCGCGGTGGGGCTTGCGTATGCGTTAACGCTCGTGCTTTTCGTCAGCGCCAATAAGCTAACCACATCGGCGAATGCCATCTTCCTGCAATCGACCGCGCCATTGTATCTGCTGGTCCTCGGGCCTCTGATTCTAAAAGAGCGGATTCGCCTGGCGGATGTGCTCCTGATGTCGGTTGTCGCCTGCGGACTCGCGTGTTTCTTCATCGGCCGCGAGGCGCCTCGAAGCACTGCTCCGCATCCCGGGCTCGGTAACATCGTCGCGTTGCTCTCGGGCTTCACGTACGCATTCGCCATAACGGGACTGCGCTGGATCGGCGGCCCGAGCGGCGCCAAAGAATCTCCGATGGCTACGGTCGCATTGGGCAATATTCTGGCTTTTCTGATATGCCTGCCCGCGGTCTGGCCGGTTCGCGACCCCGGAACCGCCGATATTGCAGCGGTTCTCTATCTGGGCGTGGTGCAGATCGGGCTTGCGTACTGTTTACTGGGCGCGGGCGTCCGCTATGTTCCGGCAATCGAAGCGGGAACCTTGCTGCTCGTCGAACCGGCGCTAAACCCCGTCTGGACCTGGATACTGCATGGCGAACGGCCCGGTGCGCTGGCAATCGCCGGCGGTACGCTTATTTTGACCGCGTCGGCAGTCAGAACCCGGCTGCGATAGTTTCGGTTTATTTCATCGTTCGCCGCTCATCCGATAGTAGGCAGCCGGGGTCACGATCAGCGACAGAATCATGGATGCCAGAATGCCTCCGATTACAGCGATGGCGAGGGGCTGTAACATCTGCGACCCTGCGCCAATTCCGAGCGATAGCGGGATCATTCCGGCAATGGTGGCCATTGCGGTCATCATGATCGGACGCAATCTCCGTTCTCCAGCCTGGATCATCGCCTGCCGCGGGGATGCTCCTTCAGCGCGGAACTTCTGGTCGGCATCGAGAAGCAGAATACCGTTTTTGGCGACAATGCCGACGACCATGATCACGCCCATGAAGGAGGAAATATTGAAGGTAGTGCCGGTCACCAGCAAAGCGACGAATACTCCCGCCGTAGAGAGGAGGGCCGAAAGCAGAATGGAGATCGGGGCGGAGAAGCTGCCGAACTCGAACAGCAGCACGATGAATACAAGCACAATCGCGATCATCAGCACGACCAGCAGATCGTGGAACGACTTCTGTTGTTCCTCATAGGTGCCGCCGTATGCCACGCGAATATCCCCAGGGAGACCGAGCTTCGAAACCGCCTGTTGAACCTGCAGGATTCCCTTGCCCAGACTGATGCCTTCAAAGCGTCCGGTAACCGCAACATCGCGCTGCAGGTTCTCGCGCCGGATTTCCGTCTGGCCGGGCTGCTGCTCGATGGTCGACAGAGTTCCCGAGGGTTGCGGTCTTCCCCGTCGAACTGACGAGGAGCGTGTTCTGGATCGCCTGCACGGATGCGCGGTTGGAGGGCGGGAAGAGGATGCGCAAGGTATAGGGGCGTTCATTGAGGACGATCGGCGTGGGGACGGGTTCCCCCTGCAGGGTGGCGCTGGTGTCGATCTCGACTTCCTGCGGTGTGAATCCGGATCGCGCGGCCACTACGGGATCGACGTGGTAAATCACAGCAGGGCCGCTGATCGTATTCTCGATGCCATTCTTCACGTCCTTCACGGGACCAAGCTTCTTGATGGCATCGGCCACGCGCGGCGCCCACGTGCTCAACTCGTTCGGATTCTGTGAAAACAGCTTGATTTCGATCGGCTCCGGCGAACCGGTGAGGTCTCCGATCATGTCTTGCAGTACCTGTGGAAACTCGATATCGAGTTGCGGATACTTGGCGTTGACCTTCTTCCGGACCGATGAAATCACTTCTTCTATGCCCATATCGCGATTGCGAGTTGAGCTTGACCGAGATGTCGCCGACATTGGCCTCGGTCACGGTGGCCAGGCCCAGTTGCAATCCGGTTCGGCGCGACGTGCTGGCGACTTCCTTCATATCGCGCAGCATCTTTTCAACGTCGGAAATAACCCGGTTGGTTTCCTGCAGCGACGATCCGGCGGGCATGAGATAGTCGAGGATGAAGCCGCCTTCGTCCATCGCGGGCAGCAGATCGCTGCCGATCGCGCGGTAACAGAAAAACCCTCCTACGACCACGACAATACAGCCCAAAACGAGCACGATCGGACGGGCGAGTGTGAACGTCAGAACCTTTTCATACACGTTAACGATGCGGCCCATGATGCCGCGCCGTTCGCCGTCCTCATGATGGGCTTTGCCGCCGGCGCCTTTGCGTCGAAGGAGAAAATGACTAAGCGTCGGCGTCCACGTCAATGCCAATCCAAGGGAAGTCAGGAGCGCCACCCCAACTGTGATGGCGAGAGCGCGGAAAAACACGCCGGTCACTCCGGTGATGGTAATGAGCGGAAGGAACACCACGATCGGCGTTACGGTCGAGCCGACCAGCGGCTTCCAGATCTCGCGCATCGCGCTGCGGATGGCTTCGCCCCGGCTCAGTCCGGCGTCTCGATGCAGAACAATATTCTCTACTACGACAATCGCATCATCGATGACCAATCCCACCGCTGCCGCCAGTCCGCCGAGCGTCATCAGGTTGAAGCTTTCACCGAACACACGCAACGCGATCAAGGTAATTGCCACGGTTGCCGGAATCACCAAACCCGCCACAAGCGAGCTGCCCCAGTCGTGCAAGAAAAGCACCAGAATAATTGCGGCCAGGATAAGTCCGATGAGGATGGCGTCACGGACGCTCTTAATGGAATCGCGGACCAGTTCCGATTGATCGTAGAAGGAGCTGATCTGAACACCAGGAGGCAACGACTTCTTGATTGAATCGAGCTCCTTGTAGATCGCGTCGGCAATAGCCACGGTGTTGCCCGCCGGTTGCCGCTTGATGTTTACGAGCACAGCTGGTTTCCCATTAGCGGTGACGACGGTATACACGGGCAGCACCCCGTTCTGCACCTCGGCGATGTCGCCGACGCGGATGGGCGTACCGGATGGAGAGGTCCTGACGACGATGTTCGCGATCTCGTCCGGTGTGACCGCCTGCCCGCTGACCAACGAAAGCACCAGTTGATGGTTTTCTTCAAACAGGCCGGGCGAATCGATCAGATTGCTCTTAGAGACCGCGTCCAGTATCGATTGCACCGTAACCTGGGTCTCGAGCATTTTCGAGGGGTCCGCGATAATGTGGAACTCGGGCTGTTGGCCTCCCTGCACGATAATTGTAGAAACGCCGGGAATGCGGTTGAGCCGGGGCTTTATGGTGTATGTGGCCAATTCCCAAAGCCGGGTCTGCGGAATGGTGGCCGATGTCAGGCTGTAACCGAGGATCGGAAACGCGGCAAAAGTTAGCCGGTTGACGGTGATGTTGGTAGTGGACGGCAGAGTAGGCCGTACTTCCGCCACAGCCGCATTCACCAGATTCAGGGTCTGGTTGACGTCAATGCTCCAGTCAAAGAAAAGGTTGATTTCGGCGGTTCCCCGGCTGGTAGTGGACCGGACGACCTGCAGTCCTGGTACGGCGTTGAGAGCTTCTTCCACTGGCCGGGTAACGGTCGCCTGCATCTGGTTGATGGGCGCGACGCCATTATCCAGGCCCACCAGAATGCGCGGGAAATCGGTTTCGGGAAAGACAGCGACGGGAATGGCGAATGCGAGATAAACGCCGATCGCGACAAACGTCAGGATCACGAAGATGACAGGCTTGGCGTGACGAGCTGTCCAGTGATCCTGCTCACCAGTTTCAGGAGGCGTCTGCACGAGTACGTTGTCGCTCATTGCTACTTGGCCTTCCCTTTTTCGTCGTCGTCCTTCTTCTCGTCCTTTTCGTCGGTCTTTTCGTCCTTCTTATCGTCTTCTTCTTTGCCGGTCGAGATCTTGACCTTGGACTTATCGTCCAGACCGAGTCCGCCTACGGTAACGACCTGCTCACCCTCCGCGAGACCCTTCGTGATCTGCGCTTTATCGCCTTGGCGAACTCCCACCTGCACGGGGCGATCATGCGCCACCGACTTCGAATCCACGACCATGACCTTCTGGCCGCCCTCGTCCGAGTTCAATAGAGCCACCGAGGGGATCAGGGTAACGTTCTTCAACGTGGAGGCTTTGATCGAGATGTGAACCGCCGATCCGGGCTTGAGACGCTCTCCGGGGTTATTCGCCTGCACCCATATCTGCACCGTGGTTGTGTTGGGATCGACTGCCGGGCTGACTACCGTGACCTTGCCGGCGGTGTCCTCACCGTTGAAAGTAATGGTCGCGGGCATCCCGACTCTTACGTCCGCGGCATCGGTGACAGGCAGATTGGCTTTCGCGATGACCTGTGCGATTTCGACGATGGTCAGCAGCGCATTGTTTGATGAAGCCATTTCGCCCTGATAAACAGACCGGTCCGCGACCACGCCGCTCACGGGACTGCGCAACTCGGAATACGAGATCTGCGCCTGCGCATTCTGGACGCGCGCCTGGGCGGCGTCCACCTGCGCCTGGGCTGACGTTACCTGTTCCTTTCGGCTGACGTTCTGCAGAACTTGAAGATGCCGGGACGCGTTATCGTACGCGGATTGCGCCTGGACCAGCGCTACTTTTGCATCGTCTACGAGTTTGCGCGCGATTGCTCCCTGGTTGAGCAGCTCGACGCGGCTATCGTAAACCTTTTGCGCGGCGTCGAGCGCTTGTTTGGTTGAGGCGAGATCGGTCTGAGCCTTGGTCAGATCCTCTTGCGTGGTGCCTTGTGAAACGGTTCGATAACCCGATTGGGCCTGCGCGAGATTCGCGGCGCTCTCGTGCTCCGCGGCAATCAGATCCCGATTCTCAAGTGTGGCGACAAGCTGGCCGGCTTTCACATGGTCGCCGCGATTCACATAGAACTGTTTGACAGGGGCGCTGATCTTCGGCATGAGGCTCGCCTGGTGAATCGGGAAGAGGACAGCGTCGGCTTCGACGACACGGTCGATGGAACCGGTGGTTACGGGCGCCACTTGTACGGGAGTGGCCGCCGTTTCGTCCGCCGCCGCTGCGTCGCCCGGCGCGCCTTTCCCGCAGGCGAGCAGAGTCAACACAGAGGTTGTCAGCAGCAGAGGAGCCAACATTCGCCGGTGAACTGCCGCTCCCTTACGGTCACAGCTCGGTAACAATTCGCGGCTACTTTGCTTCATCATTACAATATCCCTGTCAATGTCTGTAGAGTGGCCGAGGCGATTCGGTATCGCGCCAATCCATCGCTATATGCGCCGCGAGCCTGCGTGAGCGTGGTCTGCGCATCAACCACTTCCAAGGCTGTCGATTCGCCAGCCTGATACCGCAATAAGGTCAGGCGGAGATTATCCGCGGAGAGATCGAGCGAACTCCTCAAGGATGCCAACTGCGCCTGCGCGACGCGCGCTTCACGATAGCTGGTTTCGAGATTCGATTGCAGCGTCCGCTGCGCCAGCGTGAGATCGATCTCGGCTTGCTGCCGTTTCAGATCGGCCTGAACGACTTTGCTATGCGTTGCGCCCCAGTTCCAAACCGGTATGTTCAACGTAACTTGTCCTTGATATCCGAGATTTTGCCGGTTAGCCACGATGAAATTGGGCAAGGTGCTTCGGCCGGTGTCCTCAACTTCAGTAGATCGCGCCGCAAACTGATTGGCGCTGATGCCATAGAAGAAATCGAGCGAGAGCGAAGGAAGGTAGCCGTACCTGGCGACGCTGACGCCTAATCCGGCCACGCGGAGACTTTGCTGCGCGGCTTGAATTTCGGGACTCGTCGATTTGGCCGCGGCGGTCATTTCCGGCAGCGGCGCGAGAATGGGAGCGTTGTCGAGGTCGTCAACTACAGTGAAGTCTTCCCGGAGTTGAGGAAAAATCAGAACCGCAAGTCCGATTTTGGCCTTGTCAACATTGAACTCTGCATCCGAGAGATCGCGCTGCCGCTGCTGCAATTGGATCTGCGCCTTGATGGTATCGACGTGAGCGACCTCGCCTCCCTTTTCCTGCTTCTGGGTGATGTCCTGGAAGGTTTCGGCTTCCTTCAAGCTGGTCTGAGCGTTGATCAGTTTACGCTGCGCGACCACCACGGCATAGTAGTCCTGCACCACGGTGGAGGTGAGTCCGCGGGAGGCGATCTCGACCCTCGCGCGCGCGGCTGCTTCGGCAGCCTGCGCAACCCGCAGTTCGCCGCGGCGCGCAAGTGAGAGCAGTTCCTGATGCACTTGCGCCTGTTCGTTGTAGACGTGCACTCCATCCGCGCCAACGAAAACGCCGGAAGGAGTGCCGTTGCCTTCGGTGTAAATGAACTGGTTGAACGCGTTCAAAGACGGGAGCCGCGCGGCCTTGGCCTGCTTTACGTCTTCCCGCGCGAGCGCAGAGGTAAGCTGCGCGCCCTGAATCTGCAGACCGTATTTCCGGGCGCGCGCCAAAGCGTCGTTCAGGTCGATCTTGAGCGGACCTGCTTCCGGAACAGGCGGGGAGACCGGCCCAGCTTGGGGCGCCTGGCCGATGCACAAAAATCCGCTCAGCAGTGTCACGCCTGCTAAGAACGCGTTGCTTAGTTTCATTGGTTGAACGGTTGGCGCGGATTTCGAGTCCCCGCTTTATTCTCCGAGAATCAGGATAGCGAATGAATTGGGTTTCATCGGCGGACGCTTCTGTTGGGCGCCGGATCCGGTCTCATATTCAGCCATCGGAAGATAAACCTTATGCGTCTTCTCATCGAGCGCCATGGTGCGCGCGCCGCGGTGAGTCTGCGCGTTCTGCAAAACGTTGTACTTGTCGCCCGATCCGCCGACCACCGTCATAGTGCCGTCTCCATTGGAGCTGAACGCATAACCCTTGCCGGAATCGTAAGCCGCCGCGTCGGGACCCTCGCCGATTTTGGCGGTTGCGACCACTTTACCCGCGTTGGGATCGGAGATCGCCATCACGTTACCGTCGCATACCGAGAACAGGCGCGTGTGAGCGGCATCGAAAGCGAGGCCCGAGGGAGAATCGCAGCCCGTGAGGTCATATTTCTTTACGAGCGTCATCTTTTTCGCATCGACGACCGCCAGATGATGAGTCTCTTCGAGATTGGCGTAGACGGTGCCTTTGCCCTCGCCCGCGGCGAATTCCGGTTTGTCGCCCAGCGGAATCGTGCCTTCCACTTTGAGCGTATCCGCATTGATCACGGTCGAGTCCTTGGAACGTCCGTTGAAGGTCAGCACACGGTTCGAAGCGGCGTCGTAATAGATGGCGTCCGGGTTCTGTCCGGTGGCAACCTGGCCGAGAGTCTTCAAAGTCTTCATGTCGAAGACGGTTACATTATTGCCGCGGCCATTGCTGACAAAGCCCTTGTTCAGCTTGGGCGCGAGCGCAATTCCGTGCACGCCGGGCGTATCGGGAATGTCGCCAACGACTTTGTTGGAATCGAGATCGATCACTACGACGTGAGTGGCATGCGACACGTAGAGACGATGTGCAGCGCTGTCGACGGTGAGATAGTCCCAACCGCCGTCGCCGCCAACCTCAATCTTGCCGATCACATGGTAGTTAGGCGCGGCGAGGGCGGCCGCGGCCGTGAGAAATAGTAAGCATGCAGATTTGCGCATAATGACAACTTGCATCCCTAATCTGAAAAACGCATGAAACGGGCACTCTCCGCTGCCGCACCTCGCCCGGTGGACGCGTGAGGAGCATTTGCGGACGTAATAGTTGCCGCTCTACCACACGAAGCGAATCCGGGCCTGCAATACCCGAATAACCGAGGACCGCCAACCTGAAGCGCTGGCGCTACGCCGCTATGTGGTGTCCACTTCCCAACATCGAATTCAGCATCGAAACGGATGTGCGAACAGCGGATTATCAAGGATATCGCACAGGATCGGCCAATTGTGCATGGTTGATCGCGTTGAACGCCTCCAGACGAAAAGAAAGCGCGCCGTCCCGCACTGACAACTCTCGCTCCAGTGCCATATCCACTTGCGACATGCCGAATCCGCGGAGCGCATTTCGCCCGAGATTTCCTTGGTGTCCTGCTGAGGCCACGGAGAAGGCCGCCGAATTCAGCCGCCGCGTCCCTGGTACCGAAGGATCTTCGACCCATACAGGGACGCCCGGGTTTCGATTCGGGCGAGGATAGTCGTCAAACTGCAATCCCAACAAATTCTCCGAGGAGAGCACATCGATTGGAAATCCGGAACGCGCCATAATCAGACTCGATACTGCCCAGTGGCTATGTCGCGAATTGAGTCCCGTCAAAACGTTGTGACGCACATCGAAGGCCGCCGGGCCGTGATCCGATGCCGCAGTTCCGGCCAGATAGATGCCGGAATCCCATGAGCCGTTGTCCATCGCTCGCGACCATGTATAAGACGCGATTCCTTGCCATCCGGCGGCAAGCTTTCGCCGGTAGTGCAGCTCCAGTCCCTCGAAGTTGGAATTGCCATTGTTGGTGGTGATGGGTGAGGCGGCGACGGCTCCCGGCAAGCTAAGCGCGGCTTCCCGGCGCAAGAGGCTGCGTCCCTCGGAGCCGATATAGGAAACAGAGAGTACGTTCTCCAGTCCGAATTCACGGTCGATTGCAACGTTCCATTCGCGGGTGTAGGGTAGCCGCAGATCCGGCGCAAATCCTGCACCCGTTGAAGGGCCTGTAGCGGGAGCAATTGGCAACGCTCCGGATTGCGTTGCAAATTGCCACCGGTTATACGGAAAGGCGTTGATGGGGTCAGTGGCCGCGGCAAACTCAGCGTCGTAGAAAATTCCCAGCCGGCGCGGAGAACCGTCGCGGATCCCAGCCGGTACGCCAGACCGGCTCGCGGCGCAAATTGTGTGTAGCGTGCCGGCCAGTTTAAGGTTATAGGCTGAACTGCGCCGCTATCGCCACCGCTATCGATGGGCGCGGGCGTGAATTCCCACCGCACACCGTAGTTCAGGGTCACACGAGAACCCAAATGCCAGGTATCCTGCGCGAAAACCGCCAGCGCGCCGATCCGGCTCGAGGCGGCAGCGGCCTGCGATTCGCTCACCACCATTGGAACATTCGCCAATAAATCCGTAAGACTTCCAAACCAGCCCGCGACGCTGGATGCCAGCCGGTCGCGTACAGGCGATAGCCGGATATAATCGAGCGCCAAATCGCAGTGCATGCGCATTGCGCGTCCATGCCAGTGTCCCCGTAGTTTGCCATTGCGTTTGCCGGCTTCGGCTGGCTTCTCCGCCGATGATCTGTCCGATCCCACCCACCGCAAAGCCATAGAGCACGGTACCCGCCGGAGCCGGACTCGGGAAGACGGATGCCAGATTGATCTGACTGGATCCGCCGTCGCCGGTTGCGGTCCAGTTGGACATCACCGATGTGCGCGTCATGTTTACGCGAACGTCGCTGACGATATTCGGCGACACCTGCGCGGATGCTCCGAACGTGAAACTGGCGTTTGAGAAGCGCGCACGATCCACTTGGGCGAAACCATTCTGCGCGCTCGACGGGGTGGTTTGATAGCGTCCGAAGATACTGATGGGCGCTGTGAGTGCGTGGTCGACTCGTAGACTGCCCACCGTGGATCGGGCGGGTCGCGATGCGCTGGCGGTGACAGCGGCGGCGCCGCCGGAAAGTAACGGTCCGTTAGCCTCGGGGAAAGCGTCCAGCAGCGGCCGCAATCGTAACGGCGCGGTCTCGCGGCTGCTGGCCGATGGCACGGCAAATTCCCAGGTATAAGGTGAACTCATTCGCAGCGCTTCAAACGCGGTAAATACAAACGTGCGGTCGTGTCGAACCGGGCCGCCGAGTGTAACGCCGCATCGAGGAATGTTGCCGGGTGCGCGCGTCAATCCGGCGCGATTGGCGAACCAATCGTTGGCATCGAACGTCTGCGATCGTCCGATTACGGTCAAGGCACCATGGAACTCATTCGTGCCGCTACGAGTGGTGATTTCCACTTGTGCTCCTGGCGCATCGCCGAATTCGGGCGCGAAGCTCGAGGTTTGAATTCTTACTTCGTCAATTGCCTCATCCGGCGACAGTGTGGCCGTGCTGCCGAACGCTGTCATCGCCGGCAGGGTGCCTCCGGAAAACTGTGCAGGCGTGGCGCTGCCGCTCACCCCTGAGTTCGCGCTTACGCCGTCTACGCTGAAATAATTGGCGTTTTGCCTTTGTCCGTTTACGGTGAACTGGCCTGCTTCGCCCTGGGTCGCAGGAGTTGCGATCACGCCCGGAGCCAGTTCCGCAATCTGAAGGATGCCTCGGCCAGTGGCGGGAAGCGCGTCGATCAACCCGCGCGGAATATTTGTTCCGGCCGCGGCATCCTCTGCGTTCATGACTGGCGGCGTGCCTTGAACGTTAATCACCTCGCGCATGCTACCCACCTGCATGGCGAAATCGACGGTGGTGTTCTCTGCCGCATGCAGGCGTACGTCCATATGCGCTACGGTCTGGAAGCCGGTTTTTCTTGCGGTGACCTTGTAACCGCCGGCCGGCAACGCGCCTACCGCATAATCACCAAGGGGGCCGGAACGCACCGAGCGGCGTATACCGGTATCCTGGTTCATCGCTGTTACGCTGGTTCCGGCCAGCACCCCGCCCGAGGCGTCCACCACGCTTCCGGAAACCTGTCCGTGTTCTTCGGCGCGAAGTGAAACCGGAAGAAAGCACCACACCGTCAGACAGAGCATGAGCGTTCTCATGGGCGGGTATCCGGCCGGCGGGTGATGGCCGACGCTGCTCGTTCGAGCCGGTTAAGGGCTGTTGAGATCTGCCCCAAGCCCTTGCTGTCCGGCGTATCGCCAGCCAGTTCGCGGTTTAGAATTTGATCTAATCCCTGGGCAGCTTGAAACAGGTTTTGGGCATCCTGCTGCCACGGTCCAGCCGCGCCGGCAGCCGACCCGAGGTCGCTCGGACCCTTGCCGGTCAGCGGTTGTAGCGCGTTGCGCAAGTCCGCGATCTTTGAGTTAGCGCAACGGCATGATCATTCCGTAGCTTCGCGAGCAGTTGTCTTTCCGGAGTGGTCATCACCGATTCCTGAGTGGGCGGGAAAGCTTTGGCAAGCGCCCGCAAAGCATGCACTCGCGCCAGTACCGAGTCGCTGGCATCGAGCGCTCGATCGCTGAGGTCTTCGGCGGCTTGCGCGCTGCCCAGCAACTCCTGTAGCCGTGATTGCGCGGGTGAAGGTTCAGACGGCCGGATCGTTGGCTGACGTCGCGCGGTTTCTTCTCTTGGGGGCGCGGCGTGCGGAGCGCCCGCGTCAAAGCGAACCGCGACAGACGAAATGCTTTCGAGAGCCGCCCGGAGTTGCTGCTGCCTGGCAGGGGACAAACCGGTGGCTGTAACTTTCACTCCGGTCGCGTTCTGACTGATCTCGACCGGTTCGCCCAAGTCCGCTCCGAGGCGATGCAGAGTCCAGAACACCTGCAACATACGGTGTAGAACCGAGGCCGGTGATGAGTCCGGGTTCTCCTGTGATGTGGGCAAAATCGGGCGAGGCGCAGCCTTGTCCGGCGACGCCGCGACCTGCTTTGCCGGAACCTCAGCTTCGGCAACCTGCTCCACCTCGACGGTATCGCCGGTGAATTCAAGCATTTCGCGTACCGGCCGCATATCCCGCACGCGAAGAGTCATTGTCGCTCGATGCAATTCGCTGGATCTGGTGGTCGTACGGATAATGTAGGCGTCTCCGTACAACTGGTTTTTTTCGAATCGCACGTTGTCCTGTTTTTCACTCAACTGGTCGCGCCACGCGGCGAAGGTGCGTGCGCTGAGCGGCTGCTCCCAATTGAAATGAGCCCGCTCAAACTTTTGACGCAAGCGTGCGTCGTCACTGTTCTCTACACCCTGCAGGAACGCCGGCCGCATCAGGGTTCGGCTTCCCGTTCTGATCCGGATCGGCCCCTCTGCCGGTTCCACAGCGCTGGCCGTTTTCAGCAGACCCGCTGCGCTCACGGCAGGGACTCGATCAAGCCATCGAATCACAAGAAGCGCAAGCAGCACGGCTGCGGACGCTAGTGCCCAGCTTAAATCGAACCACGGGCGAGAACGTGCAACGAGCAGCATGGGCGGCTCCACATTCTGGGCGACAGGTTCGGCGCTGAATCGCAGTTCTGGCCATGCATTCGGGGGAGGAGGCAGCAACGGATCAGTGGCCTTCTGGTAGCGCACATAGTCCCCAATCGCCGTCTCGATCTCCTGAAATTGCGCACGGCAGCTCCAGCATGCTTCAATGTGCGCGCGAGCGGCGGGGATCGCGCGGTCGGGCAATTCTCCGTCGATCAGCCGCAACAGATCGCCTTCTTCCAAATGTCCGCCGCCCAATTTATTCATAGACAGCCTTCCTCAGCCGTGTCACAGCTCTCCTCAGAAACTCATATACCGTCGATACGCTGATACCGATCGTCGCGGCAATCTCCTCATATTTCAGTCCCTCGGCGCGCAACCGCAGGCATTGCCGTTGTTGAGGCGAAAGAGTGCTCACGGCCCGGTGAACGCTGCGTAATTTCTCACGTTCGATCATGCTGCGTTCCGGGCCGCGATTCGCATCGGCAATCGTGGCCTCCAGTTCCGCATCGAAGGAGACGGTGCGAGATTCGCGCGACCTCAGCGTCAAACCGAGGTTATGAGCTGTACGAAACACCCAGGCACGCTGATTCTGAATCGGCTCCGCGCTTTTGCGGAGAGTCGTGTAAAGTCTGAGGAATACGTCCTGCGCGGCTTCCTGTGCCTGCGGCGGATGTAGGCCAAGCAGGACCAGGTACCGGTATACGTCTTCCCTCCATTCCACGTAGGCTCGCGAAAAAGTTTCGTCTAACTGGGCCTCAACTGTCATTGGCTCACTCGCACCTGCTGTTTGCGATCACCTCACCATACCGCGGCGATCCCGGCATAGATATCGCATTAGTGCGCCTTCACTCTTTAAGACTGCTGGGATTCTCTTTTTTTCGACAGCGGCGTCGGAAAAATGTTCGTGCCGGGGGTCTTTGCAGTAGGAAAGGAAACTCCAATGCCAAAATCTCTCATCGCTTATATACTCGGCTGCCAATTGATGGCAGGTGCGCAAACCGGAACCCTTCGTGATCGTGCTAAACCATACCTCGAGTCGCTCTGGACGCGGGACAGTCATTTGTGGTTATATCGGCAGCAAGCGCCATGCCGAACGTGTCGGCGGATTCGTTAGCTTCTGTTCTGGGTCCGAATCTGGCATCTCAAACTGTAACCGGTGCGGCCCCGTACCCAACTAGTCTCGGCGGCATCAGCGTTCAGGTGGTCGATTCGGCTGGTGCTGTGCGAGTAGCGCCGCTCTTGTACGTGTCTCCGACGCAAGTTAACTTTCTAGTTCCGACCGGTACCACGGCCGGTACCGCAAACGTAAACATTGTGAACGGCACCGGGAACCCTCTTAACGGCACGGCGCAAATCCAGGCGGTGGCGCCTGCTCTGTTTACCGCCAATGAGAACGGGCTGGGCGTCGTGTCGGCTACGGCTTACCGTACGGTTATACCAACGACTGTCGCTATCCCAATAGCGGTCTATCAATGCCTCAACGCCCCTGGCTCATGCCTAAGCGTCCCAATCATCCTCGGCGTGGATACGCCTGTCTTTGTGACTGTAAACGCAACCGGACTGAGGGGCAGGTCAAGCGATACCGCCGTCCACCTGACGATCGGCGGCCAGCAGGTTCAGATTCAGGCCATCAATGCAGCTTGACGATAGCGGCAGCACTGCGGGAATTGACCAACTGTTCTTTCCGCTTCCATTGTCTCTGAGAGGTTCTGGAGAAGTAGACATGGTGGCTACCGTGGATGGCACGACAGCTCCAATACCGCACGGATCAACGTAATATAGATGGCTTCTGCGTACACACGTCCAAATGGTCTGGATCGTTCTGGCATCCGGCCATCCGGTAATGACGCTGGCCGGTCTAAACCGCGATAGAAACGTCGATCTTATTCTGGACGACGCACCTTTCCAGGTTGGAGGCGTTTTTGGCGTGTACTTCGCCGCCGGAAACGGGGATGGACCATTCGGCGCGCCGTGGACAGTAGTCTCCAACCTGATCGTCAGCCAGATTCTTCCGGCGATTTCGATCACGACGGCTTACCCGACCTGATTCTACTTTCGGAGGGCGGGCAATTGATCCCAATCCTCATGTCACCGCGGGTATCATCCTCTTCAAAGGCGCCGGTGACGGAACCTTCACCGAAGGCGGACAACGAATCATCCGGCGTTTTTTCAAAGGAGTATTTGCCGACATGTCGTGACGTGGCTCAAAGGATCTGGCTGTCGCCCTCACTCAGGCCGCGAATCCCCGGACGGGTTCGATCGGCATCACAACATTTCAGAGTAATCGAGTGGCTTTGGCGGCGCAATATTCGCGATGCTACGCGTGGGCGCGAGTATGATGATGGCGGGCCACTTCTATGGGCATCGATCTCCTGACGTGGTGGTTCAGTCCGATGCCGGAAGCGCCCTGCTGAAAAACGGCACTGATAACCACTCTTCCTGAATCATTGGCAAGTGAAGCAGTGAGGCTGAAAATCCGGATGACGCGAAGAATCGCTCTTCCGCTGAGGTTCTATGGGCACGGGTCTATCGTTGAATAGGGGTTAAGCTCGGCTACGGGGCAGCTTTGGTGGTGTGCAAAGCGCGGCTTTTATTTCCAAAGATCTCCTGTGTACTCGTACACAGGTTAAAATCGAGTCCGTAAGTTAAGTTATCGATTTTAAGAAGTCTGGCTCCCCTTCGTGGTTGATTATCGAACTTTCCTGCCAACCAAGGAATTGGAAACAAGGTGCTGCGGCAGGTTTGGGAATTCACCCGCTGCGCCTGACCGCCGCAAGGGACCGCACCGGGGATACGCTCTATAGCGGGAGCGGAGTCTTTGCCGGAGGTTCGCGGAGTTAAGACGAAACTGTCACGCGAAGCCCGCCACTCAGGCCCTATCTGCAAGTTGCCACGGTGTCGGGCTTCTCCGATCAGTGGGCGACAGTTTACCTTCGTGCCGGAGCTTTGTTGCGGCCCAGCGGATATCGTATTGCCACGTGAAGAACAGGCTACCGCCCATCCGCAGTTCCGCTTCGTGGTGGACCCAGACATGTTCGCACACCTGAACCACACTGGCGCGCCCACTGGTCGCTCTGAGCGCATCGAGTATCCACGGCTTCAAATCTTCGCGTGTCAGCACAATCGCTCCCATCCCATCCGTGTCACATTCCGAAATAGTGCGCCGACACTCTGGCATGCCACTTGAGGAAAACCTATTTTAGGCTCTCCTTGTCGCTATTTGTTGGCTTTGAGACGGGCATCTTGTGAATGAAGACATCAGTCACTCCGTCGTCGAATACACCTCCGGAAATGCCTTCCTCTCGAAATATCAGGATTGGCAGTGGACTTGTCCCCTAAATTGAGACAACCAGTTAAGAGTCAAATTCAGTGAATGGAGAATTGACTCATGGGGTTGTCACGAAGGAAGTTCACAAAAGAAGTAAAACTGGCTGCGGTTCAGCAGCTGGAAACGGGCTCGACTGCCGCCGAGGTGGCGCGGGCCTTCGAAGTTAACCCGAATTTGCTGCATCGCTGGCGGAAGGAATTCCGCCACGGTCCCCGCAATGCCTTTCCCGGCGTGGGAAAACGACGCTGGGATGAGACGAAAGTAGCCCAGCTGGAGCGCAAGGTGGGTCAGCAGACGGTGGAGATCGATTTTTTGAAGGGGTGCTTGCAGAGACTCGAAGAGCAGCGGATGCTGCAGGCACTGAATGGAAGACCGCGGTCTATCGCCACATCCAAAGTCAGATCGAAAAGGAAAACAAAATGAGTACTTTACGGATGTGCGATCTGGGTCATGTGAGCCGGGCTGGGCTGTACCGCTACGATCCGAAGGCCGAAACGCCGGACGACGATCTGGATCTACGTGACGATATCCAGAAGATCGCCCTGGAGTTCCCGTATTACGGACGCCCGCGGATCACCGCCGAACTGAGGCGCCGCGGGTGGGAAGTGAACCATAAGAGGGTAGGCCGCATCATGCGCGAGGACAATTTGCTTTGTCTGCGGCGGCGGAAGTTCGTGGTGACCACCGATTCCAGCCACAACTTCAGGGTGTATCCCAATCTGGCCAAAAAAATGGAGCTGACCGGCATTGACCAGCTCTGGCGGGCCGACATCACTTATATAAGGCTGGAAACGGAGTTCGTTTATCTGGCTGTGGTTCTCGACGCCTGCTCCCGACGGGTGATCGGATGGGCGCTGGACCGCAATCTTGAGGACGATCTGGCCATCGCGGCTCTGAAAATGGCGTTGAAGCGCCGGAGTCCGTCGGAGGGGCTGACCCATCACTCCGATCGGGGCGTTCAATATGCGTCCAACGATTACACGGGTCTGCTCAAAGACAACGGCATCCGCATCAGCATGAGCCGCAGCGGCAATCCTTACGACAACGCCGCCTGCGAATCCTTTATGAAGACGCTCAAATACGAGGAGGTTTACCGACAAGAGTACCGCGACCTGGCCGAGGCCAGATCGTCCATCGAACAGTTCATCGAGAAAATCTACAACGGCAAGCGTCTTCACTCGGCCCTCGGCTACCGGCCGCCGGTCGAGTTCGAACGTTCGCTTCTGATTCCTCCTCCTTCAACCGATCCGCCGCGGGTGACTGCATGACCGCCATACGAAAAATGAGGGCGCCCTCGGGATGCGTTTTCAAGGCATGGCGGAATCTATCGGTCCGATGTGTCATCACATCTTTTTACCCCCGGGCCCTTCCCGCTTTCCGGTCGGGCGGGTGCCGGGGTATAGAACACGCCGGAAAGAACGTGTTCTGCCCATCGTCCGCGATGAGTTCCGGCCGGCTATTCCTCAACGGGTCGCTCGCCAGCGTTGCCCGTCTCCGCTTTACCGGCATATTCAGGGTAAGGCTATTGCCCAAATGAAGGGAACGATTTACCATCGAATGGTAACTTTTTTTTAAAGTCTCTTAACTGGTTGTCTCACGCTAAGGGACAAGCGCACAGTTTTAGCCCGAAGAGAATTCCAGCTTCCAGATGATTCCATGGCGTCGGAAATGACACTGACTGCCTCGCCGCGAGTTTCCTCTCGCCTTTAGTACCCCGCTTCCAAGTACCTGACGTCGCTTGGAACTGTTCAAAACCGAGAATCAACCCGCCGGCACAATGCCGGGCGATAACGAGGACTTCGCGGAGCGGAAACTCTGCTGGATAATCACTGCGGCCCAGTGCCCGTGGTTCGAGATTAAATTCGTCAAGGAACTTGATGAGAGTTGATCGCGCGCCTTCTTGACTCGGGCTCAGTGCAGTCGGGCTCGAAACAAAAACAGGAATCTTCATTATTCTGAAACGCCCTTCCCAGAAGGAATTAAGTATTCGACAGCCTGGTTTCCCATGCAAGATCAAAGGGTCACTCACCGATTCTCACACAAACGGTATCCCCAACTCAGTTGGTGATTTCGAATCCACGAGGGGTTATACCGATTCGCCGGACGGTAACCCCAATGGAATCATGAGAGTTTTCTGTGGTCCCCGACATGGATTTCGAACCACGATAAATCTAAGGTGTCTAGAGTCTGTAACTTACAGATTCACCAAAGGCCTAGATGGCCTCTTTTGGCACGGTTTACCCAATCGGTACAGTATCGGTACAGCTTGGCGGTAGAACGCCATTGGGGAGCGATTATAAGTCATCCCGCCATGCCTCCTTCGCCCGAACCGGATCGATCAGGAATCGCACGCCCTGATTGTCGAAGGGGTCAACCACAGCATACGCTGGAAGATCCGGAGGGCATCTTTGAACTTTCCGAGACGCCAAAGGCACAGCCATAACCGTGCATACATTGTCAGGAACGGCCTATTGTCGATCCAGCCTCACGGCATTAATCTATAATCAAGTGCACCGCTAAGCGAAGGTTCTCCGATCCGGAACCCGGCTTCAATAGTGCCGGAGAGCATCGTTAAGTAATCAGGCGACCGCTTCCTCGCCAATGGGTTGCTCTCAGCTGGCACCTGTCCGCTGGCGCCGGCCAACAGCGGCTGAAATGGCGCTATTTCGCGCCGGCACTAACAGAAAACAGCCAATCCGATTACCGACCTAAACTCCCGCTGCTGTTAATGGCTGCTCGGAGCCCTTCGGTGATCTCATATTCCGTGCCGTGGAGCGTATCCTCCAGCCAATGAGGCGTCTGCGCGCAGAGATAGTTGATGCTGCCGTTTTGCGCGGACAGCAGAAGTTTCGGTTGTCGCCCTGGAGCGCTGTTGTCGTAAACACGCAATTCATCCGTCTCGCGAATTGCTCGCGTCAGATTGGCAAGGCTCGCATCGTGAATTCCACGGAGTTGATCGGCCGGCGCTGAATGACCTCCGGCGCGGGCGCGAGCGGTGACACGCGTCAGATTCTGACTGAAATCGCTCAAAGCAATGTACCGCATGTGAATCTCGAATCCCTCGGCGCGGGCTTGATGGGCTTGGCAGAAGGTGATGTCGCTCCGAAGCGTGGTCTCAACGGCGAAGCTCTTATTTTGCTGGATATGTTCTTCCACAAACTGTTCGAATTCTTTGTTAACGGCAGAGCGGATTTCAAGCGAGATACCTTGGTAGGAAGCGTTGTTGAGTTGCGCGGCCCGATCGTCCGCATTGAAGTAATCAATGCCAAAACTGTTAAGAGGGAACGCGGCCGATTTGCCGCTACCGGGAGGCCCGGCAACAATCACCATTCTCGGATGCATTTAGCCGCCGAAGTCGCGTTTCGCTCCAGGACGCATGTCGGACGGCAATTCATCGTCAACGAGTTCACCGCTCTCGTCCACGATGCCGAGATTCCGAAGCTTTTGGAATGCCTCTTTTACACGTTCACCCGCCTTGCGGTCTTCTTGTTCGTTGAATTCCGCCATTTCCTGGGGGTCATCGGTGTTCACATTCGCCCAAGTCGGCTCAGTTTTTTGAATCATGAAGCCACTTTTACGATACGGCAGATG
This sequence comes from Terriglobia bacterium, assembly GCA_963767545.1. Lineage (GTDB taxonomy): Bacteria > Acidobacteriota > Terriglobia > Bryobacterales > Bryobacteraceae > CAVVFX01. The sequence continues at coordinate 62,586 of CAVYEV010000006.1, forward strand.
AGGTATCTGCGGCAACCGCATCGTTGCTGTCGGGTTCTGGTTCGGTATAACTCAGGTCCGCTGATGCTGACTTTGTGCCACTAACCTGGTTGTTTCCTCGCGGGCGGAAGCCGGTCGACTCCGAACTCAGAGAGGCATCAAAACGTCGCCATCAGCAGATTCAGCGCTCCTCGCCACAATTCACGAGTTCTTTCATCGCCATCTAGGAATCCCGACCATGCCGGCCCCAACGCTCTTCAGAAAACGGTCATAGCGAAGCTTTCCGCGCGCTACGGCCTGATTGGACGCATCCTGCGGCGACTCCGCCAGACAGGTGAGAAGAGTCTTGACCAATGCGTCCACAAAAGCAAATAGGGCCTGCTGCCAAGACGAACGCTGCGGATCTCACGCGCCATACGGTCCAAACTGGCAGCGATTCGATCTTCAGCCTCCTGGAGTCCGTTATCTCGCCCGGCCAGTTAGCGTTCGACCGCGCGACGGATGAACGCACTTGGACTTGAGAGCCTCCGTCTTTGATCGCACGGTCGATCTTTTTATTGAACTTCTGAACGAACCGCGCGGAAAGAACCACTACCTTCTGTTTTGCCATCTCGGCTCTCTTAACCTGTACGCCTTTGATTTAGTTTCGTTCCTGACTTTGTGTGGTGCACTCGACCGGGCAATTGAGGCTGGCATCCTGTCTGGCTACTACCTCAACGGTGGCGTAGCTATGGAACTAGGTTTCGCCGAACACGCCCGCGCGATTAAAGATCTGGATTTGGGAATGGAAGGCGCCCGGGCCGACAGGCTCCATGCTCTGAGGGCGGCTTTGGGAGATGGATTCGATGAGTTCTCATTCCGGATCAAAGCTCAATCCCGCGACATGGAACAGGCAGATACGATTCTCGTCCAGGTGGCGATCCAACATCGAACGCGATCATGGCCCGCCAAAGCCAATCAAATCGATCGGATCGAACCCAAAATCGCGGTCTGGTGGAACTCGGACTCCCGTGGTTTCGCCAATCCGATGCCTAAGCCTCGCCGAACAGGTTGCGCAGAAACTCCATGCCTGTACTGGTCCGGCCGCGGCAGGCCGGGCGCGAGACGTTCTTAAGGTCCTGCTGATCGACGCACTCGGTCAACTGGACTATTCGGCTGCGGCCAAAGCCTCTCGCCGCGTGTTTGCAGAGCGGGCCACGCATCCGTTTCCGCCGGTGTCTGTCATGCTTCCCGAATGGGGGGCGGAATTGGACGCGATGGCTCAGGAGTTGGGATTCGCTCTTACCGCGGCGGCCGAAATCGAGCGACGATTACTCGACCTCGTTCGCACCCTCGCCAATAGCCAAAGGCCAGAGCCGCCGCTTGACTACTAAACACGCAGCCAAATGGCATCCACGCCGAAGTGCGATCACGGATTTGTCGACGACCGGAGTTCGGGTATTATGTCTCCACATTCCACTGGGTCAAGATACAGCTGTAAGTCGGCACGGTCACATCCTCAAAGCGCCGGACCGAGAACGACTTGTAAGCGGCGAGTCGCTAGGGATGCCGGTGCCGATCGGCTGGCATTAGCCATCACTTCGTCTCATAATTACAGTTTGGCGTGTATGAACTGCCGCGGAGAGCGCATTGCAATACATTGAGATCGAATACAGCCAGGAACTGAAGCCGCTTGAAGATGTACTGTCAGGAGTGAAGCAGCCGGGTGACTTTTTCGTCTGCGGCGCGATGGAGATGCCCATGCCAAGGGCGGAGGTCGAGGGTGCCGGAACGCTGTCTTTTCCTGTGCCCGACGCGCAGATCGCTGCGCTTGTTCGACAGGCGCAACGGGCACCGTACGGCAGGGGCGAGGAAACGATCGTCGATACGTCCATACGCAACGTATGGCAGATCGCTCCTGGAAAGGTCAAAATCGGCGGAAAATCCTGGGCGGCAAATTTCGAGAACATCCTTTCGAAGGTGAAGGCAGGTTTGGGATGTGACAACGCAAGCGTCTCCGCCGAACTTTACAAGCTGCTTGTGTACGACCGTGACGGCTTCTTTCTTTCGCACCGGGACGCCGAGAAGACCGATGGGATGTTCGGCACGCTGGTCTTGACTCTCCCGTCCGCGTATCGCGGCGGCGCGCTGCGGATCCGTCATGCGGGCCGCGAGGTTACCGTCGATACCAAAGCCTCCGATCCCTCCGAGCTTTCCTACGTCGCATTTTATGCCGACTGCGAACACGAGGTTCTGCCTGTGCGGGCAGGCAATCGCGTTTGCCTGGTTTACAACCTCATCCAAAAGCACTCGAGGGGCAGGCAGAGGACTCTACAGGCGCCGAAGTATGAATTCCAGATTACGGAAGCCGCCACCATCCTGGATCGATTTCTGACAGCACCGAAGGCTCCCGCGAAAATCGCATGGCTCCTGGATCATCAGTACAGTCCGGCCGGGCTATCGTTTTCGGTGTTGAAGGGTGTCGACGCGGCAAAATCGCGAGTCCTCGTCCAAGCCGCGGCTCGCTCGCAGTGCGACGCCTATCTGGCGATCGTCCACATTGGAGAGTCCGGTGCGGCCGAACCGGACGACGATTACGGGTACAGATCGCGCCGGAATCGCTACCGGCACGACCGGGATGAAGATGACGAAGACAACGGTGAAGACGCGAGTTTCACTGTCGCCACTGTTGACGATGCCTGGCGGTACGTGGATGAATGGCGAGACACAGACGATCAAGTTGTGAAGTTTGGCCGCATTCCTCTTGCCGGCGGCGAGTTGCTCCCTGCGGGCGCGCTCGACGGAGAACCCCCTGACGAGAGACGGCTAACGGAGGCTTCGGGTAATGAAGGCGCAACCTACGAGCGGTCCTATCATCGCGCGGCGCTCGTCCTCTGGCACCGGAGCCGTACTGTAGACGTGCTGCTTCAGGCTGGTGTTGTTGCCGTCTTGCCTTACTTGAAGCGGTTGGCAGCCGGTGGCAAGCGCGGCCGGCCAGAGGCAATGGCAGTCGCGGAACGAATGTTGCAGGCTTGGCCGGGCGATGCAGAAGCGTGGGACAGTTACTCGATTGGGAGACCACGGCCAGGGCCGGCCGACCGCATTGAGATGATTGCGGCGATCAGAAAACTCAAGGCGAACGCCCTGCTCGAGCGGTTCCTCAGGGAGGCTGTCATTTCGAGCTATGACGGCTCGGAAAACGCCGCTTTGCTTGCCTCGGTAAAGGTGCTCGGAGACACTCAGGCTGCCGCGGTTCTTTCCAGTCTGGTGTCGGCCCAAATGCCGAAGCACCCAAATGAGTGTACGGAGCTTCTGCTGGCGCTTAGCGAAAATCCTTCGCTTTGTTTTCCTGAGGTCGCGGAGGCCGCGGTTGCCGGCCTCGATCTCATCGGGACACACGACTCAGAACGGGAAACCTTCGATCGGGAAAGAGAAGAGCGGCGGCGCACGCTCGGCCCCCAGTTCCTCGAAAACCTCCTCCGCGGGCTCCAGCGTTTCAAGAGCAGCACCCTGTGCGTTACTGCCTCTGAAAAGATCGCCTCGCGTCCCGATACCTTCAGTCCCGTGGCGCTGGTCGTTCCTGCGATCGAGCGGATCTGTGTAGGGCACCCGGAAACGATAGCGGCGGTTCACCGCAGCCTTCAGCATCTGTGGGGGAGCGCGGCGGAGTTTCTGCTCCAGTGCAGCGAGGTTCCTCCGCAGCCGCCATCGGACTGGCATCTGAGTGTAGAACTCAAATGTTCATGTCCGGATTGCCAAGAATTACAATCCTTCGCTCATGATCCCGCTGAGCGCGTTCATCGCTTCCGTCTCAAGAAAGAGCGCCGTCAACACCTCCACAACATGATAGACAGACACCGGCTCGATATGACGCACGTGACCGATCGCGTGGGTTCGCCTCAAACGCTGGTCTGCACGAAAGACCGCCGGACCTTCAACCGGCGCATGAAGCAATACCACGATGAGATTGCCGCCATGCGTAGCGCTTATGAAAATGGCGCCCAAACTCGGCGTCGCCGCCGCTCTATGCAAGAGAATACAGGTGGCTGTGAAGCGCGCCGACAACACTGAGGAACCAAGCCGCGGCTGAGACTCTCTACCTCCACATTGGCCGGCGAAGAATTCGTCCCATGGCCAACATTAGACCGATCGATGCCAGCACGTTCTCATCGAGGTTCTGGTGCAAACCGGCGTTGAGTTGGGGATGATGAACAGATGGCACGATTCGTAGCTGTCGAGGAGTTGTTCAAGGGGCGACACTTCGATCAGGAGATCGTGGTTTTGTGCGTTCGTAGGTATTTAAGCTGAGCTATCGCGATCTGGTGGCCATGATGGGGGAACGTGGCATCTCTCTGGCGCACACAACCATTCTGCGCTGGGTCCAGCACTACACCCCAGAATTTGTGAAGCGATGGAACCGATATGCGCGGCCGGTGGGTGGCTCGTGGCGGTGTAATGAGACCTATATAAAGGTGAAGGGCGCGTGGGTCTATCTATATCGGGCAGTGGACAAAGCTGGCAAGACGGTTGGCTTCTATCTGAGCCGAACCCGCGACGTGAACGCAGCCAAGACGTTTCTGCGGAAAGCGATAAAGGAGCAACGGATTCCGACGAAGATTACGCTTGACGCCTATGCCGCTTCTCACCGCGCCGTGTCTGATCTGAAAGGAACCGGAGAGTTGCCGAAGCGCGTCCGGGTTCGAAGCAGCAAGTATCTGAACCACACCATCGAACAAGACCACCGGCGAGTGAAACACGACTTGCTCCGATGCTGGGGGTGAAGAGCTTCCGAATCGCAGCGGTGGTGATCAGCGGGATCGAACTCGCTGAGAAAATCAAGAAGCAGCAATTCAAGAACGGGAAGTCACGGCGACCATGCCGGAAATCTGGCGGGCGGCACTGGCTGCATAACCGGAATTACTCCGAATCGACAACACAAACATCGATCGATTTCGGCTCAATCCAGGTTTGCACCAGAGCTCGCACGGCAGCGTTGGCGGCTACAACGGCTATTCCGGGTATGTGCTGCAGCTACTCAGTATCCGTTCCGACCATTGCCGCAGGCGGCCGTGTTGTGCCGGTTTCCGTCGGCACCCAGCCGGGTTGCTCCTGGCAAGTCACTCACACGGCTGGATGGATGAGCAACTATGGCGGCCAGACTGGAACGGGGCCGGGAGTGGTCTATGTTTATGTCGCGCCGGATTACGGGAGCGCGCGCAGTTCACCGGTCCATGTGCTGGTCAATTCCGGATGCAATGGACTTGGCGGCCGGAGTTGCGGCGGCGGAGGCTCTACAATTACAGCAACGACGACGCCGGTCCAGTATTGAAGGCCTGTTACACGATAGCCGCGGTGTTGGTCAGCGTTCCGATCTCCGGCACACTGATCGACACCGAGTCCCCAGGGGCCAACGCAGCGTCTTCCTTCACGATAATTCCCGTGCCGGTCAGAAGAACCGATCCCGCCGGGACGTTATTAGCGCGCATGAGGAACTCAATCAGGGTTTCCATCTTGCGATGCAGACGCGACGTTGCCACACTGCCCTCGAAAATGTTATTGCCGTTCCGCTTAATCGTGCAGGACAGCGTGAGATTGTACGGGTCTTGCAATTCGTCGGCCGTGACGATCACCGGACCTAGCGCGCAGCAGGCGTTGTAGACCTTCGATTGCGGCAGGTACAGCGCGTTCTCCCGCTCGATGTCCCAAGCGGAAACATCATTGGCTAAAGTGTAGCCGAGAATCTTCCCGCCTTGTCCCAAGAGCACAGCGAGTTCCGGTTCCGGCGCAGTGAAGTGGGAGTCCGATCGGATGCCGATGTTCTTATTCGGTCCCACACAGACGCGCGCGGTGCCCTTGAAGAAGATTTCGGGGCGAGCTTCGCGATAGACATATGCATACATACCTTCGCGCGTGCCGTGTTCGGAATCGCGAAAGGCCGCGCTCATCTCATAAGTACAGCCGCAGGCCCAGACCTCTGGCGGATGAATGGGCAGAATCGGAGGAGCCGAATCAACTACGCGGCTGGCGAGTCGGTGAGCCAGCTCGTTGAGCGAGATCGATTCGGCGGAAGCGCGGCAAATCAGGTCATATAGAGTGTGCGCGGGAATCGGGTGCGCGCCATCGGATTCGAAAACAGCGGCGACAATCGCGCCGTTACTGCGGATTTGTCCAAGTCGCATGAGGTCAGTATTTGAGGTAGATGGTTTTGTAATCGCTATAAAAATCGAAGGCCGCCGGACCCTGCTCCTTGGGACCGAAGCTGGAATCCTTGGTGCCCCCGAACGGAAGTTGATATTCGACGCCCGCGCTCGGCAAATTCACGGTCAGCAGTCCAGCCTCGGACCGATAGATAT
>CAVYEV010000007.1:0-70125 GCA_963767545.1 Terriglobia bacterium
TGGATATGCCCTCTACTGGTACGAGTATATTGTTAACCGTCTGCTATCGTGTGGTGTGCTGCCCAAGTTGACCGCCACGGAAGGAGAACTTGCCTCCCGGCGTGTATACCGCGGATTGGCAAGAGTTCCAATCCCGGTTCTGCACGTTATCCCCGAGACGCGCATGGTTGTTAAGCCGCCTTCAACGCTGATGGAACTTGCTGCTACGAGCGGAAAACTGTGCCGCGTATTCGTCTGGGGTAGTTTCGTTACTGCGAACCATGACCACAGATATCGACATTCTCCTGTTACGGATGAAGACTTTGAGGTTGTGCGGATTGCCTCTTGAGCGCGAAATGTCTTCGATTCCTCCACGGGCCAAACTCCTGTTCGAAGCCGATGTCTCCTGTGCACGAGATTCCATCGGAAACGGAATGCTCGATCTTGGTCGGACGCGTCCCGAGGAAAGATTTCCAGAACGTTCGAAAACGCGGTATTGTGGACAGGAGCTGCTGTGATTCAAACCAGACGGCGAAATGCTGCTTGTGCAACGAGTGCATAGCGAATCTGCGGAGAATACTTCCGGGGGTCGCGGAAAGTCCATTCGCGACAGGACTATACCCGAATGGCGGAGCCGATTCCGCTCGAACTTCAGCATCGCAAACAGGAGATCCTCGAGTATTTGAGCAGAGGCCTGGAGCAACCGGTAGCAAGCAGCCCGCCGCGAACTTGTCATGGGCACCCTGCCTTCAATGCCAATACTCCGCAATTGAAGGGACGCGGATAAACTCGTCTCTCCGTTTGAGCTTCTCAGCGAGCTTCTTCCGGGGACTATCTGTAGGATTGGGCGTTTTTCGTCCCTATGGATAACTTAATTTCCGTATACGCAGTGATCCAGGCGCCGCGCTCCCTCCAAATGCTAAAACCTGAAATTCGCACTCCAATCACGGCCCAACGGGTACAATGAAGGCGTTATGGCACGCCAACTCGAAGCCGTTTACGAACAGGGCATCTTGCGCCCGCTTGAGCCGCTTGTTCTGGCAGAGCACCAGCGCGTCCGGTTGACGATTGAAGAGAAGCCTGCACAGTTAAGTTGGGAATCGGGAGGGCCCGTGAACGAGCGGCACGAGGAGTTGCGGTGGCTCGCCAGGGAATCTTGTCCGTATGCAGGCGAGTGGGTGGCTCTTGATGGACCCGACCTGGTCGCGCACGATGAAAAACTCGCAAGCGTCAGCGCGGCAGCAAAGAAAGCAGGCGTCGCCGAACCGTTCTTCGCCCCATGCCCAGGGACAAGGACATGCCGTTCGGCGGCTGGTAGGGCGTGTACCAACTGGAATTTGCGCGGGTTTACGACTATTCTCGTGAGGATGAAAGCGTCGTGATGCCCGTAGTGCTTCGCTCAGGTGTGAACGAAGTCCAAGTCGCCGCCAGCGTGGATACTCTCGGAGCTTCATTCTGTGTATTCGGAACCGAGATCACCGCCGAGGCTCTCGGTCTGGATTTGACCAGCGGTATCCGCAAGCGTTTCAGGACTGCGAACAGCGAGTTCGATGCCTATGGACACGGAGTCGAACTTCACGCTCTCGGCGTCGCGACGCACTCTTTGATCTACTTCTTCGCCGATCCTATGATCGACAAGAATGTATTGGGCAGAAGCGGCTGGCTGGATCGAGTTCCCTGTCGCATTGGCCTTATTCACCACGACAGTAAGATCTATTTGGCCCCCTACGACCCGCCTGAAAGGCTGGCCGCAAGCAGCTTTCGCAACAGATAACTTCCGGTTGCGCCATGACTCAGGCCCATGTTCCTTCAGTTCGGCTGCACTTAGCTGAATCACCCTATGCCGCTGTCTGCGGGCGACAAACTCGGCCCTTGCCAGATCCTCTCGGGCCTCGGATGCGGGCGGGATGGCGAAGTATATCCAGCCCACGACACGCGCCTGCGCCGTGATGTCGCCATCACAGTGTCGGCCAAACGCTTCAGCGAGCGCTTCGAAACGGAAGCTCGCGCGATCGCCTCCCTGAATCACCCCAACGTCTGCACGCTCCCACGACGTTGGCTCCAACTAGCTGGTGATCGAACTGGTGAAGGGTGAGACGCTGGCGGAGCGCATCGAGAGGGCGCGATTCCGCTCGACGAAGCGCTGGCCATTGCCAAACAGATTGCGGATGCGCTCGAAGCCGCGCATGAAAAAGGAATCACCCATCGCGACCTGAAACCCGGCAACATTAAATCAAGCCCGACGGCGTCGTAAAACGCCGATTGCCTCCATCACAATGTATCGCGGGATACGGCCAGATCGGCACAGCCAACCCTGCGGAGCCGGGGGCAAACCAGTATAAAGAGTTTGTGGCAAGGGACGCGAGAATCGCTGAAAAGCTGGCGCTAGCCCGCCGCCACTTGGAGCGTGTACAGAACGCATGGGACGAGGCCACGGATTGGGACGACCTCGCGATGTAAGGTTCTATTGTCCTGGAGGCTGCCGTCGATGCAGCCGCTCTAGCATTGGTGCTGAAGACTCCGAAGAAGCACGGGAGAAGGCAGATATTGCCCGAGAACTCCATAGGATGGGCTTCCCGATATTGCGCAATTGCTTCGTGATCTGAATGAGGCACGCAAATCGGCAGCTTACGGAGATGTTCCGGCTCCCGGCCTTAATGCGGAGCGCGTCGCATTTAGAGATTGAAACGTATGCGATGCCGTCGCCGAACTCGTCCGACGCCGCCCGGCCATGGGTCCTAATCGCGGAAAACCGGCCCGGCCATTCGCCGCCACAAATTCTTCACTGGCCCACCGAAAGGGCGCGTAGATGGACCTGCGAGTTCTTGAACTCCGCGCCTGGCATTGATACGATCCTCGCTGTAATCGCCATTGGTTCCGCGGTCAGGCCTAATGTCATGAGCGCCGATCTGGACCTGATCGTGATTTCCGCCGGCGTGAAGCCAATCCATATCTCACACCCGATGGAGATCGACCTGCGCGTTTACTCCGCTGCGACCGTGGATGACCAACTCGCAAGTGGCCACGATCTGCTTGGTTGGCGGGCCATTAAGTTCGGTAAACCTCTTTTTCAACGGGATCACTTTTTGGGACAGGATGACTGCCGGATGGAAGGACCGGCTTCTCCTTCCTTCCGCCGCGCTTGCGAGCGAAAGAGCATTGCGCGCACATGAGCTGTTGGCCAAGATATCGACGTGCCGCGATACGACACTCTACGTGAGCAGTCGGTCTCTTATCTAACCCATCTTGCTCGCGCAGAGCTTCTCGCCAGGGGCATTTACCCAGTATCGCGGCCGGAGCTGGCCGCCCAGTCAAGGGTCATCGAGGTATTTATGAAAATCGCCGAACAGCTTGACCGCTTATTGCAAGAGGACGGCATCGATCAGCCGGGATAAATCAGGTTTTGAAGCTTACGGCATGAGAATCGTGGGCGAATCGCAAGCCCAGCGGCGTGCACAAAGCTGTGGCAAACATTTTTGATAAATGATGCCGTTGGAGTTGATCGCGCCCGCCTGAATCGTCTTATTCCGCTCCAGCGCGATTTTCCATACGCTTGGCAAATTCCGGAAAGAGCGGAGTCTTGACACTGCATGTCGCGAGCAAAGGTCCATTCCTCCGATACTCACATCGTCCGGCTCGCCCAAATCGTAGTACGGGCCTGTCGAGTAAGTGATGTAATCGACCTTCCCGGCCAGGCAGCCTTTGGATTGCGGTTGTGTCTGTCCCCCGACCGGCGGATTCGGACCCTGATGGGAACTAGAGCGGAAGCCGCGTCGACGCCGTTGACCGTAAGCGTGATCGAAGCTGTGCCATTCGTGACCTGCGGGATCTGCAAGGTTATTATGGTAGAGTCCCGATCCACGAGCCCGACGAACTGGGGCGTCACCGTCTGGCCAGCCACGGTAATTTGAACCGGCGACGACGACGGGAGCCGGTGCCGTTCCAGCTGCCAGTCGGCTGCGGCGGAGTGGTCGGACCGAGCCCGGTCGCCCAAAATGACGTTCTCGTATTGAGCGGCGAGCACCGTATTGACCGAGGTTCCCAACAAGCCAGTGGGCGCAATGGCCTGGTACGTCAAAGCCGCTTGCACTACCGCGTACGCGCCCCCTTGCTGCGAATAGGCAAACAGAGCCGGAGAGATGGCCTGTTTGTTGCCATGTAAGCGTTGCTGGCTCCTTGCGCGTTGGTCACAACGGCGGGCACCTTGCCGACAGTCGGGTCGTCGGGGACCAGAGCGTTGATCTGCCCGGAACTGATGAAGGCGACATACGCGGGCAGGCCGTTGATGCTCACCTTAACGCCGCCGAGCGAAGTCGGCAGAATCCGCCGGTGAAATCGCCCCAGGACGTGGTGGTGGTGGCGAGGTTCGTACCGAAGAAGGAGATCCAGGTCGCAGACGCGATGGTGGGCTGAAAGTTCGCCCCGTTCAGTAGTTGGTGATAGCGGGAGCGGCAACAGCAGTCCAAGCCATGGCTGCCGCTGCCAGTAGTAATTTGAATGTGCTCATGGGTTGTCCTTACTGATGCTTCAGGGTTATCTGGAAGACATTCCCGGCAGCGTCGTAACAGGCGGATACCGGCAGATTCAGGGACATGGCCTTCTCCATCTTTTGGACGATTTGAGGGTTGGAGGGCGCTTTGGTGGTGCATGTGGTGCAGAGTTGAGTTCCACCGATGCTGGCCGAGTCAGGAAGTCCAGCGGCGATCAGTTGTAGTGAGTATGTGATGTAGTCGACCTGCCCGGTGAGAGTGCCCGCGCAAGGTGGATTCGGCACGATGGGGAGAGTGCTGGTGGTCGTTACCTCGATAGTGTAATTGACGCTGAGACTACCAAAGGACGCGGTGATGTAATATACGCCGGACGCGGAGGCTGTATATGTGTACGACACCGAGTGCGTGCTCCAACTATCTGCCCGGCTAAGGCACCGCTGCACCCATTATAGGTGCAGCCATTTTAACCCGCTGACCCGGTCCCCAGATCTGGCTCTCAAGATTGACCGCCGGCGCAGTTACGGCGGTCGACAGCGTCACGGAAATTTGCTGCCCTTTCGACATAGTTATCGAGAACACACGTATCGGAGCGGTTTTCGAGTCTCCGAGGTCGTTGACCATCTGGTTATAGTAAATCGGGATAGCCGTATTCACGTCGGTCCCGGAAGGTAATTGCGCATTGGCGCGGCCTCCGATAGCGAAGACGGCGGCGAAAAGTCCGACTGCAAACTGTAAGCGTTTCATTATTCGTTTCTCCTAAATTCTTAGTAACTCTCGTCAGCGGCCCGATTACCGGTACCGCTCATCTGTAACGGCGGGAATCCACCGGAAAACTGCTCAAAATATTACGTCGCTTATTACTGACTCTTCTTTATGCAGAATTTTGGGCCAGCATTACCCAAGCGAGGATAAAAAGGTGCCGATCGCGTCCCGCCGCCTACGTCGCCCTTGGCCGTTGCCAAACCGAGTAGCGCTCCCAAACGCCCAATGGCGCAGGTCGCTGCTGTCGCGAGCGCGACGCCATATTGCGGCGCGCAGGCCGGGGCCGGGCCGCTGCCGTCCCAGATGACGGAACCGGCAACTGATTACCACATCCAACGCAGAATCGTCCTGATCCGGGAGCGCTGCATGCCGGGCATATTGTTTGGTTCATATAATTTCCTACCTCTTCTCATGCGGAATTTTGGGCGAGCATTACACTCGCCCGAAAACTAAATCGCTGTCACGAACGCCGCGCTTGACGTCATACAGATAATGAAGGGCTCAGTACACGATTTCCAAGCCCCGGCGTGAACAATAGATTAAGTTATCCAGATCCGAAATACCGGATTAGCGCCCGCTAGCGCCGATCTCGAAGCGAGGCGATTCGCCCGCATCGCAAATTCTTGAGCAGTTCTTCCTCTTCTTTCCGCCATCACTGGCGACCGGGCAAGTTAGCCAAATAACTCAATCGAAAGGGGAAAGAACATGGTTGTAATTGCTGTATTGATCGCATTGTTATTCAGCCCTGTCCACAAACCGGCTGATGACTGCGATTCGAATTGCATCGTCCAACAGGGTTCCGGGTCCGGGACCTAAACGGCTGCGGTGCAGGGGAGGGCCGCAATCCCTCCCTGCATCGCGCTCGTTCTGCGATGCCGATTCCCGCTATCATTTGGAGTAATGTTCATGAGCGTCTGCATACGGCTTCTGGCTGCCGCTCTGGCGTTCGCCGCCGGTTTGACGGCTTCCGTTTGTATCCCGCTGCATTCCGGCGATTCCGTAAAAGCTTCGACTTCCCGCAAGGTTCAAGCGTGTTTCCTGGTCGATGTGGCTCAAGGCGAGGCCACCCAGTTGATCGCGGAACAACCGCGGGATCTCGAGATCGACCTCGCGTCCGGCGAAAGCCGCATCGTCTACGATGGTTTCGATTTCGGCCCGGAGACCGCCTCGATTCCAACAGCCGGCTGCTTATCGGGTTGTCGTACGTCCGGTAGAGTCTGGAATTTCATCCGTCTCTTTCACTATGTCGCGCAGACCGCTCTCATTACAGGAGGCGGCGATTTGGCGCGATAGCGAAAATCGCGCGACCCATTCGAAGCTTACCGGCCGGACGGCTGACATCGCCGAGTCCATGGCGCTCTGGAAAAAAATCGGCGACCGGTCCGCTATCGCTCGCACTTATCTTAAGGAGGGAGACGCCGCGATCAATGCCGACGTGACGTCCGCACGGGCAGCCTACGAACAAGCTCTCGAAATTTGCCGCTCCCTTAGCGACGTCCGCTGTGCTGCAGAAGCGGCTAACAACAGCGGCCTGGCGGCCCAAAAATCCGGCGATTTCGAACCCGCGGCGGATCGTCTGGCGCAGGCCGCCGACGATTGGCGGAAGCTGCACAAACCAACGTTGGCGGGGATCACGTTCTCTAATATTGGACTGTTGTACTGGAACACCAACGATTTCGAGCGGGCAATCAGCATGTTCGATAAAGCCCTCAGCATGTTCACTTCCCATGACACTTTGGAGACAGCCCCCGTCCTAAATAACCTCGGACTATGCCATCAATCCCTCGCGCAGTACATCACGGCGGGTCGATACTTCGAGCAGGCGCTTGCGATGGAGTCCGCTCAGTCCGCCGGAGCAAGAGCCGCGGTTCACGCGCGTCTCAATCTGGGCCGCAATCAAATGCTGCAAGGCAGAACGGCGTCGGCGCGCCGGCTCCTGGAACGCGCGATCGCAGACGCACGCGCGTTGGACTACCGCCCGGGACTCGCCGACGCGCTGAGCAACCTCGGCCAAGACTTTCTCGAAAGCGGCACGCCGGAATCAGCGCAGCCGCCTCTCGAAAGAGCCCTCGATCTGCATCGGGCTCTGGCAAACAAACGATCGGAAGCGGACGACCTGCACTACCTCGGAGTCGCAGCCATGACGCGCGGGGAAGCGGAAATAGCGCGATCTTATTTCGGCGAGGCGATTGAAATCAAGCGCCGGTATGCGCTACGCGAGGCGACTACGGATTCGCTTTTCTCGCTGGCTGTTCTCGATCGCGATGCAGGCCGCTTGAGTGAAGCCCGCGATATGGCCGCAGAGGCATTGGGATTGCTGGAATCGGTTCGGAGCCAGGTTCCGGGACCCGATTTGCGAGCCTCATATTACGCGCGCAAGAGAAAGTTCTTCGACCTGCTTGTCCAAATCGAAATAGCCCAAGGCGGCCGGTCCACCGCGGAGGACGGCTTGCTTGCCGCGGAGCGGGGACGTGCACGGGCTCTGCTGGACACTCTCGCGGAAGGTTCGGTCGTGCATCAGATTCCGAAGGATCTCCTGGAGCGGCGCGCCTCCATTCAGCGGCAGATCGGACTGTTATCTTTCCAACTCTCTCAGCCTTCACAAGGCCAGGAGTTGAGGTTGCGTGGACGGATCGAGGGGCTGGTCGCGGATGGCCAAGCCGTCGAAGCCCGCATTCGCGAGACCGCAGGCAGCCCAAAGTTGGGCGTGGCGATAACATCCGTCGGCCAACTTCGCGAGGAGCTACTGCCACATGACAGTGCGCTGATCGAGTATCACCTCGCCGAACCCTGCAGCTATGTCTGGCTGGTGCAACCGGATAGCACGGAAATTTTCCAGCTTCCTTCCCGCGCGATCGTTGAAGCCCAGAGCAGCCGTGCCATCGAGCTTTTCGGCCGGATACTCGACCGCAAACGCTCGCCCGTCCAGCAAGCCGCGTTGGAGCGCGCGATCCGTCGATTGTCGCAAACGCTCCTGGGGTCCTTCCGGGATTCGCGATTGCCAGACCGGCTGATCATCGTGCCTGACGGGATACTGAATCAGGTGCCGTTTGCCGCGTTGCAGACCTCGCCCGCGAATAGCCGTCTGGGACTCACTCATGACCTGATTCAGATTCCCGCCGCATCGTTTCTGGAGGCGGGCCGGAAACCTCGCCGGGTCGCGGAATTTCCTATGGCCATTCTCGGTATCGCCGATCCCGTATTTTCGCCGGACGATCCACGAGTGCCGCCGGGAGCTGCGGACCGCTGCGCCACACGTTTCACATCCGCCCGCCTTCGATTTGCCGCGGCTGCCATTTACAGCGGAACTCGAACGTGTGACTCAGATGGTTCCCGCGTCCAGGAGGCGAACGTTACGCGGATTCGATGCCAGTTCGGAGAACGTTCGCCAGATGCGGCTCGAAGACTTCGCTGTCCTCCACTTTTCAACGCACGCGCTGATCGACGACCGCATTCCGGAGCTATCGCGAATCGCGCTTTCGATGGTCACGCGCGAAGGCCGCCCCGTGGATGGTTTCCTGCATCCTTATCATCTGGCGGGATTCCATCTGAACGGCTCGACGGTCGTGCTGTCCGCCTGCGATACGGCGCTCGGTAAGCGCGTAATCGGAGAAGGACTCGCGGGACTTACGGCAAGTCTCTTCCAGGCCGGCGCGGCGCAACTCGTACTTTCGCTCTCCGAGGTGGACGCGGAGGCATCGGCCGATTTTTTCAGCGAGACTTACCGGAGATACTTCGCGCCTCGTCCTTCAAATATGGAACATTCGTTAACGATGGCGCGGCGGGCTCTCGCGGCTTCGGAGCGCTGGTCCGATCCATACTATTGGGCTTCCTATATCGTGGTCGGCAGGCCTTCAGAGCTTTACTAGCGAATGTATAATTGTCTATCCGGATTCCCATGCTGAACTGCCGATCCATCCCGCAAGCAGCCTGGGAGCATGCGCGAGAAGCGCTGGTTTTCTATTTCTCGCGGCGCCACGGGATCGCAAATGCGGAGGACCTCGCCCAGGATACTCTGACCGCGCTCCTGAGCCGTCCGGATTACGAGTTTGAAAAAGAGGAAGACTTCCTGCGCGTCTGTTACGGGTTCGCAGGACGGATTCTGCAATCGGGATTCCGCCAGACGCGCAAGCATTCGAGTAGCGAACTGGACCTGAATATGCCGGAGCCAAATCGCCAGGATTACGGGCTGAATTCCATGGAAATCGAGTTACTGCTGGACGAGATTATTCAGATTGGCGAGACGCAATTAAAACAAAAGGACTGGGAAACAATTCGCCTGGGCACGGTTGGAGAGGATGAAGATAATCCGGACGACGATCGGAATTCGCCTGGCTACGCCAACCGTTTCCGCGTAAGACTCTTCCGTGCGCGCAAGAGGCTCGCGCAACTGGCCGGCTGGGGAAAATCTTAGTTGTAATGAACGGCGTCTATGCGGCATAAACAAGATGAACCTGTGAGAGCCTACCTGCTGGGAACAATCGACGATCGCGACGCCGCTGCGATGGAACAAAAGTATTTCGTGGACCGGGATTTCTTCTTGAAACTCCGGAATGCCGAGACCGCTCTGATCGAGGATTATCTGGAAGGCCGGCTGTCGCGTTCTGATAAGCGGCTTTTCGAGAAAAAATATCTCGAAGTCCCCGATCTGACGCGGCGCGTGGAGGAAGTCCGCCAGGATTTTAGGGAAGAGCGCAGTTCTGTAAGCCGGTTCCGATCGCCCCTGTGGCAACTGGCGCTTGCGGGAGCTGCCTTGAGTCTGCTGCTAGCTGGAGCCTTTGTCTACTTGCACGCGCCACAGCGGACGGCGGTCACCCGGAGCGATTTGCCGCGGATCGTTCCCTCAGTATTCACCCTCCGGCTGACTCCCGGCCTGTCCAAGGGCGCGACTGCGGAGTCCGTAATGACGGCTCCCGGCGACGGCGCGGACGTAAAGCTTCTGCTCGAAATGCCGGGTCGGAATTCAGCCGCCGATTATCGGGCGCATCTGATGGCGATCGGCGCGGATGGGCAGCGCACCGAGGTTTGGACGAGTGGTACGCTCCGTCCCGAAGCGGCACCCGGGGGCGGTGTTCTGCCTGTCGCCCTTGCCGGCAACCTGTTGCGGCCAGGGGACTACGTCGTCCAGGTTGGTCTTCCGGGAGGCGCTACACTCGAAAGTTATCTTTTCCGGGTGCGCGCAGTTCCATAAAATTCGATTATCCGCTTTCGGGACATGGCCGGATTACATTCACCCACGCTTTGGTACCCCAAACATCAGCTGACTGAAAATACTGCATACTAGATTCAAGGTGGAATCTCCGTTGGTTAAATTTGGTTCTGGCTGAACCCAAACTCAACCTAGCGCAGTTTCCACCCCCTCCCCCCAGCGCCCCCACATCTGCCATCGCGCTAATTTGGACAAGAGTGATCTTTGAGAAGTATTGCGCTCCGCGTGAAACTCGGATTAATGCCGCCTCACGCCGGGCCTTACGTCCTGAAAATCAAAAGGAACCGAAAAATCAAGAAATATTTACGCTGATATATAAGATTTTATCCGCCGAAAGCGTTATGATCGTTAAATTAAGCGGAGGAAACGGGGCCGGTGAAGTTTCAAAACGGGAAGACGACTATCCTGGTGGTTGACGACGAACCCCTGATACTGGAGATCGTCGCCGTGGTATTGCGTAAAGCTGGATTCGATGTCCTGTGCGCGGAGAGTGCCGCAAGCGCAATTGCCCTGTGTCAATCGCAGGAAGTCATCTCAATTGCGCTGCTCGACTCGATTTTGCCGGATCAAAATGGGGCGGATTTGATCTGCTGCTTAAGAGAACTGCATCCGAAACTGCGGATCGTGATGATGTCCGGCTACACCGAGGCGGAGATACGAGACCGGGGTAACCCGCTCGAAAGCTTCTCTTTTGTTCAGAAGCCCTTCACGCCGCATTCTTTGATTCGAGCCATTCAATCCGCCATAGGAACGGAGAAAGCTCGCAGCGCGATCTAACGCGTAGGACTGCCGGGCTGTTCCACTGCCGCCGGTCGATTTTTATACTTCTCGTACAACTGATGTTGCCGGGTATCCATGTCGACCGGCTTCCCCTTGATGAATACCTGCCTGATCTCCGTCCGGACATCGAGCGGATCTCCGTCCGTCAAGACCAGATCGGCCCACTTTCCTTCTTCGATCGTGCCCAGTTGGTCGGCGACGCCCCAGATTTGCGCGGCATTAATAGTCAGAGCCTTCAGCGCCTCATCGTGAGGTAGCCCGAACGCAACGGCCGTCGCGGCCTGGTACGGGATGTTTCGCGATTGCGTGTCGGCGCCTTCGGCGAAGGTCCCGAAAGAGAACTTGACGCCGGCTTTGAATAGATCGTTCGGCGTCGTAAATTGCCGGTCGTACGGATCGTCTTCATTCAGCGGCAGCGACAGCGTCGGTCCCAATACCACCGGTATATCGCGAGCCTTCAGTTCGGCTGTAAACTTATACGCCTCGCTGCCGTTGCCGAGAATCATGCGAATCTTCTGCTTATCCGCGAACGCCAGCGCCTCGCGAATCTCGCTCTCCCGCGCGGCTGTAACGAATACCGGAGCTTTCCGCTCCAGTACCGGAATCATCGCCTCCAGCTTGAGGTCGGCTTGTAGACCCGGAGCATGACTTTCTTTCGCCTGCTGATATCGCCGGGCTGTTTCAAAGAACTCATCGAGCTCCCGCATGCGGCGATCGTGGTTCAGCTTGGCAATCGCAAAAGGAACCGGCATTCTGCGCGGGGCCTCTTCGGACCCGCCGCTGGCCGACAACTGTGGAATCGTCAAATGGATCGCGGCATATCGCCGAATGCCCATTTCTTCGGTCGTCCATCCGTCGAGATGGATTAGCGATGCCTGTCCCGAGATCAGATCGCCGTCGGGAAGCGTGATGGCGCTCGTGATGCCATTGACGCGGGTAATGCTGAAGTGTTCGCTCGAGGGATTGATAGCGGTGAGCGCGTTCAGTTGCGGATTCAGATCGCCAATCTCCCGCAGATCCGACGTTTCACGCACCGCATTGATCTCGACCAGCCCAAGCTGGGACGCCGAATCGATCATTCCGGGATAGAGGTGTGCCCCCTTGCCATCGATGACTCGCATGTCTTTCGGTGTGGCGAGTTTCTGGCCCACGCCGGCAATCTTTCCGTCGCGCACAATGACCGTGCCATTCACGATGTCGGGACCAGCCAGCGTGTGGACTGTGACGTTCTTGACCGCGAAGCTACCTGTGTCCGCCGCAAAAGCGTAAGCGCTGAGCAGCAGGAAAGCCGCTGAACGAATCATAGAGTGGGTCTCCTGGTTGCCGCCGGCATACTTCGTCTCTGCTCTTCGGCCGCTTTCTGAATCAGTGTTTTCTTCCGGCTTTCGAGAATGGGCCGCTGATCGAGGTCCTTCTCGCGATCGAAGTAAACTTCCCCGTCGATCAGCACCTTGTCCACCTTCGACATCGCCGATAGAGGATGGCCGTCGTAGATGCTCAGATCCGCATCCTTGCCCACTTCGATCGAGCCCACGCGCTTGTCGATCATCAACTGCTTTGCGGGATTGATGGTAATCAGCGACAATGCCTCGTCTTCGGTCAAGCCGCCATACTTCATGGTCTTCGCGGCCTCGATGTTGAGATGTCGCATTTGTTCGGCATCGTCGCTGTTGATCGAAACCAGGACTCCTCTGCGCAGCATAATCGCCGCGTTATACGGGATCGCGTCAACCGCCTCCATCTTGTAGCCCCACCAGTCGCTGAAGGTCGAAGCGCCTGCTCCATGTGCGCGGATTTCGTCGGCAACCTTGTAGCCTTCGAGTACATGCTGCAGGGTCCGGATCTTGAAACCAAACTCGTCCGCGACGCGCAGCAGCATCATGATCTCGTCCTGCCGGTAGCAGTGAGCGTGCACCAGACGCTTGCCTTCGAGCACTTCCACCAGCGGCTCCAGCTTAAGATCGCGCGCCGGCGGAATAGCAACTTCGCCCGCGAGTTCGCTTAGCCTCGTACTCTTTCCAGCTTGCCTGGTAAGCCCGCGCCGCTGTGAACGCCTGCCGAATCACGTCCTCGACGCCCATTCGCGTCGCGGGGTAGCGCAGCGTAACTGGAGGCGCCCCGAAGCTCACCGGCGACGACCCGGCGCGCTTGGGATTCTCCCCAAGCGCGAACTTGATTCCCGGCATCGCGCCCTGAAACACCAGTTCCTCAGCGCTCTTACCCCACCGCAGCTTTACTACCTGACACTGCCCGCCGATCGCATTGGCGCTGCCGTGCAGTATGTTCGCCGTGGTCACGCCACCCGCGAGAGCCCGGTACATGGCGATGTCCTCGGGATTCAAAACGTCTCCGACGCTTACCATTGACGAAACCGAAACGGTGCCTTCGTTGATGGCTTCCGCAATGATGTGGGAGTGACAGTCAATCGTGCCCGGCATGACGAACTTCCCGATCGCGTCAATGACCGTCGCGCCCGCCGGAGCCAGAACTCTGGCGCCGACTTCCGCAATCTTCCCGTCACGGATCACAATCGATCCGTTCGGGATCGTGCCCTTCGTGACCGTCAGTATAGTGGCGTTCTGGATGATGATCGGAGCGGCCGCCCAGATTCTCGCGAGCGAGAACATCATCAGGATCGTCGTAGTTCTCACCGTTGACCTCCAGTAACTGCGGTCGAGGCAGGTAATGTGGACCCGGAAGGACCCGGCTCGTACATGTGGCCATCGACAAAGATATATTTGATCCTGCTCCTCTGCTCAAAAATGTCGCCGTCCGTAACCACCAGATTGGCGATCTTGCCCTTCTCGATACTTCCCAAACGGTCGTCAACGCCGTAGATCTTGGCGGCGTTAAGCGAAAAGGCTCGTACCGCGTCTTCCGGTGCAAGGCCTGCATCGACGGCTCTCTTCGCGGCGCGCATCAGATCGCGCGGGGCAACCCCATCGGAGTAGAACGCAAAAGTCACGCCGGCCTTGGCCAAAGCGGCAGGGGTGGACGGAGCCTTCTCTCTCATTTCCAATACACGCATGGATTCCGGGCGGCTCGGGTCCGCGTCAGGAGAGCGGGCCGGCCATTTCAAACTGACAAGCACCGGGATCTGAGCCGCTTTCAGTTGATCGGCTGAGCGCCATGCTTCATCGCCGCCGTAGAGGACGGCCTTCACCTTCAACTCTCCGGCGAAGCGGATCATGCGATCGATCTCTACCGCGCGGCGGGCTGGTAACAGCACCCGTGGACTCTCAAGAACACCTTCGAGCGTGTGATCGTAAGCCGGCCGGACGAGGCCCTGCGGATGTTGGGCGTAAGTCTCGCGGGCAGCCTTGTAATGTTCCGCATCGAGGTATATCTGATGCACGTACGCCATCACGCCCATCAGCGAACCGGGAAACGTTCGGGCCGTAAAAACGACAGTGGCCGGGGGCAGCGCCATGGTCACATGCAACCCGGCGGGAGACGCGATCACCATGTTGCCCACCCGGTCGCCGGCCAGATTGAAGAGCGCGCCCTGTCCCGAAAAGATCTTGGGAGCTGGATAGGTGACCGCCGCGGTGAAACCACAGTCGCGAGCCGCCTGGATACCAGGATCGGTAGCCACGATCTGATCTGCCGCGCGCACGTAACTGCTGTTCGAAGGCCGGTCCTCCGGTCCGCGAATGGGGGGCGGGGGAGCAACAGTTGCAGTCGGGGCCGAAGAGGGAGAAGGCGTCGCGCTGGCCGAAGCACGCGTCGAAGCAGCAGTCAGCGTGACCGTCGTTGTCGCAGGTATGCCCCAACTGCTCAACGCATCGATGAATCCAGGGTAAATCGTCAGGCCCTTCCCGTCGATGACCCAGGCATCCGGAGGAATTTGAACGTTCGCGCCCGCGGCCTCGATCAACCCATTGCGAAGCACCACCGTACCTCGTTCAATCGAGGGACCTGATGCCGGGAACACTTTGGCATCCCGGATGGCGAACACCGCCGGGCCCTGCTGCCCGGATAACACCAGGGCGAGCGAAAAGAAAACGGAAACTCGTTTGAACAAATGCGCCTCCAAACCGGCTACGACGGGAGTTAGCAATCGAGAGGGCATTGTATCGTCTCCTCGCGTTGTTCCCCGCAGCATATGGCACAGACATCGCCTTGCACGCCGGGACAATGGCGCTTCTCGCGGCAGGTCTTGCAAATGGCACAAAGCATAACCTTGATTATAAGAGCGCGCTGTGAGGGAGCGTTTATGCAGCTTACAGCTTACGGCCTCCAGCCGCGTTGGCAGAGACCATCGGCCGGGACAGGGACGATTTTGCGGAACAGAGCCGATTTGTGCACTTTTGTGCAATTTGTGCAGGATGGTAACTGCGGTCGCGGGGATAGGTGCTATGACGCAACGTATGATTTCTTGCATCCGACTGCGTTTTGCCGCCCTGGGAAATGACGCGAATGGATCCAATCTAAACATGCGTGTCAGCGGCATGGATTCTGCGCGGGCGAAGGCGGGGGCATATGGAAGTTGCGCAACCGAAGCCGCTCGATATTTCGGGTTGGAGTGACGCAAAACGCGTTTTTTGCAGCGCCGCTGTGCTGGGGCGAACTGGCGATTTTACGGAACGGAGCCAGTTTCCGGGCGCGGGATGTCCGGCGATGACGCAAACACCGGGTTTTTGCAGCGCCGCTGTGCGGGGGCGAGCGGCGATTTTATGGAACAGAGCCAGTTTCCGGACGCGGGGATGTCCGGCGATGACGCAAACACGTGGTTTTTGCAGCGCCGCTGTGCGGGGGCGAGCGGCAATTTTACGGAACAGAGCCAGTTTCCGGACGCGGGGATGTCCGGCGATGACGCAAACACCGGGTTTTTGCAGCGCCGCTGTGCGGGGGCGAGCGGCGATTTTACGGAACAGAGCCAGTTTCCGGACGCGGGGATGTCCGGCGATGACGCAAACACGTGGTTTTTGCAGCGCCGCTGTGCGGGGGCGAACGGCGATTTTACGGAACAGAGCCGGTTTCCGGGCGCGGGGGTTTCCAGCGATGACGCAAACGGCGATTTTTTGAACTTGTTCGCTGGGCGGACAACGAAGGGGTAAAAGCCAATGTCGATACACTCCAGGCGCGGCGGCCCGCCGGACGTTTGATTTCGTCACTCGATCACGCGGCTTCTTCGGACGAGTAGGAGTCTTCGAACGCCTGATTCTTGCGTGCGACGTATTGTTCAGCCCTTATCGGTCCTGCTCAGAGGTGCTGTCCACCCAAGTGACTATGATTTGGGCCGGCTTGGGTTGATTTTCGGGAGGCGCAGGTTCCAGCGCTTCATAGATTTCCGGGACTTCCGGTTCTGGGGCTTCCGGTTCTTGCGCCTCCGGAGTTTGCGGAACGGAGCCGATTTCCTCCTCAGTGCACTCGGAAGCGGCTTCAGTTTCGGCTGTCATATAGCGTTCTTTCTGTGCTTTGCGAAGTTCATTGAGGGCGCGGTAGAAGCCGCGGTCGGCAGTGGTCTGGCAGCGCAGCGCGAGCGAGATCTGTTTGACGTTATCCTGCTCGCCATTCGACTCAAACTGTTTGCTCAGATTGATGGTCGCGCGGCGGCTTTGCCAGTGGTACGCGGACATTTGGGATAGCAACAGGTTTTCCATCGTGCCGAGGGGGTCGAACTGTTCGATGAGGTCGTCGACGAGAGAGTTGTATTCCTCAGGATTTTCGCCCTTGATGAGGAGAGTGGCTGCGAAGAGTCCATGTTTACTCAATAACAATGCCCGAGAGCCGCCAAATCATGTGCTATCCAGGAAGTAGAAGATCATAGCGCCACCGGATCTTCCCTCTTCCAGCAACCCGTTTCCTGCGATACGCTTACACGCTACTTCATCCGCCCGATATTCGCCGTACCTACGCCTCCTTCATCTTCCCCTACACGATTTCCCTTCAACATACGTCACTCTTTTAGAGGACCAGCTTTCTCCACTTCACGTTATCGAATGAAGCAACCCGCCCTACTCTCTAAACTCGGGAGCCTGTTTCAAGATCCGCCGCCGGAGTTCGCCTTCGAGATCGGACCGGATCGGATTGCCATGGCTCGCGCTGCCAGCGGCGCCAAAGCCGTTATCGAAACTCTCGCTCCGTCCGTGCTCTCTCCGTCTCCTCTTCGCGACAACGTGCTCGACCCCGATGCTTTGGCGCTCGCGGTGAAAAAGCTCGCATTGTTAGCGGGCGCAGGCCGTAAACAGCGCCGCGCCGCGCTCATTCTCCCTGACCACAGCGCGCGTGTCTCGGTCCTCGACTTCGACCATTTCCCCGATAAGCCCGAGGAGCAGCTGCCGCTCCTCCATTTCCGTCTCAAAAAGTCTCTCCCGTATGACATTGATTCGGCCTCTATCAGCTACTACAATCAGCCGCTGACGAGGACGGGCAAGCACGAAGTCCTCGCCGTCGCCACGCCTCTCGAAGTCATTGCTCGCTACGAGGCGCCGTTCCGTGCCGCCAACATCCATGCCGGTGTGGTGACCATTTCGCATCTAGCCATGATCGACATGGTGCCAGTCACCGGTGTGATCATCGTCGCCAAATTGAGCGGCGGCATCCTTACTGTCATGGCGCTCGATCACGGCGTTCTTCGCCTCGTGCGCTCGCTCGAACTTACCGAAATCACTCTCGATGAGATCGCAGCCGATCTGTATCCGACCTTTGCATATGCCGAGGACAGCTTCGGATCGCGCCCCGAAACCTTGATGTTGTGCGGTTTCGGCGATCTCGCGGCCGATGCGGCTCGCCGCTTCGAACAAGAACTCAGCGCTACAGTTGAGTGTCTGCCATATCAGAACGCCGGCCTCGCCGGTTATCTCTATTCCCGTAAGATTCAGGGAGTCGCGGCATGAGAATTCCCGTTAATCTGGCGAGCCAGCCCTTCCGCCACGACAGGGCTATGATCATCGGCTCTACGGTGCTCGCATTGATCATGATGGGCACTCTCGCTATGCTCGTCTCGCTGATTCGTATCGATCGCGTCAACAAGAGGGACAGCGTCAAACAGCTCACTGTTGCGGAAAAGCAACTGGCGATGGTGATGAAAGATCAAGCCGAGGTCAATCGGGAACTCAGTCAGCCTCAGAATGCCGCCGTGCTGGAGCGCAGCGTGCTCCTCAACGAATTGCTGATGCGCAAAGGCATAAGCTGGACCCGAATCTTTTCCGACCTCGAGAAAATCTTACCCTTCAACGTACAAATCATCCAAATTCGACCCCAAGTCGATGCCAAGAACCGCATTTTCCTGCAAATGGTCATCGGCGCGGATCATCCTCAGGAAATCATCGAATTTCTGGCAAAACTCGAAAGTTCCGACGTCTTCGGAGCCACCATGGTCTCGAACACCGTGCCGCCCTCCCAAACCGATCCCCTGTTTCGTTACACCGTGAGCGTGAGCTATGCCCAGAAACTTTAATCTGCCGCTGTCCAAGCTCTCTTCATTAAAGGACACTCAAGTCCTGATCCGTCTTTTCCTAGGCGTTCTAGTCGCAGCCAATCTGGTTGCGGCGTCCTTCGCGTTCCACCTGTTCGACGACTCGCCGGAAAAGATAGCGCAGCAGGTGCAGAGTACGCGGCTTCAAACGCTGGCGCAGATCTCGAAGTTGAATCAAACCAAGATGCATGTCGGCAAGGTTGCCAAAGGCCGGGAGGAAGGCAACAAGTTCATCGATACGTACATGACCAGCCGCCGCGCGACCTACTCGACGATCATCTCCGAGATCAACCAGAAAGCGCTCGACGCCAAGATGAGGCTCAAGGATTCGACGCTGAATCTGGAGGCAATCCAGGGAACCGATTCGCTCGACATGATGACCATCACCGCGAGTTTCGAGGGAAGCTATCAAGACTTGGTAGCGTTCATCAATCTGCTGGATCGTTCGAAGCGGTTTCTCATCATCGAGAGCCTCACGGCCGCGCCTCAGCAGAACCGGCAATTGCAGGTAACGCTTAAGCTGAATACTTTCGTGAAGGACGACACCAACGCCATATGAAATTGGGAGCTGAACGAAAGAAAATGGCGGCGCTCGGCATATTGCTGGCTGTAGCCGGCGGGGTCTACTGGATGAACTCCGGATCGGATGCTCCCGCGATGCCTGTACGTCAATCCATGCCCGGCGTTAACGCGATGACGCCGGATGCTGCCGCCACGTCCCAAACCGGCCCGCGCCGCCGCATGCCTAGCGGTCGTCCTGCCGTGACCCAGTGGGAACCCGCGCCCCCGAAGACCATAGATCCCGGCAAGGTCGATCCAACCCTCCGCCTCGATCTGCTTGCCAAAGTCGAAGCCATCAATCCCGAAGGGGGCGTCAGAAATCTGTTCGAAAGATCGCAGCCTCCACCGCCCCCTGGCATTCCGCAGCAGGGAAACATCCCGGTGGTTGGGAAACTTCCCATTAACACGCCGGCGCCTCAGCCAACGGCCGCGACGCCAACCGGTACTCCCGCTCCGCCGCCCGCGCCTCCAATCAACTTGAAGTATTACGGCTACAGCACCAAGAATTCCGACGGTGAAAAGAAGGCCTTTTTCCTTGACGGCGATGACATCATCGTGGCAGCCGAAGGAGAGATAATTAAGAAACAGTATAAAGTGGTTCGCATCGGCATCAACTCGGTCCAGATGGAAGACACCAAAGCCAAGAGCACGCAAACTCTGCCGCTGCAGCAGGAGGCCGCTCCGGCATGATCCAGCCGGCTAAAGCGCACAACTCGCCCGAATCGGGCTACGCGATGCTGCTAGTCTTCGCGCTATCCGCCATGGTTGCGATCGGCCTTTACCAGCAGCTCCCGCGCGCGGCTTTCGAAGCCCAACGTGAAAAAGAGCAGCGGCTCATCGACCACGGCGAGCAGTACAAACGATCCATCCAGCTCTACTACCGCAAACTCAATCGTTACCCCACGAAAATCGAGGATCTCGAAAATACTCAGAACATTCGTTTCCTCCGCCGCCGCTTTATCGATCCTATGACAGGCAAGGACGAGTGGCGCCTGGTCCACATGGGTCCCGGAGGTAAACTCATCGATTCCAAAGTGCAGGCCGCCCCTGATCCTAATAAAGATCCGGCGCACCAGTCCTCGATCACTGAATTCAAATCCCCTGGTGCGGACGACGGCGCCATAGCGGTAAACCTAGGAACACGTAAGCGCGCCAGCGATGAATTGGCGGCCGTGGCCGGATCGCTTCCGGGAGGTCTTCCGGGCGCAAATCCCGGTAACGGGTCGGAGGCGCCCCCTTTGCCGAATGTTCCGAACGTTACCGGTCAGATCGTACCAGGACAGCCAAATAACGGTGTCCCCGGTTTGGCGGGCGGTGTCCCCGGTGTGCCCGGTGTCCCGGCGGTGTCCCCGGAACGCCGGGAGGCCCCCCGGGCAATCAACACTTCATCGTCGGCCCCAATGGCCAGTTGGTTCCCGCCACACCCAACGGCGCCCTTCAATCGGGCCAAAGTTCCAGCTCCAGCGTGTCAGGTAACGGCGGCTTCGGATCGAGTGTATCCGGAAATGGAGGCTATGGAACCCCGTCTGCCGGCGTCTCAGGACTGCCCCCAAATCCGATTCCGCAGTATCCCGGACAGACGCCTC
The DNA here is from genome assembly GCA_963767545.1 of Terriglobia bacterium. GTDB lineage: Bacteria > Acidobacteriota > Terriglobia > Bryobacterales > Bryobacteraceae > CAVVFX01. The sequence continues at coordinate 20,791 of CAVYEV010000007.1, forward strand.
CGTATTCCACTAACCCGGGCTCCAATAATCCCGCTGCGGGGTTCACGCAACCCGGCCAGCAAGTCTCACCGGCGCAACTGATCAACAACCTGCTCACCAGCCCACGCCCGGGAGGAGCCCCGGTCGGCGTCGGGGTCGGAGGAGGTGTCGGTGGGACGGTAGTCGGCGGGCTCGCCGGAGTCGCAACCACTTTCAAAGGCCACGGCATCCACATGTACGATGACCAGGATGAATACCAGAAGTGGGAGTTTTACTACGACCTTACCAAGGACTTGACCGCGAACGCCGGTCTGGCCGCCATGCAACTGAACCAGCAGCAGATAAATCAGCAGCAGTTAAATCAGCAGCAACCGCAAACCAACCCGCAGCAACAGATCAACCCGGGATTCCAGCAGAACATAAACAACGCCATGGGCAACATAACCAGCGGCTTCGGCAACTCGACAGTGACGAAGTAGCCCATGGGACGGATAGGAACGTTGGCCCTGCTGGCCGCGACGGCCGGCGGTTATCAAGTTTCTGTTGAAGCATGGCGCAGACAATATGAGGAAGAGTTGCGCGCCCCGCAAGGCTGGCTCTCGGTGGCCGGCCTTTTTTGGCTTCAGGAAGGCGCAAATCGCATTGGCTCCGATCCGCAGAGCGACATCGTTCTGCCTCAATCCGCGCCCCGTTTCGCCGGCGCATTTGAATTTCACAATGGTAAGACGCGTCTTCAAGCGGCTCCCGGCGCGCATTTCCTGGTTAACGGTAAGCCCTACTATGGCCAACTGCTGCAGCCCGACACGTCGGAGCATCCAGACGTCATAAACTTAGGCGCTTTATCGCTAAGTGTAATCCAGCGCGGCTCCCGGACGGGCATCCGGCTTCGCGACCCGGACAGCGATGCGCGACGTCACTTCTCCGGCCTGCAGTGGTTCCCAATCGACGAACGTTACCGGATAACCGCGCGCTGGCATCCACACAACCCGCCGCACAAGATACAGATCACCAACATTCTGGGAATGACGGATGAAGAAACAACTCCAGGCTACGCCGAATTTGAGCTTGGCGGCCACACTTGGCGTCTTGAACCGACAATAGAAGACAATCAGCTCTTTTTTACCTTTAAAGACTTGACCGCCGGCCGGGAAACCTATCCTTCAGGACGCTTCCTGAAATCGGACATGCCGAAGAACGGCGCAGTCACTCTCGATTTCAACAAAGCCTATAATCCGCCCTGCGCCTTCACTTCCTTCGCGACGTGCCCGCTTCCACCTAAGCAGAACAATATCGGGGTTGCCATTTCAGCCGGAGCGCGGCGGTATGGGCAACATTGATGCCTGATCCAATTCTGGTACTGGCATCCCGGTCTCCGCGCCGTAGCGAGCTCTTGAAAGCCGCTGGGCTTCGCCTTCACAGTACGTACGGCGGAGGTTGATGAAAGCGTGCGCCCAGGTGAAGACCCGGAATGCTACGTCAAACGCCTGGCCGAAACCAAAGCCCTGGCGATTGCAATACGACCAGGTGAACTGATCCTTGGTGCCGACACTACGGTAGCCTTAGGAAGCGATATTCTCGGCAAACCCGATAACAAAGAACATGCCCGCGAGATGTTGGTCAAACTCGCGGGCCGCCGTCACGAAGTCTACACAGGAGTGTGCATCAGAAGTCCACGTACACTACGAACCGAGGTCGCCTGCACCAGCGTTTGGTTCGATTCGATGAGCCCGGCGGAGATCGACGCGTACGTCGAGTCCGGCGAGCCCATCGACAAAGCCGGCGCTTATGCCATTCAGGGACTGGCCTCAAAATTTATCCAGCGGATCGACGGTAGCTACAGCAACGTCGTTGGACTGCCGATCGATCTTGTCTATCGTATGCTGCAGAGGCCCATCAATGAAAGCCCGTGAAAAAGTTACTTTACTTTGGCGTCGGTAGTTTCAGCCAATCTCAAATGTTCCTGCAAGGTCGGCAAAGTCTCGGACGCAAAGTCCTTTAGATCGGAATTTGTGCCGTTATTTGCCTCCTTTTGAAACTCCGCGATATCCATTTTGTGATCTTTAACCATATCGCGCATATAAGCCCGGTCAAAGGCTGCGCCATTCAGCTTCGATAGACGATCGTAGGTCGCCTTATCCTTCGCATCCATGTCGGTTGGGAGCGAGATGTTGTCCTTAGACGCCAAGCTCTTTAGTTTGTCGTTGGCCTTCGTATGGTCGTCGACCATCTTCTGGCCGAAAGCCTTAACGTCGCCGCTTGAAGCATTCTTCAAGGCCAGTTGTCCCATTTGGACTTCTGCCATTCCGCCCGCCGCGGCTTTGGTCGCGAAGTCCGTATCCATGCCGCTTGAAGATCTGTCGCTCTTCGAAGCCGCTTGCAATCCTCCCATCATGGTCATTCCTAGAATGAGCGTTGCTGGTAAGTAGAACGATTTCATGTAATTAACTCCAAGGGTGATTCCCTCTTGTAGAACGTGCACATCGCGTACCAACAATTCGTGAACTAGAATTGAAAGGGTGAAGCGAGCGACACACCCGATTCCGATTCTGGTGCTTACCCTCACATGCTGCGGCGTTCAGCGGCATCCGACCCTGTACGTAATCGAGGAAGGTTACACTGGTTGGGTCCACGTCACTTACGATCAATCGAATTCCGCACCCCTGCCGGTTGAGAATGGGTTCAACGTCGCAGCCGTGTCGTTCCGAGGCGTGCTATCGACCAGCAGCCGCATGTATCCCTCATGGGATAAAGATGAGTTCACTTTCCGCGCCCCTGATGGACACCGTACGAAAATCGCCACTACTGGAAGCGCGCGCCTTATTTGGGGCGAAGATAAGTCCTCAAGCAGAGACGGCGACACCGAAATGTTTTTCGTCGGCGACGAAAAGCATTACGGCGACGCAATGAACGTCTCGCACAAAGCCGTCGAGGGCTTAGTCCAGGCTAAACCTACAACACCCGACGAACTCGGAATCCGGAGCCCTCGCACTCCTTCAAAATGAAAACAGCTCACGCAATCCTTATTCTCATGACTCTTACTGAAACAGCTTTCGCGGCCCCCGATCTTGCCGGACTGAGCCGCATGTCGTCGCGCTTCGCGCCCAGCGACATCCGTGTCGATACGTCGCATCTCTCACCGGGAGACCAACGCGCTCTGATCGAATTGATCCGCGCAGCCGGTACCTTAAACGGCATCTTCATGGACCAGCTCTGGAGCGGCAACCATGCCCTCTATCAGCAGTTGAAGCAGGACCACTCGGATCTTGGCCGCGCCCGTCTCCAGTATTTCTGGTTAAACAAAGGTCCGTGGTCCGACCTTGATGGCCATGTCGCCTTCATTGATGGAGTGCCACCCCGAAAGCCGCTTGGCGCAAACTTCTATCCCGAAGACATGTCGAAGGAAGAATTCGAATCCTGGGTGAAAACACTTCCCGCGAACAAGCAGAAGGATGCGGAAGGCTTTTTCACCGTCATCCGGCGTCAGGGTGGCAAACTTACCATGGACCCTTACAGCCACGCCTACAGCTCACGGCTCGAACAATGCGCCGCCCTTCTCCGCCAAGCCGCGGCCCACACCACCAACGCCTCTCTCAAGCGCTTTCTGACCACCCGCGCCGATGCCTTCGCATCCAATGACTACTATCTCAGCGACGTTGCGTGGATGGACCTTGACGCGCCGCTCGATGTCACCATCGGTCCTTATGAGACTTATAATGACGAGCTATTCGGATACAAAGCCGCGTTTGAAGCGTACATCAACATCCGCGATGACGCGGAATCGGCAAAGGTCAAGTTCTTCGCCAATCATCTCCAGGAGGTCGAGAACAACCTGCCGATCGAACCCAAGCAGCGCAATCCCAAGATCGGCGCGCTCGCGCCGATCGTCGTGGTAAATGAGGTGTACTGCTCGGGCGATGCGGCGCATGGTGTTCAGACTGCCGCGTACAATCTGCCGAACGACGAGCGCGTGGTCCACGAGAAGGGCAGCAAGCGAGTCATGCTGCGGAATGTCCAGGAGGTGAAATTCAAAACCAATCTGGCTCCGATCGCCGCGGACGTGTTGGCCCCCTCGGCGCGCGAAGCCCTGGATTTCGATTCGTTCTTCACCCACATTCTTGCCCACGAACTGAGCCACGGAATCGGCCCGCAACAGATCACTTTGAACGGCCGCCAGACGACTCCCCGCAAGGAATTAAAGGAACTCTACAGCACCATAGAGGAAGCCAAAGCCGATGCCACAGGTCTCTTTATGCTGCAGTTTCTGAACGATCGGAACTATTTGAAGATCAGCGATCGGCGGCTCTACACCACCTATCTCGCGTCGTCGTTCCGCACTCTACGTTTCGGCCTCAAGGAAGCGCACGGGAAGGGTATGGCTATTCAATTCAACTATCTGATCGACAAAGGCGCATTCGTTCGCCGCGACGGCCGTTACGACGTCGAGTTCAGCAAGATCAAATCGGCCGTTCGCGATCTGGTTCACGACCTTCTGACGTTCGAAGCCACGGGCGACTATGCGGGCGCGAAGCACATGATGGATACCCTCGGCGTCATCCGTCCGGAAGAACAGAAAACCATTGAAAGTTTGCACAGCGTCCCTGTGGACATCGCGCCAAACTTTGTGACCGCCACTGCGTTGGCAGGAGATTTACAGCCATGAGAACTCTTCTCAGTGACCAGGTTGAGTGCCGCATTCGAAATTAGCCGCATCGTCGGTGCTACCCGAGCCCTTGTACTTGGCCACCTGCGGCCACACGCATAGCGGACGAGTACGTTCAATGCCAATCCTCTGGTCGTTGCTCTGGTACTTGGTCGCGATTATCCGATCGGGCGCAATCCCTTGCTCCACCCATGACTCCAGCGCTGCGTCAACGCTGTGAAACCGGTCGCCATTTGGAGTGCCGGCCTGCCCGAACACATTGGGACCCGCTCCGCCGCCGCAATGCTCCATGCCCGGCACCATGTAGAGGCGTACGAACCCGGCGGCTTTGGTTGCCCCCATCTTCGTTACCACGCTGTCGTAATAGTTAATGGCGTTGACTGCGGGAATGGCCGCATCGGCCCAGCCATGATACAGAATAAGCTTGCCACCGCGTTTCTGAAACGCGCTCAAGTCCGGATTGGTTGCGTTCAGATAGCTCGCCATACGATCATCCGCCGCTTTGACATCCCGGTCTGCATCAAACGTGCGGAACTGCCATTCCGGATCGTTGTAGACCATGTTCCTGAAGAACTGAGTGCCATATGCGACCATCGCGCTCTTCCCTCGCGATTCGCCGGTGACCCAGGCCGCCCATCCGCCGGGCTCCGCTTCACCTCCGGGTGACAGGCCCGGAAAAATCTGCCGGCCCTTGTTACTCTTGAGTCCGCCGTAGATTGTCTTCAGCGCGCTTAGCTGGTGAACCTTTAAGCACGAATCGGTTTCTTCGGCTTTGCACAGCAGCACCGATGGATCGAACTGGCAGGCGAGCGGGTCGCCGATAACCCCATCTTTCACCCCATCGACAGCATCACATTGCGCCAGCGCCGCAGCCTCGATTGCTGGGAGCTTCGCCGCCGGAATATAGCTGCCGGGTTCGTCGAGAGTGGCTTTCGCGCCGGATGCGGCTCCGGCTAGCAGATGAGTCCAGAAATTCGCTGGCGCACCTGCGATGATGCCGTCGTAATCGTCCGGATACCGCTGAGCTTCCATCAAAGCCTGTCGTCCGCCATTCGAGCAGGAGTTGAAATAGCTGCGCTGAGGAACCTGCCCATAATAAGCCCTGATGACGGCCTTTGCGGCCCGGCGGTTTCATGAATCGCACGATAGCCGAAGTCGGCAATCTTTTCCGGGTGATTCAGCGCCCATTCCGCGGAGGTATTGCCCGCTTGATGGCCCGTATCCGTCGAGGCTGATGCGTAGCCGTGACGCACCGCATCCGCAAGTCCCGTAAAACTGATCGCGCCCGCGTAGCCGCCATTACCGACCCCTTGAAATTTCCCATTCCACCCGGCGGCGGGAAGCCAGACTTCGAATCGGATATCGGAGTCCGAAGTCGGCTTGATCGTACCGGCGACCCGGCAAAAGGCGGGAAGATTGCCGATGGGTTTGGCCCCGGGCAGCGTGAATTCGCCCGCCGGCCGGGACTCCGCGAGACTTACAGTGGTGTTCGGCAGCGCCAAACTGCCGAGACTTTCACAAGTGGCCGCACAGGCCGGCATCGCGGCAAGGATCGTTAAAAGGACTGACTTCATTCTAGAGGATGGTACCGCAATTTCGCGGAAGAAAATTTTGAGAATTATCCGCCGCCGCCGCACTTACACTACATAGTGATTCGGAAAATCAAAATATTCGCGGCAACAGGCGCTTTCCTGTTCGTTGCGGCATCGGCCCACGCGATCACGGTGGCTGGGTCCGACCCCAATTCGAGTGCTTATGTGGTGACACCTGGCTCTTACGGCAACGCGTACAGCGGAGTGGCCGAACTGACGCTGGTCCGGCCAGACCTCGGCACAGGAGTTGTTGAAGGATGTTCCGGAGCGCTTCTCTCCGACGGTATAAGCGTGCTTACCGCGGCGCACTGCCTGACCGATAGCACTGGCGCGGAAAAAGCATCGTCGGCCGCAATTACGTTCAACGGTGCCGGCGGACCTGTAACTTCCCAATCATCCAGTTTCTTTGTGAATCCGTTATATAACGGGTCTTCCATGAGCCCCTACGATGTCGCGATCGTAAAGCTGAGCGCTCCGGCGCCGGCTTCGGTCACGCGGTATAGCCTATATGTTGGCAACACTCTCGATCAAGTCATCACCTTGGCGGGATATGGGTTGGGCGGGACTGGAACCACAGGCTATAACGGCGCAGATTTTCCATTGGGCACGTTGCGAATTGGTCAGAACGACTATACCGCCAATCTTGGCCCGAGCGAACTGCTCTACGATTTCAACAACGGACAGCGTTCCACTGACGCGTTCGGCAGCGTTCTTGGGCCGGCCTTCGCAAACACCGGTTTGGGAACGGCGGCGGCGATGATGGCTCCGGGCGATTCCGGCGGCCCATCGTTTATTAACGGTCAGATCGCCGGCGTGCACTCTTATGTGTACTGTTTCTCCGGTTTCGCCGGCTGCGGGTCTTCACCTTCCAATGCCAACTCCAGCTTTGGAAATTTCGCCGCGGATGCGAGTGTCCAATATAACGCTGCTTTCCTTCAATCTGAGGTGGCGACCACCGCGCCCGAACCGTCAACCGCGCTCCTGCTCGGCCTGGCGCTGGTCGGCATTGCGCTGCTGGGCCAAAAGCGGCGCAACGAACGGAAGGCATGAGAAGCCATTAGCGCGCTCAAGATGTTGGTTAGTATCGCTGCCCGGACTCGGCCGCTGCCTTGATTACAAACGCGCGATTCTTCAGTAACCGCGCCATGTATGACCGCAGAAACCAACGGTCCGCGCAGCGTCCAACAAAGCCAAAAGGCGATTCGTAGTCGAACACATCCCGCATCACGGTTGCACTTAATTCAACCGTGAAGAAGTGGTCATGATCGAAACGGCGGAAGGCGCCCCTAACCTGTGTGTCTCGAAAATGGCGGGGGCGATCAAACCTTGTGATGCGGCTGGTCAGGCTCTGCCGGATGCTGAAGTGAGTTGCCTCCCAGGTGACATCTTCACCCGCATCGATCAACCCGCCCGTGACACTGGATACTGCCTTCTCGTCAGTGCCCTGAGTGGACACCATGTGCAGGTCGATGTTGCGCGCCAAATCAAAACACATCTCCGGCGCCGCATTGATAACAGTGACCACTTCAACGATCGGCATTGTTCAACCAGTGCGCTGGTTCTTATCCACACCGATTGTTAATGAGCCAGACTTAGAAGGGGAAATCGCGAGCCGCAGCCTGCATAGCAATGGGCTTATTGAGGAACCGGTAGGGATTAACCGGCGCAGTACCGACTCGGACCTCGTAGTGAAGATGCGGACCCGTCGTACGTCCGCTCATACCTACCGCACCGACTACGTCTCCCTGCCGAATCTCCTGTCCAGGAATCACACTCACGCGCGACAAATGACCATAATAAGTCTGATAGCCGTTCCCGTGATCTACAACCACCAGCCGCCCATAGCCTCCAAATCCGAAGCTCATTCCGGCCTGGATCACCACACCGTCCGCGGTTGCTAACACTCGAGTCCCGATCGGCGATGAAATATCGAGCCCGGTGTGGTAAGCGCCGCCGCCGGAAAATGGGTCCGAGCGGACACCGTACCCGCTTTCCAAACGGCCGTTCACAGGCCATCCAGCCGGAACCATAGTCTGCTGACCGAGAACCGATCGAGAATGGCGGGACGAGGTCCGAGGGACGATGTTCCTGCGAAGATAATCGTACTCGGCGATTGTCTCCGATAATGTCGGCGTGAGGCGGGCTTCCGAAACCAGGTCAGCCGGTCCTTCGAGCTTCTGTTTAATCCCGTAGGCCATCGAAAGCTGCTCGGCGAAGTTCTGAAGCGTTGCCAATTGTTCGTTAGTCTGAGTGACGGTATGCTGCAGCCGGACGTAGCGCGCCCGCAGACTATCGGCTTCGCTTCGGAGCGAGTTGTAATTCGAAACCTTCAGCGCCATTCGCGCGTAACTGGTAACAACTCCGATCAACGACATGAATCCAAAAACCGCCAACATTAAAACGCCGTACACAAACTTTTGAGGGATATGTATGCGGCGCAGGCGCCCGTGGAGGGAATGGGCGAGAACGACGATAAAATAATCCTGTTTCAATCGATTTCTCCTTTTGGGCGATGCCGGGCACAATTCATCCCTGCACGCTCGTTACCCTCTGATAGAATTAGCGAAAACAAGAAGGTTAACAACCTTTAAGGTTGCTGTCAAGGTAAAATCCTGCTACTATCCCGACTTGCCGAAACATCTTCCAGGCACGTTCTTTTTACGTAATCTTGTTCATCGCAGAACCCTTATCTTTCAGATGGTTAAGCGTGACTTCCAGCAGCGTTACGTCGGTTCGGTGGCGGGCTGGCTTTGGGGTCTGATTCACCCCTTAACTCTACTCGCCTGTTATACCTTTGTGTTTAGTTACTGCTTACATCAGAAGGGCACGCCCGACCAGGCACAAGGACATTATTCCTTGTTTTTGTTCGCGGGATTGCTGCCGTGGCTGCTATTCAGCGAGACCATTTCCCGCGCCTCTACTTCTTTGCTGGACCACGCCGGCCTGCTTACAAAAACCGATGTTTCCGGCTGAGATCGTGCCCGTTTCGATTTTCCTTTCAGCACTCGGCAGTCATCTTTTGGCCGTCGTCATGTTGTTTTCCGCTGTCCTGGTGATCCTTCATCAGGCAAGTTTCAGTCTGCTTCTCCTGCCGCTATTTTTCGCTCTTCTGGGGCTACTGGCGATCGGAATTTCGTGGATTTCCTCGAGTCTTCATGTGTATCTTCGCGACACAGCCCAGGTAATGTCGGTCATTCTGACTTTTTGGTTTTGGCTGACGCCGATTTTCATCCCGGAAAGAGATATTCCGGGTTGGGCTCGTCCGGTGCTTCTTTCGAATCCGCTCACCTACGTGGTGCGCTGCTACCGTGCGGTCCTGCTATCTGCGCGCGCGCCCGCGCTGCACGATGTCCTGATGCTAGCCGCAATCTCATTGAGCGTTTTTGTGCTCGGCGGACTCTTTTTCCGTCAGATGAAACGCGGTTTTGCCGACGTCTTATAACCCAGGTAATACCTCTTCGGAGGAATTGTGCCGTTCGAGTTTTGCTGGCATAGTTTAACAAGTGAAACGTATTTTGGTGAATGGCGCTGGTGGCTTCATTGGCGGCCATTTGGTCAAGCGGCTGAAAGCCGAGGGAAATTGGGTCCGCGCCGTGGATATCAAGCGACATGAATTCCGCGAACCGCCGGCCGATGAGTTCATTCAAGGCGATCTCCGCGAGCCTTCCCTGGTGAGAGCAGCCGTCTCGGGTATCGACGAAGTCTACCAATTGGCTGCCGACATGGGCGGCGCCGGCTATATCTTCACCGGCGAGCACGACGCGTGCGTCATGCACAATTCGGCGACCATCAATCTGAACACGCTCGAATTCGGCACTCAGGCGGGCGTGAAGAAGTTCTTCTATTCGTCGTCAGCATGCATTTATCCGGAATACAACCAGTTGGATCCGGACAATCCGAAATGCCGTGAAGAATCCGCGTATCCGGCGGCGCCCGACAGTGAGTACGGCTGGGAGAAGCTGTTCAGCGAACGGTTGTACTTCGCTTACATGCGGAATCGCAACGTACAGGTGCGCGTGGCCCGCTTTCACAATATCTTCGGCCCGGAAGGAACGTGGACGAGGCGGACGCGAGAAATCCCCCGCGGCGCTATGCCGTAAAGTTGCCGAAGCGCGAACGGGAAGCGACATCGAAATCTGGGGCGATGGCAAACAGACCCGGTCGTTTCTCTATATCGATGAGTGCGTCGAAGCGTGCGCCGGCTGATGGAATCGGAGTTCGCCGGACCCGTGAATATCGGATCGGAAGAAATGGTAACGATCAACCGCCTTGCCGAAACGATCATGGATATCGCGGGCAAGAAGCTTACCCTTCGGCATATTCCCGGCCCATTGGGCGTTCGCGGCCGCAATTCGGATAACCATCTGATCCGCGAAAAACTGCGTTGGGAACCGAGCCGGCCGCTCCGCGAAGGCCTGGCCAGGACCTACGCCTGGATCTCACAGCAGATTGAACTTTATCAGCAGGAAGAGATTACTCCGGCCGCCGCGTAGGCCTGATATTCAAGCCCGGATTTCCGCAAGCCAAAAATTGGGCGCGGGCCGAAATCCGCGCCAATTGGCAGTCGTTGCTGACCCGTGCGCGTAAGCTCTATTTGCACGGATTGCGGCCCCAACAGACGACCCCACACGGCAACGGCCAGCACAACAGGAGCGGAAGACTGCTATACCTTAGGAGTCGGCCTCAGGGGGCAGCGGCTAGTCTCTACCCACATTTTCGCGTCTTGGGCGGCCGTTGCAAGATCTAGCCCAAGTCTTTCCGCCCTTTGTCGACACACGAAGATCGGTCGCGTGGTTCCGAGGTCCGCAAAAATCACTGATTGAATGAAAGATTTTTCTAATTCTGTCCAACTTCGCTTCGATCTCGGCCTCAGAAAGCGCGTCTTTTCGCATTTCGACGACCTCAGAGCTAATGAATAGAAACCCAGTTTTACCCGGCACAACCGGCTCAGGTCCCAGGACAGGGACACTCATTATCGGAGCATAAGAACCTGTCCGAGGCAGTCACATGTACCTCGAAGTATTGGACTGTACTCTTTGCTATTGAGAGTGCGGGCCTGCTGTCCCCTCGTTGCTGGAGCAACGGCAGCCCTGGCACCGCCAATAGCCGGTGTTCTTGCTTTGAGCTTTGCCCTCGCGATACGTTTTATCTCGTCTAGTTGTTCTGGTGCCAAAGGTGCGCCGTCCAAAGTGAAGTAACTTCTTTTCTTCTTGAAAACGCCTTCTACTTTGGTAGCCACCAAGCTCCCTTCAGCACAGCATGCGCTAACTCCCGGTCCCCATTCCTTCTCGCATATCAAGCAATAACGCGTCATTCGTTTTCCCCTTCCTGTAAGGCTGCGACCAGAGCCATATGCCAGAATGCCGTTCCCGTTCGTATCGCACCGCTGCTCCGGCTCAGTTGATGGGGCGCAATCCTTACAGCGGAAGCCACTGCGTGCGGCACGGTGAGTTCACCGCGTCCGTTCCAAAACGCCCTGCTCTACAATCGAAGGTATGAATGATGTTTTAACAATCGCGGGCCGGTCGTTCAGCTCGCGTCTGTTCGTTGGAACAGGTAAATATCGCAGCAACCAGGAAATGGCGCGCTGCCATAAAGCCTCGGGCGCCGAAGTGGTGACCGTCGCAGTACGTCGCGTCAACCTCGCGGACCGTTCCAGCGAATCGTTGCTCGATTATATCGATCGCGAAAAGATCTTCATCCTCCAAACACCGCCGCCTGCTACACTGCGGACGACGCCATCCGGACAGCGCGGCTGGCCCGCGAAGCGGGCTCTCCAACTGGGTCAAACTCGAGGTGATCGGCGATCGGAAGACGCTGTTTCCGGATAACGAAGGACTGCTCGAAGCCACGCGCGTTCTTGTAAAAGAGGGGTTCGTCGTGCTGCCTTATACCAACGACGATGTCGTGAATGCGCGTAAGCTGATCGATGCCGGCGCGGCTGCCGTAATGCCTCTGGCTGCGCCCATCGGCTCGGGACTTGGGATTCAGAATGTCACCAATCTCAGGATCATGCGCGAAATGATCGCTGAAGTGCCCCTGATCGTGGATGCCGGCGTAGGTACCGCATCGGATGCCGCGATCGCGATGGAGTTGGCGCGGACGGCGTGTTGATGAATACGGCCATTGCGGCGGCCGAGGATTCGGTGAAAATGGCAATGGCCATGCGATTGGCAGTCGAAGTCCGGACGCCTGGCATATCAGGCCGGCCGCATGGAAAAGAAACTGTATGCGAGCGCGAGCAGTCCACTCGTTGGGGTTGTTGGCCGAAGCTGATCCACCTATTGAAGAGGGTCCGGATTCTTAACGGCATGCTCCGCTAACCGGCTTCGGAGCCCGGCGTTTTCCCGGCTCAGGTTTTGAGTTCGTATGTTCTGATTAACCAGATCGGTCTTTAGGCGGCGGTTTTCTTCAAGAGCTTGCGCGAGTTGCGCCGAATCGCTTTTCGCCATGGGTTCCGGCTTCGATCCGAGGCCCTCAGCGCCTTTGAAGTTAGAGTGCTCTTCGGCCGAAGTGGGTCCGTCGACTTTCAGATTGACGGAAATATCGCCGGTCCGGCGCATGTAGCCGTATCCGCCAATCGCCAGATCGTTCGGCGTCAACTCAATCGGAGTATCTTCGCCCCCATCCTGTATGTCAAGAGTGGCGCGCTTAGCCTCGCGAATTATCTTCGAATCGCGATCCCAGCGGATCAGGAATGCGCCATTTACGTCATAGGTCTCAAGCCCAAGTTCTGCCGGTTTTGCTGGGAGTGTATACCACGTCAGAAACAGCACCCCCTCCCGCGCAGCCAATTAGAACTGCGGCAACAGCCCAAATCCAACCTTTAACACGCTTCTTTGTAGCTGCCGCTTCTGCGCTGTCGAAGCTGGCAAGTCCGATCACGGCCGGCTTCCCCGATTTATCGGCGAGCTTGACCTCGGGTTTCGGGATGACGTCGGCCTTCGGCTCAGCTTTCGGAACCGATTCCTCTTCGGCCGGCCCGGACACCGATCCATTGACAACTGCCGAGGCCGCAATCCGCGGAGACGGTGGCGCCGCCGGTTGTTCAATAAGGCTGTCATGTGTGGCGATATCGTGTCCGACAACCTCCACAGGGGCCTCTTTAACCTTTGCGGAAGGAATGGCGCGGGCCGCCAGTATTTGCGCGACAGCATCCTGGGCCTTCACGTCGAGCAGTGTCAACCCATGGGCCGGCGGATCCAGGATAAACTCCTTACCGGCGCATCCGCTTTGATCGCGCCGCCCCGGTCGCGGAAGAAAATACCGGCGCGCGTCGGTTGCAGATTGGCCGGACGCAGAACCAGGGCAATTTGCCAGCGCTCCGGGAAAAATTCCCGATAAAGCTCCAGGTCGTCTTGCGAAAGGAAAATCTCGGAGCGGGTGTGGGAGTGATACCATCCGAGGACGGTAAGACCGGCGAGTTCAGGGTCGGAGTCGGGCAGATCGAGTACACCGGAAAGCGCCAACTGATCGTTGATGGACAGCTTGAACGAGGGGCCCGTCGCATACTGGCACGTAACCGGGCGAAAGGTCTGAATGTGCAGGGAGTTTCCCTGGGCAATTCCAAAGAATACTCCGCCGACCTCCACGCCTCCCCGTGGCACGGAATAGAATGCCTCGACAACCGCGAGGCGGATTTCGTTTAATACCTGCTCTGGAATAGTTACCCGGTAAGGACACTCAGGTACCATCCACAGCAAGGTTTGTGATTTGGCTTCTATCAAGTTCAATCAGTTCCTGTCGCTGGGGTAGCCACTGGTAATGGGCGGCAGCAACCCGCGCGGGCAGATATGGATGCTTACGCTTACTTGCTGGGCGCGGCGGCCTTTTCCGGCTTCTCGGGTTTTTCCGGCTTGACCGCGACCTTCACCGGGCTGATCAGAATATGTGCATTACGCCCTTCCAGCCGCGGCGAGCCTTCAACCGCGCCGTAAGACGTCAAATCCTCCGCGAACCGGATAAGCAGGTTCTTGCCGAGATCCGTGTGCGCGATCTCGCGTCCGCGGAACTGCACGACGGCCTTCACGCGATTGCCTTCCTGCAGGAACCGGATCGCGTGATTTTTCTTGAAATCGTAGTCGTGGTCGTCGGTGTTGGGACGGAATTTCAGCTCCTTTACCTGAACCACGTGCTGTTTCTTTCTAGCGTCGTGCTGTTTCTTCTTCTGCTCGTACTGATAATGTCCGTAGTCGATAGCCTTTGCCACCGGGGGAACGGCGGTCGGGGAGACAAGTACAAGATCGAGGCCCAATTCCTGAGCTCTGCGCAAGCGCCGCGGCGTAGGCATGACTTCAGCGGTTCCGTCCGGGAAAACTGCCCTGACTTCGCGTACTCGGATCGATTCGTTTACGTTTTCGCGGCGGCTTGGCCGGCGCGGTGGGAAGTTTCTTCCTGGAATCATGAAGGATAGTGTTCGGCTTGCTACTACGTTACCAGAAAGTGAGCCGCTGCGCGAGGGGTAGTCACAATCCAGCCAGACTACCGTTGGAACCGCGCGATTTCATTCGCAAATACTAACTTCAAATGCCCAGACACTACGTCTCCACAAACAGGCTTCAACGTGGATGTAATGTAACATTTCCCCGGTCAACAAGGCCAAACGATAGGGCAATTTTGTCTTGATCGGCATTGTATTCTCCCCTATATTGAGCCTGATTCAATTCCTTCCCGCGCGCTCTGGGCCCTCACCGAACTGATACGGGCGCGCATGGTTGTCGTTAACTGAAAACAAAACGGAGGCACAGCTATGTCTCAAGAATTTCAGCGAGGTACCCGCGGTATCCGTTCGCGGCGTATTTTTTTGCTAACACAGTTTGCCGCTCAAGCGATGAGCGCGGCGTGGATCGGTTCAGTGTCACCAGTCTGATCCCGGCCAAAGCGCTATTGGCTATGAGCAATTTTTCAAAGTTGCGGGAACCGGGCTGGCGGCAACGGTCTGAGAGCCGCCGGAGGTTACGATTACACTTACCTGGTCTGGAATACAGGCGCATTGCCCATTGATGGATTTTTCTTTGACGTCGGAGTGGCGAACACGAAAGCCGGTGTAACTGGTTTTGTGAATGGCGCTCAAGGCGCCGATACGTTCACCGCGGCCGGAGGCATCGATCCCGGAAGTTTCCCCAATCCGCCATTTGTCGGCGGCCCTGGTCCAACCCAAAATATCAGTGGTGAACTGGGTCCACTGAATCCTTACATCTTCGATTCCCAGCCCGTTTACCCGATTAACGGGCACGGCGTCAATCCGTTGCCGCCGGCTCAGGGCATCCTTCAGGGATGGGGTTTTAAACAGTTCTGGAATCCGGGTATGACCGCCTATTTGGCGCATTATTATTCGAACACGCCGCTTGACCCTTATGGGCCGCTTCCCCGGGGTCAGCGGCTTTGCGCCCTGCGGATGGATCACGCGTTTCGACGTGTACAGCCCGTTCGGGCCAGTGCCCGGCGGCGGAGTCGATCCGCTGGATTCGCGAAACTTCATTGGCATCGACGATGGATTGGGCGATCTGTCGGATTTGATAACGTCGCCGGCAGTTACACCGTGCGATCCAACGGTTACCGGTTCCTGCGACACTGCAATTCCGGCCGAACTTGCCGGGTTGACGGCGCTTGGCAACGGTTCTACAGCTAATGATTCACTTCCCGAACCGGCAACCCTCGCTCTGATGACCCTGGGGCTTGCCTGCATGATACTTTTCCGGCCTCGGAAAGCGTAGAGATATAGGACGGCGATTCTTAAGGATGATCGCGATCGCGTACATGGAAGATTCGTACTTGCGATACTGTTTATCTATTTAGCTTTCCGGCGAAAGGAGAAGTCCTAAACATCTTCGTTCCGAAGCCGGGAGCACCCGCGCCCTCGTTTACAATGATCCTCCAGGGAGACGTACGCGGGGCCATTAACTTGGGTGGGTGTGCGACTTCAGAGTGAACGATTGTCGAGTTCTCTTTTTTGTACTCCACATCCGAACGTAGTGATACGTTAGGACAGGAGGGACACCTTGCCCGAGACTCTTGTCGAACTTGAACAACATCGCACCAGCGTTCTGTCTCAGATTTTGCAGTTAGGTGATTTCCGCAGCGGCTCGGTCACGCCCATTAGCGGGCGCTGCGGAAAGCCAAACTGCCGCTGCCATCAACCGGGCCAGCCTGGCCATGGTCCGAACGTCAGTCTGACTCGAAAGGTGAATGGGAAAACCGTTAGCGAGAGTTTCTCTTCAGTGGCCGAACTTTCCAAAGTGAAGCGGGAGGTGGAGGCTTTTCATCGCTTTCGCCAACTCTGTCAGGAGTTGCTGCAGGTGAATGAAAGGATCTGTCGGGCGCGCCCGGTTGAGGACACCATTTCACCAGAGGAAAAACGGCGGAAGCGATCCAGCAAGAGGTCGCGCGCGAAGTAGATCAACTGTTGCGCGCAATCTTCAACGGTCGAAGTAAGTGCGGGTATCTGGATCTGGAAGCCATCGAAATGGCAGCGCGCTCGGCAGTGCACCAAGCCGCGGCGGCAGCCCTCAGCCGACTCCTGCAGTTCCCGGTTCCGCCTCCCGCCCAGCGCATGGTGGCATGCTCCTGTGGTAAGCAAGCTCGCTACCATGAGTTGCGCTCCAAATTGATTCTCACTGCCGTGGGTCAGGTGGAAGTCTCCACGCCCCATCAGTTGTGCCCCGACTGCCACTGTGGCCAGTATCCGGCCGACGCTGAACTGGATGTGGAGAACGCGGCGTTCTCACCTGGAGTACGCCGCATGCAGGCACTGGTGGGACAGGAGTCGTCCTTCGATCATGGCCGCGAGCAGATGGAAACCCTTGCCGGTTTGGAAGTAACCGCCAAATCGGTGGAGCGCACGGCAGAGGCGATTGGCGCTGACATCGCCGAGGGCGAGCACCGTGAAATCGCCAAAGCTGTTCAACTGGATTTGCCCGTTACTGTGGGTGAACCGATTCCCATCCTGTACATACAGATGGACGGAACGGGCATCCCGGTGGTGAAGAAAGAGACGCAGGGCCGCACAGGAAAATCGACGGTCAACCGGCACATACGCGCGAAGTGAAGCTGGGATGCGTCTTCACCCAGGCCACCTGGGATAAGGAAGGCTATGCGATTCGCGATTTGGATTCGACCACCTACACCGGAGCCATCGAGACCGCCGAAGACTTTGGAAAGCGCATCTATCTGGAAGCTTGGAACCGTGGCTGGAGCCGCGCGGAAAAGAAAGTTGCTATGGGCGATGAAGCCGAATGGATTTGGAATCGCTGATCTGCATTTTCCCGGTGCCGTTCAGATCGTCGATCCTATCACGCGCGCCAGCATCTGTGGGATTTGGCGCGCAAGTTGTACCCCAATGATCCGGTGAACCAGAAAGACTGGATAAAAGGCTCACCAGAAGCGCCTGCTCGACAAAGGAAAAATCGAAAAGCTGGTTGTTGCGCTGCGCTCCATTCAATCAAACAATCTCGACGTCCAAGAAAAGATTCGCACCGAGGCCGACTACTTTGAACGCAACGCCGACCGTATGCGCTATCCCAAGTTCCGCCGTCAGCACCTCTTTGTAGGCTCCGGTGTGATCGAAGCCGGCTGCAAGACAGTCATCGGTTCCCGCCTGAAACAATCCGGCATGTTCTGGACCGTTCGCGGTGCTAACTCAATTATCGCCTTACGATGTTGTCACCTCAATGGCCGCTTCGAAGATTACTGGGAAGGTCGCCGGGCCGCCTGACTTCCACATAACTTGGGTGCCATCATGACCGATCCGGTGGGTCAATCCATTTGCCTACGTTAATCAGTTCATCATCGGGTCGGGAACGTCTACTGCGGCAGTCCTCGCGTTGGACTCGAACGGTAACACGGACGTGATATTCAGCGGAAGCAACATGGTCATACCGGCGTACAATTTTTCTTACGGCGCCAACGGAAATAACCTGCCGCACGTCGGACTTGACGGCACCGCGGGTTCCGCGATCACGGGAGGCGGACCGCAACTGAAAGTCGTTTCGGAAATATGGAGCAGCACGCCCGTGTTTCCGTCCGTGTCTCTCGTTGGGCCGACTGTAGTAGGGCCCAGCATGAGTTTTGGAATTGTCTTTGCGGATGTCTCCTCCGGACCGCTGACCGTGGGAGAGTGGTTCGAGCTACCGTATGATACCGGTACGAACCCGGTATTTTCGTTGTCAACAATACGCCAAATCCGGAAACTATATTCGATGTTGGATTTTTCAAAACCGGTTCGTTCGATGGTTTGGATAATCTGAACTTCGGCCGTACGCCGCCTCCCGACCAGCCTGGCACCCCTTTCGCGTTAATCGCTCAACTCAACGGAGTAACGTTGTCGCCTGGCGCTTCTGTTGCTGTGACGCCCGAGCCCTCGACATTACTGCTTCTCGGGACGGCCTTTGCCGCTCTTCTTGCGTTTTCAGTCCGGCGGCTGACAATCTGACGCGGCGAGGTCGAATTGAGATAGCCCAAGACATCCCGTCGTGGCGTTCGGCAAGTCGCAGCGGCCAATACTTATCCTTCGCGGCGCCGGTTTCACGTTCATCACCATACGCCGCCCAAACTGTTCCTTCCGTAAGTGACGATCGACAAAAGAAGTACTTGACTTGTATTCAAAAATTCTGGACCCGCATTTTACAAACAATTAACTGAAATACATTGTGAGTACTATTGCTAAACAATAGCAAAGTGGGGCAAAATCATTTTATTACCTGGCGCGCAGTTACTGCCGGAGAAAAACCGGCCTTATTTTGGCCTTTATTAAAGGAGTAATTGTGATCTTCAAGATTGTAACTTTACCGCGTGTCCTTGGGCTCGCGCCTGCTCTGATTGCGTGCGCTCTAACAGCGACTTGCGCATACAGTCAAACAAGCATGATGCCAGTCGGGGGCGGCTCTCCGTCCGATCCGGGAATCAGAAGCGGCGCGGCTGGCGCAGGTAGGCCATTCGGCGCGGGGCTGACCGCGGGCGACCTGGCATTTTTCAATAATTACGGAGCGCCGGTTTTTACGGAAGTAGAGAGTGTCGCGTCGGGTCTGGGTCCGAGATTTAATCTCGATTCCTGCGCCGGGTGTCACGCATTTCCGGCGGTTGGAGGGTCCAGCCCGCAGTCAAGCAATCCGCAAGTGGTGCGCGCTCCTTCGATGGCGCCTGGCAACTCAATTCCGGCATTTCTCAATATCAATGGGCCCGTACGCGTTGTGCGGAAGGTGAGGAATTCAGACAATACTCCGAACGGCGGTGTGCAGGATATCTTCACTATCGCCGGGAGGCACGATAGTCCGAACGGCTGCGCCATCATCCAGCCGGACTTTTCCAACACGAGTAACTTTATCTTCCGGATACCCACGCCAGTTTACGGCGCCGGACTGATTGAGAGTATTTCGGATACAACCATCCGGAATAATCTGGCGTCCGATCCGTCGGGTCTGAAACGAATGCTGCGAATCGCCGGCCATGTGAACACGAACGGGAACGACGGAACGGTCACGCGCTTCGGCTGGAAGGCGCAGAACAAATCGTTGATGGTCTTTGCCGGCGAAGCCTACAACGTGGAGATGGGCGTGACCAACGAGGTCTTCCCGAATGAGCGGGAGGAAGATCCGGCATGTGCAACCAACACGCTTTCAGAGGACCATACCGGCTACGATGCCGGCGATAGCCCATCCGACATCATGGCATTCACGGGCTTTATGCGGTTCCTCGATCAGCCAACGCCGGCCTGCGGCGTTACGGGGCAGCCAGCCTGCTCAAACTCGATCAACAACGGCCGGGCAATGTTCGCGAGAATCGGTTGCGCCACTTGCCACACGCCATCGCTTTCGACGGGAAAATCGCCCATCGCGGCGCTTAACCAAAAGCAAGCCAACCTGTTTTCGGACCTTGCCGTTCACCATATGGGCCAGGGGCTTGCCGATAACGTCACGCAAGGCAGCGCCGGTCCCGACGAGTTCCGGAGCGCTCCGTTATGGGGCCTTGGGCAGCGCGCGTTTTTCTTGCACGACGGGCGCACGAAAGATCTGGCGCAGGCGATCCTGGCTCACAGTAGCTCGGGGTCGGAGGCCAACATGACAGTAGACGTGTTCCAGTCGCTGAGTTCAGACGATAAGCAGGATCTGTTGAATTTTCTGCGGTCGCTGTAATCGCACAGTTCACTTGTGCCGAGCGGTCATCGAACCCTCGCGCTGGGCACAAGTAGTACAATCCGACCATGCAGATCAGCCGACGAATGTTTCTGGGCGCCGCCGCGACCGTTGCCAGGTTTACCGCTTTTCCAGCAAATGCCGCGACCCTGTCGCAGGTGCATGTCTCCGTTCTGACCGATGAGATTGACGAGGACCTGGCGCACGATGCCGAATTCCTCCACGGCTTTGGCATCCACTTCGCCGAACTTCGTTCCATCTGGGGCAAGTACAATACGATACAGCCCCTCGATAAAATTCGCGAGGCGCGTTCTATTCTGGACGCGGCGCAGATCAAAACGTCCGTGGCAGGAACGGCTTTTTTCCGCATCCCGCTGCCTCCCGATAACGCCGATGGCCAAGCCATCCTCGACAAACAATGGAAGCTGCTCAACGACGCTATGGATCGCGCCGAGATTCTCGGCACGGACCGGCTGCGCACCTTTGCTTTCATGTCGCCCAAAGAGGGCGCCACCAGTGATCGGGACTACGCCCGCATCTATGAATTACTGACCGAGGCAGGCAAACGGGCGAAGTCGCGAAACGTTAAACTGGCGATCGAAAACCTCGGCGGAAGCTGCGTGTCTAAAGGCTCGGACTCGGCAAGAATGTTGAAAGCCGTTAAGGAATCGAGTGTCGGTCTGACATGGGACCCCAACAATGCGGCGGAGTCTGGCGAAAAGCCCTTCCCCGATGGCTACCGGTTGCTCGATCCCGCGCGCATCTATAACGTCCACATTCGCGACTTCCGCCACACGCCGGATGGCAAGATCGAGTGGGCCGCGGTCGGCGAAGGGGAAGCAGACAATCTCGGGCAGATTCGCGCGCTTCTTAAAGATGGATACAAAGGCACCTTCACGCTGGAGACGCACTATAAGAGTCCCAAGGGCAAAGAGTTCGCCACCCGTACATCGCTGACTGGATTGCTGAAAGTGGTAGAGCAGGTTTAGGTCGGTTTAGATCGAGTGCCGACTCCCGGTGGTGCTGACCGGAAAGTTGTCGAGAAAATAGCTGTTGCCGGTTGTGTGCGCACCATTTAGCGTTTAGGCATTGGAGTTGTTCCGTAGAGACAGGTTCAAAGCGCTGGTCCCGTCATCCTCGCTCCCCGGACAAATTCCAGGTTATCCCAAGACTGGCGCGCTATGGAAGTCATCTTTTTCGACTTTGCCCTGGCCGAATGAGGGAGTTCGAGGGCAGGATTTTAGTTCGCGGAGGGTTTCTCAAGATGATCGATAACGACGACTTCAACCGGACCTTTCCGCGCCTCAAGCTTGAGCCCAAGCTGCCGCTCCACAGCCTCGAAAACCGTGGGGCCTTCAGACGACGTGCTTTCGTCCACGTTGAAGTCCAGATTGAGGTCAAAAAGTCCGGTCAATCCAGTCGCGTCGACAACGGTGTCACCGATGTGGCCCTGAAGGGTGGCTGCCAGCAACTTCATTGAGATGTGGTGCGCCTTGATCTGATGGCCGCCTCCACTGCCGGTTTCAGCGGCACTTCCATCGTCCTCCACCGCGCGAAATTTTGGTCCATTCTTCCCCGCCAGCAGCGCATAGACGTGCAACTCTTTCGTTTCGCGATGGACAACCAGCTTAAACCTTTCCGCCAGGAGCGCCTGCAGCATGAGCATTCTTTGCTCTTTGGAAGCGTCAGGAGACACTTTGGCGATGACGTCGTACCGGTCCGTCGAAAGCGCGTCCGATCCACGCGAGAGCGGATACACCTTGAGCCCGTAGGCTTCCCGAATCAGGCCTCGGACCGTCATATTCGTATAGGTGAGTCGCCCAGGGTCGCGTGCAATTGAGACGTTCGGGGAACCCTCCGAGGAGGAGTGCGGTTTTACCGATGCCACCTCGAATTCCGGTGCGGATTGACCGCGCGCGCCCGGAACACTCAGGCTCAGGACTGCGAAGCCAACGACCCAGAATATCGCCGCACTTCGCGAGAACAGGGTGTAGATCGCCGGTAGACACGGTCTCACCATCGGAATCTTCCTCCTGCCTTTGGACGACGATTATCTTGGACGGTTAGCCGGTTAGTCCTTTAACATCTCCCACCGCTCCTCAGGACGAGCCCGTTGCAGGCGGAGGAATCCGCTGCCGTCACCCCTGACAGTGACGCTCTCGATTTACGTGCAGGAGGATTCTGATCAAACCCTAAAAGTCGCAGGTTTGGGCTGTGCTCCGCATAAATCTCTGCTCCGCATAAAAATCAGTTATCGCGAGCTCACGATAACGCGCTGAGTCAGGTGTCACCCACGGTGAGTAAATCCCCCAGTACCGCGACCAGAGATGCCATATCATTAGTTCGTGACCCCGATAAATCTCCGACTCCTTGTAATCCTCACCGCGCTCGCCGCGCCATTGGCTGCCGAAACCAAGGTCCTGACCAACTTCACTCTGATCGACGGCACGGGTCACGACGCGGTACCCCGCTCCGCGATGGTCATTACCGACGGCCGTATCGCTTGGGTTGGCCAGGCGTCCGCCCTGAAGAAGCCTGCGGGCTCGGAGACGATCGATCTGGCCGGCAAGTTTGTAATGCCCGGCATCATGAACATGCACGGCCATCTTGGCAATGTCGTCGATTTCGTGCAGGACCCGAAGAACTTCACGCGGCAGAATGCCGAAAAACAACTGAAACAGTATGCGCGGTTCGGCGTCACCAGCATGGTCAGCATGGGTAGCGACCAGCCTCCCGTGTTCGACATCCGCCGCGAGCAGCGGGCCGGAAGGCCTCACGAGGCGCGCGTCTTCACGGCGTACAAGGGGTTTACCGGGGTCGGCGGGTATCCAACGACGGCGCCGGGCATGAAGGGGGTTCCGTTCGAAGTCTCCAACAACGAGCAGATCGATCGCGATGTGAAGGAACTCGCGGGCTTGAAGGTTGATCTGGTAAAAGTCTGGGTGGACGATCACCTCGGAAAAGACAAGAAGATTCCGCTCGATCTGGTGAAGCGCATCATCGCGGATGCACACCAGTATCATCTGAAAGCGGCGGCGCACATTTTCTATCTGCACGACGCAAAGGTGCTGGTCGATAGCGGCCTTGACGCGCTCGCGCATAGCGTCCGCGACCTGCCGGTGGATGATGCGCTCATCGCGGCCATGAAGCGGGGAGGCGTTTACCAGATACCGACGCTATCGCGCGAGGCCTCGATGTTCGTCTACGGCAGCTATTCGAAGATGCTCGACGATCCGCTGTTCGCGAAAGCGGTCTCGCCGGCCATGCTGAAGACGCTGAAGAGTCCCGAGTACCAGAAGAAGTCGGCCTCCGACCCGGACTTTAAGGAATATCCTCAGTTTCTGAAAACCGCGCAGACCAATCTGAAGAGACTGCACGACGCGGGCGTCAAGCTGGCGTTTGGGACGGACACTGGGGTGCCGCTGCGAATTCCCGGCTATTTTGAACACTGGGAGATGCAGCTTATGTCCGAAGCGGGAATACCGGCGCGTGACATCATCGTTTCGGCAAGCCGCAACGCCGCGGAATTCCTGGGTGTGTCCAAGGACCTGGGAACTCTTGAAAAGGGCAAATGGGCCGATCTCATCGTGCTGAGCGGGAATCCGCTCGACGATATCAAGAACACACGTACCATCGAATCGGTCATGATCGCGGGCAACACTATCGAGCGGTAGTCCGGGATACCACCCAGGAATTCGGCCTTTCCGGTGCTCAATAAACGCTTTCTCGCAATAATCTCCTAAAGTTTTCCCTTCTTCGCGCCGATATCACTTATAGCGACCTTCAATCGGGCGCCTTCGGCACGTGCCGTCGTTTTAAATCTGAGGAACAAGGAGATATTCGGTGTTAAAAACCCGCATCTCACGGCTTTACCCCGCGGTGCTCGCGCTGACGGCCTTCGGGGGTACGATGTATGCAACAAGTCCCGTACTGACTGCGACCAGTCCTGTTGCGGTAACGTGCAACACATTAACGGGCCCCGGCACAGCCGCGACCATTTCCATAAAATCGAATCCAGCTCTGGTTACACCTGCTACGTTAACCATTACAGTGGGTTCGCAGTCCGGAGGCGTGGTGGTAACTCCTCCATCGCCGGCAATTCTCACCACCACGAATCAAACGGGCCTGGGCGTGGTATTCAGCATCAACGCGGTTGCGGGCTGCACGGGTATGGCGGCCGGCTCCACGACGGTCACGTTTAGCGCTACTGGGGCAACCCCGGTTACAGTTACGGTGAACACGACGTTGACTTCCAACGCGACAGCGCTCGTTACGTCGCCGTCTACACTGACTGTGAACTGTACGCTGAATGGTTCAACCTACACACCGGCACCAGCGCAGACCGTCTCGGTCACGTCACTTGCGACTGGGGGTACGCCGTTCACTGTGGACACAGTAACCAACGCGCCACCCGCCTGGCTCACCGTAACTCCGACGACAGGAGGCACCGCGAACGGGACAGCCGTTCCGTTTACCATAGCCGCGGCTAGCGGATGTGGAGGATTTTCGGTGGGAACCAGTAACCCGACGACCATCCACCTGCTAAATTCGCCGGCTCCGGATAAGCTGCTGCCGGTCACCCTGAAGATCCTTGGCCCGGCTCCCTTAAGCGCTTCTCCGAGTCCGGCTTCGATCTCATATACGAAAGGCTCGGGCGCGACAGGCTATGTGGATGTCCGGATCACCTCTGGAGCGAGTCCCGCGCCATTCTTCGCCGTAGATACCGCCAGCCTTCCGATCTGGTTAAACGTGGATTCCACGACAGGCACGACTCCCAAGAGCATCCGCTTCAGCAACACGAGCGTAGCCGATACACTGGCTCCGGGCGATTACAGCGCCACGGTACGTTTGAATGTATCGGGCTATGGGGCGATGTTGTTGCCGATTAATCTGCTGGTAAACAATCCGACGCCAAAACTCACTGTGGCGGAAGGAACCACCCGGAATATCAACTGGACTGTCGGACAATCTCTACCAACACCCTATATCACCGCAGTTTCGACGGATTCGCCAATTCCGTACAGCATAGCGACGGCCGGTACTTTGAATCCGATCGTCAGCCCAACCCTGCTGAAGGGTTTGGCCTATAACTTCGGCACTGCAATTCCGGTAACATTCGATCCGCTGCTTTTCGCGGCCGCAACCCCAGGAAGCGTGCTGACAGGGACGGTAACTCTCACTTGGGGGACGCCCGCATCGACGATCGTCGTTACGTTTAACGTCTCGGTCCTATCACCCGGAGCCACTCTAACTGCGCTCAGCCCGGCGAGCATACCGACATCAACCACCACTGGACAGATCTTCACCTTGGGCCTCAGCGGAACCGGATTTGTGCCCAGCACCGATCCCACCCAGAAGACCAAGGTCGGAATCGTGGTCAATAACGCGATCATTTCGGACACCAACATTGCGGTAAACGTGATCAATCCGTCGAACATTATTCTGACCATCACTGTACCCGCCGTCGCGGATACTTATCTACCCTTCTCGACGGGTGGCACGGTCAACCTCGGCGTCTGCAATCCATCGGGTGGCAGTTGCGTCCTCTCAGGACAACTTCCGATGCTCATTGGAAACGTTCCGATCATCCAAGGGGTCACCAGCGCTTCGGCTTTCATACAGGTGACGCCGCCTGCGCTCCAAACAGTTGCCCCGTACGACCTGATCAGTATCTTCGGAAGCAACTTCTGTTCCTCCGGCGGTACGGGCTGCGCCAGCAATACCGTACTTACCGGTTCGCCCGACCCGGTGACTCTACGCTATCCGGCATCCCTTAGTCCGGACGCGGCGGGCTCCACCCAACGCTTACTCACGGTGAACTTCCAGACTCATGCAACGCCTCCAGTATTGATCGGAACGGCGGCTTCGCTGCTCTTCTCGACCAATAACCAGATCAATGTTCTGGTTCCGGCCGCTCTTTCCGCACAGATCGGCAATTCGGTCGACATCGTGGTGAACTTCGGTTACGGTTCCGGCGCGACGATGAAGTCCAGCCTGCCATTCACGGTCAGTGTCGTAGGCACCAATCCGGGAATATTCACTGTGGGCTCCGATGGTCAGGGCGATGGCGCTATCCTGGGCTCAAACTGGGCCACCATCAGCAACAGCAATCCGGCGGGCATTCGCTCAACGGCTCTCGGCGCAGACTCGGATACGGTTCAGGTCTACATGACCGGATTGGGCGCGCCTGATGCAACGGGTGACAACAGTGCCGCCGGCAACGGTCCGAACCCGGTTTGGTCCACGGACTGCATAACACCAGCGAGCTATATCACGACTCTGGCTGCGCAAACTGGCGTAACGATTCCATCCATTGACGGAACGATTATTCAGAGTTCTCTGTTCAACACCTACCGGATGGCTCCGTGCGTGGACACAAGTTCCACGAATCTTCCGACGGCTACAGTAGGCGGACAGCCTGCCACGGTCACCTATGCCGGTTGGGTGGCGGATTCGGTCGCCGGCCTGTATCAGGTCAACTTGAGGCTGCCTCCGAGTACTGCCGCCAGCGGAACATTTACTACGGCAACGGGTGCGACGCCTACCACGATCACTGTACCGGTGCAATTACCCGTGGTGATCACATCTAACTCGAAAACCAGTCAGTCAAACGTTACCCTGTGGGTTGCGCCTCGACTGAAGTTGGTGGCTCCGACTGCCCTCAGTGGCACAGTTGGGACGGCATGGGCAGGTTCGAACAACCTGGTCGTCGCAAGCCTGGGGACAGCTCCTTACCGCTATATCGTTACCTCGGGCGTGCTTCCCTCCGGACTCTCGCTGACCGGTGGCGCAATATCCGGAACACCGGCTGCGAACACTGCCGGCTCATACGTAATCACGGTTACCGCGATCGATTCGGCGCAGGTACCCGTGACAGGCACTGTCACCTTCACGCTGAACATCGCCGGAGGTCTGGTGCTTAGCGCTCCGGGCGCCCGTTCACGGTAACCGCCGGCATTGCCAATGTTGCGCTCGCCATCGTTTCGGCGACGGGTGGAACATACCCCTACACGTACAGTATTACGGCTCCCGCAACGCCGCCTACCGGCATGACGATCGATCCCAATACGGGCGACATCGGCATAACGACAGCTACGCCGACCGGCACTTACAACATGACAATTCATGCCGTCGATTCAACAAGCGGCACTCCGTTAGCGGGTAATATAAGCTTCACCATTACCCTTCAATAATCGGGCCAGGCCCGTAGCAAGACTGAAACAAGCCACGGTGGCGGGAGTTATCTCCCGCCACCGATTTTTGTTTTTAGCGGCCTTGATCTTTTATTCGCCGAGAACTTCCTGATGCGTTTCTTGAGGACGCGGTTTCAGACCGGTGTGGCGCATGAGGTAACGCGCGCAGGTATTCCAGCGGAGGATGGAATCGTCGTTGCCGGCCGGACGCGACCGCTCGGCCTGCTCGTAGTGTGCCATGGCGTCGGTGAGAAGATCGTAGGCGGAGAAGCTCGAACCGATCCGGCCGCTGCGGATTTCCGCATGGCCCAACCGTTCGCTAATAATTCCGGCATAGTACGAGCGATCGTAATCCCGTTGCAGGCGGGGCAGAATTTCCCTAGCGGGCTTGGGACTTACTCCCTCACCGAACTGATCGGTTATGGCCAGTAAGAGGATTACCAGTGCCTGCTGGTGGTCGGGTTCGAGCGACAGAATGTCGAGGCAGATGCTCTCCGCCTGCGCAGGTTCATTCAGTAAGCCGGTAACGCTCGGCCTTCTCTAATGCCTCGGGGATGGCATCCGCATGGATGGGTTTGAGTTCAAAGTTCATCGGACTCCTTCCGGATGCATTTATCCTACTAACATCCGGAATAACCGGGTAAGAGGATCGAAATAGCGATCCACGACACGCTCCTTTAAGGGAATGATCGCGTTATCGGTGATGGTGATGCTCTCGGGCAGACCTTGGTGCAGCATTTCGTGATGTTGCAGAGACCGATGCCGATCTCGCTTCCTCAGATCCGAAACGATCGTCCGCGTATCGAGCGGGTGCATCTCGAGCGCCGCCGTGTAAACCAGAAATCGCGGTCCGATGAACTGATCGTGCATGTGATGATCGCGCAGCACGTGGCAGACGTCCTGGCAAAGGAAACACTCGATGCACTTGCGGAATTCCTGCACGCGGTCGGCGTCATCCTGGGCATGCGCCAGGTGCCGTCCGGTGCGTCGGGCTTGCGCGGCTTGAATTTCCTGATGTTCTTCTTGACTTCGAAAGTTCCACGAAACATCGGTCACGAGATCGCGGATCATGCGGGAACGCCTTCATCGGCTCGATGGTGACGGGCTTATCGAGCGGTCGAGCGTGTTCAGGCGCGTCATGCACATCAGCTTCGGCATGCCGTTGATTTCGGCCGAGCACGAGCCGCACTTGCCCGCCTTGCAGTTCCAGCGCACGGCGAGATCGTGGCCTGCTCCGCTTGGATCTGGTGGACGGCGTCGAGCACCACCATTCCTGCGTGAGGCCGGTTGGATAGTCCTGGAACTCCCCGCCGGCCGCGTCGCCGCGCCAGATGCGAAACATGGCCCGATCGCTCATATTCATCTCCTCGATGATTTGTTTCACTCTGTCGGTCAGCGGCACGATCGGCTCGCGTGAGATCTGCATTGCGCCGTCGGGGCCTTTGCGGACCACGGTGTTGAAGCTCCCGTAGGCGGCGTCTTTAGCCGGATAATCGTCGCGGAAATGCGCGCCTCGGCTTTCCTTGCGTTCGAGCGCCGACGCGTGATCGGCTTCAGAAACCGTCAGCAGGTTCTGCAAGTCGAGCGCCGTGTGCCAGCCGGGATTGTACTCGCGATTGCCCGGCGCCGAAACCGCATCGGCTGCGCTTCTTCAAATCGTCGAGTTTATCGAGCGCCTGCATCATCTCGCTCTCCGCGCGCACGATGCCGACGAGTTCCTGCATCATGCTCCTGAAGCTCGTGCTGGACCTGAACGGATTCTCGGTGCCGGACCGCTCGAAAGGCTGCGAGCGCGGCACGCGCCGCACATCGGCATCGGCGTTATTGACCGCGACGCGGCCGTTCTCCTTGGCGAACTCGGCAGCGTACTTGCCCGCGCGCATTGCCGAACACCAGCAAATCGGAGAGCGAATTCCCGCCCAGCCGATTCGCGCCGTGCAGACCTGCGCCGCACTCGCCCGCCGCAAACAGGCCGGGGACGTCCGACATCTGAGTATCGCCATTCACCCGAACTCCGCCCATCATGTAATGGGTAGTGGGACCGACCTCCATGGGCTCCTCGGTGATATCGATGTCGGCGAGCTGCTTAAACTGGTGATACATACTGGGCAGCTTCTTTTTGATGTGCTCCTCGCCGTTGGGAATGCTTCTGCTTGATCCACGCGATATCGAGAAACACTCCGCCGTGCGGGCTTCCCCGCCCTTCCTGGACTTCGCGTTAATGCAGCGGGCCACATGGTCGCGAGTCAGGAGCTCGGGCGGACGCCGCGCGTTCTTGTCGCCCTGGGTGTACCGCCAGCCTTCTTCTTCGTTATCGGCGGTCTGGGAGTGATAGTTTTCGGGATATCGTCGAACATGAAGCGCCTGCCATCTTTATTGCTTGCAGGACGCCGCCTTCGCCGCGCACGCCTTCGGTGACCAGAATGCCCCGGACGCTGGGCGGCCAGACCATGCCCGTGGGGTGGAACTGCACGAACTCCATATCGATGAGCGACGCGCCCGCGTCGATACGCGAGCGCGTGCCCGTCGCCGGTATATTCCCAACTGTTGCTGGTGATCCGGAAGCGCGGCCAATGCCGCCGGTGGCGAGGACTACGGCCTTCGCGCTGGAACAGCTTGAAGCGGCCACGTTCGCGCTCGTAGCCGAAGGCGCCCGCGACGCGATCGCCGTCTTTCAGCAGCGTGAGCACCGTGCACTCCATGTGAACGTCGATCCCTGATGGATACCGTGATCCTGCAGCGTGCGGATCATTTCGAGACCCGTGCGGTCGCCGACATGAGCCAGCCGCGGATAGCGGTGTCCGCCGAAGTTGCGCTGCAGGATGCGGCCATCTTTGGTGCGGTCGAAAAGCGCGCCCCAGGCTTCCAGTTCGCGCACGCGCTCGGCGCTTCCTTGGCGTGCAACTCAGCCATGCGCGAGTTGTTCAGATACTGGCCGCCGCGCATGGTGTCGGCGAAATGGACGCGCCAGTTATCGCGTTCGTCGACGTTTCCCATCGCCGCCGCGACGCCGCCTTCGGCCATCACGGTGTGGGCTTTCCGAGAAGCGATTTGCACACGACCCGACCTTTACGCCGGCGGCCGAGCTTCGATAGCCGCGCGCAAACCGGCGCCCCCGGCGCCGATTACCAAAACGTCATGTTCGAAAACCTGGTATTCCGGCCATCTAGAAGATTCTCCAATCTGTCCAGATCCCCATCGAGCACATGCGCACGTACAGATCGGAGAATCCAACCGAGAACAGGCTGACCAGGCAAACGCATGTGACGCGGCGTTCAGGCAACTCACACAGTCGTAAGCTTTCTTGCGCGCGGGATGGCTGCGAGATCCGGTCGAGCGAAACCGCCGACCAGATGGCGCAGTGAATGGCAGCCGAAAGTGTAGCAGGCGAGCAGGATAGTATTCGCGAGCAACACGAGCGTTCCAACAGCAATGCCGAAATGAGTGACGCCATTGTCGGAAAACCAGAACGCATTCCACACATCGTGCGCGAGCAGGACGATGAAAGACGAGCGCGAGGTAGAGAAAATAGCGATGAATGTTTTGCAGGATGAGCGGGAAGGAGCGTTCTCCGAGATAGGTCTTACGCGGCTCGCCGACGGTGCAGGAAGGCGGGTCGGCCCAGAAGGCTTTGTAGTAAGCGCCGCGATAGTAGTAGCAGGTGAAACGGAATCCGCCGGGCGCCCAGAGGATCAGCATGGCGGCCGTGACCGCAGGCGGGCAGCCAGGCGGGTCGGCGCCGAACCAGGCCTCGGGCGAGCCGAAGAGTTCGGGCGAATAGAACGGCGAGAGGTAGGGGCCGAAGCGGATAGTGGTCGCCCTGCAATGCCGCCCAGGTCGAGTAAACGATGAAAATGTCGAGAGACCGAGAAAGACAACAAGGGGCTGAAGCCACCAATTGTCGCGCCGCGAAGTCTGCCCGAAGCGGCCGCGCTCCAGCGGAACGTCGATAGATGCCATGAAACAAAAGACTTTACCACACCGGCGGCGCGGTCCACGTAAGTACCTGATATCCTGAACGCTATGCGAAAGCTGATCCTGCTGGCCATTTTCGGCCTGACCACAACTCTTATGAGCAATGCACAGAGCACCGGACGGGTATATGAGCTGCGGACATACACCTGCAACGAAGGCAAATTGCCCGACCTGCTGAAACGGTTCCGCGAGCACACGATGGAGATTTTCGAGCGGCACCATATGCACAATGTTGGGTATTGGATACCCGGATGCTGAGCCGCTGCACTCCACGACCCTGATATACATTATCTGGCACGACAGTAAGGAGGCGGCGGATGCGAATTGGAAGGCATTCGGAGCAGACCCGGAGTGGCAGAAGGTGTCGAAGGCGTCGGACGAGCACGGGAAGATTGTCAACCACGTGGAGAGGACGTATATGAGTCCCACAGATTATTCGCCTTTGAAGTAGGCGGATGACGCAAACCGGGGATTTTTGCGTGTTCACGTGCCGGGGTGTCCGGCGGTTTTTGCGGAACGAACCGAATTTAGGGGCGTTGATCTGTCGGGAGGTGACGCAAACACTGGAATTTTGCGCGTCCATTTGCCGGAGTGTCCGGCGGTTCTTGCGGAACGAATCGAATTTAGAGGCGCTGATGTATCCAGAGGTGACGCAAACACCGGAATTTTGCGCGTCGATGTGCAGGAGTGTCCGGCAGTTTTTGCGGAACGAACCGAATTTAGGCGCGCTGGTGTGTCGGGAGGTGACGCAAACACCGGAATTTTGCGCGTCGATGCGCAGGAGTGTCCGGCAGTTTTTGCGGAACGAACCGAATTTAAGCGCGCTGGTGTGTCGGAAGGTGACACGAACATCGGAGTTTTTGGGTGGCTCTGTGGAGAGGCGTCTCGGGTTTTTGCGGAACAGACCCAATTGGGGGGAATTGCGTTTCAGGCCGGGTTGATGCAATGCCGCGGAACGGACGCCTATACAATGCATGATACCCGTTTGGAGATGTAGACGATTGCCTGGTTGTATAGGATTTGATCTGAATTCCTGCACAGCACTCACCTTTCTAACTTGAGTGTAGGGGCGGCTCGGCGACTTCGGGAGTAGAGTGTTTGTAAGTCGTTGAATAGTTTGAATTCAAAAAGTTCCACCTGTTGTGATAGGCGGATGGAAATGGGGAATTCGGGGGCAAAGAGGATTTCGCGGATCGTCCCGTGGGCGGGGAAGGCTTGGCCGACCGCCCGGACCAAGTTGCGATGTCGAGGAGGGTCGTCGAATACCGTTACTGCTGCATTCGCGCTTGTGCTGCGCTGGACCGAACCGCTGCCGTTGGACTTAGCCGGCTGGGATTGCCGCCGGAGCGATTCCAGATTATGAACCGGATATAGGGAGTGGTTCTGGCTAATGCACATTCCGCTAACGCGGTTCTCCGGAACTGGTGCTGAACGGGTCGTGTCACGCCCGTGGCGTCCGCCACTTCAGCGCATAGGCGACTATATGTCCAAGTGGACGGTAGAATGCTGCGTCCGTTACCTTGGATCAGCAACATCACGCCTCGCCGTTTGAGTTTGCTTGTGAGACTGAGATCTTCGCTATCTTTGCGGCTTGGTCGCCCCGCTGAGGAGGGCTAGAAGCTCAATGTAACAATGTCCGCTCTGATTTTAGACTGAGTTCTGAGGTTCTGGGCGGTTTCCATTGACACCGCCGAGCATCGCAAAACTTACCTTTCCGTGAAAAGATCAGCGCCGCCGCAAGGGAGGGGACATTGCACCCCTGACCGGTTGATCGACGAACGATGATAACCTCGAAACAAATGCGGACTTGCACCCTGATCGCTTTGTCGTTTATGACTGCGCTTATTGCGCAAAACACGCCTGCGCTGGATGAGGCCAAAGCTATGGATAACGAAATTCAGAAGCTGCCGAATCTCCCCGAGGCGGCACGCGAAGCGGCGTTCCTTCAGATGCTGAAAGGGATTCGCAAGGAGCCAAAACAATACCGGCTTGCACTCGCTTCCAATTTGGCCGTCTCCGCCGGTGAGGTCGCGACCGAGTCAGCGACTCTGCAGGAAATCGCTGATCTACTGGTCGACGAACTACGGGAAAAGCCAACGAGCGGGGCGGAATTGGCGCTCACGAATCTTGCGGGATTTGCATTCTATCGCCACATCCGGGTTTCGCTCGACGATCCAATTTACCGTGCTGAATTGGCCAAGATCGACGACCGAGCGAGAACCCGCGCAAGCGCGGACTTCACACTTACGGATACGAGCGGAAAACGCTGGCACCTGAAGGACCTCGGCGGCAAAGTTGTGCTGGTAAATTTCTGGGCGACGTGGTGCCCCCCTTGTCAGCGCGAAATGGCGGATTTTCAAACAATGTACAATCGCTTCGCCGATAAAGGGTTGCTCATCCTGGCCGTCACGGGAGAGGAAGTTGCTACAGTGAAGCGCTACCTAGCTGATCGCCCGGTTACGTTCTGCGTGCTGCTCGATCCGGGCGACGTCACAAAGAAGCAGTTTTTGGTGGACGGCCTTCCGCACAGCGTACTTTACAATCGCGAAGGAAAGATGGTCGCGCAGTTCCCTGGCCCGCTCACTAAGCAGCAACTGCTCGACACCCTTGGTCAAGCCGGGATAGAATAAGAGGCCGAGCTGCATGCGACCCCAAGTGAATGATTTCGGCTGCCGATCGCCAAAATCACGAACGTTGCTCCGAGGAGAACGAATTCACGTCCGTGCAAGCCACTCTGCCAACCCGGATTGTTCTTTGTCCCATCTCGAAACCGCATCTTCCTGTTAGAAAGCCAATGCTTCGAGTCTGATTCTCTGGCTCATAGTACTTGACCAAGAAAGCCGGTTCCGGGGGAAGCGATTGCCAAGCTCCCAGAGTTTCGGCGACGTGAAGTTAGCGGACCACGACCCGTATCCCGCCCGGCGGGAAGTTGGTGTTCGCATGGTCAAGTTGACGAGTAACGCGCAGACCGCGGATCTGTCACCGAAAGGATGACCAACGGCCAACCTTGTCGCGGCCACCAGCCGAAGTCGTTCGACTGGCGGGTCCGCCAGGCAAAGCGTCACCCGTGGAGGCAAATTCCGGAAGACATATTTGCTCTCGCATGCGAAACGCTGAATCAGATCATCAACATTGGATAAGGACTAGCTGGAAGGCCGAGCACCAAGGCATCCAACTCGACCAGATCAGACGCGGATCATTCAGAAGGCTTTTGAAGATCGAGCGCAAAAGCCAGCGCGCCTTCAGCCGCACCATCACGTCATGGGAGTGCCTGCCAATCTTGCCTTCAAGGCGTACGGTTGCTAGAGATCCTCATCCTTGAACGTTGGCTACTGATTCGCGATCAAAGAACGGAAGCCGCGGCAACGGCACCTCATATGGGCTGTCCCTCCGCTGAGTGGTGAGAGGCACATACAAGACGAGAGATCGCGGCGGGTCGGGGTCCCGGCGGGAGACGTGGCAACGGGACGTGTCTTGGGGGCAAGTCCCAGGTCCGCGAGCCAGATCTCACCGGGCTGCGGGTTCATCGAGCAGGTCCAGGACCTCCTGTTCGGCGGCGCGCGAACGCGAGACATCAAGGAGATCCTGATCGGCGAACTCGATCACCTCCATGATGCGCTCCCTGGCCCCTGCCGCCGTATCCGGTTTCCACTGGCGCAATCGCTCGTCCAGATTCTCCGCCAATGCATCCACGATGGCCTCCTGCTTCTATTCCTTAATTTAACGCCTTGGCCCTCCGGGATGCTGCCATGTCCACTCTGCGGGGACATGGCCCCCAATTGATGAAACGTAGCAAACTTGACCGAGGCCGTAAGTCTTCCCCGAAGCACAGCGTGAACCTGCATCTAGCGCGGTGCTCGTTCAGTGCTCGGTAGAAGCCCGCGGGCCGCCCTGGTCTGGCAAACGCCCGTATGTTAGCTTCCTATATAAAAACGCGGCAGGGCCTTGGACGCCTGCCGCGTTGTTGTTTATGCGTATTGTAATGTAAACGTTCTAGTGCGTTACTTCTTCTTTCTTAGGCCGCTTTGCGCTCAACACGGGTGACTCGACGAATTGCCAGCCATTACCTTCGTTCCACGGCCCTCGCGCATCATGATCACCGAAGCTACCCTCACCGGTGGAGTCATTGAAATATTGATCGACCAAACCTTGAGTCGGAGGAATCTTTCCGATCTCAAGCGGATTTTTGCCCATGCTTTCGAGCGCCAGCATGAAGGCCTTCATATGCGTGATCTCCCGAGTCATGAGGAACTGTAAGGCGTCGATGGTTCCCTGGTCGTCGGTGAAGTTAATGAGCCGTTCATACACGATCTTGGCGCGCGCCTCCGCGGCGATATTGCTGCGCAGATCCACATCTAATTCGCCAGTGATTTTAAGGTAGTCAGCCGTCCAGGCGTCTCCCATGGAATTACACAAGGACACTCCACCGCCGCCTGCGACCGCGATGAGCGGGTCGACCTCCGCGGCGCGGCGGGCATGTTTCATAGGTCTGAGATGGAGACGGGCCAAGTTGCCAACTATTTCCAGGTGGCTTAACTCCTCGGTCCCGATATCCATCAATAGGTCTTTGCGTGCCGGGTCGTCGCAGTTGAGTCCCTGAATGGAATACTGCATGGCAGCGGCAAGTTCTCCGTTAGCTCCGCCGAACTGCTCCAGCAACATATTGCCAAAGCTGGGATCGGGCGAATCGACGCGGACTGTATACATAAGCTTTTTTACGTGGTGGTACATGGTGTCGCTCCAGAGTGCAGGAATCAGGCCGTTGTTGTTTAACGCTCATACACTAATTCAGCCGAGCCATGAAGGATTCTTGGCGGTCGAATCGAAGTGCGCGGTTGTCTTAAATAGCTCGTATTTACCGGTCATGGCTGCCTGCTTTGCCTTGTCCGCCAGAGCGGAAATTTGAACGTGCGTTAGCGGTTTGAAATTCTTGACTGTGTCGAGACTCTGCTCAAGATACTCCATCTTGTCCATGCCATGAATCACCACTGAAGTGGGCTGGCTAAGAGCGTATTGGAGGCATTCGGCGGGTGACACCGTCTTGCTTTCAAGGATAAACTTTCCGCCCATTGGCTTCATGGTTTGGACGGCGACGCCCTCGTTGAGAGCCACTGGCATAACCTGGTGAACGAAGCTGCGGAAACTCCAGTCCATCACGTTCGACGGAAAGAGGACCGCGTCGAAGTGGAAACCCTTCTCCTTCGCGAGACTCAACATGCGGAGATGGATAGCGGGATCTTTATGACCAGTGAAACCTATATAGCGTATCTTCCCCGCCTTCTTTGCGTCCATGAAGGCCTCCAGTGCGCCGCCGGGCGCGAAGAACCGGTCCGGGTCTTCCATACGAATGACCTCGTGGAATTGAAGAAGATCCACGTGATCGGTTTGAAGGCGTTTAAGGCTTTCATCGAGTTGTTTCGCCGCGGCCTCTTTTGTGCGGCCGTCGACCTTGGTCATTAAGAAGACTTTCTGGCGATATCCATCACGAAGCGCTTTGCCCATCTTAGTCTCGGCCTTGCCATCTCCGTTGTTATAGTCCCAGGAGTTGTCCATGAAATTGACGCCGCGGTCGATGGCTGTGCGGATGATGCGCGTGGCAAGCTCGTCAGTCGAAGTCTGGCCGATATGCGACCCTCCGACGCCGAGTACTGATACAGTTTCCCCAGTCTTGCCGAACGCGCGGTAAAGCATGTCTCCTTTACGGGTTTCAGTTGGACGAGGCAGGTTGTCAGTTTCAGCACCCATCAGCATGCCGGCAAACGCCGCTCCAGCTACCGCGGTCTCGAAGAAAGTCCGCCGATCAAAGTTTGAGTCCGGCTCATGTGTCATGGCTAGTTGCGCAGCAAGAGTTACGCCACTGAGAGGTTAAGAGCAATTTCAAGTTACGGCAGCCAATTCACGCAACCGGAAAGCGTTTCGCGCCGCGTAGCCCGAATCGTCATTATCGAAAAACACGTAGATGGCGCGCAGGTCGCGACGCCATTCGTTGATCCTTTCGGCCCAGCAGCGGAGCGCCTCGTCGTCATAACTGCCCTGGTACTTGCCTCCGGGGCCGTGTAGCCGGATGTAGGTAAAGTCCGCCGTGATCTCGATTGGAGATTGATATCCGGCGAGGTGGAACGGACAGTAGGCCGCATTATTTTCGCGTAGAAGGGAGAGCACACCGGCGGAATTCCAGCTCGCATTGCGGAACTCGAAAGCATAACGGTGATATCGGGGAAGCGCATCGAGAAATTCGCGGAGTCGTCCAACATCTACCTCGAAATTGGGCGGAAGTTGAAACAAAATGGGACCTAGTTTCTCTTTCAACAAATCGACGCGTGAAAAGAATTTATCGAGACTTGCAACTGGATCTTTCAGCTTCTTCATGTGCGTGATAAACCGGCTGCCCTTGACTGCGAAGAGGAAATTCGCCGGCGTGGACGACCGCCAATTCTCAAGCGCGGATTCGGGTGGAAGTCGGTAGAAGCTGTTGTTAATCTCGACAGTGTCGAATCGCTCTTGATACCAGGCGAGCATTTTTGACGCTGGCCATTTAGGCGGGTACACGGTACCGACCCAATGCTTGTAATGCCATCCGGAAGTACCGATCCTGATATCAGACGTCACATTCACCGGCACAGGGTTGTTTACAGAGCACACTGAGGAAGCGTGGGAAAACTCCTGAGCCGCACATGTACTTTCTTCTCACTGGTGAGTAGTTTCTATGCGGTGCGTGTCTTACCGTGGTGCTGATACCGTCCCATCAGTTGAGCCTCCTGGAGGACGTGGCCGTGCAGCGCTCCATCCAATTCCTGACGGCTCAGCCTTGGAGGCAGGTCCAGATCGGTATCCACAGCATAAAGGTGGAAGAAATAACGATGAGTTCCGCTGGGAGGTTGCGGTCCTCCATAGCCAAGCTCGCCGAAACCGTTTATTCCCTGCCGGGCTCCATTGGGCAACTCTTCGGTTGCCGGCACATGCTCTTCGAGCTCACCGGACATCGGAGGCAAACCGTATATCAACCAGTGAACGAACGTACCGGATGGCGCGTCGGGGTCATCGACGATTAATGCCAAACCGCGAGTCCCTTCCGGTACACCCGTCCACGCGAGAGGCGGAGAAATGTTTCCACCTTGTTTCGAATAACGATCGGGAATGACTCCTTCATTCTGGAAGGCGCGACTGGTTATCTTCAGGGTCATCGCTTCTTTTCCGCAGACAATCCGAGCAACTGCGCTGCCACCAAAGCAGCCG
This sequence comes from Terriglobia bacterium, assembly GCA_963767545.1. Taxonomy (GTDB): domain Bacteria; phylum Acidobacteriota; class Terriglobia; order Bryobacterales; family Bryobacteraceae; genus CAVVFX01. Next base: position 59,555 of record CAVYEV010000007.1, read on the forward strand.
CTGGTAAATGGAATGCTACGGCATTACAGTTGACGAGTACGACCAATAACCCTGCAGAGAAGACGCGTGCGGGGCAGCACGAATCAATATGTGGATAGTCCGGCTTGCCCTTCGCAGACCGTTTACTTTTCTGGTCATGGCGGTATTAATCGCGGTCCTCGGGATTTCGGCTGTCTTTGTCATGCCAACGGATATCTTTCCGTATATCGATATTCCCGTCATAAGTATCGTGTGGTCTTATCCCGGAGTTTCTCCCGACGAAATGGAGAAACGCATTGTCACGGTCAGCGAGCGGGCAATGACTACAACGGTTAACGACATTGAGCATATCGAATCGCAATCGTATAACGGCGTCTCGGTAATAAAGGTTTACTTTCAGCCCAGCGCAAAGGTCGAACTCGCCATCGCGCAGGTTACGGCTATTGTTCAGACGATCCTTCGAGTGTTGCCGCCGGGAATTTTTCCTCCCAACATCCTTAAATACGACGCATCGAGCGTTCCCATTCTGCAGATCGGGCTCAGCAGTACGGAATTGACCGAAGCCCAACTGTACGATCTAGGTCAGAACTTCGTCAGGACGCAACTTGCGACCATTCAGGGCGCCTCGCTGCCGCTCCCTTATGGAGGGAAGACGCGTGAAATCATGGTCGATCTTAATCCCGCGGCGTTGTATTCCAAGCAACTGTCGGCGACCGATGTTTCCAACGCACTGAATCTCCAGAACCTGATATTGCCCGCAGGAACGGCCAGGATTGGCAAGCGGGAGTACCTTGTACGGGTGAATAGCAGTCCGACGGTGGTCGATGCGTTAAACGATTTACCCATTAAGGTGGTAAATGGAGCGACCGTTTACATCAAGGATGTCGCTCAGGTGCGAGATGGCTCCGCAGTGCAAACGAATATCGTCCGGCAGGATGGGACGCGCGGAGCGTTGTTGACGGTTCTGAAGAATGGGAAAGCATCGACACTCGACATCATCAATCGGGTTAAGAAGGCGCTGCCCGATATTCAGGCCGGCCTGCCGCCTTCGCTTACGATGAAGAATCTTTTCGATCAATCGCTTTTCGTAAGAGCGGCGATCGGAGGCGTCTTGCGCGAGGCGGGAATCGCGGCGGGACTGACCGGCTTGATGATTCTGCTGTTCCTGGGAAGTTGGCGAAGCACTCTTATCGTCTGCATCTCCATCCCTTTATCGATTCTTACTTCGCTTATCGTGCTCAGTATTACGGGAAACACCGTCAACATCATGACGCTGGGCGGGCTGGCGCTCGCGGTCGGAATTCTGGTGGACGATGCGACGGTGGAGATCGAGAACACTCACCGCAACATGGGAATGAAGAAGCCGCTGGTTAAGGCGGTACTGGATGGCGCTCAACAGGTAGCTGTGCCGGCCTTTGTTTCCACGCTGTCGATTTGTATTGTGTTTGTTCCCGTTGTTTTGCTCACCGGCGCCGCCAAATACCTTTTCACTCCTCTCGCGGAGGCGGTGGTTTACGCGATGCTCGCATCGTATCTGCTGTCACGGACGCTGATTCCGAACATGGTTCATTATCTTGTTGCGTAAAGAGGTGGACCTATATCGCGAAGGGGAGAATGGGGAGCCTGCCGAGGCGCCTGGATGGAACTGGAAAATTCACCACGCGTTTAATCGGCGCTTCGACTCATTTCGCGATCGTTATCACGGCTTTCTCGATTGGTCTCTCGACCACCGTGTTGCATTTCTAATCGGCTTCGGCATCTTCGCGGTAGGATCGGCCGGGCTCACGATTGCTGATCGGCCGCGATTTCTTTCCGACAGTGGACTCAGGGCAGATCCGCTTCCATGTACAGCCGCCGTCCGGGACTCGTATTGAGGAATCTGAGGGCTATTTCGCGCGGATTGACGCCGCAGTTCGCGACGTGATCCCAGCCGAGGAGCTAGATACGATTCTCGACAACATCGGATTGCCGAACAGCGGCATCAATCTGGCGTTTGGTGACAATCCCGTGCTGGGAAATTCGGACGGCGACATTCTCGTCGCGCTGAAGCCGTCTCATCATTCCACGGCGAAGTACAACGAAAATCTGCGGGAGCGCTTTCATCAGCGAGTTTCCGGAATGCAGCTTCTATTTCGAGGCGGCGAACATCACGAACCAGATTCTCAATTTCGGCTTGCCCGCGCCCATCGATGTGCAGGTGGTCGGACGCGATTTCGAAGGCAATTACCAGATCGCGAAGCAACTGGAGACGAAGATTGCGGCGATTCCAGGCGCAGTGGACGTGCACGTTCACCAGATTGTCGACTATCCGGAGGTGCGCGTCAACGTGGATCGGAGCAAGGCGGCACAGTTGGGTTTGACGGAACGCGATGTCACAAACAGCCTTCTGATCTCATTGAGCGGCAGCGGCCAGGTTGCGCCGAATCAGTGGCTCAATCCACAGAATGGAGTCAATTATCAGGTCGCTGTGCAGACTCCGAAGAATCTGATCGACTCGTTCGATGCGCTGATGCGAACGCCGATTGCGAGCGTCGCCGGCGGCAGTTCCGTCCGGCGCAGGCGGCGGGAGTAATCCGACCGCGTCGAATCCCAACACGCCGGCTGTGACGGGGAACACTTTCGACTACGAATCCGTACAACACGGGAACAGCGCCGATGCCAATCTCGGCGGCTTACGGCAATCCGGCCGCAATAGCGCCGAATACGCAGCTTCTCTATAACCTGGCGGGACTGCAACGCGGAGTCTCGACGGAGATCGTGAATCATTACGACGTCCAACCCGTTTTCGACATATACGCAAACGTGGATCAGCGCGATCTGGGCGGCGTGCGCAGCGATATCGAAAAGATCATGAGCGACACGCGGCCGCATCTGCCCAAAGCTACGAAGCTTGACGTTGCGAGGGCAGGCCGAAACGATGCAGAGTTCTTTCATTCGTCTCGGTATCGGAGTGATCTTCGCGGTGCATGCTGGTCTATCTGCTGATGGTCGTCAATTTTCAGAGTTGGGAAGATCCGTTTATTATTCTGATGGCGCTGCCTGGCGCATTCGCAGGCGTGCTTTGGATGCTGTTTATCACGCAGACCACGTTCAACGTTCCCAGCCTGATGGGCGCGATCATGTCGGTCGGCGTGGCCACCGCAAACAGCATCCTGCTGGTGACGTTCGCAAATGATGAGAGGGCAGCCGGCAAGGATGTGCGGGACGCGGCGCTTTCCGCCGGAGTTCACGCGGCTGCGTCCCGTTTGTATGACGGCGCTCGCGATGCTGCTGGGCATGATGCCGATGTCACTCGCGCTCGGAGAAGGCGGCGAACAGAATGCGCCGCTCGGGCGGGCTGTTATCGGCGGACTGGCGGTCGCCACGTTCTCCACTCTTGTTCGTCGTGCCGATCATGTATACCTATCTGCGCAAAGAAGCTCCGATAGATTACGACAAGCGCATCGAAGAGGAAGAGCATGAAGGCGAACACGGCGGCCAAAATCCGCAGCCGGAAGGCGCGAGGTAACGCATGGTTGACCGCAACGGCGATGAAAAGCTGCTTACCGCGCCGGAAGAACATCCGCTGATCGAACCGCCCGCGGAGGAAAAGCTCCAAAGGGAGATCGATGAGCTGCGCCGCGAAGTGGAGCAACTTCGCGATAAAGGTAAGAAGAAACATCCGGAAAAGCCGGAGCGTCCGAACAGGCGAACGCTTTGGATAATCGGCGCTGTGCATTGTGGTTCTGCTGCTTGCGGCGTTTTTCCTCGGCTGGCTACCCCATCACCGGCGGGAAAAACAATTGGCGCAAGAGGCGCAACAGGAAGCTCATGCTTTGCCTGAAGTGAACTACATTGTTGCGCAGAACTCGGCTAGAACCGAAGAATTGATGCTGCCCGGCACGATCGAAGCTTTGCTCGATGCCCCGGTTCTCGCGCGCGCGGATGGTTATATCGTTCGCCGGTTGGTGGATATCGGAGATCACGTGGTGAAGGGACAGTTGCTGGCGGTGATCGCCGCGCCGGATCTCGACCAGCAGGTGGTTCAGGCGCGCGCGCAGGTGAACCAGAGTGAAGCCGCGCTCAAACAGGCATCTGCGAATTTGTTGCAGGGCCGCGCGAATGAGGCGCTCGCAAAGGTAACAGCGGCCCGCTACGAAAATCTGGTAAGGCGAGGCGCAATTGCGAGGCAGGATAATGACACGCAGCAGGCGGCCTACCAGGCACAGGTGGCAAATCTCGAAGCGTTGGATCAGGCCGTATCGGCTGCCGCGGAGAACGTCGCCTCCGCTCGCGCCAATCTGCAGCGATTGATCGAACTGCAGTCATTTGAACAGGTCAAGGCTCCATTCAACGGGGTCGTTACGTTGCGCAATACCGATGTTGGCGCTCTAATCACCACGGGCTCGACGTTGCTCTTCCGTATTGCGCAGGTAGACCGGTTGAGGACATATATCAATGTGCCGCAGCCCAATGCTCCATCGGTGCGCGCGGGACAGGAGGCACAGTTAATCTCTCCCGAATTCGGCGCCAAACAGGTTATTGGGCGTGTGACGCGGACGGCGGAAGCGCTTGATCCCACGACGCGCACTTTACTTACCGAGGTTCAGGTTGCCAATACGCGCGGCGATCTGCGGCCCGGTATGTTCGTGCAGGTGAATTTGAAGAGCCCTCGCGAGAATCCTCCGATGCTGATTCCCGGCGACGCGCTGATACCGGGAGAGAAGGGCACTCAAGTTGCAGTTATTCGCGATGCGCACCGAGTGCAGGTGCAACCGCGGCCGGAGGAATCGGGCGGTAAAAAATCGCAACAAGCGTCGCAGGATAAGCAAAAAGGTCAGGGGCAGCAGGGCGATCAAGCGCGACGGAAGCCGCAAGAGGGCGTTGTCGGCACGATCCATCTTCAGCAGGTGCAGGTGGGCCGCGATTACGGCGCAGCTACCGAAGTTTACTCGGGTCTCTCGCCGGGAGATCGGATCGTTATTAATCCGAACGATGCAGTGAGAGAGAACGTTCGGGTGCAGGGAATTCCTACTAAGGCGAATCTCGATGTGGTGAATGGCGCACCTGGCGCGACTCCGCCGAACGCGAGTAGCGAGAGACTGGCACCTGAGCCGAGCGCGGAGAAGCCCTCCCGTGAACCGTCGAAAATGCGTAAGAACAGAGGTCCAGGCTATTAGTTCAGTAATGAGGAAGAATTATGAGCAAACGTAGCAGTAATAAGACGATCGTTGTAACCGGCGCGACCGGGCATCAGGGCGGAGCGGTTGTGCGGCATCTTCGCGAGCGCAAGTTCGCGGTGCGCGCATTGACTCGCGATCCGGATAAACCGGAGGCCAGGCGATTGTCCGCGCCCGGCACGGAGATCGTGCGCGCGGACCTGAGCGATACCGCATCGATCACACGCGCGCTGGAAGACGCATACGGCGTGTATTCGGTGCAGGATTCAAGGCAAGGTTTCGACGCCGAGGTGCGACAAGGTGTGAATGTGGCCGACGCGGCGAATCGCGCGGGCGTGGATCATCTTGTGTACAGTTCCGTCGCGAGCGCGGATAAGAAGACAGGCATTCCGCACTTCGAGAGTAAGTTCAAGATCGAGGAGCACATCCGCAATACCGGCTTACGCTATACGATTTTCCGGCCGGTATTCTTCATGGAGAATTTCCTGGCCATGAAGGATTCGATTGAGCAGGGCAAACTCGCGATGCCGTTGAGTCCGCAGACGCGGCTTCAGATGGTGGCGGTGACAGACATTGGCGCGTTCGCGGCGATGGCATTTGAACATTCCGGCAGTTGGGGTAACAGGGTAATGGAGTTGGCGGGCGACGAACTCTCGATGCAAGAGATTGCCGAGGTTATGAGCCGGGCCACCGGGCGTTCCGTGCAATATTCGCAGGTCCCATGGGACGAGTTCGCGCGACGGGCAGGCGAAGAAATCACCGCGATGTTCAAATGGTTCGAGAGCGAGGGATATCACGTCGATATCTCAGAAGTACGCCGGGACAGGCCGGAGCTATTGTCATTCGAGCGATGGTTTGCTCTTGACTGGCCAGCGCGGAGTTTGACGGCTTAACCAATTTTGATTCATAGGAGTTTGCATATGTCTATTGCTGAAATTTCCCATGCGGTGCCCCTGCAGGTTCTGCAGGACAAAGCTACACAACTGCGCATCGACAGCGTGCGCGCAACCACAGAAGCGGGGAGCGGGCATCCTACGAGTTGCGCTTCCGCCGCGGACATTGTATCCGTATTGTTTTATTCGGTCATGAGGTTCGATCCGCTTGATCCTAAACGAAGCGACAACGATGTATTTGTCTTGTCGAAAGGCCACGCAGCGCCGCTTTTATACGCGGCGTGGGCCGAAGCAGGCGCATTCCCGCGGGAGAAGTTGCTGACATTACGTAAAATCGATTCCGACCTGGAAGGGCATCCCACACCGCGATTGCCCTTCGTCGATGTTGCAACGGGTTCGCTCGGGCAAGGCTTATCTGCTGGCGTGGGGATTGCTTTCGATGCGAGAGAGTTGCGGCATTCTCAGCAGCGCGTGTATGTGTTGATGGGCGATGGGGAGTCGGCTGAGGGTTCGGTGTGGGAAGCGGCGCAGTGGGCATCGATGCACGGTCTCAGCAATCTGTGCGCGACCATCGATATCAATCGCCTGGGGCAGAGCCAACCGACAATGCTTCAGTGGGAGTTGGAGGTTTACAGACGGCGATGGGAATCGTTCGGATGGCAGGCACTGGTTGTCGACGGACACGATATCCAGGCGCTATTGGCATCGTATGAGCAGGCGGCCGATACGCAAGATCGACCGACGATTGTGCTCGCGCGAACCGTGAAAGGCAAAGGCCTGGGACCGGAGATCGAGGGTAGAGACCATTGGCATGGGAAAGCGTTGGATCAAGAGACTGCGAATAAGATAGTTGGCGAGTTGACAAAACATCTCAGCGGAGAGAAAGCCGGTTGGGAACCTAACCTACCTATACCTTCAGCTAAGTCCGACGTTAAGGAATCGCGCGCAGATGTCAGCGCGATCGCGAAGCCTCCCTATCAAATAGGAGGCAAGGAGACCGCGACAAGAAAGGGATTCGGAGATGGCTTGGCAGCGCTGGCTTCGGCAGATCCGCGGGTAGTGGTAGTCGACGGCGATGTAAAGAACTCCACGTACACGGAGGAGTTCGAGAAGGCCGCCCCAGGCCGATTCCTCCAGGGCTACATTGCCGAACAAAACATGACGGGGATGGCGATGGGACTCGCCGCGCGAGGACGGGTTGCGTTTGTATCGACCTTCGCCTGCTTTCTCACAAGGGCTTACGACTTCATTCGCATGAGCGCGATCAGCAATCTGAATATCAAGTTCGTGGGCACGCATGCCGGCATCTCGATCGGTGAAGACGGTCCTTCACAGATGGGGCTTGAGGACCTTGCAATGACATGCGCAGAGCCCAATTTCACGGTGCTTTATCCTTCAGACGCGACAAGCGCATGGCGAGCCACCTGGCTGATTGCGGAGCACTCCGGTCCTGGTTACGTGCGAATCGGAAGACCCGCGTCCGCGATTCTCTACGGGTCTGATGAGCCGTTCGCAATTGGAAGATGCAAGGTGCTGCGCAGAAGCAGTAACGATCGGGCTTTAATTGTGGCCGCGGGCGTCACGGTTCCCGAAGCATTACATGCGCACGACGTGCTACGTGAACAAGGAATTCCGGTCCGGGTGATCGATTTGTTCAGCGTGCAACCAGTGGATCGGGAAGAACTGGTCGCCTCAGCGCGCGAGACCGGCGGATTGGTTGTCACCGTCGAGGATCATTACGAGCACGGCGGGATTGGCGATGTTGTCTTGTCGGCACTGGCACAGGAACGCGTACGTGGATACAAGATCGGGGTTCGCGAAATTCCTCGAAGCGGGAAACCTGCCGAGTTGCTGGAGAAATTCGGTATCGATTATAAGCGGATTGTGTCTGTGGTCCAGGCGGCTTTGGCGGAGAAGGTGTAGATATCCGTATTTCAGGATGGCTTCACCGCGACCGATAAGTCTTACTGAAGCCGTTCCGCAAATTGGTCATAGTAAACTCACCCTTGGAATCCACGGAGGCTTTCAAGAGATTGCCTTTGCACTCGGCGGTCGGTTCCAAGTTGGCGATCATCTTTTCATCGGTGTTTACTTCTTTCGGCGTCCCGAGCGCCAGATGCCCTTGCCAGATGTCCCGCAGGCCTGGAGACTTTCTCAACGTGTCAAACACAGTCGCCGGGCCTCCTTTGCGAGGACCGTTGTTCATCACCGCTACAAGCGGTTGAATCGCCCAGACAAATTGCGGCGAGTTGGAACGGTCGAGCCCATGATGGGTCGTTTGATACAGGTCGATTTTGCCGATCAGGTTCGAAGGGCAGACCAACTTTTGTTCGTAGTTCCAGGTCAGATCTCCCATGTCGATGAAGCTGAATTTTCCATACTTCAAGACAAAGCCAACGCTCTGATCGTTATCGGGATCGGGTTCCGGAGGGTGCTCTTTGAATTCCGCGCAGGCGGCATTCTTCTCTCCGGCGCCTTTTAGCGGCTTGATTATCGCTTGTCCGGCGGACATTATGACTTCGACATCGACGCCTTTTAGCGGAATGCGGTCTCCGGCTTTCAGTATTTTGCGTTTGCCGGCGGTCAATTCCTCGTATGCTTTATAAGCAGCCGCTACATTCGGCCGATTGAGTTCGACCGTCTCGCCATGATCCATGTACATGCCGATAGGAATCATTTTTGCGAGCGCCGGCATTGCTCCGATGTGGTCCCCGTGGAAATGGGTGGTCAATAAAATGTCGATCTTCTTCAAGCCCGCCTGCTGTGCCGCGGCAAAAATCCGTTTGGCGTCGCGATCGTCTGGCGTTTTGTTCGCCGTATCCACCAGCAACGACTCGCCGCCCGGAGCGACGATCAGCGTGGCCGCGCCTCCTTCAGCGTCGATCCAGTAAATTTCCAAATTCTGTGCACCGAACAGAGCTACGCCACTCAAGAGTCCGAAAATCAAGATGCAGATTTTTGACATCACCTCGCCAGTCTATCAGCACGCTACCATAGATACTCCGACATGCCCGATCTCATTATTCGCGGCGCCGATCGCGATATCGCGGTAGAAGATGGGCTCATCTCGGCTATCGGCCCACAACTTCCGGCAGCCGCGCGCGAGATCGACGCGCGTGGACTCGCCATTCTTCCTGGAGTAATCGATGTTCACGTCCACTTCAACGAACCCGGCCGCGCCGATTGGGAAGGAGCGGAAACAGGCAGCCGGGCCTTTGCCGCCGCCGGAGGCACGCTGTTCTTCGATATGCCGCTCAACTCCTCGCCTTGTACCGTGAACGCCGCGGCATTCGACGAAAAGAGAGCCGCACTCGAGCGCGCATCGGTTACCGATTTCGCGCTGTGGGGCGGGATCGTCCCCGGCAATCTCGATCATCTCGCCGCGCTCGCGGACCGCGGCGCCATCGGGTTCAAGGCGTTCATGTCTGATTCCGGACTAGCGGAGTTTCCGCGATCCGACGACCTCACGCTGTACGAAGGCATGCGCGAAGCCGCGCGTCTCAATCTCCCGGTGGCAGTCCACGCAGAAAGTGAAGAGATTACACGCGGACTTTCCCGGCGCATGCTCGACGGCGGACATTGCGGCGTTCGCGACTATTTGAACTCGCGGCCAGTCATCGCCGAAGTCGAGGCCATCAAACGCGCCACGCTCCTCGCAAAAGAGACCGGAGCGAAACTGCACATTGTCCACGTTAGCTCCGGACGCGGCGTAGCGGCGGCCCTCGAAGCCCGCGCTGGAGGAGCGGATGTTTCCATCGAAACCTGTCCTCACTATCTGATGTTTACCGAAGAAGATATGGAACGCCTCGGAGCGGTTGCGAAGTGCGCTCCTCCGCTGCGCGACGCGCGCGAACAGCAGCGTCTGTGGGACGCCGTGCAGAACGGTAGCGTGGACATGATCGGCAGCGACCATTCCCCGGCTCCGCCGGACATGAAGCAAGGCGATAATTTCTTCAAGGTTTGGGGCGGCATTGCGGGTATCCAGGCTACTCTCCCATCGCTATTCGATCGCCTTCCGCTGTCTCGCATTGCGGAACTCCTCGCGGCTAATCCAGCTCGCCGTTTTTGTATCCCGCGTAAAGGCCAGATCTGTGTTGGGTTCGACGCCGATTTCGCGATGGCCGACCTGTCACAGACGTTCGTGATGAACCGGGATACGCTGCTGTACCGCCACCAGATCAGCCCATATACCGGACGCAAGTTCAAAGGTAGGGTCGTACACACCATCTTGCGCGGACAATCGGTTGGTTGCGGACGCACTGGAAGACTTGTCAAACCCGCCAACGCTAACTAGAATCAATAAGTCCATGCATCATCTCGGGAGTACGCGAAGTGCGCACCGGTCCGACCATCTGTTGCACACCCCAGATACCTTTGTGCGCGCTCCGCTTCCAGGCATGAAGAACGCGACAGCGATCGTTCACATTGGTCCCGCGCGCGGCGCCAGGTTCACCGGATATACAGCGATCTTTGAACCTGGGGGGACGCTCGGACCAACGCAATGGCAGCGTTTCGTTTACGTGGTCGAAGGCGAACTGAA
>CAVYEV010000008.1:0-282340 GCA_963767545.1 Terriglobia bacterium
AGCGTGATCACCATTGGTGAAATCGTCAAGGGCGTCGCCGGAATGGCTGACAGCAAACGGCGAAGAGAACTGCGCGCATGGTTGGACCACGTGATGAGGCCCTGGTTTGAAGGACGCATCCTGCCCGTCACGGAAGCTATCGCGGAAAGATGGGGAACGCTCTGTGGCGAGCAGCGCATGCGAGGACGGCAAATTACCATGGCCGATGGTTTAATCGCCGCTACGGCCTTCGAACACGGCTTGAGTGTGGCGACCCGCAACGTGAAGGATTTCGAAGGCATCGGCATTTCTATTGTCAATCCGTGGGAATCCACATGAGCGGCGGACACTTGTGACTGCCCGCCCTCAACCCGTGGAGAGAACGCCGAGCAATAGGCGAATTTGAGATGGACGGTAAAATGCATGACAGTGCAAAACGGAGCAAAATCCGATCAGTTCGTTGGAGCTCTTCCTTAGTCATGCAGGCGGGCTTGGGCCTACGGCTGCAAACAGCTTGTGAAGCCCATCCTCGGCATTCGCACCAACATTCTGCAGGAAAATATGGGATATATGCTGTACCGTAAAGATCGCATTCTTTGGGCCGCGGGCACGCACGAGTATCGTCCGGCCGGGGTCGCCGCCATCGCGGCAACCGATCTGTTCCGTCCGCGCGACTTCAGCACTTCCATTAAGGCGCCGCATGAAAAAGAGGCTGAATTTCTGGGCTTCTTCGCGTCAATCGTGGATTTAAACGACTACATCATGCGGCAGCGGAGTTGATGCCGCATGTTCGAGAAGATCTGGGCCGTCGTCCGGCGCATCCCAAAAGGTAAGGTGGCGACTTACGGCGCAGTAGCCGAAGCAGCGGGATTCCCTGGAGCGAGCCGACAGGTAGTCTGGGCGCTGCGCGCTTCCAAACGGCCATTGCCCTGGCATCGAGTCCTGGGGGCGGGAGGGAAAATCCGCCTCCCCGGCGAAGCGGGCCAGGAGCAGAGTTTGCGTCTCGAAAACGAGCGCGTCACTTTCAAGGGCAGCCGCGTCGATTTGGACCGCCATAATTTTACGTTCTAAGCGCTCGTGTCGAACAAATTCCCCCGACCGAGCAGTCCCTGCGGATCGAGCCGGCGCTTCACTGCCAACATACGCTCGATCTCCTCCGGCGTGAATTGAATTTGCAACAAGTGCCGTTTGTGCTTACCGAGGCCATGCTCGGCAGAAACCGTGCCGCCCAATTCCACCGCCTTGCGCGCGAACTCGATCATCAGGCCCTTGGCGCGATCTGCTTCCGGACCCGACTTGGGCAGGATATTGGCATGGACGTGCGCATCGCCGATATGTCCGAAGATCACATACTGCCCGGGAAATTCCTCGATCAACCGCTCCCGATAATAGGCCAGCATCTCGCGGTTACGCGCGATCGGCACCGCGAAGTCGGAGCCCATTTTGAGGCAGCCGTTCTTGCGCACGATGTCGTTTACCATCTCGGGAACCGAGTGTCTGAACTTGCGGAAACGTTCCCGATCAGCCGCGTTCGCGGCAAACCACGACTCTTCAATTAACGCGTGCGCGGTGTCCAGCCGATCCAGCCAGGCGTCAGTCTCGTCGCTCAATGCCGCGGCAGATTCGACCTCCTGCTCGATCAGAATCGCCGCCCCCGCTTCCACCGGAATCTCCGCAAATCGGGTCCGCAGGAGCTTGAGCGAGGCTCCATCGAAATACTCCAGCATACGCAGCCCCGCGACTCCGCGCCAGACGTCGACCGCATCGAGCGCCGCATCGTCGCTTGGAAAGAACACAACGCCGGTGAGCAACTCACGCGGAATGGGCAATAACTGCAACTCCGCCTCCGTGATGATCCCGAGCGTGCCTTCCGAGCCGATGAACAGATCCACCCAGTCCATTGCGGGGCGTAGATAGTATCCCGCGGTATGCTTCGTCGTGTCCGGCGCGGGTAGCGGATCGACCGGAAAATCGACGCGCTCCCCGCGCTTCCACTCGTGTACAGTGCAATCCGCGAGCACCACGCGCAATGCCAGCGTATGCCGCCGCGTATCGCCATAACGGAAGCTGCGCGAGCCGCTGGCGTTGGTTGCAAGCGTACCGCCGATCCAGGCCGACATCTCAGTCGGATCGGGCGCATAGAATTGCTTGCTGGGAGCGGCTGCACTTTGCAGATCTTGTAGAGCCACGCCTGCGCCTACGCGGGCCGTTCCTTCGCGGATTTCGATCTTCTGGAACCGCTCAAGAGAAACGATCCACCCGCCGCGCGGAACGCGTCCGCCCGTTAGTCCGGTACCGGAGCCCGCAATGGACAACGGCTCCGAAAGTCGCGCCGCTTCACGAACGACTTCAATCAGCTCACTCTCATCGCGTGGAACAAAGAGGCGTTCCGCATGTCCGCGATACCCTGACGCATCGGTCAGATAGGGCGAGTCAAAGGGAACGCCTTCGGCCCGATTGTCTATGCTAATCGTACTTCTCCTCATGCGTGCCGGTTAGGTTTTGAACGTCCTCTGCGGAATGCGTGGCCGCTCTCCCAATCGTATCAAGGAGCGCCCGCCGCGGCCGCCGCCGGCTGGAGATGCGGCAACAGATCAAGCCGAAAGTGATAAGATGCCGGGGCATGGGCACATGGCTTCGTCTCGCGGCGGTTATATTTTCCTGCAGTTTGTTTCTTTACGCGCAGAGTTCCACCGGAACATTGACAGGCATCGTCACCGATCCGTCAAAAGCCAATTTACCGTCGGTTTCGATCGATCTCGTAAATCAGGCGACGGGCGTCGCGGAATCCGTCGTAACTAATCAGCTAGGAGAGTACACGTTCTCGCTGTTGCAGCCAGGATCGTACAAGCTGACCGCGCAAGCGAATGGGTTCCGCACTTACACGCATCCGGATATCGTAATGGAATCCGCCCGCACTACGCGTATCGATATTTCGATGGAGATTGGCGCGGTGAAGGACACGATCGAAGTAAGTGCGTCGCCATCCCTGCTGGAGTCGGAGAGCGCGACAGTCGGTCAGTTTATAGAAAACAAGATAGTCACCGATATGCCGCTAACTGGCCGGCGGGTGGGCGAATTGCTGGCGCTCGAAGGCAATTCCGTCTTCATTACCGGCGACGTGATCCGGCCGCGCGTAGCGATCGCCGGAGGACGCGCCGATCAGCAGCAATGGCTGATCGATGGTGTGAACACATCGAACATCGCTTTCGAAGTTCCGCAGGCGCTGTTTAATCCGCCGGTGGAAGCGGTGCAGGAAATCCGGCTGCAGCAGAACGCGTATTCGGCCGAGTACGGCAATACGTCAAGCGGCGTCGTAGCGATGACTACACGGTCGGGCTCGAACGAGTGGCATGGCAGCGCATACGAGTTCTTCCGTAACGATGCCCTCGATGCGCGGAACTTCTTCGCCAATCAGAAGGCGCCGCTACGGTGGAACATTTTCGGATTCAGCGCCAGCGGCCCGATCCGGCATAACCGCACGTTCTTTTTCGTCAATACGGAATGGCAAAAAGAGCGTGTCGGCGCAACTCAGACCTTCACCGTGCCGACGGCTGCGCAGCGGGCCGGCGATTTTTCCCAAACGTTCACAGCCGCCGGAGCGCTTGTCCCCATTTACGATCCAACTACAACGGCCGCCGATCCTGCCCATCCCGGGCAGGTAACCCGGACCGTTTATCCAGGCAACAAGGTTCCGGCCAGCCAGATCGATCCGGTCGGCGCGGCTCTCCTCGCTCTTTATCCACTGCCGAATCAAACCCCCACCAATCGCGCGGGCGCCAATAACTTTACGGGAAGCAACGTCACTGCCCTGAACCTCACTACCATCACCGCGAAAGTGGATCACCAGTTTCGCGAGACGGACCGCGCAACAGTGCGATTCCTGCTGCACGATTTCCCGACCAGCACATCGGCAACTTTCCTTACAGCCGCAGCCGATCCAAACGCTGTCAATTCGCCGCGCCGCGCGTACTCGACGCTGATCGAAGAGATTCACACCTTTTCACCGTCGCTGCTCAACGACGCCCGATATGAATGGCAGCCTCGCTATTTCTACAGCAACTCTTTGGGGCTTGGCCAAGGCTGGCCGACCAAGTTGGGACTTAAGGGAGTGCCCGACACGTCGTTTCCACGAGTCACCGCGGCGGGCTTTACCGCCATGGGTCCCGGCACGCAGCAACGAATTCAAACCCCGATCCACGATACCGACATCGTCGACGTGTTGAGCTGGTTTCACGGCAGTCACTCGATGAAGTTCGGCGGCGAATACCGCTACGTCCGCGATGTCGATATTTTGAATGACATCATTTCCGGAAGCCTGGCGTTCACAACCCAGGAAACAGGCCTCCCGGGTAACACGAATTCAGGTAACGCCATAGCCAGCGAACTGGTTGGCGCGCCCAACAGCGCCTCAATCCATGCCACTCTTCCGCTGGACCGGCGCGCGGCCTATATTGGAGCGTTCGTTCAGGACGATTGGAAAGTCACCCGGAACTTTACTCTGAATCTCGGGCTGCGCTGGGAAGCGCATACGCCCAGAATCGATGTGAGGAACCGGCAGAACGGATTTAATACAACTGCGATCAACCCGGTTTCCGGTACGCCCGGTGTGGTGACGTTTGCCGGTCTGAATGGACTCGGCCAACATGTCTATAACGGCGACTGGAACAATTTCGGACCGCGCGTGGGGCTTGCCTGGAAGCCGTTTGACTTGAAGAAGACCGTAATTCGTTCCGGTTTCGGAGTGTTCTACGGGCCGCCACTTGAGGGCTCCAATAACACCAGCGCAGGATTTGAATCGACCGGCAGTTTCTCGTCGCCCGATAATGGAATCACACCGCCGTTTTTGCTGCGAAGCGGATTTCCCGGCGGCGCATCCCAGTCAAGTCTTGGACCCGGTTATGGCGCGGTTCCCGTTGGCTCCGCTGTCATTTTCTCGCCGACGTTTCTCGAACAGAATCGCCAGCTTGGTTACACGGAACAGTGGAACTTCACTATCCAACAAGACGTCGGGTTCGATACGCTGATCGAAGCCGCTTATATGGGCGTTGCAGGTCATCGTCTGCCGGGGCCGGATACGAATATGAATCAGGTTCCTCCCGCGCTGATGGGCCCAGGCAACGCGCAGGTGCGGCGGCCTTTTCCGCAGTTTGGCAATGTCAATATCGTAGCACCTATGTGGGGTAACTCCAATTATCAGTCTTTCAATCTTAAAGTGGAAAAGCGCTTCTCGCATGGGTTGAATTTGTTGGCAAATTACACCTGGGCGAAATTCATTGACGACGTTCCGGCAAGTTTCGAAGCCGGCGCTTCAACCGGCGCGGGAACTTCCAATGAGATGCAGAACTTCTATAATCGGCAAGCTGAAAAAGCGCTTTCCGGAAACGATATCCCGCACCGGTTCGTGTTGAGTTCAACGTATGAATTCCCGATCGGAAAAGGGAAACGCTGGTTGAGCAGCGGAATCGGGTCGTCGCTCATCGGCGGCTGGACACTCGGATTCATCACGCTCCTGCAGCATGGCGCGCCCGAAGGCCTGGTTACGCAGACTAACACTACGAACGCATTTACTCCCGGTCCTCAACGCGTAAACGTGCTTCGAGATCCGAATCTTCCATCGGGTCAGCAAACCGTAGCCGAGTGGTTCGACGTGAATGCTGTGGTTGCTCCGGCCGCTTACACCTTCGGCAGCGCGCCGCGTTCGCTGGTGTGGACACCGGGTCTGATCGATGTGAGCGCATCGCTGTTGAAGAACTTCAAAATTCGCGAAAGGTTTAACTTTCAGTTCCGCGCCGAATCGTTGAACGTCCTGAATCATGCCAATTTCATGCCACCCGGGAATGCGCTCGGCGCTGCTACGTTTGGCGTAATCAGCGCCGCTCGCGACGGCAGAATTATGCAACTTGGGCTGCGAATGGATTTCTGACTTCGAATCCAGCCCGGCTGCTTACTTCTCTTCTTTCTCTCTCTTCTTCACCGCTTTCTTCTCAGCTTTCTCGGCTTCCCTCGCCGCGGGCCGGGCTGCAGGTTCCTCTCGGGGCGCCGGAGGCTGTTGGACCTGAGGACGCGGTTGCACCTCTGCCGGTCTAGCCACCGGCTGCTGATGCGGTTGTACAGTTTCGGGTTGCGGCTGCGGTCTCACCTGCGCAGGAGGCGGATTCACCAGCCGCGGATTCGGATTTGCCCGTATCTGCGGATTCTCTATCGTCGTCTGCTGGCTCCCTGGATTGCCAAAGCGCCGGTTCTGTTCATTGGCTGCCGGATTCGCCGCGGGAGTCTGATTTCCGGGTTGGAATGCCGGCCGCGCTGTCTGCATTGGGAAGAGTGCGAACCGCCGGCGCTTGCACTGGAGCAGTGGTCCGCAGCCGGTTTACCGTTTGCGGATCTACCGGACGTCCCGGATTCGCCTGCAACGCCTGCTGGCGCGCGGCAAACGGCACAGCGGCCGGAGGCGGAGCCTGTCTCGCAACTACCGCACGCTGGACTACGCTCTCACTCGGATGCGGCACATTCACCGGCGGTCCCGGATGCGCCAGTACACTCACGCGCTGCGGCGCAACGCCCGGATTCGCGGAGAATTCCCCGCGCGTCAGGGCTTCACGCGGAACCGGCACAATCGCCCGATTTACCGGCTGGGCCGAAACGAAAGCCTGATGATTCACCGCCGTCACTCCAACTGTCTGATTTACGTAAGTACGGTTAACAACTGTCACATTCGTGATATTCACCGTAGTAACATTCACGCGATTCACATAGACAGGCGACACACGATATGCCGGCACGAAGACTTCACGCGGACCGAGCGGAACCCAGGCCACTGCCCCCATTCCTCCGCCGACCCCGATTGCGAGACTGAAATTCCTGCCGCCAACGAAGGCCACCAGAGCCGGAGCATACACCGGCCTTGGAGCCAGAGGCCCCGGTACCCATCCCCAACCGTCACCGACGTACGCCCATCGGCCGTAATGGAAGGGCGCAAAGCCCCATGAAGCGTTGTCGATCCAGGTCCAGCCCCAAGGCTCGACCCACGCCCAATGCCCGTAGCGGTACGGCGCCCATCCGGCATCGACCCGCGGCCGCCAGACCGGGCCGTAGTCAGGAACGTCGGTCCAAGCGCCGTTCGCATCGAGATCCTGCCAGCCCGGCATATCGCGAGAGACGTATCGCGGCGCAGGCATGCGATCTTCGCTTCGGTCCTGGTTCATTGAGAATAAATCGAACGGATCGTTGGGGTTCTCGCTTTGGAACTGCGGTTGTCCGTCGCCCGAAAAGAACGCCGTGCTGCGCGCATGAACCGGAAAAGCCCCGTTATTACTCGTCACTTCGGCATCGCCGCTGCGCACCGTCACCATGGTCGCATTGCGATCGGGATCCGTGTCGATGCGATACTCGCCTTGCCTCAGCAGAGTAATGGCGCCTTGCGCGGTATCGATCTCATAGGCGTCGTCGCCTTCGAGGTATTTCAGGCGCACGATGATCGCGCCCTGATCGAGACGGATCTGCACCGTGCGATCGTCCAGGTTGAGATAACTCATGCCGCTCTTGGGCCCCAGGCGTACTGCCGTCGCGCCGATGTGCATCTCCGCGCGCGAACCTTCGTCGGCGTATAAGTGATCGCCGATCGTAACGGGGTAGTTGACCGTCGCCGCGGTCCACTCGCTTACTGTGGCGGGCTCGAAAGAAACCTGGCCCTGTATCAAATTCAGGCGTGCTACCCGCGACGGGGGATCCTGAGCGGGAGCCTGTTGATCAGGTGGTTGATCCTGCGCAAACAGCGCTACCCCGCAAACTAGCGCTCCTCCTAACAATAAAGTTATCTTCATATCGTCATTTCTCCGCAAGTTACAGTGGATGGACTCGCCTCTTTCCACGTTACTCCAACCCGAACAAAATGAATTCGATGTTAACGCTTTTTCATTTGCGGCGTCGCAATTCTCGCTATAATGCGGCTTCTGCAACATGAATGAATCGGCTACTACATACACCCCCGCCGGCACGGTCCCGGAACCCGCCCGCCCGGGCTCGCTAGGACTTTACGCGGTCACGATTTTCCTCAGCGCTTTCCTTCTTTTCCAGGTGCAGCCCATGATCGCCAAGCTGATCCTGCCCTGGTTCGGCGGCTCGGCCGCCGTCTGGGTCACCTGCATGCTTTTTTTTCAGATTGCCCTTTTGCTCGGTTACGGATACGCGCATTTAATCGTTGGCTCTGTACCGGTGAAGCGGCAGGCATTCGTGCACATTGCGTTGCTCGTGCTCAGCATTGCGACTCTCCCCATCCTTCCCAATCCGAGCTGGAAGCCGGCAGGGGGAGAGGATCCTCTTCTCGGCATCATGGGCCTGCTGGCGGTCACCGTTGGACTGCCGTACATGCTGCTGTCCTCCACAAGCCCGCTGCTGCAATCCTGGTACTCGCGTTCCCGCCAGGGGGCGCTGCCCTATCGCTTCTTCGCGCTGTCGAATCTTGGTTCCATGCTGGCGCTTGCTCAGCTATCCCGTTCTCGTTGAGCCTTATCTCAGCAACCGAAGCCAGGCCTGGATATGGTCGGGCGCATTTGTAGCATTCGCGTGTTGCTGCATTGCGGTAGCGTTGACGAGCCGCAAGGGAACCGTTGCGGCGCCCGAACTGAACGAGGAGGCGGCCGCGCCGGAGTGGGGCGTGCGTATCCTTTGGATGCTGCTCGCCGCCGCGGGCTCCGCCATGCTGCTTGCGATCACCAATCACATGACGCAGAACGTGGCCGCCATCCCGTTCCTGTGGATCGTGCCGCTTAGCATGTACCTGCTGACATTCATCCTGTGCTTCGAGAGCCATCGCTGGTATTCGCGCACCGTGTTCGTCCCGATGTTCGCCGCCGGGCTGGCAGCGCTGGCGTGGTTCATCACCGACGCAGGAAACGCCGGATACGGCTGTATCCTCGCATTGGTGCTTATCTCGCGCATCGATGCTCTTCGTTGTCTGCATGGTGTGCCACGGCGAACTGGCGCGGATGAAGCCCGACACCTCGCACCTGACGGCTTCTATCTGACGATTTCGGTCGGCGGCGCGGTCGGCGGACTTTTCGTCGCGTTCTTCGCGCCGCGGGTTTTCAATGCGCTCTACGAAATGCCGATCCTGGTTGGCCTCAGCCGTGGCTGATTCTCTGGGTCTTCTGGCGCGAGCGCCGAGGCCTACGGCAGACGCCCACATGGACGAATCGATGCCGGTAAAACCGGTTTCTTTCTGGTTGGGCTGGTGCGCGGCGTTGCGTACTCTCGCTGGTCATCGCAGGTTATCTGGTGCGCGGAGAGCGCACGGCGACGAGGGGCGCGCGGCTGCTGGTCCGCAATTTTTACGGCGCATTGCGCGTTGCGGATATTCTCGACGAAGGCATTCCGGTCCGCCAGCTCTCGCACGGCACCATCAACCACGGCGAGCAGATACTCGACATCCTGCGCCGCCGCTGGCCCACGACTTATTACGGTCCGAACTCCGGGGTCGGCCTGACTATCAAGAAGCTGCAGGAAAAAGGCCCTATTCGCTATGGCGTGATTGGGCTCGGCACGGGTACCCTTTCCACCTACGCGCGTAAGGGCGACTACTGCCGCATCTATGACATCAATCCGCTCGTGATGGATATTGCCCGCACGCAATTCACTTTCGTTCCCGAAAGTCCTGGCACTGTGGACCTCGTGCTCGGAGACGCGCGACTCTCCCTGGAGCGTGAATCGCCACAGAATCTCGACGTCATCGCCGTCGACGCATTCTCAAGCGACTCGATCCCGATCCATCTGCTCACGCGCGAAGCGTTCTTCGTCTACTGGCGGGACCTGAAACCCGATGGCGTGCTGGCCGTGCACGTATCCAATCGCTACTTGGATCTTGAGCCAGTGGTGCACCTTGCCGCGCAATCGATGGGCAAGCAGTCCGCGTTCATTTCTTCCGACGAAGACACCGCGGCGGATGTCTTCACTTCAGATTGGGTGCTGGTCACATCGCGTCCTGGATTCCTCGATAGCCAGCCGATCAAGAGCGCCCGGCGCGAGCCCGCGTCGCGCCCGAAAATCCGGATGTGGACCGACGACTACAGCAATCTCTGGCAAATTGTGCATTGATTCGGTGGCGAGGATAAATCGACTCGAGTTCGTGATTCTCGCCGCTGAGTGAATTGGATCATGCTACTGTCTTGCTCACGATCCGCCGGCATGCCGGTGCATACTATTTTTCCGGTTACTCAATCGAAGGCGCGATGGCGCGAAAGATAAGCAACACGAGTTCTCTCCAAAGGAAGCGGCAAAGTACTATCGTGCAGATCTCGCTGCGTAGGAGGGTGTAGTGGTCTCCTTTGAATCTGACGGGTCGCTGTAGCATTTTCCAATCGAAGGATGAGCATGAAATCGATTCAGTGCAGTAGAGTCATAGAACGAAGTGGGCCCGCGCCAGTCCGAATAAGGAGAAGCTCCATGATTGAACAAAAGTTGTGCACGGACAACAATAGTGGGCTTGGCTTGGCGCACGATGCTGTTATTTACTGGTAACAGCCTTTGCGGACGTTTGTCGCAGACGGATGCCAATTTGGGGCCACTCTTCCGTCGGTCAAATATTGGACGCTGGGGTGTTAACGGGCCTCAAAATGCGCGTCCATCGGCAAACTCCGCACTACCCTCCTTTTATTGCGTTCGTATGGCATCCTAGGTTTCGTGGGTAGAAACATGGCTGTGGGGACTTCAGTACAATCTCTGCGACAGTTGGTAGACGCGATTGTCGCCAACGATGGCGCATTGTTTTCTAAACTGATTGAGGGGTCGTCAGCGCTTGCGACCGCGAGTTTCTCCCAGGGAGCAACACGTCAGGGACCAAGCCCCAGCCTGTGCTTCATCAAAGAAATAGGGCACTACATCTATTCCGGCGATACGGCGTTACATTTCGCCGCTGCCTCGTATCGGGACAAAATGGCGGACAAGTTAATCAAGGCGGGAGCCAACGTCCGAGCGAAGAACCGGCGTGGTGCTGAACCGCTACATGCGGCCGCATTCGGAAGTCCTGGTTCGCCCAGGTGGGATCCGGCAGCGCAAGCGGCGACGATCGTGTGCCTTATTGAAGCCGGCGCAGATCCGAACGCCCAGAATATGGATGGGGCCACTCCACTGCACCGCGCCGTTCGAACGCGTTGCGCGGGCGCGGTACGTGCTCTTCTCGACCACGGGGCGAATCCGGCGATCCGCAACAAAAGCGGTTCGACTGCGATGAAACTGGCCTTGTATACTACGGGACGCCCCGGATCCGGCTCACCCGAGGCGAAGGCTCAGCAACAAGAGATTCTGCTGTTACTACAAGGGCGGCGAAAATGATAGCACAATGGCAGCCCTTTAAGAGTCCATTCGTTAAACGTTGTTCCGCACGGTGGTGATTACGTTGTTGTTGGCGGAGCCATTGCCGTGTCGTCCCGAAAGTGGTCTGGCTTGCCGCTGGCCACCCCGAATTGGCTGTACATCAAACGTGAGTTTCTGTACAGCAAAACCCTGGTTCTACCCAAGAAGTCCAAGCGGACACATTCTACCGATCCGACGGCGTTCGTCGCCTATGATTATTGGGGTTCCAGCGATTTCCTTGTACAGAAAACTTCACCATCTGTACACCGGGATCTCTGGAACCCTGCTTGCGCTACTTGCGTGATCGCCACCAG
Organism: Terriglobia bacterium; assembly: GCA_963767545.1. Lineage (GTDB taxonomy): Bacteria > Acidobacteriota > Terriglobia > Bryobacterales > Bryobacteraceae > CAVVFX01. The sequence goes on from CAVYEV010000008.1 coordinate 11,643, forward strand.
TTTTCTGTACACCCCAATGGGCTCTCAATCGGCGCCGGGCAGCCAAACGTAATCAGCCGGTCGGATCGCGTCCATCGCCAATGTTTACAGAGGTTCCAGAGATACCGGAGTTTTCATGTGCTGGGGCGCTGAACCAGGTCTGACCGGCATAGGTTTCTGCCATGATCCCCTGCCCTAAAAACGCAAACAGCGCAAACGGGAGGCACAGATGCCGAAGCTATAAACCCGAAACTCAAAAGCCGTCACCCAAGAAGACGATACAATCAGTTGTCCATTACTACTAGTGCTTAATTGCATAAGTTAACAATAGTATTCCGAAGTTGACTGCCCCTGACCTCGCGCTTGCGCCAGCGGAAGGGCTTGGCATGCTCGTTGTGCTTCTCGATGAAGACTTCGATTGCCTCGCGTAACTGATCCTTGTTCTTGAAACTGGCTCCGCTGAGTGCTTTGCGCTGCAGCAGACTGAACCGACCTCGATCTGATTTAGCCAACTGGCAGAGGTCGGAGTGAAGTGGAACTGCACCCGGCCTGCAAACTTTGCTAACCAATCATCATTTTTCTTATGCGTCGAGTAGTTGTCCAGGATCACGTGGATCTCTTTGTCCCGCGGTTGATCGGCTAGCACGCCGCCCGGAAAGTTCTGAAAGTCTCCCCGCTTTTTATAGTCGGTGGTCTTGCTGTGAACTTGGCCGGTGCCAACTTCAAGAGCGGCGAACAGATTCAGCGTGCCGTGGCGCTTATAAGTGTTCTTCAAGGCGCGCACCACGGTGCCGCTGTCAGTCTCTATGTAGCCAGTCGGTCGCTCGATGGCCTGTATGCTCGGCTTTTCATCAACGCTCAATACCAACGCGTTCAATGGAGGATTCAGGTACAGGCCCACGATTTCAGCGGCCTTGAGCGCAAACTCCTTATCGGTACTCACGCACCAACTGCGCAGCCTTTGGAGGTAGATGCCTTCGCGACGCAATACGCGCCATACCGCATACACGCTGGCGTCGAGTTTCTCCGCCACCGCCGGCCCATCCCAGCGCGACATGCCAGGAGGACGCGGTTGCTCGATTACAGCGAGAACGCGGTTGCGAAATGCAGCGTCATAAATGACTGGCTTGCCCGAACGCGGTTCATCCCGCAGACCTCTCAGTCCCCACAGCGCGAAGCGCCTGCGCCACTTGCTCACCGTGGGAATAGAGACGCCCAACTCCCGCGCCACCTGTTGAATCTCTTTGCCTTCAAGGCAGGCAAGAATAATTCGGGCACGCTCCACACTGCGCGCCGGCCAATGTTTACCATCCTGGAGAACATGACAGAATCGCCGCTCAGCAGGGAGTAGTGAGTCCGGACATTGTGGATAGCGAGTAATTGGAGAGATGTGAGGAGAAAGGCGGAGTTAGGGAGATAGAGAAGCTGGAACGAGATCGAGCACTATCGGCCGCTGAGAATGCTGTAGGGCAACCAACTGCTGAAAAGCATCTTTGCCCTGTTGCCAGCAAGTGCGCAAAACGCTGGTCAAAATCTGTTGGGTTCGAGCGCCGTTCCAGGTCCGGTTGCCGCCCCAGGTTTTGCGAGCCACCACCATCAGACGAATCGCTGCCTCAATGAAGTTGTTGGTGGCCGGAATGCCAGGACAGTACAGAAAGGTGAACAGGTGGGGCTGCTCATGTTGTAAATGGCGCGCAAAACGCTGATTGGCGGTATGGCACAGTGTCGTTGCCAACAGCCTGTCCAAGCGAGCCTCCAGGCGTCCCGCGGCCACTGCCAATCCGTGTTCGCCGACCAGTCCCTGTTGGCGCCCATCCCGCAAGTGCAGACTGTCCAACAGTAGCTCCAGGACCGCCTGCGGAAACTGCCGCGCCTTCCCGGTCAGAAACTTCAGTAGGTCCCGGCAACGCCGGATCGGATGCGCCAGGCAGGTTTGGTGAAAAGCCTGCAAGAAACCGTACCAGGTCCGGGCTCCGTCATGCACCAGAAAAGCGATCATAATCGGCCCCCAGTACCGCCGCTGCTTCGGCAAAGCCGCGATGCGGCTCGATCAGGTATACCGTGACCGATTCGTTACCGATCACCCGACAATTCTGCAACTGGCCGCCTACGCGCCAACCCGTGTCGTCCAGTCCATTGAATGGACTGTGCCGCAACGAAGCCTTCAATCGATCGTAGGTGGGAGCCAATTGCCCAACCGTTCCAGAGCCCGGCAGATCCCGCTGCGGCTCACCGTCAATCCGTAGCCCAATTGCAGCGACCGCGCCACTCGCTCATGCGACATGCCCATCTCTTTGTTCCACAATGCCGCCAACGACAACGCTTCCGGCCCGATCTGTACCTGGCCTATGTGCAAGGCATCGGAGGTCTGCAGCGGATGCCTTCCTTGCACCCTGCGTCCACAGCCGGTACACACCCCACCTCCACGTCAAACCGCCGCACCAGGGTCACTCGAACGATGTCTTCCTGATACTGGGCCTGGGTGTCCCGCCCAATCACCTTGCTTTCGCAATGCGGGCAGCAGGCAGGCAACGGCACAGCGATCTGCTGATCCACTCTCAGCCGCGCCGGACGCGTGGCCTGCTGACCGTATTGGTCCCCCGCTTTACGCCCCGCTGTTTTGGGATTCGGTTTCGGATTGTCGCGGGAGAACGGGGCTGTGTTGCGCTTCTTTTTGCGCACTGCCTCTTCCAGCAGTTTGTGCATTCGTGCGATCTCTTGCTCGAGACGCTCGATCTCACTCAACGACCGGTTCAGACGTCGCTGCAGCGATGCTACTTCCCGCTCCAACTGTTCAGTTCGGCGCGACCTACCGCATCACCCGCACTCATCTAGCCTAGAATGCCACGGCTTGCCGCTTTTGTCCAGCCCCCTTGCTCGAATGCCTGTTTTTACAGCCCTTCCGAATGGTAAACATTGGCCGCGCCTCCTCTATACGGCTCTTTGTAATGTCAACCAAACTTGCTTTGTCTTCCGGTGGGCATTCCAGTTCAGGTGCGCGTCGAGGCATCACCAAACATTCTAATACAGAATTGTATTAATGCGACTAAGCACTAGCTCAGTTTGCTGAGATGGAATGCGAAAAAACAGGCTCAATCGAATGGGTCAGGTGTATACTGGTCTTGTTTCAGACGCCAAATTAGACCGCTTATCAAGCTTTTATCGATGCATTGCTAAAGCTGCCGTCAGAACCGGAGCGATTGCGGGGTGCATAGCGAGACGCCAAGATGGACAGCATTGATAGATTCATGAAGCGGATAGGAGAAGTGGATTATGACAGGGAAATCAACGATATTCTCGATTACGCTGATGTTCGCCGCGCTCGGGGCGAATTGTGCCGTTGCGGCATGTTTGACGGCAGGTAGCACCGGCCTAACGACCAAAGTGATTTTAACTTCCAACCAGCAGCTAACTGGAACTGTGATTACTGCAACTGGCTGTGACCTCGGCATATACGTAGGGCCTGGGAGCCGACAGGGTTGTGATCAGCGGCGTCACGGTCACTGGTGCCAACGAGCATGGGATATTTGTTCAAGATGCGTCCCATGTTACTATCCAGTACAGCGTTGTTACGGGGAACGGTGTGGCGGGCCACGCCTGCCCTGCCGCGGGCGTACCTCCAGTCGGGTGTATACCTGAAGACAAGGGAATTGAACTTGTCGGAACGAGCGATTCGGTCGTAAGTCACAATCTCGTCAGTCACAATGCTGCAGATGGAGGAATCGGTGTCGCTGATGACGGACCGACGGATCCTGGCGCCCCTGACACGCACCCAGGCAATCTTCACGGGGCTAAGAATGACGTAGTGAATGACAATCTAATAATCGATAACAGCAACGGATGTGGAATCGTTATCGCAGCGTACAACCAAGGCACACCTGTCGAGAACGTCCAGGTCTCCGGGAACACCGTCATCGGAGCAGCTCCGGCGTCAGGACAGCTCTTCCCACCACCCGGTTCTTATATCGGTCAGATAGTCGTCGCTACGGATGGACCGTTCGCCGAAATCTCCAACACACAAGTAGTGGGCAATAACCTGGACGGGTCGGAACTCCCTGGGATCGTAGTACACAGCAACGTATCTGGAGACGTTATCACCAACACTCTAATCCAAGACAACATGATCGCTGATAACGGGTACTATCCAGGACCACCGGCGACCAAGCCCAACGACCCGGGTGTCTCGCAGGGCACTACCGGGATAGCTTTGATAGCGGAAGTCGGCGGCACCAATACTCCCTCACCAGTGCTTTCACATACGAATGTAAGTTCCAACACCATCTTGAATGACACCAATGGCGTCTGGTTATGCGGTACCGAACACACGAATGTCCACCAACAGCAGGGAAACCCGACGAACCCGATAGTCACTTGTAATGCTGGTGGTAATTAAGCGGCGGAAACTACAGTGGCTAATAAAATTCGTCTGGGGCGGTCCCCCTGGACCGCCCGCGTCCCCGGGGGGGTACCCTAATCCTGGATTACTTTTCGGGCTCATAGCGCGCATCACACCGCGCGGCACCGCCGGCCGCGAGAATCACGCAAGAAGAAGATGTGGCCACCTCGATGGTCAAGGTCCTTCATTCCGGCAGCCTGCTGCTCGGCGGCCAGATGTTTGCAACGAGAGCACGCGCAAGGGGCGTCCAATCAGCTCGGCCGACGCCCGACCAGAATGGATTGAGCTTGAGGATGCGGTCGTCTACCGCTCGACAGTCAGCCGTGAACTGAATTGCGAAGTCTTGTCCAGTGAATTGAATCAGTTTTGGGACGCCGAGCGGAAGCGTTCAAACCTCCCAGAAATACTCATCTGCTCCGAGGAACCGGCGAGTTACCTTGCAAGCAATTTCACCCACAGCACGGACCACTCGGGGGCTCGATAACGTGAAGAGGGCCTTCTTAGTCGCACTGCACCGGCCAGACGCACGCCCGCAGCCTCTTCGAGCCCACACAATCGACCTGGAGTAAATCGGTTAAAGTTGGATCATTAAGGATAGATTATGACGTCGCGCAATGCCTGCATGGTCATCATAGGTGCGATTCTGTTGCTAACCGGAGCGTTCGCGCAGACCCCGAATAGTGCTCAAATGCCACCGGACACCGAAATCCGGAAGATCCTCGCGGATCGCGTTGGCGCGGAAAATCTTGGCATCGGCATTGTGGCCGGCGTCATCGACCCAAATGGCCGGCGGATTGTCGCCTACGGCAGTCTCGCCAAAGACGACAAGCGCCCGCTTAATGGAGACACGGTTTTCGAGATCGGTTCCATGACGAAAGTATTTACGTCGCTGGTGATGATGGATATGGCGCAGAAGGGCGAAATTGCTGTGACCGATCCGGTATCGAAGTACCTGCCCGCGAGCGTCAAAGTTCCTGAGCGGAACGATAAGAAAATCACGTTACAGGATCTTTCCACCCAAAGTTCCGGACTGCCGCGGATGCCGTCCAACTTCAACCCCAAAGATCCATCGAACCCGTACGCCGATTATTCGATCGAACAGCTCTATCAGTTTTTATCGGGCTATCATTTGACCCGCGATATCGGCGTGCAGTACGAGTACTCCAATCTGGGAGTCGGCCTGTTAGGGCACGTGCTTTGTCTCCGCGCAGGCATGGACTATGAAGCCCTCGTGAGGTCGCGCATCTGTGAGCCTTTGAAGATGAACGATACGCGCGTTACTCTTTCGCCGGAAATGAAATCGCGGCTAGCTATCGGACACGGTCCTGGCCTGGCCGCGGTATCAAACTGGGATTTTACACAAGCCTTCGCGGGCGCGGGCGCGCTTCGCTCGACCGCGAACGACATTTTGACTTTCCTTGCGGCGAATCTGGGCTATACGAAAACTCCGCTTGCGGCAGCAATGGCCGCGGAAATATCCATTCGGCGGCCGGCCGGATCTCCCGATATGCAGATTGCTTACGCCTGGCACGTGCAATCGAAGAACGGCAATTCCATCATCTGGCATAACGGCGGTACCGGCGGATACCGGACCTATATGGGCTTCGACCCAAAAAGCCGAACGGGTGTGGTTGTCCTGTCCAACCTTTCAACGCCGGCAGGTCCCGACGACATAGGGCGGCACCTGCTTGACGCAAGCTATCCACTTGCAAAGACAGAGCCTGTCAAAGAATACAAAGAGATCACGATGGATCCGAAGGTGTTCGACAACTACACTGGAAGCTACCAAATGACCGCGGCGGTGATTTTGACGATCTCTCGCGAAGGCGACCGCTTATTCGTACAATTAACGGGACAACCAAAGCTCCAGATATTCCCCGAAGCGGAACGGAAGTTCTTCCTGAAAGCAGTGGATGCTCAAATTACCTTCGATGTCGATGCTGACGGCAAGGCGACCCAGGCAGTGCTTCACCAGAACGGGAGGGATATAACGGCAAAGCGGATCGACGAAGCTCAGGCCGCGGCATTGCAGGCGCGCGCGGCGAAGCGATTCAAAGATCAAACGCAAGCGCCGGGATCGGAAGCCGCGCTGCGCCGTAACATCGATGAACTACGGATCGGTCAGCCGAAATACGAACTGATGAGCCAGACCGTCGCGGATGTCACGCGCCAGCAGTTGCCACAACTCAAAGCCGCTCTCAATCGGCTTGGAGCGGTGGAGTCGGTACATTTCAAAGGAGTGGGTGAAGGGGGCACCGACATCTACGAGGTACAGTTCGAGCACGGTTCCACTGAATGGAGAATCGCCCTGGAACCGGACGGCAAGCTCGTAGCCATCGGTTTCCGTAACCAATAGCGCCGCAGCGCTTACTTATGCGGATGTTCGTTCGATTTCCGATTTCTCCTCGCAGCGTGCCCGACGCCGCATGATCCGCCCACTCAAGTAGGTGCACCAACCTTCGGAAGGACCCATCGCATCAGCACTACGTAGCCCGCGAGGAGGAGCACCAGAATCACCCAATCAGGCATGATTCAATGATGACATGCTCGTTCTATCGCCCCGCTGGACACAATCCCTGGTAGAACGGACATCTCCGGCAATGCGCGCCTTCATGCAGTGGAAATTGCAGATTCTGCTGCGCGGCAGCCAACTCGTCAACCAGCCTTCGCGCTTGTTGCATATCCCGCGACGCTAGCTCGACGCGCACGGCCACGTCCGGGCGCAGAAAGTGCAGCCACGCTTCTGTCGGCGGCGCCCCGTCAGCCTCTCGATCGCCATAGCGTAATACAGAAGCTGTAGCTTGTAAACGGACGCACGGCCCGCAGCTTCCGCCGCTGTGACGTCGTCGGTTTTGTAATCCACGATGACGTTGCCGGCGCGATCCTCGAACCAGAGATCGATCTGGCCGCGCAATACTATCTCCCCGACTGCCAGCATGAAATCGAACTCGCGCTCCACACGCCGGGCCTTTTTCGCGCGGCGCCCCAGATCGCTTTGGTCGAAGGTGGCCGCCAGATGGAGCGCTTCGAAGTCCGGCGACGGAACATCTTGAAAGGCCAGCAACGCGTGTACCTGCCGTCCCAATTCGCTGGCAGGAAGTTGGGCGTTGTCGCGGGCAACAATCGTGGGCGCGTTTGACTGCGGCATCGTCTCCTCGTCCCAACCGATATATCTCGCCAGATAATATCGTCTCGGGCAATCCGCAAAGAGCGTCAACGACGTTACTGTGACATTCGACTCCTGCTGACCGGTCGCAATAGGTCTTGCCGCTTCTTCCACGCGGGTCGATAGTCTACCCGCAACTTCCACTGGCTGCGACGCAGGTGTGCTGGTGATCGTCCGGACTATGTCGGCGAAAACACGCGATACGGGCTCGGCCCATTGTTGCGGCTTATCCTTCGCGCCCAAGGCATACGAAAGAATCAGATGCTCTTCGGCGCGCGTCATGGCGACGTACAACAGCCTGTTCGACTCCTGTTCTTCCCGTTCGCGAATCGCAATCTTGTTTTGCATCCGCGGCCAATCCGGAAGCGCCTCGCCTCCCGCAGGACTTCGCCACTTCGTGCCAAGTCCGGCCGCCGCGGTGAAGGTCAGCGATGGCACCGACTTATTCATCGTTGTCTGCATGCCCGGAATGAAGACGATGGGGAACTCCAATCCCTTAGAAGCATGCGCGGTGATGACCCTCACCGCGTTGAGACCTTCATCGAAAGGAGAATCGGCTTCCCGCGCATCCTCTTCGCGGATCAGTTGGATCTCGTGGACAAACTCCGCGAGCGACTGGTCCTTAGGAGCGTTGCGCGCAAGTGCGAGCAGTTTCTCGATGTTTGCACCTGATACCGTACCAGGAGTCCAGGCGTATCCGCAGTCCGCCAGCGCGCCCGCAAGCAGGCGGTCGACCGGGATGTAATGTGCTGCTGACCGCCAGCGCGCAAAATTGATTCGAAAGCGTGTCAAACGCTCGGCGTCAACGGGATCGAAATCTTCCATTTCCACATCGAGCGCGGCGCCCAGATTGTCGGACAGGTTCTTCAACCTGTACAAAGCCTCGTCAGAGACTCCGGCCAATGGAGATCGCAGCACAACAGCCAGGCTAACCTCATCCCGCGGATTCGCGATCGCGCGGAGCAGATGCATCAGATCGCGGATCTCGCGCGATTCGAAGAAACCGGTCTGCCGCGTTACCTGGTATTGCACTCCGAATCTGTCGAATGCTTCTGACAGCGGACCGATCAGCGATGTCTTGCGCACAAGCACGGCCATGTCCCTGAATTCCGCCGCTCGGCTCTCTGCGCCGATCGTCAGATTTCCGCGCAATTCCAAAATGCGCGATGCAATCCATTCCGCCTCACTTCGCTGCGCTTCCTCGCTTGTCTCCGCAAGCGCCGCAATCACTTCGATGGACGCCTGATCCTTTGCGGGAAGTTCCCGCCGCGCCTTTAGAACATGCGGCTCAACACCCGTCGCATTCTCCACAACCGCTCCCACCGCGCGCAGAATCTCGTCACGGCTGCGGAAGTTCTCGAACAACTCGACGTGGTGTTCCTCCGCGGTCCTCACCGCGTTGCGATATCGCCGGAACACATCGGGGCTCGCATGACGAAACCCAAAAATCGCCTGGTTGATGTCGCCGACCGCATAGAAGTTGCCTCGCCCTCGCAGTAGTCCGAGCAGCCGCGCTTGTTGGCCATTGGTGTCCTGGTATTCGTCCATCAGGATCTGGCGGAATTGCGCCTGCACGCGATCGCGAACCGCCGCGTTCTCTTCGAGCAACCGGATGGCGAAATGCTCCAGATCCGCGAAGTCCAGGGCTCCCAGCTTTTGCTTCTCGGCGGCGTATAAGCGGTCGAAACGCAAGATCATTTCGATCAGCGTGCGCCGCTCTACCGCGTAGAGTTTCGCGACCGCCACTCCCAGCAGCGTTTCGCTATGCTGCCGCACTTCCGCGAAATCGCTCTTCCAATCGGAATGAACTTTGCTTGGCAGGAACTTCATCGGCGCGGTGACAGCGACCAATCGTTCCCATCGCCGCTCTCGATACGCCACGCGGGCCGCTTGTAGCCAGTCCGCAAGTTCATCGCGATATTCCCGGCGCTTCGTTGTCAGCGTTCCGTTGAAACGCCAGTACTCGTCGATGACTGAGCCCATCGCTTCAATGGCATCTCCGATGTCCGGGAAATCTTCCACGAGAAGCGATTCGATGGAGATGCCCGCGCTGCGAATCGCATCGTGGACTTCGACGAGCGAATACGTCAGATCCGGCTGATCGATCGCGGCCATGAGCCGTTCGGTTTCGGCAGGCCACGCGCGAAAGAAAGCATCCAACGTTTCAACGGCGCAACGAGATCGCCGGATCTGTCCCTGCCGCTCGTCCAGAATCGAGAATTGCGGATCGACGCCCGCCGCGATGGCATTCTCTCTCAGCAGCCGTTGGCAGAATCCGTGTACGGTCGAGATGTAAGCAGCCTCAACCTGACGCCGGATCACGGGATCCGACTCAAAGGCTTCGGCCACTTTCGATTTCATGTTCGCCGCCGCTTTTTCAGTGAACGTGATCGCCAGGATCTCACGCGGCAATACACCGTCGCACACCAGCCGCCGGTAGCGCTCGACCAGAACAGTGGTCTTTCCGGACCCCGGACCCGCTACGATGCAGGCGTCCTCTCCGAGACGCGAGATGTCGATGGCAGCGAGTTGGCTGGGTGTAAAAATTGGCACGTGGCAGGCGCCCTGAGTGATTTTCCGCGCTGATCCCAGCTTACCGTTTTCTCCACGATTAACTTTGTTGAACACAACTGTCGTCCTAACGAAAGCTTCCTGTTCATCCTGAAAGGTGAACGCTCGCTTCTGCTTTTTGCCGTGACAATGCGCGAGCTACCTTTCAGTGCGAACTCGCCGGCGCAACCTCAACCTGCACCGATCCGGCGAATGAGCGCCCTCCAGCCGACTTATCGTTTACGTAATAAGCATGGGCCAGAAGATCGGTTCCATCCGGAAGTTTGAACGGGAACTCGCCATAGTTCACCGCGACTATCACGCCTGAAGAAAACGTCGTGCGCTGCACCAGGTAATCCGGCGTCAAGAATTCGTGGTTCGTGATCTGATCAAGCGCCACGCGGCGCTGGTGGGGCGCAAGCACATCGTTGATTTGCTTAAAGGTTTTTCGCCAGGCCCAATATGCATCGTTCGAGATTGTCCAACTCGATTGATCGCCATATAACAGACTTCGCAAGAACTTAGCCGGCCACGGACCGCGAGAGTAGCCGTAGTTGTCGAGCCCGTAATTGTAAGCAGTGGCGTGCTGGCGGTAAAGCATCCCGCAATCGTGATAGACCAGCGCCCACAAGGGAACCTCGATGCCGAGCTTGGCGTTCCCTTCGTCGTAGAAATCGGCAACCTTGAGATTCCAATCCGACGGCGGCCCTTCGGCGCCCAGCACTGCACCGGCTTTCGTCGCGACCTGCATAATCTTAATCCTCTGTTCGCGAACTCCCGCGCGCATGAGAGGGTGCCGTGGGCTGTAGCACTCAATTAATGGTAAACCGCCGATTGTGTCGAGATAGATCAGATCCGGCTTCAGAGTCTGCCGGTATAGATCCATGTTGCGTTGGAACAGCTTCAACGATTCAAGCGGACATATCTCCTGCGAGAAGCCCGCCTCGGAACTGAAACCATTCACCAGCGCTCCCTCCGCGTCGCGGACTATAAGATTCTCGTCATAGCTCGGCGAATTAAGATCGAAATTCCGGTAGTTATCCCAGAGACCGCCAAGAAATCCGGCTGCTTTCGCCGCTGCAATCGCTGTCGCCAGTTTTTGTGGACCTCCGGCCTCGATGTTTACCTGGGTCGCCGCATCGACCGGCCGGTCGTTATCATAGCCCTTGCGGCCCCAGCCTGCGATCCGAATCACAGCGCGTTCCACGCCGAGATTTTCTTTCATATCGTGAACGATCGCGGTGATTTGATCGAAGCTGGTTTGCAAATGATGAGCGCCGTCGTAGACCGGACCCGAGAGGCTCTGGTATTGCGGATCGAGCGCGCGGTTCGAAACTACCTGGATCTCGAAATTCGGCGCTCCAAGCAGCTTCTCCACCTTTGGATTGGCGGCGATCTTCTGCTTCAGCGTAACCACCTTGCCGATTTTTTCGGCATAGGCGCGATACGTCTTGCACATCTCCACGTAGCCGCCGTTCGGCTGGAAAGTGTAGCTGGCTACCCGGGGATAACCCAGTTCACCTTTGACGGAATGCCAGTACGGCCAAACGGACGACATGCGGGGACTGTTGAGACTCGTGGTTGCGGATGGAACCGCGGACGCCGGAGCCGCACTCTGTTCCGGTCCACGAACGTCGTTGGCAATTACGCCGAAGACAACGTCGTCCGGCGTCTCCACAATGCCGATGAATGAACTCGCTCCCTGCTTGCCGCCATACCAGGGCATCGAGAACTGGTCGATGATCGTGGCCTGCCCGGCAATTCGTTCCCAGATCCAATTCAGGTACCGGAAATATCCAGGCTCGAACCGCGTCGGTATCAGCATCCCCTCCTGCTGCGGAAAGACGAGATAGCCGTCGTCGGTAACTGTCCGTAACGGAAACAGGTGCAGCGGCCATTCGATGCTCTCTACTTCCCAATACTGAGAAGCGTTTTTCATCTCCTGAATGCGGAGGGTCATAGTGGGAGTGTCTTTGGCTAGCAGAACCTGAAGCACGAGCGACAGGTGCGCGCCTGGATCGCGATCGCCACGCACGGGTCCCATCCGCGTGCGGAAATCGTCAAGAGAAATGGCTACACCCTCGCCGCCGTTCGGACCGGCATCGCTAGCGAACTTCTTTTGAGCCGCGCCGGACAGGTTCACCGTTGCCGATTCGGCGTGTTTACCGCGGAGATGAACGCGTCCGGGGCTGTTCTCCCAAGGGTCCGAACCCCAGGTCACGTTTGTTGCCAAGTCCTCCACCGACAGCGTCAAGTTCGAACGCAGGTGAACGCGAAGCTTGCTATTCGAAAGAACGCGCTCATCCCCCGGTTGCGTTGGGTGGGCTCTACCAGTGGCTTCCTGCGGGGACGCATTGGCGTAATTCCAGGACGCGAATCCGAAGCCCAACAGCAGCAGGCAGGCCGCGCGACGGGACGGCAATCGCATATCGATTTTTTTTCGTGACATTAGAAATGGAGTTTTAGAGCAAACTGAAGAATGCGCGGGTCGTAAGCCGCGGTTAGCCGTCCAAAGTTCGAAGCTGTAATTGCCTCGATATCGGTGATGCCTACAGTACTGGTCTTCGGCAGTTTGAAATTGGTGTGATTGATCGCATTAAAAGCCTCCGCGCGGGCTTCGAGCCGAAACCGTTCACTCAGGGCGAAGATGCGGCTCAATGAAGCATCCACGTTCACTTGCCCCGGTCCCCTGATCGTGTCGCGGCCGAGATTCCCAAAGGTGCCCAGAGGATTCTGCACGAACGCGGCAGGATTCAACCATTGAAGCTGAGGTCCTATCGAAGGATTATAAGGGTCGGCTCCGGGGACCAGATTGGGCCTGTCGAGGCCGATCCCGGTAAGCGAATTATCCTTGCCAGTCGCGACGTCCATGGGCAACCCGCTCGTCACGCGGACAAGAGGCGCAAACTGCCAGTTGCCGATTACTTTTCCGATCACGCCGCCGCCCCACCCCGGGCTGATTCCCACGAATGACGCGTTGAAGATGTGGCGCACGTCAAAATTGCAATCGCCGCGGTCGGCGCTTCGGTTTGACTGGTTCTGATACTGCTCATTTCCAACATTCCCCGCGAAGTCACCGTCACTGATGCAATGTGACCACGTGTAGTTTGCGAGCAGAGTAAATCCGTGGCTGAAACGATGCTGAACCGACGTCAACAAGCCGTCATATGAGGTATTCGCGCCATCGTCGGTTGTAATTAGTGGGCCGTAATACTGGCCTTGGGCAGGATTCTGCAGATAGAGTACCCGCCGTTGGTTGGTGTTCGCCGTCGTAGAACAGGCCGTATTTCCGCACTGGCCCGGAATGTAAACCGATGGGTTGACGTCAACTGAAAGCCAAAGATGCCTGGTCCGGTTTCCGATGTAACTGACCGACGCGAGCCAGTTTCCGGGCAGTTGCCGCTGATAGCTGATATTGAACTGCTCCATATATGTCGGCTTCAGATCCCGCGGGATCGCGGAGTAACTTGCAAATTGCGGGAAAGTTACGCTCGAAACTGGTGGATAGGATCCCGGGAAAGGGTTTCCTCCGGGATAAGTCGACCACGGATTACTTAGCAGTCCGGGATTGGTAAGGTCGATGGAATTTCCGTACGGAGCATTGGTGGTCAGTCGCTCGGAATAGTAGACCTCCGGGTTGTCATAGAGAATGCCTCCACCGATCCGGATCGTATCGCGGCCATCGCCGTGAGGATTGAACACGATACCCAGGCGCGGAGAGAAGTTCTTGAATTTGTCGTTGGTAAACGCTTTAGGCACGCCGGGGTCGCCGTAGAACAGCATTCCGGCCGGGGCGTTTGGATAGACGGTGCTCCGCTGATTAGCGGCAAAAGCCTGGGTACTGATGGAAGCGCCGCGTCCGTAGAAATCCTGCGGGAAGAGCATGGGTTCCCATCGAAGCCCCGCGTTGATTAGCATCCGCGAGCTTAGTTTGTAGCTGTCCTGTACGTACAAGCCGAGTATCGTCTGGCGGTAGACGTTGATTTGCGCGCGGCTCTGTTGGAAGTCACTCATTTTGCCAAGAAGAAAATCGAGGGTCGCATCGTTGCTGAATTGGCCGTTGAAAGCGAAATTTCCGTTCTCATTAAACGCGCTCTTCAGATTGTTCTGTGTGCGCACGACATCGACACCGAGGGAGATCTGGTGGCGGCCCCGGATCAAGTCGAAATCGTCGGACTCCTGGAAGGTGTTGCGGTTAAAGATGCCCGGGGATGCTCCCGTGCTGAATCCACCGGTGACGGACAACAACATTCCCGAAGGATCGTAGTTGAACATGTTCACACCCAGGGACGCGGCGTTATAGCCCTCCGGCACCACACGGTTATTCCGCAGCCTCGTAAACGTCGCGTGAAAGGAATTCAATGTGTTGCCGCTGAACGTGTACGTGTCGCCCACCGTCATGGACTGCCCACGTTCCAGATTGCCATTGGTGTGTGAGAGAAGCGCGTTATCGGACGCGGGCAGCGCGGGATTACGATAATCCGCAATAAAGTACCGCCCGAAAACCGCATGCTTGGTATTCATGATCCAATCGGCTCGGCCGATGATTTGGTCTTCGTCGCCCGTCGATGGGATCGAATACGTCACGCGCCCGCAAGGGTCCGAGGTCGCCGGAAGTTTGGCCGCGATTTTCAACGCCACTGGGTCAAAGAGAGACGCCGGCACCTGAGCGTTAGGAAACGCCGTTTTCGTGGATGGATCGATGATGGTTCGAATCCTTCCGCTCGACTGACAGGCTGCGGATTCAAGCGCACTGAAATCGCCGCGTAGCGCAGCCTGCGTGGGCACGAACGCCACGCTACTCGGTGGATCCTGCCGGTTTCTTGTGCCCTGGTAACCGCCAAACAAAAACAGCTTATCCGCTATGATTTTGCCTCCGGCCGTCCCACCGAACTGATTCCGCTTCAAACTGTCGTGTGTGGTAGCGAAAAAATTTCTGGCGTTGACATCGCCGTTACGAAGGAACTCAAACAAATCGCCGTGCAACTGGTTCGTGCCCGATTTTGTGACTACGTTCACGACGCCGCCCGGACGCAAGCCGTTACGGGCTGGTAATGCGTTCGTTTCGACGCTGAACTCCTGCAGGGCGTCCGGGAACGGAAACGGAAGATTTACATTCGAGAATGTATCATTGTTATCGCCGCCGTCCAGCAGGTAGTTAGTCCCATTGCCCTGTCCTCCCGCGATCGATATCGTGACCGAGCTTTGATAATTCTTGCTGCTGACCAGGTTACTGTTCGGCGATGATGTGGATGCTCCGGAAACCAGGATCAACTGCGTGGGCTGCCGGCCATTCAATGGCAGGTCCTCAATCTGTCGTTGGTTAATGACCTGCGAAATGGTAGTGGCCCTTGTCTCCACCATGCTTGCATCGGTGTTAACCTCCATCCTCTCCAAAACGTCGCCGACCTGGAGCTTCGGGTTCACCTGAATATTGGTGCCGACCTCCAGGAGTATCCCTTTCTGCTCGTATCGCTTGAACCCCGAGGCTGTCACGGTCAGCGAATAAGGACCGACTGGCAAATTGGGGAGCGCATAGCTGCCGTTTGCATCTGTCTTGACCGAACGGGTGAATCCCGTATCGTTTTGGGTCATCGTAAGTTCTGCATCGGGCACTCCCGCTCCCGTCGCATCGACAACCTCGCCACTTACCTGTGAACCGGAGACGGCCTGCCCGAATGAGATCGCGGCCCCGAAATTCAACGCACATCCCAGCAAGAATAACCTGACAACGTGAGTCATAGATCTCCCAATTCCTGAAGGCATTGTATCCGAGATTTCGCCCTTACTCTTCCGGCGCCGCCTTATCCGCACCCTCAGAAAGCAGCGACATCGAACTTCCGCTCGCCGGTCCTAGCAGACCGGTTTTCATATAGAGCATGCAGCTTGTCGCGCGTATCGGTGATATCGAGATGGCGCATCGTGAGCTGGCCGATGCGATCCTGCGGCGAGAACGTCGATTCGCCCTTCTCCATGGTCAGCCGCTCCGGCTTGTAAGTGAGGTTCGGGCTGGTGGTATCGAGAATCGAGTAATCGTTGCCGCGGCGCAGTTCGACCGTCACTTCGCCGGTGACCGCGCGCGCGATCCAGCGCTGCGCGGTTTCGCGCAGCATCATCGACTGCGGATCGAACCAGCGGCCCTGATAGAGCAGGCGGCCCAGCCGCAGTCCGTTGATGCGGTACTGCTCGATCGTGTCTTCGTTGTGGATGCCGGTCACCAGCCGCTCGTAGCCGATGAACAGCAGCGCCAGCCCGGGCGCTTCGTAAATGCCGCGGCTCTTGGCTTCGATGATGCGGTTCTCGATCTGGTCGGACATGCCGAGCCCATGCCGTCCGCCAATCGCATTCGCTTCGAGCACAAGCTTCACCGGATCGTCGTAAGTCGACGCCGTTAAGCGCAACCGGCTGGCCTTCTTCGAAGCGGATGGTCACGTCTTCCGGCTTGATCGTCACGTCTTCGCGCCAGAACGGCACGCCCATGATCGGCTCGACAATCTTGACGCCTTTGTCGAGATGTTCCAGGTCCTTCGCTTCGTGCGTCGCGCCCCAGATATTGGAATCGGTCGAGTACGCCTTCTCCACGCTCATCTTGTAAGTGAGGCCGTGGCTGAGCATGTACTCGGACATCTCTTTGCGTCCGCCGAGTTCATCGATGAAAGTCTGGTCGAGCCAGGGCTTATAAATGCGCAGCGCGGGATTGGCCAGCAGGCCGTAGCGATAGAAGCGCTCGATATCGTTGCCTTTGAAAGTGCTGCCGTCGCCCCAGATGTGGACGTCGTCTTCCTTCATCGCGATCACGAGCATGGTGCCCGTCACGGCGCGGCCGATGGGCGTGGTGTTGAAGTAGTGGACGCCCGCCGTCGAGATGTGGAAGGCGCCCGGACTGCAGCGCCGCGATGCCTTCGGCGACCAGTTGCTTGCGGCAATCGATCAGCCGCGCTTTTTCCGCGCCATACTGCAAGCGCGCGGCGAGGGATCTCGTCGTAATCGGGCTCGTCGGGCTGGCCGAGATTGGCCGTGTAGGAGTACGGAATCGCGCCCTTGGCGCGCATCCAGTGGATGGCGGCGCTGGTGTCGAGTCCGCCGGAGAACGCGAGGCCGACTTTTTCGCCCGCGGGCAGGTTCTGAAGAATGTTTCCCATTTGAGATATTCGCTGTTGAGATTTGGGCCGCGCTCGGCGGACCAACGCTCAGAATAGCGCGTCAGTCATAAGGACAGTGTTGCATTTGAGAGTGATCACCGGCGGGCGATCGCTCTTCGTTACCGCTCCGGGGAACACCGAGACTTCAGTTTCCCGGGGATTTCGGCCGGCCCTATCTCTTGCCGAGGACTTGTTCCAGGGTTTCGGATTTCAAGACCTTCTTCGCCCAGCGCTCCATCTGCGCAGTTGTCGCTTCCTCCATACGCATCCGCGCCCACTTGGGTAGTCGGACCGAATCTAATGTCCAGCATCTCGTGGAGCAGCAAACTCATGCCCTGCGCTTCTCCCTTGGCCTCTCCTTCGGCCAAACCCTTGGCCTCTCCCTCGGCCAAACCCTTGGCCTCTCCCTCGGCCAAACCCTTGGCCTCTCCCTCGGCCAGCGCTTTGGCCCGGATCTGCCGTAGAAATGCGTGATCGTCAACGTACTTTGCGATTCCCATATCGTTCAACTCCATTGTCAACTTCCCCGCCAAACGGCGCAAGCCCGACAGCATGGCCAACTGCGCCAGCACCTTCTCACGCTTGGGACCACGTAGACGGCTGGCACGCTCTACAATCTCGCGAAGCCGCTCAGTGCCCCCTCGCGCCAACAGCGCCAGCGCGTAATCTCCAGGGTTCCCGCTGCGCAGAAGCATTTCCGCATCGAACTCCCGGATATCGATCAGCCGATAAGCCACCTTAATGTCACCGAGATCCAATCGATCGGGCATTCGCATGCGCGCTTGTCCAGTGTAAAGGACGGTCTGGCGAATTTTTCGGCGGAACTTTCGCCCCGCCATCAGACAGTACATCCCTGTCCGGTACGGCATGTCAGGATCGTTTTCGCTCTGAAAGTCGAGATGGAAAATCGTCTCGTCTTCAAGTAAGAGGAGAAGGTCCGCGCGCCGCTCCTCCACGATAGCGAATTCCACATTGAGAGATTCGCGCACGGGCACCCCACCGGTCAAGCGGTCAAGCAGAACCGGATGATCCTGCTGAAACAAATCTTTGAGCACGGCATCGTATCGGACGAGTCCGCCCTTAATTGATTTCTCCATCATTGTCCAATTTCTTTTACATCTTTCCAGAGCGGCGCTCCGCAATGCCAGGCGGCCGGCCGTCTCGACCAATTTCGGACAACCCACTTACTTCCCGATACAGAACGTCGAGAAGATGCGATTGAGGATATCGTCGGCCGTGGTGGCGCCGGTTATACCGTCGAGAGCTTGCAGCGCTGCATAAATATCGAGAAGCAGCATCTCATGAGGGATATTAGTCGATGCCGCGGTGCGCGCCTGCTCCAACGCGGCCTGACATTCTCTCAACAGCCGCTCCTGCCGCAGACTCGTGATCAAGCCCGATTCTCCGGCGATACCTTGTTCCGGCGTCACTGCGGCCATAATCGCCCGGCGAAGTTCTGCAATCCCGTCCCGCGTTCGCGCGGATACTTCGATAGCACCATCGATACTTCGCTGCGGAGGCAAATCCGACTTATTGCCGGCCACCAGATAGCGGCCCTGCGATCGCGCCCGCTCAATCAGTTCGCGATCGCGGGAACTCTCAGGTTGCGAGCGATCGACCACCACCATCGTGAGGTCGGCATCGGCCATCGCCTGATAACTGCGTTCGATGCCCAGTTTCTCTACCAGCCCCTCACCGTCGCGAATTCCAGCCGTGTCCACCAGCCGCACTGGAATTCCTTCAATCGCCGCGACTTCCGACACCAGGTCGCGCGTCGTACCTGGAATATCGGTCACAATGGCTCGTTCCTGTTCAAGTAGCGCGTTGAACAGGCTGCTTTTGCCCGTATTCGGCTGGCCAACGATCGCCAGAGTAAGTCCCGCGCGCACTAAGTGCCCGTATTCGAAACTGCGCGCCAACCGGCTCACGGCTTCGATAATCGGGGTAAGACGCCGGAGGATCTCCTCCGGCGGAGCCACGCTAATATCATCCTCCGCGAAATCGATCCCGGCTTCGAGAAGCGCAATCAACTCGACAAGCTGGAATTTCACTGGCGACAAACTCCGCGAGATCGAGCCTTCGAGTTGTTGCACCGCAACTCGCGCCTGATAAAGGGTGGTCGCGTCAACCAGATCGCGGACGGCCTCTGCTTGCGGCAGGTCGATGCGTCCGTTGAGCAGCGCGCGCAATGTGAACTCGCCGGGCTCCGCCAATCGTGCGCCTTGATTGAGAATGCGGTCGATGCAAGCGCGGAGAATAACCGGCGAACCGTGGCACGAGATCTCCACCACATCTTCGGCGGTATACGAGTGCGGCCGCTTGAAATAAGTGACCATAACCTGGTCCAGCGTGCTGCCGTTTTCGTCGATCAACTCGGCGACGCGTGTCCGCCTTGGCTGCCATTGAGGCGCTCTTCGGAGAATGCGTTCGGCTATATTGCTTGAATTGGCGCCGGAGAGGCGAACGACGCCCAGTCCGCCTCGTCCAGGAGGAGTGGAAAGCGCGACGATATCGTCGTGGGGATTCAATTTCTAGTGTACTGGCAATAGGCTATTGATCCGTGCTACGCTTTGCCGCCAACTTCAGCCAATATCGCCGCCACCACACCCTCGGCAGTAAACTCCTGCGCCTCGACGGTAACTGCCAGCCCCAACTTACGAACTGTCGCCGAGGTCACGGGCCCGATAGTCGCAATCTTAACTCCTTCCAGCGCTCCTTGCGGAGCTTCGCGCACTATATTCGTGACCGTCGATGAACTCGTAAATGTAATCCAGTCCGGCTTCCGCGCGTTCAGCAGCACCTCGGCCGCGCGCGCCGCGAGATCTCCCGGCGCTACCGACCGGTACGCCTCGACGACATCTACCGTCGCGCCCTTACGCCGCAGATCTTCGGGCAGCGCATCCCGAGCCACAGCGGCGCGCGGCAAAAGCACACGCTTGCCTGCCACATCGGAGTCGCTAAGCGACTGCGCCAGGCTCTCGGCCACATACTCGTCCGCCATCACGTCCACCTTCAAATGAAGCGCCTCGACCGCCGCGCGGGTTGCCGGACCAATTACCGCAATTTGGGCGCGCAGATCGCGCCAGTCCGATGGTGAGTTGTCGAGAGCGTCGCAAAATCCCCGCACGCCGTTCACGCTCGTGAAGATCAGCCATTGATAGCTGCCCAAATCGCGAATCGCCCTTTCAATCGGCTGCGTGTCTTCTGGCGCGATGATCTCGATTGCGGGTAACTCCACTACATCCGCGCCCAAATCGCGTAGCGCCGACGCCAATCCTTCGCTCTGACCAGCCGGCCGTGTCACTACGATGCGCTGTCTGAAAAGAGGCAACTCCTCGAACCAATTGAGGCGCTCGCGCAAACGCACCACATCACCGACAATGATGGTCGCCGGCGGCTTCAATGCGCGCTCCAGAATCAGCTTCGGCAGCGAACTCAGCGTTCCGATCACGACCTCCTGATCCGGCCGCGTCGCCCAGCGCACGGCTGCCGCCGGCGTATCCGCTGCGCGTCCGCTCGCAATCAATTTCCCGGCGATCGTCCCGAACGTCGACAGTCCCATGTAAATGACCAGCGTCTCCGAGCCGCCCGTCTTGGACCAGTCGATTGCATCGGGATCGTGCCCCGTGACAAACGTCACCACCGACGTATGCTCGCGATGCGTGAGAGGAATTCCCGCATAGGCCGCAATCCCTAGGGGCGTGGTGACGCCCGGAATAACCTGGAACGCGATTCCCGCTTCGCGCAGAGCCTCAGCCTCCTCGCCTCCGCGGCCGAAGATAAACGGGTCGCCGCCTTTGAGCCGTACTACCTTAAGCCCCCGCCGCGCCCGCTCGATCAGCATCGCGCAGATCTCCTCCTGAGAGACCGCGTGGTCCGCTTTCTTCTTCCCGACGTAGATTCTCTCCGCAGTGGACGGCGCGTAATCGAGAAGGGAGTGGTTGACGAGGTTGTCGTACAGAATGCAGTCCGCGCCAGCCAGCAGCCGCTTGCCGCGCAATGTCAACAGCTCCGGATCGCCGGGGCCCGCTCCAACTAGGTAAACCTTCCCCACGCCGGCAATCTCCTTAATAAAGCCCCACGGCCTTCTCGAGAATTCGCGCGCCGCCCTCCCGCAGAATCGCTTTGCCGAGTTCCCGCCCAATGGCAACCGGACGCGTGAGATCTCCCTCGGCCGTGAGCCGCACGATCTCGCCGCCATCCGGCGAGGCCACCACGCCAAGTAGCTTCAGTTTGCCGTCGTCAATTTCCGCAAACGCTCCGATGGGAATCTGGCAACCGCCGCCGAGTTCAGCGAGCATCTCACGTTCGGCCGTAACGGCGAACCGCGTCCAGGGATGGTCGAGCGGCGCGCAGGCGTCCAAACCTGCGCCAGAGAGCCGCGTCTCGATCCCAAGGGCGCCCTGTCCCGGCGCTGGACACATCACCTTCGGCGGAAACAGGTCGGCAATGCGGTCGCTCAAGCCCAGCCTCGTCAATCCCGCGGCCGCCAGCACGATCGCCTGAAACTGCCCTTCGTCCAATTTGCGCAGCCGCGTATCGACGTTGCCGCGGATCGGTTCAATTATCAGATCCGGACGCAGAGGCTTCAACTGTGCAACGCGCCTGAGTGAGCTCGTGCCGACCAGCGATCCGGGAGGCAATTCCTGCAGCCTTCTACCTACGATCGCATCCCGCGGATCAGCCCGTAGAGGCACCGCGGCGATCGTCAATCCCTCCGGCAGTTCGGTCGGTAGATCTTTCAAACTGTGGACTGCGAGATCAATCGTTCCATTCAGCAGCGCTTCTTCGATTTCCTTCGTGAACAGGCCCTTACTCCCGACCAGCGCCAGCGGAACATCGGTAATCTTATCGCCCGTCGTCTTGATGATTTCGATCCGTGTTTCATAGCCGCGCCCGCGCAGCTTATCCTGTATATGATTGGCCTGCCAAAGAGCAAGCTGCGATCCTCGGGACCCGATTACAAGCATGCAACCGTAGTGTAGCGTGCCACGCTTGGGCAAGTGCCCCTATTGCCCTGCTGTATAGATGTTGCACACAAACGTCGTCGCGTAATAAGATGCAGTCACGCCCTTTGCTGTCTGCGTGAGAGCCCTTTTTGTCATATCGATCGGCTTGATGGCCGCGGCTCCCCTCGCCTCGCAGACCTCTTGGGCCACTATCTCCGGAATTCTCGCCGATAAGTCAGGCGCAACGGTTCCGAACGCGCAAATTCGGGTTACGCCCCGCAGTACCACCCGGTACTAACGGCACGGCGGAAGTCCGCACGGATTCCCGCGGTGCATTCTCCATCTCATTCCTCTCCCCCGGCACCTATCGCGTGCGCGCCTCCGCAACCGGATTCAAAACAGTCGTGGAAGACGCTATCACGTTGCGCGCTGGCGATACCTTCCGCGTGCGCTTCCGCCTCGATATTGGGGGGATGGCGGAACACGTCACCGTTTCGGCCGGCCCCGACAGCATCAAAACCTCCGACGCCAATCGCTCGCAGCCGCTCGAACACCGCAAAGTCGAGTCGCTTCCCATGATCGGGCGCACTGCTTACAATCTGCTAAGCATCATGCCCGGCGTCCTCAGTACGCAGGAGCAATTTGGGACCGGACTCTACACCGGCCTCCACAACTGTGACGAAAACGGCAAATTTGTTATTAACGGCGGACTCCCCGGCACCAATCAGTTCCTGCTCAACGGCGCGCCGATCAGCCTCACCGGAACCTGGCAACTCTCTCCTGGCATCGACGCGGTTCAGGAACTCCGCGTCTTGACCAACAACTACGACGCGCAGTTCGGACGGAGCGGCGGAGGCACCGTCAACATCATGCTTCGCACTGGCGGCAACAACTGGCACGGATCTTTCTTCGAATACTTTCACGACCCGCTCTTCGATCACAACGGCATCCCCATCGCGAGCAATCAGAGCACGCATCAGTTCGGAGGAACACTCGGCGGACCCTTACGCAAGGACAAGGATTTTCTGTTCCTCAGCGTCGAGGGCTATCACGAGATAACCCCCATTCCCGTGGTCTCCGATACACCACCCATCGACCTGCGCGACGGCCAGCACTTCAGCGCCTACGGCGTTCGCATCTACGATCCCGCCAGCACGCACAAGTGCCACTCCGGCGTCGATACTCCTCCCGACGTACCCTGCTTCAGCGTGTACGTGCGTAACCCGTTTCCCGCCGGCGCAATTCCGCAATCGCGCATCAGCGATATCGGCCGCAAAATTCTTGCCCTCTACCCCGCGCCCAACGCCCCCGGCCTGACACAGAACTATCGATCCGCGGCATACAGCGGGCGCGCTTCGTACGCGCAGCCGATCGTTCGCTGGGACCACAACTTCAGTGACCGCGATCGGTTGTATGCGCTATTCACGTTTCAAACCGGCGGGGATATCGAGAACACCAACGGCTTCCCATCTCTCGCCGATGTCGGTTCAGCTAACACAGATCGCACCGGACAGAATTACATTACCGAGTGGACACACATTCTTTCGCCCTCCACAGTGGCGGACGTGCGGCTCTCCTTTGGTCGCTTCACGAGTTACTCTCCCGATAGCACCTGTACCGATTGTTTGAGCGCCGCCGCACTCGGCATGACTGGGATGCCGCAAGCTCCCACCACCATGACTGGGGCGGCTCCGCATTTCAATCTCGATCAGTATACGTCGATCGTCGGGAACTCTTACACCTGGAACACTGAGAACCAGTTCGATCTCGCTCCCAGCTTGAATCTTTTGCGGGGCGCACATGTGTTCCATGCGGGCTTCGAATTTGTCTATGGAGCGCTGGGACAAGGCGGTCCTGGACGCGCCAACGGTGAATTCTCCTTCACTCGCCTGTGGACCCAGCAATACGCGGCGCGATCTCGCGGCGTGCTCGATGGCAGCGGCGTCGCGGACCTGTTGCTGGGAGCGCCCTACTCCGGCTTTATCGATTACAACGGCAGTTTCTATCGCACGTGGCCCTACTATGCCGCGTACCTGCAGGACACCTGGAAATTACGCCACAATCTGACTCTCAATTTCGGGTTGCGTTACGACGCGCAGATCTCTTTCATAGAGCGCGCCAATCGCACCAACGCGGGCTTCGATTTCACAACCGTGAACCCGCTGAGCGCCGCCGCGCTCGCATAATGGAATTCTCTTGCCCAACAATTCAACTCGCAATCGCCCCAATACCCATTTCCCGCGGCTCCCGCGACTCTTTACGGCGGCCAGTTGTTCGCTTCCGCGAAGGACCGCCGCCCCTTCCACACCGATTGGACCGATGTCCAGCCGAGAGTGGGGATAGCCTGGAAATTCGCGAAAGACACGGTCCTCCGGGCCGGCGCGGGTATCTTTTATAGAACCGCCGCCGATCTGAACTACACAAACGGCTTCAGCCAGCCAACCTCCTATCTCAATTCTCTCGATGGCGGACTGATACCTTCGGCTGGACTCGCCGGCGCTTATTCATTGCAAGACCCCTTCCCGAACGGCATCCTTTCACCCACGGGATCGAGCCTCGGCCCGCTTACCGGCGTGGGCAATGCGGTAAGCTACGAAAGTCCCGATTGGCCGATTCCCCGCACTTACGAATACTCGGCAGGCTTTCAGCGCGAACTGCCTTTCC
This sequence comes from Terriglobia bacterium, assembly GCA_963767545.1. Classification (GTDB taxonomy): domain Bacteria; phylum Acidobacteriota; class Terriglobia; order Bryobacterales; family Bryobacteraceae; genus CAVVFX01. Next base: position 36,489 of record CAVYEV010000008.1, read on the forward strand.
AGTTACTTTTCGAAGCCTCCTACTCCGGCAGCGTAACCGTGCACGATGAGTTTCCGGTTCAGCTTGACGCGCTCCCGATGCCCCTTTTTATTTCTGGACAATCGGATCCGAATTATCTGAAACAGCAGGTCCCCAACCCCTTCTACGGTATTCTCCCGCTGCGTCGAGTCTCGGCGGCGCCGCGACTCTGACCAACGCCGACCTCTTGACTCCCTATCCGCTCTTTCAGGGCGTCACCCAAACCAACTATCCTTGGGCCCGCTATCGTTACGACTCGCTGCAACTCCGCGTCGAAAAGCGTGTGCTCGATTCTGCGGTCACCGGAGTCATGGCTTTTCTGTTCTCTTATACTTTCTCGAAATCGTTCGAAGCGAGTCATTTGTTGAACCCCTGGAACGTTTCCGAAAAGCCCATTCACGAACTCTCCGCGAGCGATCGGCCGCAGTCCATCGCGTTCGCCGGCACCTGGGATCTGCCGATCGGCTGGGGCCGCCGCTGGCTGAGCAACGGCAATCGATTCGTGGGAGGCATTACCAACGGTTGGGCGTTCGACTGGATCTGGACTTACTACTCAGGCGTGCCCGTCGACAAGCCAGATGCTATCTTCACCTGCTCCAGTTACCTGGCGCCCGGCGGCCAGACTGCGGATCACTGGTTCAACAACGATCCAAGCTGTTATCAATCGCGGGCTCTTTACACTTTGCGGACCACGGAGGATCGTTTCTCCAACATCCGGACGCCAGCCGCGCCTCAATTTAACGCCTCCGTCGAGAAGACCTTCTGGCTCAACAACCGCTGGACAGTGCAGTTCCGTGGAGAGGTCTACAACCTGGACAACGCGACCATCTATCCCGCTCCCGATACCAATTTTCGAGATAAGAACTTCGGCAAACTGCCGCTCCAGCAAATCAATCTGCCGCGTTATATCCAGAAGTAAGCTGATTTTCTAGATGGTGGACGCCCTCGTCAGGTTCGCCGATACTAAAACGAAAGTTCGTTATGCCTTCGATTAGTCTGCCGGACGATGTTGCGGAGCACCTGCAGGCTGCGATTCAACTCTCGAATAGAAGAGTGCATCTCCACCTTTGGGATGAAGCGGAAATGTTGCCGGCGCAGAATTGTCCAAGGGCCGCGATCGTCATCGCTGGCGCAGTCCTTGATTCGTTTCTCAAAGGGATTGTCCGGGAAGGCGCGATTACGAATCAAGCGCAAATTATTCTTATCGTATTACTATTTGGCGATGGCTTCATCAAGACGCGATCGGCCCTTGGTATCAACCGACCGATCCTGTAACCTGAGGCTACTGTAGATCCGCCCACTTTTACAGATCAATATGTCGAAACTCACACGACGGCAAGCCATTGGCGTGATGGCGACTCCAATCCCTTTAACTCAGCGCGCGCTCGCCGCACAGGCCGCGGCGGCTGCGGACCATCTGCCCGCGATGACATGGCTGGGCGGATCGGCGCCTGAACGTACATGCGGCGTGAGCTGGGGCGTGCCGTGGGCGCGAAGCGCGATGAAATCCGGCCAGCAGTTTTCACTTGCGTCAGCAAGCGGCGGGCAACTTCCGCTGCAAAGCTGGACACTGGCCTACTGGCCCGATGGATCGATCAAATGGACTGGATTCGCCACCGTGGCCGAACCCGGAACCAGCGGCGAATTTCGCCTTTCGACTGCCTCGCCAACGGCTCCCCCGACAGGCGTGCACGCTTCGGAGAGTGACGGCGGCGATCGACATCGACACGGGAAAGCTCAAGTGCCGCATAGGCCGGCGCGGTGCGGCGCTCATCGAATCGATAAGATCGACGGGCGGGAAATCGCGCGCAACGGCCGGCTGCTCTGCACGCTCGAGGACCGCTCGCAACTTGAAAGCAACCGGTCGATCAGACACCAGGATTTTGTGAGCGCGATCAAGCGGGCCACGGTCGAGCAATCGGGCGCGGTACGCACCGTGGTGAAGATTGAAGGCGTACACAAAGCCGTGGATGGCACGCGCGAGTGGCTGCCATTCGTCGTACGTCTCTACTTTTACGCTGGGCAGGAGGACGTACGAGCCGTCCACACAATCGTTTTCGATGGCGACGACCAGAAGGATTTCATCAGCGGCCTGGGGTTGGTTTTCGATGTGCCGCTGCGCGAGCAGGTCCACAATCGGCACGTCCGCTTCACCGGCGAGGGCGACGGCGTTTGGGCGGAATCGACGCAACCGGTGAGCGGCCGTCGTCCACTCATGGTTAATGGAGAGAACGCGCTTGGTGCACAGGTTGCGGGCAAACGTTTGCCCAATAAAGAGCAACTTCCTCAGCGCGATCAGACACTGCTGCACGATTGGGCGGTCTGGGATTCATTCAAGCTCGTGCAGCCGAACGCCGATGGATTTACCGTCCAGAAGCGGACGAATCCGCGGAGTTGCTGGCTCGATTGCGGAGCCGGAAAACGCGCATCCGGCATGGCATTCGTCGGCGACGTTTCAGGCGGACTCGGAATCGCAGTGAAAAATTTCTGGCAGTCCTATCCCGCATCGCTGGAGATTACCGGCGCTGCGAGCCCCACTGCTCAAATCCATGCCTGGCTGTGGTCGCCCGATACGCCCGCGATGGATCTTCGCCATTACGACATCGTCGCTCACGGGCTCGATTCATCCTACGAAGACGTGCAGCCGGGATTCAGCACTCCGCATGGCGTGGCGCGCACCAGCGAACTCATGCTGTATCCGAGCGCGGCGCTTCCATCGAAAGAAGAAGTCGTGAAGCAGGCGAGGATGGCCGCTCATCCGCCGCTCCTTGTTTGCGCCCCACAGTATCTTCATTCGGCCAAGGCATTTGGCGTATGGGGACTGCCGGACCGGTCGTCGCCCGCGAAGAAGTGGGTGGAAGACCAGATCGACGCCGCGATTACGTTTTATCAGAAGGAAGTTGAGCAGCGCCACTGGTACGGCTTCTGGAATTACGGCGACATCATGCACACCTACGAAACCGCGCGCCATACCTGGCGTTACGACGTTGGCGGCATGGCTTGGGACAACTCCGAACTCGTGCCCGACATGTGGCTGTGGTACAGCTTTCTGCGCACTGGACGCGCCGACGTCTTCCGGATGGCTGAGGCGATGACGCGGCACACCGGCGAGGTCGACACTTATCACCTCGGCCGCTTTGCGCATCTCGGATCGCGTCATAACGTTCGGCATTGGGGATGCGGCGCGAAGGAAGCCCGCATCAGCCAGGCTGCGTTGCGCCGCTTCTATTACTACCTCACCACTGACGAGCGTGTGGGCGATGTGATGCACGAGCAGGCGGACGCGGATCTGACCTATCTCACTCTCGATCCCATGCGTCTCGCATCGCCGCAGGTTGGCCCGAAGAAGTATCCCGCGCGAATCCGCGGCGGTCCGGACTGGCTCGCCTGTGTGGGCAACTGGATGACGGAGTGGGAGCGCACGGGGAATACAAAGTATCGCGACAAGATTGTTGCTGGAATTCAATCCATCGCTGCGATGCCCTATGGCTTTCTCTCGGGACCGAATGCGCTCTACGGCTACGATCCAGCAACCAATAAGCTCTATACGCTCGCCGACGATCCTTTCGGGTCGTATAACCTGCAGGTGATCATGGGAGGCGCGGAGGTGGCGATGGAACTCGATGACCTGATCCGCGAATCCCGATTGGAGCACCTTGTGGCTGCAGTATTGCCGGTTGGTGGGCGCGCCCAAGGATGTGGTCAAGCGCGACATGGCGACCCACAACGAGGATCCTGGGAATCCGCGCGGTGGAGCGGGCAGCAATGGACGCCTCGCCGCTTTCGCGTACATGAAAACCAAGGATCGCAAATGGGCGGACCGTGCGTGGAGTCAATTGCTGCGCAGTTTCAATCGCCCTTCCGGAGCCGCAATGTTTGCTACCCGCGCGGTGAAGGGGCCCGAGGTGCTGAATGACATCGACGAAGTTCCGATGCTTTCGACCAACAGCACCGCGCAATGGTGCCTGAATGCCATCGAGGTGCTCGCGATGGCCGGCGATGTCGAACCGCCGTTTACGCCTGGAGTTTAGAAATCCGCGCTTCCCTGGTATAATGAAGGTATCCACAGATGCCCCGGGTAATGCATCGTCCTCCTGTATTGTCGCGGAGAGGATTCGTTTCCTCTCTTTTAATGGGTGGCGCGGCGCTCGCCGCAGCTCCCAAGGTCATGGCGATGGAATCCGAACCTCCGTTGCTCGATGAACTCGAAAAGCGAGCCTGCCTCTATTTCCAGGAAGCTACCGATCCCAAGACGGGCTTGATCCTCGATCGCGCGCGTGTGCAAGGCCGCGAAACAAGGGCCATCGCCAGTATTGCGGCGACCGGCTTCGGCCTGAGCGCCATGTGCGTCGGCGACGATCGCGGCTACATCGATTCGAAAACGGCCAAGGCGCAAGTGCGCCGCACCCTTGAGCAACTGGCTCAGGAGACGGATCACGAGCGCGGATTCTTTTATCATTTCATTGATGCCCGGACTGGACAGCGGGCATGGCTTTCTGAGGCCTCATCCATAGACACGGCATGGTTGCTCTGCGGAGTGATGCACTGCCGTGAGTACTGGGCCGACGATTCCATCAAACGCGTGGCCACCGAGATCATCGATCGCGTTGACTGGCGGTGGATGCTGTGCGGCAGCGAAACACTGTGCCATGGCTGGAATCCCGAAGCGGGCTTCTTGCCCTACAGGTGGGACTCCTACTCCGAACTGCTCGCGATGTACCTGCTCGCCATCGGATCGACGTCATCGCCGGTTCCGGTCGCATCATGGGACGCGTGGAAGCGGCCCATGCGGGATATTGGCGGGGTCATTTACATCGATTCCGAGACGCCGCTGTTCGTTCATCAATACTCGCACGCCTGGCTCGATTTCCGCGGCCGCCGCGACCGCTACGCCAACTACTACCGCAATTCACAACGAGCCACTCAGGCCCATCGCCAGTTCTGCATCGACCTGGCGCCGAAGTTCCCCTGGTATGGTCCGGACATGTGGGGCGTCACTGCATCCGACTCCCGCCGCGGTTACCGGGACTGGGGCTCGACACCGGGGCAGGTGGACGGTACTCTTGTTCCGTGCGCCGCCGGCGGTTCGATCGCGTTCCTCCCGGACGAATGCGGGCGAGTCCTAAGCACGATGATGGACCGGTACAGTAAGAATGTCTGGAGCCGTTACGGGTTCGTCGACGCGTTTCAGCCCGAGGCGAATTGGTGGAGTCCGGACGTTATTGGCATTGATCTCGGCATCATGCTGCTGATGACTGAGAACTCCCGGAACTGTTCGGTCTGGGACGTCATGATGGCCACTCCCGAGGTTAAGCGCGCGATGGATGCGGTGGGCTTAGTCAAGGTCGGCGGCGCGTCCGCTTAAGATACTGCGGAACCAATCCGGCGCGGAATGCGTTATACCCGTGACATGCAATCGCGGGCATCGTTCGTTGAAGCGTTCTCAGTCGCTTTGCAATCCCTGCGCGCCAGCAAACTGCGCACCTTCCTTACGCTGCTCGGCATCATTCTCGCCACCACGACCCTCATCGCCGTTATGTCCGTGATTGAAGGGATGAACCGTTACATTGCCGAGCATATCGCTTCGGATCTTGGCACGGACAGTTTCCAGATTCGCAAGATCGTGATGATCGGACGCTGGGACCCCAAAACCTATCTCGAAATGCAGCGGCGCAATCCCGAACTCAATCGCGCCGAGTACGAGTTCGTGAAAAGCCACGCTACGCTTAGCCCCGAGATCGGACTGGAAGCCTTTCGCAACTGCACGGTCCACCTCGGCCAGAAGACTCTGGAGCGCGTAGAACTGCAGGGGGGCAGTCCGAATATTGGACTCATCGCCAATATGCCGGCCGCCGATGGCCACTTCCCAATGGAGGTAGAGAACGATCGCCACTTCATGGTGGTCTTCCTCGGCGCCGATCTCAAGACCAAGCTCTTCCCCAATGTCAATGCCGTGGGCAAGACAATCGATATCGACGGCCGCAGGTTCGAGGTGGTCGGCGTGGCGAAGGCCAAGGGTACGGTGTTCGGCGAATCCATGGACAATTTTGTGGTGATTCCAATTGAGACCTACGTCAAGCTCTACGGAGTGCGCAGCGGCTTAAATTACCACGCCCTCGCAGCCCGGCACGAACAGTTGAACCAAGCCGAGGATGAGATCCGGATGTTGCTCCGCGCCTATCGTCACGTGCCGCCAAAGGAGAAGGACAACTTCGGGATCTTTACCTCCGAGAGCGTAGTGGAGCTGTGGAGCAAGATGACCGCGGCGATTGCGGGCACGGCTGTCGCGATCGTCTCGGTGTTCATGGTGGTGGGTGGAATCGTGATCATGAACATCATGCTGGCGGTGGTCACCGAACGGACGCACGAGATTGGCGTTCGCAAAGCCGTTGGGGCGCGGCGTACGGATATTCTGCGCCAGTTTCTGGTGGAATCTTCGGTAATGGCGGCATCGGGCGGTTTGGCGGGTGTACTCATCGCGTGGGGAGTTGCCGTGCTGGTGCGAAATACCACGCCCGTGCCGATGGCCGTTCCGGCGTATGCCACATTTGCCGGCGTGGGTGTCTCGGCCGCGGTAGGGCTGTTCTTCGGAATCTACCCGGCACAGCGCGCCTCCAAGCTGGATCCCATTGCAGCGTTGCGGGCGGAGGCTTGAAGTTATCAATGAACTGGACCAGCATTCTCTCTGCTATCCAGCTCGCGTTGGCCACCGTCCGGGAGCACAAACTCCGGTCGTTCCTGACTATTCTCGGCGTAATCATTGGAACCGGAACCGTTATCGGCGTAACGGCAATCATAACCGGCCTGGATAACGCCATCACTTCTTTCGTGCGCGATTTCGGATCGAACACCATCATCGCGCTGAAGTTCAACGGCGATTTCGCGGCCGAAAACGGTCCCGAGGAGCGCCGCCGCAAGCCGTTGACCTATGAGAACGCGATGGCAATCGCCCAACGCTGCCCTTCGGTAGCGTTCGTGAGCCCTTATCTCTGGCCGAGTTGGAGCGGCATCAATAGAATCCGGTACAAGGGAAACGATCTGTTCAATATCCGGATGGCGGGCGTGCAAGAAACGTACGCAGCCGGTGGAACGGTCGATGAAACTCGGCCGATTCATCAGCCAGACGGACGACGAAAGGCGCTTGCCAGTGGTGGTGATTGGCGAGGACATCCAAAAGGCGTGGTTTCCCGGCATCGATCCGATCGGCAAGGCGATCGAGGCCAACGGCTATCATCTGGAGATTATCGGGGTCATGCAGCGTCCCGCCGCATCGGTGCCGGGATCGGAAGATCTGCGCGTGCTGTTGCCGTACCACACGTTGCGGAAGGCGTACCCCAACTCCCGCGAGCACATGCTGGTGATTACGGCTCGGGAGGGAATGCTGCCGCAGGCGATGGATGAGGTGCGGGCCGTGCTGCGCGTGGATCGCCGCGTTCCCATCGACAAACCGGACGACTTCTGGATATCCACCTCGGAGTTGATGATCGAGCACTTCCACAGCGTGACTGCGATGGTGGCGCTGGTCATGGTGGTGCTGAGTTCGATCGGGCTGCTGGTAGGCGGGATCGGGGTCATGAACATCATGCTGGTCTCGGTAACCGAGCGTACTCGCGAGATCGGTGTGCGCAAGGCCATTGGAGCCAGACGCAGCGACATCATCGTCCAATTTCTGACAGAAGCGGTTGTGCTGACGGGCTTGGGCGGCTTGCTCGGACTAGCGTTGGGGTGGAGCATCTCCAGCGCTACGCAACTGGTATTTTCCGAGTCTGCCCACCATGGTTCCTCTGTGGGCCGCGGCGGCGGGCGTGGTTGTATCCATGGGCGTAGGATTGTTCTTCGGCATCTGGCCAGCCGGGAAAGCCGCAAGGCTGGATCCCGTGGAAGCGCTACGGCATGAGTGACTCTTACTTGATCGTCACATTCACCGTATTCGCCGTCTGACCGTCCGCTGTCAGTACGATGTTCGCGTTGCCAGTTCCCGCGAGCGATTGTGGCAGCGGGCCGATGTTGATCTGGTCCTCTCCCACAAAAGTGCCCTGCGGTCCGGCGAAGGCTACCGGTACCGGCTGGTTTCCTACCGTCGCCGTTACGTTGGCTGCGTGACGGACGCCTGTTCCGAACATGATCAGGAACACCTGATCGGTCGCTGCTCCTAAATCTACCGGGACGGGAACGATCTGGTTGCCGGAGAGAGTAGAACTTTGTTCGGTGCTCTGGCTGCCATCCGCTCGCACGCGCAGAACGTTGCCCGCATAGAGTCCACCTGAGTTTGCCGGGAATAGTCCGGGCGCGACATTTACGATCTGGATTGCGCCGTTGGTGACTGTGCCATCGCCGGAGGTGACCGTAATTGTAGCCGCGCCATTGGCGGTGCCCGCGGGTACTTCGAAGTTGACCTGCGTTGGTGACACATAAAACATCGGAGCCGGACGGGTGGCGCCTGGCCGCATCTTTTACGTTCACCGAGGTACCGAGCAGATTTGTCGGCAGCGGGACCGACGAGGGCAATCCCATGGCAGTCGCCAGACGCGTGCCGTAGCTCGAAACAATGGATTCGGAGGCTACCGGGGCGCCCGCCGCGGAACTGGCGGCATTTACCGTGCTGACCGAAGCCGGAGCAGCGCCTGGAGCGCTATTAATCACTGGGAAGAAGTAGCCGATCGGTGCGCTGGTGATGCTGGTAGTCAAGACGTCCAGCCGGCCGTCGCCATTGAAGTCGGCGAGTTGAATGCCGGTGGTGTTCGGGGCCGCGAAATGGACTGGGTCCTGAAACGTGCCGTCGCCATTGCTAAGCGAATAGGTCAAGTCGTTCGTCGGTGTTGCCGCTTTGTAGCTATTGGGCGCGAAGATGAGGTCACCCTTCCCGTCGCCGTCCAGATCGCCGCCCAGAACGGCCATGGGTGCAACTTGCAGGTTGGTAGTGATTCGGTTACCGAACGTTCCATCGCCGTTGTTCAGCAGGGTTGTGATCAGGAATGGCGTGGTGAATGTCGAGGTTGCGACGAGATCCGGCTTACGGTCGCCGTTTACGTCGACAACGGTCAGAACTACCGCGCCTGTGGCATCCAGACCGTAGCCCCTCGGAGCGGCGAAAGCTCCCTGACCTTGATTGATAATCACGTCCGCGGACGAATAGGCTCCCGCCGCTGGGATCGCGTTATTGAGCGCGATCAAGTCCGGCTTGCCGTCTCCATTTACATCGGCCGTAAAGAGAGCGGAAGGGCAATAATTCAGCCGGAACGGTTGGCTATCGGTCAAGACGCCCGTCCCGTTGCCTGTAAATACATGGATCACGGAACTTCCGGACGCGGAACTACAGAACGGGCGCTGCGATGTCGAGTTTACCGTCCCCGTTGAAATCGCCCAGTGCAAGACTGCTGATTGTCATAGCAGACGACGAGTAGATGGTATTGAGCGGTTGAAAAGATCCATTTTTCTGGCTCAGCGCAATAGCGAATGCCCCGCCGACGGTGAGAACCGCAACATCGGCAACTCCATCCCCGTTGAAGTCGCCGGAAACCGCGCCAATTGCGTTAGTAAAGGAGGCCGATCCCAGATTGGACGTGACTGGCGCGGCGAACGTGTTGTCGCCGTGTCCCGCGTAAAACAGGAGCGACGTGGAGTGCTGAGCCATGGCGATGATGTCAGTCTTCTTGTCGCCGTTGTAATCTCCGGCGGCGGCAAATGCGATCGGATTGCTATTGCCCACCTGCGTGATCTGCGGAGCTTGAAACGTTCCATCACCGTTGCCGAGCAAAACATCGACTGAGTTGACGAAGTGACTGTTCCCGGCGAGCCCGTCGGGCTCACCGGTCGCGCCGACGATGTCGGGCACGCCATCGTTGTTGAAATCGGTTACTACCAGACTTTCCGGAACGATTGCGTGCCCGATCAGATAGTTCACAGGCGCGAGAAAGCCGCCCGATCCATTATTCAGCAGCACGGAGACAGTCTGCTCGTTGTAGTTGCTGGAGGCGAGATCCAGCTTTCCGTCGCCATTAAAGTCGCCCATAGCCAGGTAGACGCTGTCTCCTCCGCTGGGATAAGTCGCGGCTTTACCGAAGGTGCCATTGCCGGCGCCGAGGAATACGGTGATGCTGGCGCCCGTGGCAACAGCAATGTCCGGGATCTTGTCATTGTTAAAGTCTCCAACCACCAGATTCATAGCGGGGCCCGCAGGCGTTGCGTAATTGGAAGGAGACGAAAAACCGCCCCTGCCATCGCCAAAAAGTACGGCCACTCCTGCCCCGGCGCCCGGCGGGGTGCCCAATGAACCGCGGCCCGCAACCACCAGATCGGGGTTGCCGTCGCCATTCACATCAACTACCGTAAAGCCAAACGGTTCCGTGCCCGCGGCAAACCGTGTGGGCGAACCGAAAGTTCCGTTGCCCTGGTTAAGCAACACGTAAATCGAGCCGACGATTCCGCTGGACGTCAGACTGTCCGCGCCGGTGATGATCAAGTCGCGTTTCCATCTTTGTTGACGTCCACCGCCTTTACCGCCAGTGGAATACCGGCAGTATAAGCGGAGCCGGATAGCCGTACTTCGCCACGACCGCATCGGACATCAGATGCCACCATGGTTAGTCCCTTCGATACCTCCACCAGAGTCCGGGATGCCGTCTCCGTCAAGATCGGCCCAGTCGCCTACCTGCGCGCCCAGTCCGTCTCGCACGTAACTGGAGAACGGAGTCGATCCCGAGCGCTTGGTTACCGGGAAACAAGAGGTGATTGCGGCCTGATAGTTGGACGTCTGCCGGTATTGCAGAAACGCTGCTCCGAAGTTAGCCTGCTTGCGCGTCCCGAAATAGGCTGTGAACGAGCCATCGTTCTGCCGGATAAGGCCGACGGCGTCATTGCCGGAAGATAGTATCCGCGGGGTGGTCACGAATGATACCGGCGGGCACGTCTGCGCGGGCAGCAGTGCGGTAGATGCGGCTGCAATGGCTACGAGGTAGTTAAGGCGACGAAGTATGATTCCCATGGAGTGAGTCTTCATAACAGATGTGGTACAGAAGATTATATCAGCGATTGCAGCCAGCTATTACGCTTCTAGCCAGCTATCATCCTAATGATGGACTCACGTCAACGCACACAGACGGGTGGTTGGATAAATCCGCGCAAGCTGCCCAAAGGTCCTGGCGGACGCCCGCTTTGCCGCCGATGTTCCATAGAGGTGCCCATAGGCCGCCGATCGTTCTGCTCGGAAGACTGCGTTCACCAATGGAAGCTTCGTACAGATCCCGCTTACCTTCGCGGCAAGGTATTCGAGCGGGACAAAGGCGTCTGCGCCGGATGCGGAACCGACACGGCCTCGCTGCGCCTGCATTTTCTCAAGCTCGACTATAAAGCGCGCTACAAGTTCCTGCGCGAGTGGAATCTGAAGGACGGCTTCCGCAAATCGTTATGGGACGCCGACCATATCATTCCCGTCGCGGAAGGCGGAGGGGAGTGCGATCTCTCGAACATGAGGACGCTGTGCCTGAAATGCCATCGGGGCGTCACGGAGCGGTTGCGCGAGCGGCTGCGGGAGCGATCGACACAGGCGAAGGTTCAAATGCGGTAGCCCAAGGGCTACAACGGCATTGTGACGAGACGTCTCTGTGCGCGGTTCAGGGGAATCGCTCCACCCGCACGAGGAAGCAAATTGTCAAAGAACTTTTGCCCACGGGCGCACGGGTCTTTCGTCGTGCGGCGCGGACGGGAAGACGAAAATCAGGCCGCTTTTGCAGGATCTGCTGGGCTTTCCGGCTTTGCGTCGGGTCCAAGGGTCAGTTTTATTGTCCTTTCCTTCTTTCGTCTCGACTTGGTGACGCAAATGGGGTGAATTTCAGCGAGCTTTTGACTTAATGCTCTTGCGGTCAGCTTCAAATTGAGCGCGGCAACCAGTTCCGTGGCTGTTCCTTTCCACTCTCCTCCTCCTTCGGTGGTGATTTTGATGAGGTCGGCTTGCAGTTTGTTTTCCGCTCGGGTGACGCAAACCAGCTCTTTTTGATCGACATCGACGAGTGCGGCGGTGGCCCATTGCACGGCTTCGGGGAATCTCGCCTTTTCCGGGAACGGCATGCCCGGCAGACAGCGGAGCGCGACCGCAAGGAGAAGCAGGATGCCTTCGACTATCGACTTGCGGTGCTCTTCGAAGCGGCGGTTGAGTTCGTCGTTGGGGAGTGGATCGGGTAACTCGGGGAGTTCTACTGGGAGAATGCGGCTCGACAGACGGTCGGCGGCATCGGGTTCGTTGGTGGTGATGATGATGGGGCGGGAGACGTTCTGCATCTCGCCGTGGAAGCTGGCGGGGAGTCCGGTGGAGAGGCGGGCGAGAACTTCGGCGGGTCTTCGGGCGAGGCGGGTGGCTCCGTCGATGAAGACGACGTGATTGTCGCGGGCGATGCGTCCGCCGGCGGCTTCGTTGGTGGGGGTGAAGTTGATGGGGGCGAGGCTCGGGTCGACGAGGGCGCGGAGCATGCGCGCGGCGGAGGTTTTGCCGGAGCCTGCTGGGCCGGAGATTTGGAGGATGGGGTAGTCGCGCGGGTGTTGGTTGTCGTCGGCAGGGCGGAAGGCGGCGAGTAGCCAGACGACGACGCGGAGCCATGCGGGGCGGTCGTTTTCGAGGCGGAGGAGATGGCGGAGTTTGTCGAGTTCTTCTATGGGATCGAGGTCGTGGAGGGGGTCGACGGCGGGTTGCGGGGCTACGGTTGGGGATGGGACGGTGTCGATGAGGTTGCGGCGAAGGCTCCAGCCGTCGCGGGTGATTTCGATGTGGCGGCCGCAGTTCCAGGCGGGGTCGAGGTGGATGCTGCCTTCGTCTGCGCCGATGCGGAAGTGGACGTCGCGGGTGCTGCGGCTGGCTTGGGATTTGAAGATGAGGAAGGCGGCGCGGAGGGCGGAATCGCTGGGAGCTTTCTTGTGGCGCTGGTAGTATTCGCTGGCGGCGCGCAGGCGGACGCTTTTGTGAGAGAGGGGAGTCGAGACGCTGCAACCGTCGCCAAAGCGGTAGCTGAGGAAGCGGATGCCTTGCGGGGTGACGAAGGGAATGCCCAGGTTGTTGAGGATTCCGATGAGCTCATGGGAGGCTTCGTAGGAATTTCGCTTGTAATACTCGGGATAAACATCTTCTGGAAATAATTTGCGTTCGGACATAAAACCCTCTTTCTGATTCCAAGATAATTTATGAGGTCGGAAAAGCGGGTGGGAGGGTGTGTGGATTGTGGGGTTAAATGGATTTAATTCAGAGGGATACGGGATATTTTTTGGCGTTGTGACTGGCGGATGGGCGAATTGCGATTATTGAGGCTGTGTTTTTAAAGCGGCTTTGCCAATTCCATGATCGGACAGCCTGTGCGCTGTATTCGTTATCTGCAAAGCAACGACAACAGTTCCGCAGGCGATCAGGCGATCTATGCTGTCGCTGCGCTTGCGTTGCGCTACGATGAGTCTGAATTGCTCATTCCAAATCCCAGAGGCGGTTATTCGTTTTTGAAGGGAATCGCGCCCTATTCCGCCGGCGTCGTGGCAAACCACGATTTCAAGATTGAGCGGGCCCGCATGGCCAAGCCACTCCCGATCTCAGACGCATTTGCGTGGTTGGGTACCCACCTGGAGACGGTGGGCCGACCGCTACAAGCTCTGTGTGGCATGGAACTGCGCTCTCCGATTCCTTTCACCTTTAAGGGATTTAGCGACTTCAACGCCGGCTACGTGCATTTTCTCGAAAAACGCGAAATTTTGGTGAGCGGCTTGAATCCTGTAGCCCGAACCAATGTCGCACCCGAGATCGACGCACCGGCTGAGCCGGTCGTGTACGCCTTTTCATACACGATCCCAGCACGCGCGGCGAGCAGAAGCTTCATTGTCGCCGGGGCGGGCGAATTACCCGAAGGCTCGCTCGATCCGCGGGATATTGTGCGCTCCGGCGAAGACTCACTCGATGCTCTCACGGAAAAAGTCCGCTTTGTCCTCGGCCTCATGAATGAGCGCGTGCTTGGTCTCGGCGTCACCTGGGAAGAGGTTTCGGCCGTTGACGTGTACACGGTTCACGATATCGCACCACTCCTCGCGCCGCTGATTGTGCCACGGACGGGAAATGCTCGTCATGGAATTGCCTGGCATTATGCGCGCCCGCCCATCGCCGGCATTGAGTACGAAATGGATGTTCGCGGCTGCGCCAGCGAGATCGTCCTGGCCCCATGAACTTTGTGGCGCTCGCCGGCTACAAAGTCCTAGGGGTGCGAATCTTTTCAAGATAAGTGGACGTTGTGAGTACCAGCCGCCCGACTCGGTAGTATATCGCTGCAAAGCTCGAACCAGAAGCATGCTCGTTATGACTCGGTCTACATCAAGGCGCAAAAGAAAGCGGGCCATTGAGTAAATATCCTCATCACCTGTTTGCGGTCCCGGAACGAAGACGCGTCCAACGCCGCCGCCGCAATACTTTCAACGGCCAGCAGCTGTGCTGGTTCAGCGTGAAATGGAGAGACTCGCGTTCCCCGTTAGCGAGTATACCGCCTTCTTCGGTTGGGGAGGCATCGCCCGACCCCGTGGCGACCGATGAGCTGGGGCGACGGTGCCCGCGAGTCGATGGCACGATTCCTCCCAGCGGGAAACACGGGGGGGCGGCCAACTGGCTACGAAAAAGAATAGTCTCCGCTCCTCCTGCGGACCCATCAACAACGTCGCCGGGCAGCAGGGGAAAAATTGAGGACTTCTTTGGCTCTGGCCGATACTTCGAAGCTCGCGACAGCACCTCCAGCCGCCGTAACCGACGTGCGGTTGCCGTAGGGCAACTTTTTCAGCAATCCAACCCCTTGTAGCCATCCGAATCCAGACATCCTACCAACTGGGGATGGTTTCCGATAACCGCTTTTCAGCCACGACTTTTCCGAGTGGCGAACAAACGGCTGGAGAGTGGCTAGGCACTGGAGTAGCGCGTTGCTCGCCCCAGGGGATTACTTCGGGATGCACCATCATTCGCCCCACGCCGCTGCCCGATGAAGTGACATAGTCCGGTAACGCCGTATGAACTAAGCCTGGCGCAGACGCGTCGCGTGTCACCGCTGAGGCTTGACCGCGATCGGTGTAGGTTAAGGGTCACAAGGAGGTCCCTGTGACCCATCTTAGAAAAATGACGCCTGGGGGAACTCGTGCGTCGTAATTAGACTGAATCTACGACGAGCTCGTATCTGGATACGATTGCCGCCGGACCATCTCGTCCCTGAGCCGATCCGCGAATACACCGCGCACCTGTTCGGGTGTTCGGAAGCTGGCTGACAACAGTAGGTCAGCGCGTCGCTACGCTCCGCTTCTCTTACACCAGAACTCTAAAGCGGTCCTGGAACATCGAAGAGACGCCGTATCCGAGAGGAGAAAGACCCTGCCTGTCATCTTGAGTTAGGACGAGGTGACCCGATTAACGACTCGGCGCTCACTCCAGTTCGCCGGACCATCGTCATGCCGCTTTACGCCACCGGTGTCCCGTCGCACCGAGCTGACCAATCTCAAGCCCATAGATCGACTCCCAACGCATGATAGTCCACGTTCGCGGCGGCAAGGAAAATCGCATCGCGCACACTTCTATTAACGCGGCTGCCTCTCGAAAGGTCACGTAAGGAGTGTTATGGAAAACATCAACTCGGGTTGTCGACGATTCCAAAGGGCTATTATCAAAACATCCCATTGCAGCGACGTATTAAGCAAACTCGTCTCGAATGGGCCCTTCTGGGCCTGATCGCGGTGGTATGCGCCGTACTTTCATTTCTGCAATACCGGTGGAGCGGGGAAGTGAGCCAGGCGGAGCGGGCGCGGTTACGATCAGGTCTGGATGAGCAGGTAACCCGCTTCGTGCGCGCCTTCGACAACGAGATTCGCGAGAACTGCACAATGTTGTTGCCGGATGCGAGACAACTTCGTGAACAGGGCAGAGGGGAAGCGCACCGGATGCGGTACGAACAATGGGCATCCTCGCATGACCGCACTCTGTTTGCACGAATTGGGTTTGCGGCACTGGATGAAGGAAAGCTTAATCTATACACACTTGACCGCGATGGCCACAGTGAAGTAACCGAGTGGCCGCCGAAGTGGCAGAGTCTGCGCGATACGATAACGGCTCGGATCAAGGGTGCAGGACCGCCGCCCTCGAATCCTCCCGATTCGACGCTGATTCAATCGCCGGTTTTCGATGACTCTCCACACCACGGCGGCGGGGGTCCGGAACTCGAGTGGATGATTTTCGAGTTGAGCGACGATGCCATTCGGAAGGAGGCGCTGCCTCGCCTGGTAGCCGAGTATATAAATCCTGGCGGCGAGGCTGTTTACGATGCTTCGGTGAGTTGGCTGGGCTCTCGCGGCCCGATCATCTTCTCGACGCGCGCCGATCACTCCAGCGTCACTTCGAGCGCGCTCAACGGCGGGGTTCTTCTTCGCCGATAACGCCACCTCACCGGGACGTCGACATGGACGGCCTCACGAGGAAGCATCCCGGGCGCGGTGGGCTCTGTCAGTCCGTCATCGCGCCGGTTCACTCGATGCCTTCGTCTCCCAGGCGCGAACTCGAAATTTTCTCACATCTTTGATTCTGATCGGACTGCTTGGAGGCGCGGCCCTGGCGCTGGTTCGTTACACGGCGCGTTCACGGCGTCTTTCTGAAATGCAATTCCGTTTTGCGACGGGAGTCTCGAATGACTTACGTACTCCGCTCACGGCAATCCGCCCGACGCGTTCAACTTGGCAAGCGGGGTCGTGAACGAACCGTCGGCGACTGCGCGCTATGGCGCCATCATCCTCCGCAACGCAGAAGAGCTCACATCAATGATTGAGAACGTGCTGGCATTTTCTGCGTCACTGCATTCCAAGACCGAAGAACGGAGCGAGGCGTTTGACGTCGGCGATCTTATCGAACACGCCGCCGAAGCTATGGCACAGGAAATCGAACAAGCCGGCTGCCGGCTCGACGTGACGATTGCGCCAGAACTACCGGCGGTAGCAGGCGATCCAATGGCCCTTGAGTTGGCCTTTCGGAATTTGATCGGGAATGCGGTCCGGCATGCCGCACAGGGCAAATGGATTGGGGTCTCAGCGGCTCGAGCAACGAATGGGTCGGGAGACGGAGTGGAGGTCATCGTCTCAGATCGCGGTCCCGGGATTTCCGAACGGGAACGTGAACGCATCTTCGAACCGTTCGTCCGCGGCGAACAGACTCGTAACGTGCAGGTCCGGGGCAGCGGCCTAGGCCTCAGCCTGGTCAAGGACACGGTCGAACGGCACCGGGGCACTGTGTCGGTGCACAATTCCCCTGATGGTGGCGCAGAATTCACGGTTCACTTGCCGGCGGTTCAGGCGGTTGATGAGTTCGCGCATCCTGTTGGTGGAAGATGCCGCGGATGTCCAGTTGATTGTGGCGGACCTGCTGCGTGGGCACGGTCACGACGTCATCGTTTCGGGCGACGGGCATGCAGGGTTACAGGTGGCAACAGAACAGCAATTCGATCTGCTGATTCTCGATGTAATGCTCCCGGGCATCAGTGGCTTCGACCTGTGCCGGCAGGCAAGAGAGCGCGGCTTTGCCGGCGCCGATCTGATGCTCACGGCTCGGGCGCAAGTGGACGACCGGGTCGAGGGGTTACATGTAGGGCGCCGATGATTACCTGATCAAGCCTTTCGATCCAAAGGAATTGCTGGCGAGAGTGAGCGCGTTGCTTTGCCGGCTGGGAAAAACACCTCTGACTCCGGTTTTGCGGTATCAGTTTGGTGAGGTGGCGGTCGACTTCGAACGGCGCGAGGTATCCCGCGCCGGCAATCCGGTAAACCTTGCGGCGAAGGAGCTGCAGTTGCTCCGCCACCTCATCGATAATCGTAGTCAGGTGGTTTCCCGCGACCGTCTTTTGTCGCGGGTATGGCATGACCAGCCGTTCATTGGACCCCGAACGGTCGATGTCCACATCGCGTGGCTCCGGCAGAAGCTCGAACACAACCCCCAGTCGCCTCGCTACATTGTCACAGTTCGCGGCGAAGGCTACTGTTTCGAGCCGTAGCAGCCATAATAGTCCTTAATATAACCTTCATCGGCTTGGCAGCGTTCCAATTACATGGATAGAGTATGCATCGCCGGATGGAACAGCACGACATCTGTAGTTAGAACCGCGCAGACCAACACGGGTAAGGCACGCGCCTGTCGAGTGAGGACTCGCCTGATGACTCGTGCCACGATCGCTTTGTGCATGGTTTTAGCGGCTATGCACTTATATGCCATCGACTCGGCTCCGCTCGATTGTGGAGTTTCCTGATACAACAAGCCGACACATTGAACATGCAACGCAAATTCGCTGACGCAGAGCGCTCGGGACGGCAGGCGCTGGCGGCAGCCAATGCGACTGGTGCCTCCGACGCGCGACAACCGTTGACGTACGCCGTCCTCGCATCGATCTACCGGGAGCAGGGCCGTTGCACGGACGCACGGGCAAGTTACGCTCGTGCGATTGCCCTTTATGAGAAACAGCTGAATCCCAATCCTAAGTACGTTTTTACGGCCATCGCGGGGTTGATGGGTGCAGCCGTCGAGTGTGACGACTTCGCCGCTGCGCAAAGGCTTTTCCGCATTTATAGGGCAGAGTCCCAGGAGTACCGATCTGACGTCAGTGACGACGCGTTGGTTCTGGTGATTCAGGCAGGAATTGCTCGAGGACAAAAACGCTACGCCCTCGCGGAGCAATGGTACCGGCGTGCGATTGCTCTTCTGGAGGAAAACGGGCCACGCAACCCCGGCGATTTAGCGGGGCTACGCAATAACATGGCACTGATGGTTGGGCTTCAGGGGTGGAAATGGAAGGTTTGAACGAGTTGGAACTTGCTGTATCCCAAATGGAGACTATCAGTCCACGCTTTATGACCCTACCATCTGCATTGAACAACATGGGGAACTTACTCAGCCAACTCGGCAGTATACAAGAAGCCAGCCTGGTGTTCGAACGCGCATTTACACTCGCGATGGATCTATACGGACAAGACAATCGAAAGACGGCCAGGATTATGCTGAACTATGCGGCCGTACTGCGAACCAATAAAGACGAACGGGCCGCGGCACTACAAGAGAAGGCGCAGAACGCGTATCGAACGTCAATAAGGCGCGATTCCCAGACCGTCGACGTTAGGGATTTGCAAGCGGCACGAAGAACTCCTTAAGAGGAATAGGTGAGTTGCCTATTCCTTGTGCTCACCGGAATGAGATAAGTTGTCGATGAGAATAAACTACACAGTCCGCATATTAGTCCTGACTTCGCTTTCGCTGGGCGCTTCCACGGCCCAGACCGCGACCTCCATAATCATGAAGGCCGCGAACTCTTTTCTGGGAACGCTCGATGACAAACAGCGGCAAAGCGTGGTGTTTGCATTCGA
Source organism: Terriglobia bacterium (assembly GCA_963767545.1). Lineage (GTDB taxonomy): Bacteria > Acidobacteriota > Terriglobia > Bryobacterales > Bryobacteraceae > CAVVFX01. The sequence continues at coordinate 55,893 of CAVYEV010000008.1, forward strand.
CGACGAAGAACAGCGCAAACGCTGGTCGAATCTCCCGACCGGGGCCGTTCCCCGAGCCGGCGTCAGCCTTAAAGCCATGGCTCCCGCTCAGCGCGCCGCGGCGATGACGCTGATGTCGTTAGTCCTCAGCGCGCGAGGTAATGAGAAGGTCCAACAGATTATGGATGCCGACGAGGTGCTCAAGACCAACGAAGGGGCCGGTCGAAAGGGAGGTGGCGGACGCCGGGTAGAGGGCCTGGTGGGCCTCCAGAGGGGAATGGCGATGGCCGCGGAGGTGGACGCGAAGGTAACGGCCCGCAGATAGGGAAGAGGTGGCAGCGGTCAGATGTTCGGTGGGGACCTCGACTTCATCTCCATTCTCGGTACTCCGTCGGAGAAGACTCCCTGGATGTTGCAGTTCGGAGGACACCACCTAGCCCTCAACATCACGATCGCCGGCGAGCGCGGCATTCTGACGCCGACACTTACCGGCGCCCAACCCGCGCTCTATACGCTGAACGGGAAAACCGTACGACCGCTGGGTCAGGAGAGTGACAAGGCGCTGGCGTTGCTCAATACCCTGGACGAGACGCAGCGCAAGCAAGCCATTCTGAGCTTCCGCATGGCGGATCTTGTACTGGGACCGGGGCACGACGGGAAAACGATTCAACCCGAGGGCCTCAAGGCCTCAAGCATGAACGAGAAGCAACGCACAATGCTCCTGGACCTGGTTTCTGAATGGGCGGGCATTGTCCACGAAAGTGCGGCGATGGCCCGAATGGCGGAGTTGAAGGCCGATATCAACGAGACCTGGTTCGCATGGAATATCCCGACCACGGCCGCCGCGGGAAACAACATCACGGCGTACTATCGGATTCAGGGACCGCATCTGGTGATCGAGTACGCTCCCCAGCAGTTGGGCGGCGATCCCGCATTGCATGTGCACACCATGTATCGCGATCCCACGAACGACTACGGCCGGAAGCCCTCTGCAAAATGAAACCGGCCCTGTCGGCTGCTGTAATCTTTCTGTTAGCCGGGAAACCGGCACTCGCGCACAGGCTCGACGAGTACCTTCAGGGCGCCATCGTCTCGGTCGGGAAAGATCGCGTCGATGCGCAGCTTATCCTGACTCCCGGGGTTGCCGTATCTCCTGTGGTGGTCGCGGAGATCGATGTTGACGGGGACGGAATCATCTCTGCCATCGAACAGCACGCGTATTCGAGTCGCATACTCCGTGATCTATCGCTCAAGATTGATGGCCAGGTCCTAACTCCTCGATTGGTGTCGATGCAGTTCCTGACGATCGAAGAAATGAAAGCCGGTCGCGGTGAGATTCAGCTCGAGTTTGCAGCCGACCTGCCGCCCGGCGGATCCCAACGCAAACTCACTTTCGAAAACCATCACCAAAGCCGGATCGCGGCATATCAGGTAAATTGCCTGGCTCCGCGCGACCCAGATATTCGAATACTTGCACAGAGTCGAAACTATTCCCAATCATTTTATGAATTGGATTTCGTGCAGGGAGGCGCGCGATCGTATCTCTCAAGTCTGGCGGGGTAGCCAGACGCTAAAGAGCCACTGGGAACGGTTGCGCTTCTGCTCGTTGCGTCGCTAGCTTTTCTGTGGAGGCTGCGGGCATTTAGACGACTGAAAACATCGAAAAGGATCTACTTATGAACGGTATGTTGAAAACTAATTCTCCCGGTCTTTCGCGACGAGACATTCCTGACGACTGCGGCGGGTACCGGTGGTGCTCATGTTGCTCGGGCCGCCATGGCTAAATGCGGCGGACGATGAGGTTGATCCGCGTGTTGCGCAGGTCATGTCCGGGATTATTGGCATCGACATGCATAACCATGTCTATCCCGCGGGGACGGAACCGCATCCGCAGCGTGGTCAGCCGGGGCGACAGGAGGAGCAACAGCAGGCTCCCGACCTTTCCCTGGCAGAAGAGCTCAAACGATCAGGGCTTACCGCCGTCTGTGCGAGCTTCGTGCTGGATTTCGCGCCCAAATGAGAAGCCGGGCGATGCGCGAGACAACTACCTCCGCTGGCTCACGGCGATCGACGCAGCAGTTGGAAAAGGGACACATTCGCCGCGCGCTGAACCTGAAAGACCTGCAAACCGCGCACGACCATGGTCAACCGACGATCGTCCAGACGGTCGAAGGGGCACAGTTCATCGAGGGGCACCTTGATCGGGTTGAAGAGGTGTACAAACGCGGTCTGCGGCACCTTCAACTGCTGCACGAGCGAGACGACATGGTGTCGCCGTTGGGCGATACGAACACGGCCCCCGCTCACCTTGGTGGCTTGACGGCTTTTGGCGCGGAGGTCGTGAAGGAGTGCAACCGGTTGGGGATCGTGGTGGACCTCGCTCACGCCAGTCACGAGACAGTGCTGGGCGCGTTGAAGGTGGCCACGCAGCCGTTCATTGTGTCCCACACGAGCCTCGACAGCCGGACAGGCGGGAACCCGAGGATGGTGGAAATGATGAAGCCACGGCTGATCAGCAAAGAACACGCGAAGGTGGTGGCCGACGCCGGCGGCGTGGTCGGCGTGTGGACCACAACTGGCCGATTCGCTGAAGGAGTTCGTGGAAAGCATCAAGGCGATGGTGGACGCGGTGGGCGTCGACCACGTGGGTATCGGCAGCGACACAGATCTGCTCTCCTCGCGTGAGGGCCAAGGCACCAACAAGGCCTGGCCGGGCCTGACGGGAGGATTTTTCCCTGCGGTTGTCGGCGAAATGCTGCTCCAGGGCTTCACCCCTGACGATATCGGCAAAATCGGCGGCGGAAACTTCTGCCGGGTCTTTGGCAAGGTAACGGCGGCCTACGCCTAAACGGCACACAAGTCGACTTAAGCTGTTCTGCGATCGAGTTCAAGCGAGTGCCGTCTGCTGCTTCGGCGTGCCCAAATTATTAACGGAAGTCTGGTATCCGCTAGCGACCCGATTGCCGGTGGCCCAGTCTCCATTCAAGCCTACGGTTGTGGCAGCCGGAGCCGAGAAACGGAATGTAACGCGGTTATCGGGGAGAATCTCGGGCGACTTTGGGCCCTGGGGACGCGGCGGGGCGCTCAGCAAGAGCAAAGCTGTCGAGAGACGGCGGCAAGCAACGCTTTCCATGTTGACTCCTTCTTCCGGCTGTACAAGGCACGGGGACGGATCGTGTATGAGGACCTTCGCACCGGGCCGAAGCCGGCTCACAACAGAGGCTACGGACACCCGCATGAGGCGACGGTTCGTGCAGCAGAGCCGTGGCCATCAAGGGACGGGGCCAAGGGCAGAAGATTACCCGAGCGCGAAGTCCGATGCTGTGTGCCAGGTTCTGCTGCGAACCGGTTACCCTGTCGAAAGTCAAGTCGGTCGGGGGGATTGGGTGCGGCGAACGGGCGATGGTTGAACGGGTTGAAAGCACCGAATCCGTCGCCTCCTAGGTCTAAACCTTCGCTATAGCATAATTTTTGGTCCACCGGAATGCGGTTCATGAGGCGCTTACCGTCACCTGGATTTCGCACAGAACGCCCCGCGAAGAAATCACCGTCTCCCGTATCGATCCCGTAGACCTTCGAAAAGCCGCATAAGCTGCACTGAACAACGTGATTCTGAGCTGGCTTCCCAAAACTGAAAAGGCCGCTGTTTAAGATCCTCAACAGCGGCCCTTTCGGCGTCAATTGAACGGCTAGAATTAGCGATTTCCCTTGTTCGCAGGGTATAGGAATTGGTACCCAGTAGTGCAGCCGGCAACAAACAATCCTTCGATCTCCTGGGGCTCTCCAGAGGGCGTCTTGCTGAGCTGAACGAAGCTATCGCTATTGTGCATCGCGGAGCGATACTCGGGAATGGCGTAAAAAGTAGCGAAGATCTCTTTGTCGTTGGCGCTGAATACCTGCACCAGCTGGTTATTCGCCGTCCTGAAAACGTACGTGCCGGCAGGCAGCACCTTTCCGGGAACTTCGACCGGATGATCGAAAGTCACGGTCACTTGATTTCCCGTTATCGTTTTCGCCGTAGAGGCGGGCGCGCTGACCAGAAGGGCCACTGCGATAACCGCTAGAGACGCACTAATCCTGTTGAACATAGAACTAAACTCCTGTATCTGGGTTGATTTTTGGGGGCGTTCTGGCTAGCGTTCGGTCTTCCGGTCGCTTAACTCGCCTTCCACCTATACAGACGAACCCAGTTTCCCCGCAGTAACCGGTTAACACTTCCGGTTAACACTTCTTAGCGATGTAAATGTTTGCAAACGGATGCCTCTAAATGAGGAAGCCATGCCAATTGTTCTCGCCTGCATCATCTGTCCACTCCTCTTGGCCCAAACTCGACCAAGCGGAAGTCGATCATGAGCATCAACTAGGTCTTGATGCCGTCTTGATGGGCCTTCACATATGAAAACAGGCCTTCCAAGAGCCCCTTCTATTCGTAGAATGCCAGATCGTAACGTTTTAGCGCTCGATCCGGCTGTGCATTCTCTGTCTGCATCGCCGCTTCGATCGCCGGCATGGAGACCCGCTACCTCGCGTAACAAGACCCGTCGTAGCGTCTTGGCTTTTTCACGCAGCGTGCTGCCGACGAATCTGACGCTGTTGTCGCGCCGCCTCCAACTTCCGGTCCCTCTCGGCGTGGATCTCCTTCTGACGCAGACCAAAGATGAGGTACTGGCCGAACTCATGGCGGAGCACGTCGCGCTAAAAAAAACGCTTGGGGAACTCTGACCGGGGTCTGGGTTGCGCACGATACGCGGGACCAGATAGTGGATTTTGTCCGGCGCTGGTCGGAGAAGACGGAGATCGGCGCCGGGCGGTTCATCGGGTGGCTCGACATCACTGCCAGCAAGTTCTACGACTGGCGGGAACGCTAGGGCAGGGTGAACGAGCACAACGGCTGGGTTCCCCGGGATTTCTGGGCTGGAGGATTGGGAGAAGCAGGCCATCATCGGCTTCCATCTGAAGAACCCGCTGGAAGGCTACCGGCGGCTGACGTTCATGATGCTGGACGCCGACATTGTGGCGGTGAGCCCGACCAGCGTCTGGCGGGTTCTCAGCCAGGCGGGACTGTTGTCGAAGTGGAACGGCAAACCGTCGAAGAAGGGTACGGGCTTTGAGCAGCCGCTGGCTGTTCATCAACACTGGCACATCGATGTTTCGTACATCAACATCAGCGGAACTTTTTATTACCTGTGCAGCATTCTGGACGGCTGCAGCCGATACATTGTCAACTGGGATCTGCGGGCGTCGATGACCGAAGCAGACATCGAGATCATCCTGCAGGCAGCCAAGGAGAAGTACCCGGAGGCGCGGCCTCGAATCATCTCCGACAACGGGCCACAATTCATCGCCAAGGACTTCAAGGAGTTCATCCGGATCTCGGGTATGACCCACGTCAGAACTTCGCCCTACTATCCTCAATCGAACGGAAAGATTGAACGATGGCATAAATCACTCAAGGGACAGTGCATCCGGCCGGGAACGCCGCTGTCGCTGGAAGATGCGCGGCACCTGGTGGAAGGCTACGTCGAGCATTACAACAACGTTCGCTTGAACAGTGCTATCGGCTACATCACGCCGAAGGATATGCTGGCCGGCTGGGCTGAATGGTCGGGCCGCGCTTTCGGCTGGAAGGCGGCCGCGCTGTTCTCGAAGAACTCCTTTTGCAGCGGTAGAAGACCGTGGGCTGGAGTCCCTGTTTGTCACACAGCTCCGAGATCGGGACCTGCTCCGACAGATGCTGCTCAGGATGGCGACTTTCTCTACCGGCGTGTAGTACTTCCGTTGCTTTTTCATGCGTTCGCTCCATTATCTTAATGGGGGAACGCTTTCTTCATTTCCAACTGAACCGGAACACAGCACTCAACTTGGCTCATCAACGTTCGGCAAGATTACTACGCACGCGAATTTTCCCGCGTCATCCAACTCGGAATCAGATTCACTTCTGGCGGGGACTGAGCGGGCTATCTGTTCTGATGGAGTGTGGCCGAGGGTTGCCGGAGCCACTCCGTTACCTGCTCGTCCAGAATGTCAAGCGGCAACGCTCCGTTGCGCAGTACCACGTTGTGAAATTCACGAATATCGAAATTGGCACCCAAGGCCTTCTCAGCGCGCTCGCGGAGTTCCTTGATCTTCAATTCGCCCATCTTGTATGCGAGGGCTTGGCCGGGTACGCCGATGTACCGGTTTACCTCGCTTTCCATGAAGTCGCGCGAGGGATTGGCTCCGTTGCTGTAGAGGAAATCGACAGCCTTCTCCCGCGACCAGCCTTTGCTATGCAGTCCGGTATCGACCACCAGGCGAGCGGCGCGGAAGATTTCGCTCTGCAAACGCCCGTAACGCTCGTAGGGCGTCTCGTACATGCCCAGCCGATCGCCCAGACTTTCCGCGTATAGTCCCCAACCTTCGATGAACGCGGTGAAATGGGCGACTTTGCGGAATTCAGGAACGCCTTCGAGTTCATGGGCCAAGGCAATCTGCAGATGGTGTCCGGGGACGGACTCGTGCAGGATCAGCGCTTCCATGCAGCAGTTCGACTGTAGCTCCGGGTCCACGGTGCGCAAGTAGAAATAGCCGGCGCGAGTGCCATCGAGCGACGGACCTTGATAGTACGGTGCCGCGGTGCGGGCGCGATCGGCAGGGATGGCTGCCACACCGTACGGCATCCGCGGGAGAATCCTGAAAAGGCTGGGCAGTTGGGGATCGACACGCTTGGCGATGTCGCGGCCATGAACGAGGATCTCCTGCTCCGAGTGGAAGCGGAATTCCGGCGCGTTGAGCACTTTGTCGCTGAATTCCTGTGCCGTGCCTTGGAAGCGCAATTCGTTGCGAATAGCGACCATTTCCGTCTGGATGCGAGCCACTTCTTTGAGCCCAAGCTGGTGAATCTCCTCCGGAGTGGAGGAGGTAGTGGTCATGCTCTTGACCCGGAACTGGTACATCTCGATCCCGTTGTTGTTGTCACCGAGGCCGATTGTGGAACGCGACGCGGGCAGATAGGTTGCGGCGACGTAGTCGCGGAGTTTGTGCCAGGACGGCAGGAAGGAGGTGTTGTACGCATCGACAGCCTCGGCGCGAAGGCGGCGTTGTTCCGCCGCGGGGATTGAGGCTGGGAATTTGAGAAAAGCTTTGAGCAGCGGACTCTGCGCGGGATCGACGGCGGACATTTGCGTTTCGAGCTGCTTCAGGACGAGTTCGACGACTAACCGGGGTTGCACCTGCTTGTGCGCCAGCGCATAGTTCGCGGCAGCGATGGTTTCGCTGGTCCACGTGGGCAAAGCCTTCAGGCGCGCGATCTGGGTCTCATAGTCCTTCACGGAATTCGCGGGCATGAGCGCCATGGCCGCGAATACGCCGAGGTGGCCGCCGGCGAAGTGGTTGATCGAATTGTAGGCGCCGAGGGTATCGATGCCTTCGATTTCGTCACGGAGTATCCAGTCGAGGACGCGGTAACTGAGCCGATCCTGACCGGTGAGGCGGCTGGGGTCGAACCGATGAAGACGATCGAGAAATGCGGCCAGTTCGGTTCGCTTTTGCTTCTGGTGTTCGGGAGATGGATCGGGCCAGCGGGCATTGTATTCCGTACGTCCGAGACTGGTTGCTTCGGCGGGGTTATCGCGGAGGGTGAACTCGTAAAAATCGGTGAATATTTTGTTGAGGCTCGGGGTTTGCGCGATTGAATGCAAGGCGCACAGTAGCGTGACGGCCGCGACTCGCCGCGCAGTTGGGTGTAACAGGAGCATGAAGTCGAGTATAGCGAGTGCCCATTCGGACGGCGGACTGTGGCACTCTGAACTCATGTCGATATCAGCGCGAAACCAGTTAGAAGGAAAAGTTGTGGAGGTAATGTTAGGGGACATCATGGCCCATGTCGTCGTGAAGGTCGGTAAAAACCAGATTGAGAGTGTGATTACGCGGCGCAGCGCGGATGAGCTTGCTCTCAAGAAAGGCGATCAGGTGACAGTCATTGTTAAGTCTACGGAAGTGATGCTGCAAAAGGACTAGCTTGTTTTATCTTGGGCCGGGCCAGGGGTCGCTCCAGCGAGGATCGCGCAAGAGATCTTCGTCCGTGAGCGACTTTAGAAATTCAATCAGGTCGCGTTTGTCTGCATCGGTCATTCGGAACGGATGAAGGATCGGGGATTTGTTCGGATGATCGAGTCTGCCCCCGGCGGCGTAGTGAGCGATCACTTCATCGAGTGTCGCAAGGCTGCCGTCGTGCATGTAGGGCGCGGTGATTGCGATATTGCGCAGCGACGGCGCGCGGAACTTTCCGATATCGCCGCTTAGATGAGTGTGTTCGTATAGTCCCCGATTTGGGGCGGCATAAACTGTCACGCCGGTATTAAAGAAGCCCCCGGGAGGGCTTTTGCGTGCCTCAGTCTCGCTCCCTTCCAATCGGGTGCCGCCGCTAAAATGAGCACGCGCCCGAAAATACGAGGGAGAAGATCGGCTTGCTGGATAAGTACGAGATAATTGCCGAGGTCGTGTCGGCTATAACGATCATGCGACTGGGAGAACCAGGATGGCATCACCGGCCTGGCGATCGTGGTCCAGATCCGCCACGCCGAATCGCAGGTAAACGCCATGCTCCTTCAGAAAAGCGTGGATTTGCATTCTGGTTTGGTAGCCGAGGAGGCGCCGTAGTTGAGCGGTTGAGAGTTTGTTCTCCCGATACGCCTCGAGCGAGATAGCTTGGAGTGCAGCGCGTTCGAGGTCCTGCCCAGAAGTGGAGAGGAATGCAGAAAGCTCGTTTGGCAGATCGAGAGTAAGCTGCATGGAGCAAGTACAGCTAACATGAGGTGAAGTAGCGCTACTGGCCACCCCACATAGCTCGCACGACAATCAAGGATTTTTCGAAGGCCGACAACCGGATGCGGCGGGCAAGTACGTCGTAATTAGACTGTCGGATACGGTCGAGGAGACTTGAGTAAATCGTGATGAGAGACCAGAGCGACCCACGGCTTCGGCTGTGAATCAGATGGAGTAGCGGGCGGGATTCATCGTAATATTTTTGCGCCCGCTTCGCTTCGAATTCCATCATTCTGGCGAACGATTCCGTTTTTTTCCCTTGCCGAATCTCCTCCACATTTACGCCGAATCGCTCCAGATCTTCCTGCGGAATATAGATGCGATCGCGTTCGGCATCCTCGCGTACATCGCGCAGAATGTTCGTCAGTTGAAAAGCAATACCGCACTTTTCCGCGAGAGGAAGCGCGTCCTGAGAATCGAATCCGAAAATGTGGATAATCGTCAGCCCCACTACCGAAGCCACCTGGTAGCAGTAGCGATAGAGTTCATCGAAGGTCTGAATGCGGCGCGGTTCGAGATCCGAGAGGACTCCTTCGATCATTTCGTAGAAGTACGTGTGCGGAATACAATAGCGCGCCACCGCGTCCTGGAAAGCCGGCCATAGAGAGCCGGGCAACTCCGTGCTGCCGGCAAGCGCCGCGGTCAGATCCTCACGCCAGCGCTCGATTGGCGCGGCCGCCGCCCCCGGTTCATCACTCAAATCATCGCAGTAGCGCATGAACGCATAGATGGCGCACATGGCGTTCTTTTGCTCCGGTGAGAGCAGAACGAAGGAGTAGTAAAAGTTCCTGGCACGCGAGCGCGCGATTTTCCGGCAGTATTCGTATGACTCGGCGAGTGGAATCTGGGTGTGCGTCACGGTCATGCCGCTCGCCGCACCGTCATTCTGGCTATGGACGCGAGCAAGAGTCCAACCCGCTCAATTTTCGAAATCGCCGGACGGCGGCTGAGGACGTCATAGTTCTGTTGCTCGATTTTCCTGAGCACGCGCATGCCGCCGCGGCTGAACAGATCGAGATCGATGGCGAGGCGCCGATCGACCATGCACGCCAGAGGAAGTCCATCAAGGAAAAGTTGCCGGGCGCGGTCGACGATCTCGATCATGACCTCACGAAAATTCCCGTTCATCCGGCAAGCAAAGAGCTCTTCCACGGTGTAGTGGTTGCGCTCCAACACTTCGAGCGGGATGTACACGCGATCTTTCAGGAGATCCACGGTCACATCCTGCCAGAAATTGGCGAGTTGCAGCGCTGTACATGTGGCGTCCGAGAGACGCTGCCGCTCGGCATCGCGATACCCGCAGAGATACAGCACCAGACGGCCAACAGGATTGGCGGAGTAGACGCAATAGTCGAGCACGCCTTCCCAGGTGTCATAGCGCCCGACCGTTTGATCCTGAATGAACGCGCGGATGAGGTCTTTGAATGGCTGAGCGGGGATTCCGTACCGCTCGACTGTGCCTCGTAACGCGGTAAACACCGGGTGACGAGTTTCGCCCGCGTACATAGCATCGAGTTCCCCGTCCCACCAATCGAGCAAGCGCAGGCTTTCCGCCCGATCGCCTATTTCATCTCCCAGATCGTCGGCCCAGCGGCAGAAGGAATACACGTTGTAGAAATCCTGGTGCAGCTTTTTGGGAAGGAGAAAACTGACGACGTGGAAATTCTCGTAGTGGCTGGTAGCAAGCCAGTGCGTGTAGGCGAGAGATTCATTCCGCGTCCAGATACGGTCCATAGCCGCTTGGTCGCGGACGTACTCGGCGGGCATCAGCACGGCGGGTTCAGGGAAGAATCGCCGTCTTCAGATGGCCGTTGTGGCTCATCAGATGCTGCATGACTTCCGGGAGGCGCACCAGCGGTTCCTCCCGATTGACGAATGCCTCAGCCGTAATGTCGCCTCTGACAATATGGTCAAGGGCCCTTTGCATCAATTCCGGCGTGTGATGGAAACTCGCTTTGCATGTGATCTCAGAATAGTGCAGCAGATTGGTGTCGAGCGAAACCTTGGTATCCGCAGGACAGCCGCCGAAGAAGTTCACCGTTCCGCCCTTGGCCGCCATATTCACCGCCCAATTCCACGTCTCCGGCTTACCAACCGCTTCAATCACGACCTCCGCGCCATGGCCGCCGGTGAGAGCGCGAACCGCTTCCACCGCATTCGGCGTGTGGTGTGTGATTACCACTTCGTCCGCGCCGAGCGCGAGTGCGCGATCCGTCTGCACTTTCCGCCGTCCAACCGCGATTACCTTCGCCCCGCTCACTTTCGCCATGCGCACAAACATGCTGCCAATCGGACCCAGGCCAATAATCACCACAGTATCGCCGGGCCGGGCAGTAGTATCCTCCAGGCCTTTGAGAACACACGCCAGCGGTTCGGCCAAGGCGGCATCGCGATAACTGACGTGCTCTGGAATTTCGTAGGTATTCGCCTCCACGATACGCGCGGGAATGCGGATAAATTCGGCATAAGCGCCGTTATTGAATAGCAGATCGTCGCAGAGATTGGGGCGGTTGCGGAAACAATAATTACACTTGCCGCAGGGCGCCGAGTTCGCCGCCATCACCCGCTGGCCCACCCAGAAGTTTTGAACGCCGCTCCCGATGGCAACAACATCACCGGCCAATTCATGACCGAATACCGCGGGCGGTACGATCATCCTGGCATGGTAACCACGTCGAAAAACCTTTACGTCTGTGCCACAGGTTAACGCAACGCGCACTCGAACCAGCAGATCTCCGGGGCCGATAGGCGGGACGGAGACAGGCTCGACGCGGAGACTCTCCCGCCCATACAGCACTGCCGCCATCATGTCTTTATTCACTCTGTATACCTCTGAGGCTGCACAATCACCTTTAGTGATTCCACCGTGGGGTTCAGCGCAAGATGAAACGCATCTCTAATTCTATCAAGAGGAAAGCGATGAGAGATTAACAAGTGAACCGGAATTTTACGCTCAAAAATGAGATCGGCTCCTTCACGCTGTATGTCGACTGACGCGCTGTAGGAACCGAGCAGCGTCCGTTCACCCACACAGATGCTGGCGCCCGATAGTTCGATGCGCTCTTTGTCCGAAGTTTGCGCAAAAAGCATAATTTTGGCGCCGGGCCGCGAGTAACGCACCGCTTCCCCAACGATTCCTCTCGCCGATACGGCCACAACAACAATATCCGCGCCACGGCCCTCGCGTCATACTCCTCAATACCTCCGCGACGTCGGACTTTCCAGGATCGAGCGCCGTTTCCGCGCCGCACTGGCCGGACAGTTCCAGCCGGCGATCAATGGTGTCGGTCGCAACGACGCGCGCTCCGCGTTGCGCAAACAACATGGTGAACATCAGGCCGATCGGCCCCTGGCCAATGACCAACACCGTGTCATCCGGCTGCGGATCGCACTGAATTACGGCCTTGAGACACGTATTCAGCGGTTCGACAAACGATGCTTCTTCGAACGAAATACCGTCTGGAATCTTCTCAACGCCGCGCTCGACGATCCAGTCCATTACGCGAACATACTGCCCAAAGCCGCCCCCAGCGGGCTCGAAGCCCGCCGTAACTCCAACTTTCTTGTAGCCGGGGCACTGCGCGTACAGCTTGTGCGCGCAATAAAAGCAATTCCCGCACGGGATGTGATGAAACACGATTACACGGTCGCCCGCCTGGTATTTCGTAACGGCGGCTCCAATCCGGACGACAACACCGGCGGTCTCGTGTCCGTAGATGCGCGGTGGCGGAAGCAGGTTATACTCTACCTTTTTCAGATCCGTGTGACAAACTCCGCAAGCCTCCACGCGAATGAGAATCTCTCCAGGGCCAATCTCAGGCGTGGGTATCCGCTCAATCGCAACGGCGCTATCGCCACGATAGACCGCGGCGTGCATTGCGGACGGCACCGGGAGTTGCTTCCCGATCTTCTCAGAAACTGCAACTGTCAAGAAAATCTCCTAACTTGAGCGCTGCATAATCGCAGCGCTTTTTCAGCCGGATCAACTCCGGAAACCGGCGGTGCGGCCGCAGTAGAGCAGAACCGATCAACCGGCCGATCCTGTAACGGCCATCCGGTCCAAGCGACGAGTCAAAATCGTTTTCGAACGTTTCGTCCGCCAGATCGCCGACTGTCCGCACGCAAAAGAATGGCAGGCCTTGTTCCCGGGCGTGGACTGCGATTCCACCGGCTTCCATTTCAACGGCAATGGCTCCCGAAAGGTGAAGCTGCGCCTTTTCCTTCGCGGTCGCAACAATCCTGGCGCTTGAGCAGATCGCGCCTTGCCAATAGCTTGCGGGAGTGGTGACAGGCCGGCAGTCAAACATCTGAGTGCTAAAGAAAACCTTATCGGCTACAACAACGTCGCCGATTTTTAGATCTGAATCCAGAGCGCCACAGAAGCCAGTACTGATAATAGCAGCCGAACTGTCACAGGCTCTAGCCGCGGCGGCAGATTGGGTTGGTCCAGCACCATTTGCGATAAGAAGAATCGAACGATTCTTCCAAACGCCGCGCCGCGCCCAATGTACGGGAAGCGACGTTGGTTCGAGTTTTGAAACACGCGAAACGAAGCCGGAGAATTCACGCGGTTCAGCGGCAATGAAAACGAGCGAAATAGTCCTCATGCCTGCCGGTTGGGGCGTGAGGAAAACCATTCGACAGCCCGCCTCAGCGCCTCGTCCACCGGACCAGGCGCATAGCCCAATTCGCGCGATGCCTTTTCATGGGTTACGAACATTTTCTTCTTCGCCATTCGAACCGCATCGAGAGGCGCTAACGGCAGATGACCGGAGACGTTTGCCCAAGCGGTGGTTACCAGGGCGGCCGCGTACGCAACTGCGTAGGGAAGTTGCACAGTTGGAGCTTTCTTTCCCGTTATGAGAGATAGACGGTCGAGGATCTGTTTCAGTGTCAGATTCTCGCAGCCGAGGATATAGCGTTCGCCGCTGCGTCCGCGTTCCGCGGCAAGTATGTGCCCTGATGCGACATCGCGAGCATCCACCAGATTGAGTCCCGTGTCGATGTATGCGGGCATTTTGCCGGACATGAAATCGAGGATTATCTTTCCCGTTGGCGTAGGCCTGAAATCGTGATCGCCGACCGGAGCCGTGGGATTTACGATAACTACGGGGAAGCCGCTGCTCGCAAACTCAAGCGCGACCTGCTCGGCCAGAAACTTCGAGCGCTTGTAATCGCCCGTCATTTCTTCGAGCTTGCATGGCTGCGTCTCGTCACCGATGCCAGCGCCTATACCGGTGGGCGGAACTCCGATGCAGCCTACCGTGCTCGTATAGACGACGCGTTCGACGCCGGCTCTTTGCGCCGCGGCCAGAAGGTTCCGCGTTCCGGCTACGTTTGAATCGTAGAGTTCCTGGGGATGACGCGACCAAAGGCGGTAGTCCGCTGCCGCGTGAAACACCAATCTGCAACCTTTGACAGCGCGAGCGAGCGAATCGGCGTCGCGAAGATCGCCGGTGACAGGCTCAACACCTTGGCCACCATCCAGATCCTGGAGCTTGCTGGTAGTGCGCACCAGTGCCCGAACGCGGTGTCCCTGTTGCATCAGCGTGTGGGCGATGTGCCAGCCGAGAAAACCCGATGCTCCGGTTACGAGGACCACCGGCGTTACGAACGCCGCTCCAGCACTTTTTGTATGGTTGCCAAAGCAATGATCGGGAAGGAGAGCTTATACAGGTGATAGTTCAGATAGAACACCTTCGGGAAGCCGGTTCCCGTCGCCAGTTCCTCATCCCATTGACCATCCGGGCGCTGCGTATTGAGCAGATAATCGAGGCCGTGGTAGAGACTGGTGCTTCGGGTATCGCCGCCCGCGATCAGGCCCATAATCGCCCATGCCGTTTGCGATGGAGTGCTTTCCGCCGCCGTATAGATACCGTTATCGTAGCTCGCGCAACTCTCGCCCCATCCGCCATCGGCGTTCTGGATGGAGCGTAGCCATTCGTTGGCGCGCTGAATATGGGGCTCGTGATCGTCCTCGTCTACCGCTGCCAATCCGCGCAACGCAAAACAGGTCCCGTAGATGTACGCAACGCCCCAGCGGCCGTACCAACTGCCGTCCGGTTCCTGCGTGCGAATCAGATTATTGATTCCGCTCTGCACTGCCGGATGGTTGCGCGATATCCCTTGCGCCGCGAGGGCCTCGAGTGTGCGGCCCGTTATATCGGCGCACGTCGGATCGAGCATCGCATTGTGATCCGCGAAGGGAACGTGACTCAGGAACTCCCAATTGTTATCGACGTCGAACGCGGCCCAACCGCCATCCTTCGACTGCATGGCAATCAACCAATCGAGGGCGCGGCGTTCGCACTCGCTGTGCAATCTCGGATTAGAACCTCGGGCATGGCGGAAACCGAGCATCACCATCGCGGTGTCGTCGATATCGGGATATTGGTCGTTGCGGAATTCAAATGCCCAGCCCGAGGGTTCGGTATCGGGACGCTTTACCGACCAATCGCCCTTCCGCCGGATCTCATTCTTCAAGAGCCAGTCGGCCGCGCGCTGCAACGGCTTAGACTTGCTCAGTCCGGCTTCGCCCAGCGCGTAAGCAGCGATCGCCGTATCCCATACGGGCGAGAAGCAAGGCTGGAAGAAAAAGCGTTCCTCATTCTCCTGCATGAGATGCTCGAAGTGGCGAAGGGCTTCGACGCGGAGCGGATGATTCTTCTCATATCCCAAGACGTCGAGCGCCATCACCGAATACATCATCGGAGGATAAATCGCACCTAAACCGTCGGAATACTTGAAATGCTCCAGCATCCAATGCTCGCACTTGCGAATGGCAATTTTGCGAATTCGCGAGAAACCATACTGTTCCCAGAGCTTGAGGATCTTATCTGAATGAATAAATGTCGTTCGCCAACTCAGCCACGAGTCCGTGCTCTCGAAATCGGTGCTCTTACCAGGCACGAAGATCTCGTCCAGATTGAACCCTTCCGGCACCGGGCGCTGGGGATTCGACCCGTGCACGATGGCCAATGCAACAATGATGGCCCGCGTCCACGACGACATCCGATAGAGCAGCTTGCCCGGCAAAAGAGCAAATTCGGGTGGAATACTCGGCGTGTGCTCTCTGGGATAGAGTCCGAAAAGACTGAGATTGACCTTGGTATAACTATTAGCCGACTGGATTCCGCCGAGCGCGAGAATACGGTTCCGCGCGGCGATCATCCGCGAATTCTCAACCGGTACACCGGCAAGCTTCAGCGCGAAGTAGGCTTTCACCGTCGCGCTGAGTTCCGCCGGACCCTTAACGTAGATATTGAATCCGCCGTCCGGAAGCTGACGATCGAGAATCGATTCAACGGCGCGCTTCATGCGCGCGTCATCCTTCGCGGGGAGTTTCCAAACTCCGTTGCTTGGAGGATAGAGCCACAAAAGGAACAGAATATAGTCCGACTCCAGCGTGGTGTCGGCGGTCAGGCGCGCGTTCCAGTAGCCATCGGGATGCTGCATTGCGAGCAGGCAATCCGATGCGCGGCGGATTGCGCCCGAAACAGAGGTCAGTAGTAAGTCTTCAGTTTGCAACGTGGGCGTCATACAAGGGCGTTAGTCAAGAAAACATCTCGATCTATTCGACACATTGTCACCCCGGTTTATTCCCGGCAGTTCAATTAGCCATCGAGATCGAGGTTAGGGACGAAGCGGCTTGCGCCAGTTCGCCGGGCAGCGAGAAACGCACATCTTCTTCTATGAGTTCAACTTCCTCCAACTGCGTGAAACTCTGAGTCCGCAATGCGGCGACCAACTCCTCAACCAGGTGTTCCGGCGCTGAAGCTCCCGCGGTAACCGCGACATTCTCAACACCCACCAGCCATTCCGGATTCACATCGCTCCAATCGTTCACCAGGAAGCCGCGAACGCCCAGGATGTTGCCCACCTCGACCAACCGCTGCGAATTCGAACTGTTCGCCGAACCCACAACCAGCAAAAGATCGCAAAACTTCGCCACGCCCTTTACAGCCATCTGCCGGTTTTCAGTGGCGTAGCAGATGTCCTGGGATTTCGGCCCCACAATCATAGGGAATCTTTCTTGTAGACGCGCGACAATGTGACGCGTCTCGTCCAAACTTAGCGTCGTCTGGGTAAGATAGGCTACGCGCGTGGGATCGGAAAGGTTCAATCCGTCGACATCCTCTACCGATTCCACCAGAATGGTCTTGGCCGGCGCTTCGCCCAGCGTGCCAATTACCTCGTCGTGATCCTTGTGTCCGATGAGGATGATGGTGTAACCCTCGCGGGCGAACTTGACCGCCTCCAGGTGGACCTTGGTAACAAGCGGACAGGTGGCATCGATCACCTGGAGCGAACGCGCCTTGGCATCGTGACGGACCACCGGCGATACTCCGTGCGCGCTGAAGATGGCACGCGCTCCCGCCGGCACCTCTTCCACCTCTTCCACAAACACTGCGCCTGCTTCGCGAAGCTCTTCAACCACATGCTTGTTGTGCACGATCTCTTTGCGGACGTAAACCGGTGGACCGTAAAGATCGAGAGCAATCTTCACCACATCGATGGCCCTAACGACGCCAGCGCAAAATCCGCGCGGCTTCAAGAGGTAGATCTTCTTTTCCCCGCTGGTGTTAGGGGAAATTGGCTTTAATGGCATGATGGATGGCTAACCCATTAGTATATCAATGTGAATGGACTTGCGTCCGCTCTTACTATCGCCGGTTCCGATCCTTCAGGGGGCGCTGGGATTCAAGCCGATCTTAAGACGTTCCATCAACTTGGCGTGTATGGCGAGGCCGTGATCACACTTCTTACCGTGCAAAACACCTGTGCCGTTCACCGGGTCGAATTGGTGCCCGTGGATCTCGTGATGGAGCAGATTCAGGCCGTCATCGAGGATATTCCACCGGCGGCGGCGAAAACTGGTGCACTGGGCAGCGTGGAGCTTATCGAAGCGATCGGCGCGGCAGCCGCGAGCTGGCAATTTCCGCTGGTGGTCGACCCGGTGTTCGTGAGCAAACACGGCGCGCGTCTCGCTGCTCGGGACGCTGCCGATACGTTCCGTAAGCATCTGATCGCGAGGGCTTCGCTGTTGATGCCCAATCTGCCGGAAGCTGAGGCGCTCTGTGGATTTCCGGTCGGTTCGCTCGAAGAGATGGAGAATGCCGGGAAGGCGCTGCTCGATCTCGGCGCAGAGTCGGTGGTGATTAAAGGCGGCCATTTGCCCGGCGACCCGGTCGATCTATATATCGATAAGACCGGGATTATTGTTTTCAAAGCCGATCGAATCAATACTCCGCATACTCACGGAACCGGTTGCACTTATTCGGCTGCCGTGACCGCTGGCCTCGCTAATGGCTTGACGTTGCAAAACGCGATACGGCAAGCCAAGAGCTTCGTCGATGAAGCGATCCGGACGAATCCGGGGCTGGGGCGTGGCTCGGGTCCCCTGAACCATTGGGTATAATTGCAGCTTCCCCAAACCATGACCAAAGTCCAGATTCATCTGGGGCTTCAACGCCCACTCGACGACGAAATGATGGAGCGGATTTCCGACGCGAATTCGATCTATGGGATCGAACACATCAAGATCCTGCCATCCCTCACGGAGGTCATGGTCGAGTACGATGCTACGCGACTCAAGCCCGCGGAGGTTGAGCGAGCGCTGGCGCAGGCGGGAATTCCCGCCACGAAAGTGCTGGCGTAGGCCCCGATATACTTGTGTTGAGTGACTGATGTCGACGCAGCCGAAGCCTTATCTGACACCTGAGCAGTATCTCGAGATTGAGCGCGCCGCCGAACACAAGAGCGAGTACTTCAGTGGCGAGATGTTCGCTATGGCGGGAACCACGCTGGCGCACGCCATCATTAATTTCAACGTCGCATTCGCCCTTAGGATGCGTCTTTCTGGCTCCGATTGCAGCGTCGTATTAAATGATTTGCGGTTGAGAGTACCCAAAACCGGCCTTTATACCTATCCCGACATTTTGGTCATCTGCGGCGAACCACAGCTTGTGGATGACCGCAAAGACATGGTTTCGAACCCAACCGTAATCGTAGAGATCCTCTCCCCTTCGACCCAGAATTACGACCGCGGCGACAAGTTCGCCCATTATCGCACCATGCCTTCTCTTCGCGACTATCTTCTCGTCGCCCAGGATCGCATGCACGCCGAGCATTACGTGTTGCAGCCGGATGGCGGATGGCTGCTCCACGAGATGTCCGACGGCGAAGCGATACTCTCGCTCAACTCGATTGGCGTTCAATTTAAGCTGGCTGAAGCTTACGCCAGAGTCCAGTTCTAGAAATGTCGCCAGAGCAGTATCTGGAGATAGAGCGCGCCGCCGAACACAAGAGCGAGTTCTTTAACGGCGAGATGTTCCCGATGGCGGGAACCACGCTCGTGCAGGTGATGATCAATGACAATCTGGTAACGATCTTGTCGACGATCACATCGCGCAAGATCGGGTACGCGCCGAACATTATGTGTTGCAGCCGGATGGCAAATGGCTGCTCCACGAGCTATCTGAGGACGAAGGGATTCTCCCGCTCGACTCGATCGCGTCCGTTTCAAACTGGCGGAAGCCTATGCCAGAGTCAAGTTCTAAACGGCGTTCTAATCCGCCATTGCGGAATCGGTAAGATGGGTGCGCCTAGTCGCTGCATCGCCCTCGAACAGGCGATTCCGGCGGCCTACGAAGCGGCGAATGCATCCCCGGCAGCGGAACGGATGTATCCCAAAAAATACACGAATGCGATCTACTGGACCCACAATCATGGAATGACGAAAGTCCTTGGATCCACAATTCGGACACGCGGACGATCTGTCGATCGGCTTCTGAAACCAGACGAAAATCGGAATCAGCCAAATCAGCCCCCACAGCAGTATAGCGGCCAATACTGCTAAGCCAGCGTATACAACGGCATTCTGTGTGCCGACTAAGAACCCCAGAGGATACACAATGGACGCGATTTTATTGAAGGGCAGAGCCATTGTCTTATATATGAGAATAAGGCAGCACAGTATTCCGAATCAAGGTGAAAGAAAAATCAGTGAGTGAGATCGTACACGAAATAGTTCATTGCAATCCGGTAAGCGAGAGATGCCCATTTTTCGAGATATCGCGCTTCGTCGGAGTGTTCCCACGCGTCGCCCAGATCCATGTTGAAACAGATCGCCACCATGAGGCGGCCTTTATCATCGTAGATTCCGCGCCAGTGAGGTTCAATGCCGCCATGCTCATAAGTGCGGCCGCTCTCAAAAACCTGCGCGCCCGGCACCTGAAAGCGTTGATCGAGGTCGTAAATCGTGTGGAATATAGGGTCTGAGTTGGGAATTTCGACAATCGGCCTGTCTGGAAAAACCCTCTTCATACTATGAGTGAAGACATCCCACTCCTCGTCGCCGTGGAAATCGTCGCACATGAAGAAGCCGCCACGTAAGAGGTACTCGCGCATCTGCAGCGCCTGTTCATCGGTCAGCAGCCAGTGGCCGACCTCGACGCCGTACATTACCGGCCAGTTGTACACCTCGTCGGTCCCATCAAGGTCTACCACTTGTTCGACGGAGCGGGTTTCGATTCGAGTAAGACGCCTTACGCCGGCCAGGAGATGCCGGTCGGAACGCGGGTAGTCCATAGTCCAATAGCCGGGAAACTGGCGGCCATCGTTGTAATACGCATTGGGATAGCCGACCACATCGGGGTAGCGAAGCCGGGCGCGCGTCCATTCGGTTTTCTGAGTGTAGTCGGGCGGAAGCGGAAAATTCTCATACTCGATCGCAGGGTACTCTTTGAACGGGCGCTGGGCGAGAAGCAGTCCGCCCCATACCGCCAGACCCAGACAACACACGCCGAGGAGAGGACGAAGTCGCATTAAGCTAACTACCGGAGACGGCTTCAGAATAGCATGGGTTGCGGCGCATGCTTACTGACGGGCATGATTGCCACGATTGCATGATTGCCGCACAGAGGAAAAACCCAACAACAATCAACGCGGCCCCAAAGAGCCGGCACAGTTGCTCGGTTTTGTGCTACGCCTTAACTGTCCCTGGGGTCTGCGACGATTAGGCGAGATCTTTGGCGCGGCCTGTAAGAGCTTCGAAATCCAGCGGATCCGAGACGCTCATTCCTGCCCTGAATTCAATATGAAGGTGATCAGGGTGAGTTTCCAAGATTACCAAATACTTTGCCCCCAATAGTTTCTGGACAGATCCCTTTATTTGATGAGCAATCACACCGTGTCCACCTCCTGGTAGATCTTGCGTGCGAAGATCTATTGCGAACCCAGTATGGTGCCTTGAAAACAAGTGATGACCCCATTCCTGCCCACCTGTGATCGTCAATTGGTACTGGCCGTTGAGGGTCGCCTCGCGGAAGATTTTCTGAACGCCCGGGAGAATACTAATGATTTCCGGTCTCACGCCGCTAGTCGAGCGAGAGTTCCTCATACTCCAATTGGCCGGTATTTTGGTGTTCTCGTTTCTCTCCGACAAGCATTCCCTCCTGCCTGTGACACTCCAAAACTCGCCCTGTCTCCCCCATAATTGACGCGGGGGACACATTCATACTGTGAACAGCATAGCAGGACTTGAAGCGTGTATGCGCCCTCAGCGGTTCAAGTGCTGCAGTTCAGATGTCCTGCATGTTAGCTTAGAACTCTGTCCGAATAGTGGACCGACATGAACTCAGGAATGCCGATTATGATTGTGATCGGCTCGCCTGCGCAGCCCTATGCGTCATTGAAAGTAAGGGAGTAGATAGTGAACTGCCCAGTTCGTCGCGGGATTCAGGATTCCGCCGAAGTACTGCCATCCGAGCAGCAGTCCAAGGAAAGAGAACCGCCGGATCTGGAAGCCCAGATCGAAAAGGCGCAGAGCCAAGCCTTCCGGCAGGAACAGCGCGAGCGCGGTGAATCCATCGAGCGGGGGGAGAGGGATCAGATTGAAGATACCGAGAAGAATATTCAGGCGGAAGAGATACGCAAGGAACGCGATGATTCCGCCCGACTGATCCTCGTTACGGAAGAAGCCGTAGAGCGAACCCAGATTGAGGAGCAGCGCTGCGATCAAGACCAGCGTGAAATTTGCGGCCGGTCCAGCCAGCGACATGAGCGCCGCCCGGCGAGGATAACGCCGCGCCCAGAGCGGATCGTACGGCGCGCTCGCCCAGCCGATCATGGGACTGTTTACCGCAAAGCACAAGAGCGGCATCATGACCATGCCGAACGGTTCGCGCCGTATGTGCGGCACCGGGTTCAGCGTCGCCTGCCCACCATGGGATGCGGTCAGGTCGCCTCCCCATTTGGCGGCGAAGGCGTGCGAAGCCTCATGGCAGGTCGTCGAAAAAAGGAAGATGACGAACTGAATGAGGCCGTCAGTAAGATTCTTGGGATCCAAGGCGCTACTCCTATTGTCGCATTGCGCACTGAACCGCACTGAATCGCGCCTCGCCTCGGGTATAGGCCACGGGTATAGTCAGAAGATGTCCGCTTCCGAACCCGTGTGGCAGAAGTATCGCGCGCAGTTGCCCGTAACCGAACGTCTGGTGTATCTGAATCACGCCGCGGTTGCGCCGTTGTGCAAGCCCGCCGCCGATGCCATGAAATCGTTAGCAGACGATTGTGTCAACTTCGGAAGCCTGCATTATGACAAGTGGCTGGCGGCGTACGACGGATTGCGGCGCGCGACTGCCACGATGATCCATTGCAGCCCAAAAGAAGTTGCCATCGTCAAGAACACCTCGGAGGGAATCTCGATGGTCGTCACCGGAATCAAGTGGCGCACGGGTGACAAGGTGGTTGCCTTCCGTGAGGAGTTCCCGGCCAACGTGTATCCATGGCAACGCCTCACGTCACACGGGGTGGAAGTACGCTGGCTCTCGATCTTCGATCCATTGGATCGCATTGAAGAGGCCTGCCGGGGCGCTCGTTTGCTCGCGATCAGTTTCGTGCAGTATCTCAGCGGCTTTCGCGCCGACCTGAATGCCATCGGCGAAATCTGCGTCCGGCATGGCGTCTTCTTCTTTGTCGATGCCATACAAGGGCTCGGCGCTTTTCCTCTCGATGTCCGGCGCGCCCAAATCCACGCTCTCGCGGCGGATGGGCATAAGTGGCTGCTTGGTCCCGAAGGGTGCGGCGTGCTGTACGTCGCGCAGGAGTTTCAGGATGAGATAGAGCCGGTCGAGTTCGGCTGGACAAACGTCGCGGCATTCAACGATTACTCGTCACGCGATATGGCGCTGCGTCCCGATGCGGGACGTTATGAGTGCGGAACGCTGAATACGATCGGGTGCTTCGGGCTGCGGGCGGCTTTCGAATTCCTGTTGGAGGTAGGCGTCGAGAAGATTGGAGAAGCCGTGCAGGCGCTTGGCGACCAGCTTTGGATGGGGTTGGCCGAGCGTGGGTATGAGACGCTCGGCGTGCGTGATGAGCGGTGCGGGGCGGGGATTGTGACGTTCAGAAAAGAGGGAACGGAGGCGCACCAGATTGTTCGGCGGCTAAAGGATCGCGGCTTCATCGCTGCGCCGCGACAAGGTTGGGTGCGCGCTTCGCCGCATTTCTACGTTAGTCCCCGTGAGATTGGCGCTTTTCTGGCGGAGTTGTAACCGGGACTATGAGCGGCTACGGTCGAACCTGGTTCATGGCATCGGGCAGGAATCGCAGCAGGTCCGTTGCGATGAACGACTGTTCGCCGAGAACCCTGGCGCCGATCTCGCCAGCCAAGCCGTGCAGGTATACCGCGGCGGCGATCGCGGTCATGGACTGCTCCGCCGTACCACCGTGCTGCGCTATCAATCCAGCGACCAGGCCAGTGAGAATATCGCCAGTCCCCCCAGTGGCCATGGCGGGGCTTCCAGTGGGATTCACCCAGACTTCTCCGCGCGGATCCGCAATCAGGGTGCGATTGCCTTTGAGGACCACATAGGTACTGACACTCTCCGCGAAGCGGCGCGCCGTGCCCACTCGATCCTCTTGAACTTCTTCCGTGGACTTGCCGGTGAGTCGCGACATCTCTCCGGGATGAGGCGTCAGCACGCGCATGTCGCCCGACCCGATCCAGTCTCCACCAGCGAGCGCATTTAATCCATCCGCGTCAACCACCATCGGCTTGTTCAGTTCGCGGAACAGACGGCGCACCAGATCGACTGTTTCGGGCGCGGTTCCCATGCCCGGTCCGAGAGCCACCACGCTTTTGTGCTCGGCGAGTCCGCGGATCTGATCGAAAGCATCGCCCGAGAT
The DNA here is from genome assembly GCA_963767545.1 of Terriglobia bacterium. Lineage (GTDB taxonomy): Bacteria > Acidobacteriota > Terriglobia > Bryobacterales > Bryobacteraceae > CAVVFX01. The sequence goes on from CAVYEV010000008.1 coordinate 79,866, forward strand.
TGCCCCGGACGAAGTCTCGGCCAATGGTTCGGTCATCAGTTCGGGCGCGTAGGAAGCAATTACGGGGATCGCGGATGCTGCCGATGCCACTGTGACTAGTCCGGCGCCGGCACGCAGCGCTGCCAAACCAGACATCCCGGCCGCTCCAGTCTTGCCTCGCGATCCCGCGATTACCAGGACGTGACCATACATTCCTTTATTCGATTCTTTCAAGCGGGGCGCGAAGAGCGGCGAGACCAACTCCGGAGCGATCAGATAGAGTTTGATCGACGGATCGTCCACAAACATCGCAGGTGGAGTCCCGATCGGCCCGATGCGAAGTTCACCCATCAGATCGCATGCCGGCCCAAGTACGTGGCAGAGCTTGGGCGCGGTGAACGTGACCGTGTAGTCGGCGCGGGCGAACTCTCCCGCAGGCACAGGAATATCGCTGGAAATCCCGGACGGAATATCGACAGCTACAACTTTGGCCAACGGGAATTGCGTGTTAATTGCGCGAATGGCGGCGAGCGGAGCACCCTGTGCGGCGCCGTTCGCTCCGGTGCCGAGGACCGCATCGATGACGAGATCGGCAGATCGTGCGTCCGGGGGGATTTCGGTTATCGGTCCCGGGAGCAAGTTGGGGCAGCCGCTTGCCTGCAGCATCTGGTAGTTGGCAGTGGCATCGCGATTCAGATCGTTGAGGGGCGCGGTGAGGATTACGTGCAGCGATTTGGGCTGAAAACGCGACCAGATCTGGCGCGCAATTGCCATTCCGTCGCCGCCGTTATTGCCTCTGCCGCATATGACTGCGATGCGGCGATCCCGCAGCGGAGAGAATTTCTCCACCATCAATTCGACTACCCGGTGCGCGGCATTCTCCATCAGAATGAGGCTCGGAATGCCGCCGCCGATGGTGCGCTGGTCGATTTCGCGCATCTGCGCGGACGTCAGTACTTTGATGAGTTTCGACATGGTTGAGGAGTTTACTCAAAGAGGACTTAGTATTCCTCTGGCTCGAGCCGCTCCGATTCGAACGGCTCCCTTGCCGGGGACTCGAGAACCTGGTAGGAGCTCGAAAAATATATTAGCGGACGACCTTCGTGGCGGATGGCATTGACTACCTCGCCGATCAGAATGGTGTGATCCCCAGCATCGACGCGTTGCGCAATAGCGCATTCCATAGTCGCAAGAGCGCCCGGAATTAGAGGGGCGCGAGTCTCGCCGGGGTACCATTCTACGGTGCCGAAACGGTCCTCTCCAGGACGCGCGAAGCGCTGCGAAAGAAATTCCTGAGTCTCACGCAAAATGTTGATCGCAAATAACTCGCTCTCCTGAAGAGTTTCGAGGATACGAGCCTTGTGATCGATGCAAACGAGGATCAGCGGAGGCTCAAGCGAAACCGAGGTAAACGAGTTCACGGTCATGCCGTGGGGAGTGCCGGAAGAGTCGAGGACGGAGACGATTGCCACGCCGGTGGCGAATTGCGCGCAGGCACGAAGAAACGCCTGCGGGCTGACGCCTTTGGTAGGCACCGTTACCGGGTTGCTTGACATCGGCGTAAAGTCAATTCTATCATCAAGTTGACGAACCGACACGCGGAGGCGCCTTGATCAAGCTCGACATCATCAACGAAGTCGTAAACCGGACGGGTATTACGAAAACAAAGGCGGAGGCCGCGGTGGAAACCGTCTTCGACCGCATGAAACGCGCTTTAGAGCAGGGAGATCGCATCGAACTGCGAGGCTTTGGTGTTTTCAACGTGAAGCCGCGTAAGACCGGGATCGGGCGCAATCCCCGGACAGGCGCGGAGGTTTCTATTCCTCCTGGAAAGGCAGTACGATTCAAACCTGGCAAGGAACTCCAGACCCTGCACTAGGCGAGGGCAAGGGTGAGCGAGTGTACCCAGATCAAACGGCGCCGCTTACGCCCCTCCCATCGCCGAATGGCACTCAATTCGACCTCTCGCAAGCCCAGGCTTCCGCGGTTAACCTGGGACGAGTGTGGTTGCACGCGCTGCTACTCGTGTTGACCCTCTTAACGACAACGATCGTAGGATCGCGGATGCAATTCAATTTCGCTCGCGATCTACCGGTTTTCGATCTGGACCGCGACTGGAGCGTTTTCCTGACGTTCTGGCATCATCCCGCGGAGTTGCTTAGCGGGCTGCCTTTTCTCTAACGATTGTCACCATCCTGCTGGCTCACGAGTTCGGACACTATCTCGCATGTGTGTATTACGGGGTGGATGCGACTTTGCCGTTCTTCATCCCTGCGCCGACGCCTATTGGCACCATGGGAGCGTTCATCCGTATCAAATCGGCTATTTACTCAAAGCGTGTGTTGTTCGATATCGGGATTGCCGGTCCGATTGCGGGGTTTATCCTTCTGCTGCCGGCGCTGTCTGTTGGCCTCGCGTTTTCCAAGATACTGCCTGGGATCAATCATCAGGGCTCGCTGACATTCGGCGTTCCTCCGGTCCTCTGGCTGATGGAGCGTGTGATCTTTCCTGGCGTACATCCGGTGGACATTTACCTGCATCCGGTAGCGCGGGCTGGATGGGTGGGCGTGTTCGCGACGGCTCTCAATCTGCTGCCGGTCGGTCAACTGGATGGCGGGCACATTCTGTATGCACTATCGGGAGAGAAGCATCGCTGGACCTCACGAGTCTTCATCGCTCTCCTGATTCCCGCGGGCCTGTTTTTTTGGCAGGGCTGGCTAATGTGGGCCGTGCTGCTTTTCCTATTCGCGCGACGCCACCCGGCGATCTACGATCTCACCGATATCGGGACGGAGCGAATGCGTCTAGGCGTTCTGGCTTTAATCATGTTCCTGTTATGCTTCATGCTGGCGCCGATCGGCAATAGCTCGATTTTTTGACGCGGCGCTCTTGAGTGGCCGCGATTTCGTCCAGGGCTTGCAATGAAGATCACCGCGACCATCATTACCCTGAATGAAGAGAGAAACATCGCGCGTGCAATTGAAAGCCTGCGCTGCTGCGATGAGATTCTAATGGTCGATAGCGGCTCTTCGGACCGGACCCTTGAATTGGCACAGAATCTCGGGGTGCGCGTTATCGAAGCGACGTGGCACGGTTATGCGCGGCAAAAGAATCTGGCGGCAGAGAACGCATCCAATGATTGGATACTCTCCATCGACGCCGATGAGGCGCTCAGTGAAAGGCTGGAAGGCGAGATCTGGAATTTAAAGAAGAACGGTCCGCAGTGCGACGCCTACACTATGCCGCGGCTGGCGCAGTATCTGGGGCGCTGGATTCTCCATGGCGGCTGGTATCCGGATCGAAAAGTTCGCTTGTATCATCGGGGGAAGGCGCGATGGGCCGGCGAGTTCGTGCACGAATCCGTGAAGGTGGACGGACGCGTGGGCCATCTGGACGCCAACATTCTGCATTACACCTGCGACTCGCTGTCGGAGCATTTAAGAACTTTGGACCGCTACACCACGTTGGCAGCGGAGGAGATCGTCGCGCGCAAGCAGAAGGTTCCGGCCTACCTTTTGGTGCTCGATCCCGCGTGGGCGTTCATGAAAGGCTATGTGTTGCAGAGAGGGTTTCAGGATGGGATGGAGGGCCTTACACTCGCCTACATGGCGTCGCTGTACACTTTTTTGAAGTATGCCAAAGCGCGTACGATGGGATCGTGGGCGGGGCTGTAGGGCGAATTACTGCAATGGTAAGCTGCGAGTATGAAGCTTACGATTGAGCTTGGTCGGGAAATTGACGGCCGTTGGATTGCCGAAGTGCCGGAATTGAACGTGCTCCTTTACGGAGACTCGAAGAGGGACGCCGTCGAAAGGGCTCAGTCAGCAGCGCGCGAGATCGTTCTCGACAGGATTGCTCACAGCGAATTGTCTCCCGATTCGGCGAATGCAATATTTGACGTTGCCGCATGAATTCATGGCCTTCGGTGAAGGCGCGTCGTGTTTTTCGCCTCGCTGAAGCGGATAGGATAACGGCATGAACGGACGGTGGCTCCCATAAGATGAGAAAGGATGGGTGGGCAAATTACCCGTTCTCGTTCCACGATTCCGAGGAACTTGGACCTGCCATTCTGGCGAGGATTTCAAAGAAGACGGGCCTCCAACCACGCGATCTGTGAGGTTATCATTCGCCTAAAACTGCTGGGCGAACCAATCCTGCAACTGTTGCCAGCCAAGTAGCACTTGATCGCTCCAGGAAAGCGGCTCTCCGCGGATGGGCCGAATCACGCGTCGGAAGTCCTCGGGTGATTCGAAGAGTTTCGGGTCGAGAGGCGCTTCCGAGAATTCCGTGACTTCGAGTACTTGCTGCCCGGTCTTTTGCCAGACGGCGATGCCGGGAGGCAACGGACCCTTCCTCGTGATCTTGATTTTCGGAACTGAAAAGCGGCCGCGGTCATTAGTGGACGTAGAAAGAATTGCCACTGTGCCAGCCCGGCCGCGGTTTGGTAACGAATAAGGGACATCCAAATACCAGGAGTCGGTCGTGATCTCGACGGTTTCGGATGGCGGTTTATCCTGGTACTCCGAGCGCCGGTGCTCGCTCGTGATGAAGCGTCGCGCCGTATGCCCAAACATCTGCCGTTGTTCGCCGGTATCGCGCGTCTCAATGTCAATCGCGATTGTTTGAGACGTGTCTTCGGTTTGTTTGGGGTGGCTGAACGTGTGGACGGAGTATTCGCGCTTTATCGGATCGACGGAGATCGAAACCTTGCTATCCGAATCCACGATCTGATAGCCAAGGAACTGGTTCGACTCAACGCGCCATTTCTTGCCTTTGAAGTACTCGACTCTCGTGGTCTCAGTGCCCGCAAAATTTTCCTTCGTCACAATCCGGAGATCGGCGTAGATGGGTACCGCGAGAATTGCTACCACGATCGGGGCGAGCGCGCGAACTCTCATCGCAGCCATACGACCAACTCTATCAACAAGTCTGCTCCTCCGCGGCCCCTTCGTACAATTGGAGAAGTTATGAAATTTTCCGTTCATCTCGTGGTGCTCGGCGTTGCCCTCGTCATCGCACGCGGCTTCGCGGCATCGGGGCCGCTTCCGGGCATGCCTCAACTCGTCGATCCACGAAACGTATACTCCGAAGATGCGGCCGGCAAATTAAGCCCGGCCGTGAAAGATTTTCCGGCGTTAATCTATGTCCCCAACAGCAAGAGCAATACGGTCGATGTCATTGACCCTAAGACGTTCAAGATCGTCAACCATTTTTCTGTTGGTAAAGAGCCGCAGCATGTGACGCCGTCGTGGGACTTAAAGAGTCTCTGGGTGCTGTCGGATCTCGGCGACAGCGTCCGGCGAGTGGATCCGGCTACTGGCAAGGAGCACGAGACGATACACGTTGTCGATCCTTACAACATGTACTACACGCCCGACGGCAAGTATGCCATCGTGGTGGCCGAGAGAAAAAAACGGCTCGATTTTCACGATCCGCATGACATGGTAAAGGTCGTGAATTCGTTGAGCGTTCCGGAGTGCGCGGGCGTCGATCACATGGACTTTTCCATCGATGGGCGCTATCTGGTCGCGAGTTGCGAATTCGCCGGCCGCCTGGTCAAGGTTGACGTCGCCGAACAAAAGGTAATCGGCTATCTGGACCTCAGAAAAGGAGGCATGCCGCAGGACGTCAAAGTCTCGCCTGACGGCAAGGTCTTCTATATCGCGGATATGATGTCGAATGGCATCTGGATGGTGGACGGCGATTCGTTCAGCAAGATCGGTTTCATCGAGACCGGCATCGGCGCACACGGCCTGTATCCCAGCCGCGACGCCAAGGTCATGTACATCACCAATCGGGGACATCAGCCCAACGAGAGGCGGTTGCCTGGCGAAGGCAGCATTTCGGTTCTCGACTTCGCTACCCGCAAGCTAATCAAGAAGTGGGTGATTCCGGGAAAATCGAGTCCGGATATGGGCAACGTATCGGCGGATGGAAAAGTGTTTTGGATTTCCGGACGATATGATGCCGAGGTTTACGCCATCGATACCACGGACGGACATCTGATTCAGCGAATCAAGGTAGGATTGGGTCCGCACGGCTTGTGCGTGTATCCGCAACCGGGCCGGTATTCGTTAGGTCATACCGGTAACATGCGATGATTCTCAGCGGATCACGTGGAATGCTATGAACGCGCCAATGTAGGCGAGCGCGCTCATATACGTGAATTGAATCGCGGGCCATTTCCACCCGCCAGTTTCACGGCGTACGACCGCGATGGTTGAGATACACTGCATCGCGAAGGCAAAGAAAATCAGCAGCGCCACAGCCCCGCCGAGCGACAGATCGTGCTGCAACGCTTTTTCGAGGTCCAGCGACTGAGTATCGGGACTCAGCCCGTAGATCTCTCCAAGTGTCGCCACGATGACTTCGCGCGCGGCGAGCGAGGCGATCAGTCCGATGCCGATTTTCCAGTTCAAGCCCAACGGCTTGATGGCCGGCTCGATTACGTGCCCGATGCTCCCGGCAAAGCTTTGCTCAATCGGAGGCGTATGTCCGTTTTTCAGCGGCAGCTTCTCCATGACCCAGAGCACCAGCATGACCAGCAGGATTACTGTGCCCGCGCGCCGCAAAAATACCTTCGCCCGGTCCCACAAACGAAGCGCCAACGACTGCAGAGTAGGCCAGCGATAGGCCGGCATCTCCAGCATGAATGGTGTGCCGCGGCTCGAAAGTACGGACGATTTCAAAACTCGGGCCGTTATCACCGCTGCCGCAAAACCTAGAACGTAGAGCCCCAGCATGGCGGCCGCTTGCGTCTCCAGAAAGTGGCCCAAAAACGGCCGGTTCGGAATAAATGCGGCAATGAGCAATGTGTAAACCGGAATGCGCGCCGAGCATGTCATGAATGGCGCGATCAGAATCGTGGCGATGCGATCGCGCTTGTTCTCGATGGTGCGTGTCGCCAGGATCGCGGGGACGGCGCAGGCGTACGCTGAGAGAAGCGGGATAAAGGCTTTGCCTTGCAGCCCGACCTTTGCCATTGTGCGGTCCGCAATCAGCGCGGCGCGCGCAAGATAGCCTGAGTCCTCCAGGATGCCGATGAACAGGAACAGGAGAAGAATTTGCGGCAGAAATACGATGACCGAGCCGACACCTTTAAAAATGCCGTCCTGCAGAAATGATGCGATCGCGGATTGATGAACATGAACCGTGATCCACGATCCAGGCTCGTCGATCACCATCCACTTCAATCCTTCCATTAACGGGACCGCCGCACTGAAGATCGTCTGGAATACCGCTATCACGACTAACAGAAAGACGAGCGGCCCGACTACCGGATGAAGAAAGATTCTGTCGAGGCGGCGAGTCCATATTGGGGGAGCGGGCGGATTGTAGGAGGCGTTATTGCCCACGCGGCCAGCCCACTGCCGGCACTTCGGAACCTCTTGCAGGATGGGCAGTTCTACCCGCTTCGGCACCGGCATCGCGGCGGATAAAAACGAGAACACCTGGTCGAGCCCTTCGCCCGAACGCGCCGCGACCAATGCCACCGGCGCTCCCAATTGTTCGGAAAGCGCCGCGGTATCGAGATGGCCGTTGCGGTTGCGCAGGTCGTCCGCCATGTTAAGGATTACGAGAGTCGGCACTCCCAACGCGAGAATCGGAGCGGCCAACATAAGATGACGCGTCAGATTGGTAGCATCGAGGACCAGCAGAATCGCTTCGGGCTTAGCCATTCCCTTGCGATTGCCATGAAGGATGTCGTGGGTGACCTGCTCGTCTTCAGATCGTGCATTGAGGCTGTAGATCCCAGGAAGATCGATAATGCCGACTGAGCGGCCGCCCGAGAGTGAGGCAAAGCCGGTATGCTGCTCGACGGTGACGCCGGGGAAATTGGCGACCTTCTGGCGCAGTCCTGTCAGCCGGTTGAATAATGTTGTCTTTCCGGAATTAGGAGGACCCACGAGGGCCACATGCTTGGGGGCGGCTGCGGAGCGAGGGAATTCTGCCGCAGCGGGACAATCGTGGCAACCGCTCACAAGACCTTCTCCGAATTCGTTCTGACAGTCAGTTGCGCGGCTGTCTCGCGACGCAGCGCAATCTCCGATCCATCCACCTGGAATACACGGGGGTCTCCACCAGGCGCGCTCTGGCCCGCGGTGATAACGGCGCCGGGAAGAAATCCGAGTTCCATAAGGCGGCGGGCATCGTCCGCTGGAAGTCCGATGTGTTCAAGGATTGCCGAATCGCCTTTGCGGAGATGCGCGAGGCTACTCAGTTGCAGCTTTCGTCTGAGAGTGGGAGCGGCTGGGACTCTTGACAGGGGTGGATTTGGAGGCGCGCACCTTCACACCGGCTATTATAACAGGCAACTCAGTTGCAAATGCATCGGCACTCCTGCCATACCGCTGCCGCATGCGATACCATAGTGTGCCATGAACCGAGGAATCCTTGCCGCCCTGTTCCTGACTCTTTTAGGCGTCGCCTTCCTTCGCACTGGCTCGGGTGAATCGAGTAAGGTGCATGAGTTGGCGCCCGGTGTCTACTTCCGTGAGTCGGACGACGCCAAACGCATCATCGCCAACGCCGGCTTCGTCGTTTTCCGCGATTACGTTCTGGTCATCGATGCCAACTATCCGTGGGGCGCCAAGGAGATCCTGAACGACATCCGGGCAGTGACAAATAAGCCGATCAAGTATGTCTTCGATACACATTATCATGCCGATCACATGTTCGGCGATAGCGTATGGGTCGATGCGGGAGCGACTATTCTTTGCTCCGAAGAATGCACCGGGGAATCGAAGCGGAAGAATCCGGCAAATTGGGCCAACGACAAAGGTACAGGCGACTATAGCCTGAAGCCTTACCGCTTGGAACATCCGCAGCAGAGCTTTCGGGACTACATGGTGTTTGACGATGGCGAGCATCGCGTGGAGTTGACGCGCATCGGTCCTGGCCACACTCTCGGGGATTCCGTCGCGTATCTGCCCAAGGAACGCATCCTGTTTACCGGCGATATGTGTGTCAACGGTACCGGCAACAACATGGCGGACCCCGATGCCAACCCCGACGCGTGGCTGCGCGCTCTCGACAATATGGCAACGAAGGATATCGCGATTCTGGTTCCCGGTCACGGCCCGCTCGGCACTACCGAAACCATTCGCCTGCAACGCGCCTATCTGGCGGCGATCATCAATGGTGTGAGAGACGCGGTTGAGAAGAAGGTGCCTGAACCGGAACTCGAAAAGTCGCTTGACTTAACCGGATATATGCCGCACGGCGCGAATGTCCCGCACAATCAGGTGTGCATCCGCGCCGTGTACAGTAAACTATCCAAGAACTAACAGCGCCCGCTACATGGCCGGCGTTGCCGCGATTGCCATCTCCACAAAGTTACTGGCATGACCCGGCATGGAAATCATCACCGGAATATTGCCGAGTGGACAATCGAGCGGAATCGCTACGTTGATCTGATACAGGCCCGCGAAGTTCGGTGCGAGACCCGCGTAGGACGGCGTGGAGGCCGAGGAGCCGAGGAATCCGCCGCCGAACAGAACCTGCACGGGGTTCGCAACGCGCGCAAGTGGCTCGACGGCCGGAGCCGCCGCGCCTGTGGATACCGAGGGAGTGACCGGTCCCAGGCCTAATGCGTAGATGGTCACCACATCGCCGCGATGCGCGGGATGCGCCGGAACGCCAATGTTAGAAGGCAGCGCGAGAGTGTTGTCCGAAGCATTGATCACGATGCCATAGGGCGAGGTGTCGGGTGACGAAGGCAAGCCGGTTAATGGAAACAACCGCGGCGCGATGGAATCTACGATCGCGCTGACCTGATTCCCAGCGTTTCCGTTGCGTACCACCTGCACCACAACCGGCCCGGTGATTCCGAACGGAACCTGAATGTCAGCCTGATTGGCATCGATGTAGAAGAGCGGAACCGGAGTGCCGTTCATCAAGACCTGGATCCCGTTGAGCACGGTCGGCAAAGGCAGACTGCTCGCATAACCGGCCCCCATCGCGGAGAATTGTGTACCGAAAACGGCTGCTATCGTTCCTGAGCCCACAGCCTGACCCGAAGCGAACGCAGCGTTATCGACCACGCCGCCGACCGCGATCAGCGGATTGCTCGCTGCCGCGACATTCACTCGAACAGGAATAGGAACCGCTGTATTGGCCGCGTTCGAGGCTAGTGTCAAGGAACCGCTATAACTTCCAGGACCTAGTGAACTTGTGTCGACGGTCACTCCAACGGTGGTGGGGCTAACGGCCGATGCGCTTAACCAACTTCCGCCGGCCGTGCTTACACCTGTTATGGACAGTGTCCCCAACCCAGCGTTCTGGAAACCGACGTTGTACGTCTGCAGTGCCTGACCTTGCACCAGGTTCAACGTAATTGGCGAATACTGGACAATCGGCTGCGATGTAACATGCATCGTAACTGCGACTGACTGGTTATCGGCCGGAACCGGCGATCCCGATAATACTACCGTTCCCGAGTAATTGCCTTCAGCCTGTCCGGGCTGCGATGTTACACGCAATTGATAAGGAGTGAAGAATGTGTAACTGCCTCCTCCGAACAACGCAAACGATAACCATTGACCGTTATCCGAAGTCTTGATTGATGATTGAACGGAGCCGCCCGTATTCACCGTCATCTGCGAGGTTCCTGACTGCGCCGTAGCGCCGCCATTATTCGGCGTCACATACAAGTCAGCGCTGGCGGGCGCTCCGCCAACCTGAACCGTGACGGTGATGTTCTGAGGAGAATCGATGGCATTCGGGTCGGTTAGCGTGAGCCACTCGGTATACGTGCCGACCGCCAATCCGGAGGTGTTTAACGAAATTTTAATAGGAATGCAGGCTGTTACCGGACCGCCTGAACAAGTTGCCGGTTGCCCCATCGTTCCGCTCAACCAGCTTGCCGAGGATATAACGGAGAGATTAAGAGCTCCATTGCCTACATTGAACGCGTTGACTGTTTGCGCGGCCGCGTTAGCGCCGTTCTCCACATAGATCGTTCCAACGGCAGTGTTACTGAGCCGAAGCTGTGGAGCGGCAGCTAACGTTGCTGCGCCGAAAGATAAGAGGAGGATGCCGCAAATGTTGCGACGCACGAATCCTGTCGAGGTAAACATTTAGTTTCGCCTTAATTGAAGTGGAGACGCGGACGCAGCACTCTCAGTATAACTGCAAATCAAGTAAGTCAATTCGTTAAAAAGAGTAAATAAATTGCGTCCATCCGGAGCGAGCTACACGTTCGCCAATAGCTTTTGAGCGTAGATTGCGCCCTGTGGATCGTCTTCGTGTTTGAAGTAGACGTAGACGTCCCTGCCTCCGTTGCTCAATTCGCGCACTTGTTCAGTGATCCGCTCCAGATCCGCATCGGAATATTCGCCTTTCCGCAGGCGGAAGTAGGCGAAATTCGCGGTGAACACCTTCGGAACCTCCAGTTTCTCCGACTCCGCCACGCATAGACACGCACCGTGGCGGCTCAGCAAATCGTAAACGGGATCCGCCAGCCAGGACTCGTGGCGGAATTCGAACGCGAATCGCAAGTCCGGCGGCAGCAGCGCCAGGTAATCGGCGAGCAGTCCGAGATCGCATTTGAGATTCGGAGGCAGTTGATACAGAACTGGACCCAGCCGGCGCGCGCTGCGTAACGGATCGATTGCGCGGAAAAAAATCTCAGTGAAATCGGCCGCATTTTTCAGGCGCAGAATGTGGGTGAGCTTCATGTGCGCCTTGGGCGCGAAGAGAAAGCCGTCGGGTGTCGCCGCGACCCAGCTTTCGAGCGTCGTCGCTTTGGGCAGTTGTCTGTACGTGTAATTGATCTCCACGCAATTCAGCTTGCTCGCATAGTACGCCAGAAAATTCTTCGACGCGACATTCTTGGGATAGAACGCCGGTTTCCATGCGGGATAGGCGAATCCGGATGTTCCTGCGAAAATTGCCATGATTGCTCCTGGTTAGAACTGAATCGTGCTGCTCGTTGTCACTCGATGTCTCGCTGCCTCGCCACCGCCAAGTTCCAAAACGAAGATCGCCGACGCGTGTCCGCCATAGGTGGGGCAGTCCCGCCGGCCCGATGGACACGGCGGCGTGTTCGCGGAAATTTCCACTACTTTGTGATTTCCATCCATCCAGATAATATCCAGCGGGATACGGCAGTTCGCCATCCAATAAGGGTAGCGGCCGGATTCGCCGTGGACAAACAGCATGCCGCGACCCGCGGGCAGTTCGCTGCGATACATCATCCCGCGCTGCATGTCCGGTTCCGTAATGGCAAGTTCCGCGGACACATGAAAGCCGTCGGGAAGCGTCACTCTGCAAGTATTCAAGGTGTCGGCGCTGCCGGACTTATCCGCATCGCTACTCCGATCGCATGGCTAAATGGCAGTCCCCCCTATCGCACCAACAGCCCCCGCGGCGGCTACTTCTTAGTTTGAATGATATCGGCGTCGATGACAACGGAACGGTTTTACGCCAACCTCAATGTCGGCGGTGGAAACTCCGGATTGTTCTCTTATACCAGGGCGGCAGGCTGGACCGCTCTACCGAGCGTCGGCGATACATACGACGGGCGAAACGTGAAGGACGTTGTAAGTATCGTCGACCCGATTCCGACAGGCGGACTGGTCACCAGCATCTCGGGCAGCTTCGATGTCAATCGCAGATGGCGGACTCGTTGCGATCCTTCGCCAACCTGCTCTGCTGGTGTCGTCTATATATATCTCGATCAACGACGTCGACGTCGTGGAACTCTATGAGTTTGATCCTCAATACTAATTTGGCCGGCGGCTCTCAGTCGAACAGCATCGATAATGTGGTAGGGAGCACCGATGGTCGTTTTACGATTATGATTATGCCGCTCTCCGTCAGCTCGTCCATGAACCGTGAGGTCTACTTTACAGCGGACATTTACTGAACGGGGTAGAAGCCTTAGCGCTGTACGAAGCCACTCCTCAATAAATGTCCGGTAATTCCGGCGTCAAATGGCCAAGCATTTTCCAATCCGTACACCCGCTAAACTAGTCTTGAATGGACCGTATTGGCCGATACCGTATCGTTAAAGAGATCGGCCGCGGCGCTATGGGCGTTGTGTACCTCGCGACCGATCCCACGATCGGCCGCTCCGTCGCCATTAAAACCGTCCGGCTGCGCGATGTCGATAACGCGCAGCAACGCGAGAAACTGCGGGAGCGGCTGTTCCGGGAAGCCCGTTCAGCCGGTGTCCTATCTCATCCGAACATCGTCACAATTTACGACATGTCGGAAGAAGACGGGATCGCGTACATTGCGATGGAGTACGTCGATGGCCCCACTCTCGACGACATCATGGCTACCGGTAAGCCGCTCGAATCCGGCAAGCTCTTCGGCATACTCCGCCAGACCGCGATGGCAGTCGATTACGCTCACACCAAGGGCATCATTCATCGCGACATCAAGCCCGCCAACATCATGTTAGGCCGCGACGGCAACGTCAAGGTTACCGACTTCGGCATAGCCAAAATCAATACAGCGGCGGACAGCTATACGAAGACGGGCGCGCTCGTCGGCACGCCGAACTATATGTCGCCGGAGCAGGTGCAGGGGACCGAGGTGACTGGGCGATCGGACCAGTTCTCGCTCGCGGTGATCGCGTATGAGATTCTCACCGGTGAGCGACCCTTCCCAGGTGAACAGTTGAGCACCGTCGTCTACAAAATCGTCGCGGAAGAGCCGGTTTCTCCGCAACGGTTGAACTCGACACTCGGTCCCTCTATCGACGGGGTCCTGCGGAAAGGCTTGGCGAAGAAGCCGGAGAATCGCTATCGCACCTGCGCAGAGTTTGTCGGCTCGCTAGAAACGACCTGCGCCGCGACCAAGGGCTGGCATCCCGTAGCGCGAGGCGCGAGTCTCAACTCGTCCACGCTGGGCGCCGCGGCCGCTGTCCCTATCTCGATGCCCGATCCGCGGCCGCGAAAAAGCGCGTCAACCGAACAGCGACGCCGCGGATCCAAGGTGCTGCCGCTTGCAGCCGCGATCCTCATGGTTGCCGGAGTGTTTAGTTTGCTGACATGGCAGGGAGGCGAGCGCACGGCTGCCGGTCAGCAGGAGCCTGCCCAAGATCAGCCTGCCGCCACGCCCCCGGATCAGAAAGCGGCGGAGCAGAAGGCGCCGGATCACGAAGGCGGCGAATCAAGAAGCGGCGAATCAAGAAGCGGCAAGTCAAGAAACACCCCAGGAGAAGACGCCTGAGGAGACCAAACCCGATTCTCCGCCGCCGGAAACGGCCACTCCGCCCGCTGCGAGCCCGGCCGCTGCCAAGCCCGAGATTCCCAAGCCTTCGAAACCCTCGGCGATGCCGCCAGTTGAGCGGCCAATTGCCAAGCCGCAGGAGCTTTCGCTCGCTACCAATCCTCCGGGAGCGAACGCGGTGCTTGACGGCAATGGCCCAAGTTGCTCCACGCCGTGTACGTTGCAAGCGCCGCCAGGACTGCATTCCATCTCGATCCGCATGGATGGGTATCAGGAGGAACGGCGGGAGGTCCACGTTGGAGCCGAAGGGTACGAAGTTCCGCTCATTTCACTGCGGCGTGCCTCCGGGATGCTCATGATCACGACGGTCCCACCTGGCGCTACTATCACGATTAACGACAAAGTCCAGAGGCAGATTACACCTGCGCAGATCAGTCTGCCGCCGGGGACTTATACCGTGACGGTGGAGAAGAACAGCCATCGCGTCAAGGATCGTGTCGAGATTCGCAACGGCAGCACCAATATGGTGACGATTCCCCTGGAATGACCGATCCGCTATAATTAATCGCAATGGGAGTGGGGGCTCTTTCACTCCATTATCATCTACATTTTTGTGAATGCATAAAAAGAATTCCGGGACTTATGCCTCAAGTCGCCGCTGTGCAGCTTTTTTCTGTTAGATTGTGGAATTGACATGCAGAAGCTTCGTGCCGATCGGGATGTGTTGGCGGCCTTCCGCCGTTCGAAGTCCACTCAGTCAGGCTACCAGTCTGATTTCCTTATCTTTTCCGCCTGGTGTGTGGCGGCCGTCGGTGGCCCGCTCCCTGCCTCCGCCGATATTGTGTCTCTGTTTCTCGCCGCCCAGTTGTCGAGCGGGCATCGGATCGACACGGCTGAGCGGCGCATGAATGCGCTGCTATTTATGCACCATCAAAAGGGTCTTTCTGTGCCTGATTCCAAGGAATGCCGTTTAATTTTGTGTGGCGCGCGGCATCAAAGGCGGGAAAAGCCGGGCGGCAAAACAGCTTTATGCGTTTCGGACTTGATGGCGGTCTGCAGAAAATCGCCAGTCTGTACACGAGTGAAGAGCGGCCCGGCGCTGCCGGCGTCCGCGGAGGTCCGGTGAGGAATGTTGGCTGATCAGGTTGTGGATGCGATTCACGATTCAGCGCTCAAGCTGCTGCGGGAGCGGATCGCGGCTGGCTCCTGCACGATTGACGGTCTGTCTTGCGCTGTCGGGATGTCTCCGGTGTCTGTGAGGTATATTCTGGCGGGCACTCGCCGCGGGGCCGCCAAGTCTCTTAGCGCTCTGGTCCGCGCTGCTGGCATCTCCCGCGACCAAGTCTTCGACCTTGCGGGCGTCTGCGGTTTCTGTCCTGGCCGGACGAATTTGGCGTGGCCTGGTATCGATCCCTGGACGATTGGGGGCGGTGCTCGCGCGTATGAGATGCAACGCAAGGGCGGTCCGCGGCGGCGCGCTCCTGAGCCTCTTTGGTGGCCGACGAAGCACTGAGCCTCTGTGGCGCGATTAATGCACGAGGTAGATCCGAAAATCTGCTCGATATCGAGCACCTGGCCCGCCAGATCTCGCCAGCCGTCCGCGACGTGTAGCGCCGCAAATACTAGCTTCGGCCGTTCTGGCCATACGGGTAGCCGATGGCCAAGGTTTCGGCGGTGGCAGGCAGTCGCAGAGCGGTTTTGTTCGGTGGGTCTTAATGGGGCTATAATTAGCCGCTATGGAGACTTCGCACGAAATCAAACGTCTGCTCGGCGAAGTCAAGCAGGGGAAAAAGGCGGCCGTGGACGAGTTGCTGCCGCTCATCTATCCGGAACTCCATCGCATCGCGGCCAATTACTTCCGGCGCGAGCGGCGCGATCACACACTACAACCAACCGCACTGGTGAACGAAGCGTATATGAAACTCGTCGACCAGCGATTTGCGGCCTGGGACGACAAACTGCAATTTCTTGCCGTAGCCGCCATCCTGATGCGGCGGATACTGCTCAAACATGCGCGCAGCCGTCATGCCGCGAAGCGGGGTAGCGCGGCGCAGGCCGTACCGCTCGACGATGCGATGCTGTTCGTCGAGCAGCGCGCCGAAGAGATGATCGCGATCGACGAGGCTCTTTCGCGGCTCGCGGTGCTCGATCACGAACAGGCCCGCCTGATCGAATTGCGCTTTTTCGGCGGGCTGTCGTTCGAAGAGTCTGCCGCCGTACTCGGTCTATCGCTCGCGACCGTGAAGCGCCGATGGGCATCCGCGCGCGCATGGCTCAGCACTCAGATTGGGCCGGATGCTAAAGCCGCGGGTGCGTAGGTTCGCTATTCCTGCTTTACGCGAACCGAAGTCTCTCCTTTCAGCTTCGAGCCTGCCATCCCGATGATCGTAATCGCACCCGTGCGCCGCGCGCTATCGCCCGCCGAGACGGTGTAGCTGACTACCGCGGGACCCATCGCTGGACCTTCGTTCTTGAGCTGTATCCAGTCCGCGCTCGGTTTCGCCTGCCAAAAGCAGTTTGGCGGCGCCATCACGATGAACGCGCCCGCTCCTCCCGCCGTTGGTATGGTACCGGCGTTTCCGTCCACCGAGATTGCACAGGCTTGCTTCCGGGTGTGATGAGATCATCATCGCTATCTGGGCCGCGCCGGAAACGAGCGCCAGCATTCCCGCCGAGCGTGGCATCGCCGTTCCAGCCTGCATGCCCATCATGCTGGTGGCGCTGAGGAGCATCTGGACCATGCCGCCGCCAGACATGCCGATTCCAGGCATCATGCCAGGCTGCATTCCGGCGCGCCCGGAACGGCAAGTAGAGCATGCGGGACACTCGAACGGCAGAAAGCACGGACTCGCGGACGATATGAGGAGGCGCAGCCGACAGTCGACGGCGCATCCGCTGGAATCGAAGTCACAGACACCACGGCGGGATCGGACCGCAGCGTGACGAGTGCTGCCTGCGAGAGATCGGCACGCACCATATTGAGATCGGGATAATGAATCAAGCCCTTGGCTCCCGCGGCGGCGAGCTTCTTGTCGAACGCCTCCTGCTGTTCCTTCACAAGAGACGTCTCCTCGCGCTCGGCCGCCGCGCGAACCTCCTCCGGCACTACCGTCGCAGGCGATGCTGAAGCCAGCCTCTGCCTCAACGGCCCCTCCGGGTGCCGGAGGACGATGAGGATACTTTCCGCCGCGGATGATCCCGCGCCCATCAGCAGCAACATTAGTATGGCAACCATGGGTCTCAGAGAAAAGCGCCTCATCCATTAGCGTCCCGGATGCCGTAAAAAGGTATCAAGTTCCCGAAAGATTACAATGACCGCAGCATATGATTTGCGCCGGAAGCAGAAGGGGAGTGTACCCGATTCTCGACACCGGGACCCTGCGCGCGCGCGGATGCCGGGTGATTGCCGCGGCGGAAGCGCTGCTCGATGGCGGTGCGGAGATTCTGCAGTACCGTCACAAGGAGTTCTGGAGCCGTGAAGCCTTTGCCGAGGCGGAGCGCGTGGGCGAGTTATGCCGTTATCGAGGCGCGAAGTTCATCGTAAACGACCGCGCCGATTACGCGAAGATCCTCGGCGCGGGACTCCATCTCGGGCAGGACGATCTGCCTCCGCACGCGGCTCGCGAGCTGTTGGGCGAAGGCGCGGTGATCGGCTTCTCAACGCACAACGCCGCCCAACTTGCCGCTGCCGCATCCGAACCGGTCGATTACGTCGCGTTTGGTCCGATGTTTGGTACGGTATCGAAACGCAACCCGGACCCAGAGGTCGGCGTCGGCATGTTGTTGGAGTTTCGCGCCCTGGCGCCCCAACCGCTGGTGGCGATCGGAGGGATTACGCGGGCGAACGCAAGCGCCGTGTGGGACGCGGGAGCGGACTGGGTTGCCGTGATCGGCGACCTGTACCCGCCAGTGTGCGATCCTGAGTCGATCAGAGAACGGATGGGGGAATGGCTACGGTTAGCAGAAACGAAACAGTCACGGACGTAAGAACGGGTCTGGTCAAAGGACTCGGCCTGACCGACGCCACAACCCTGGTCATGGGCTCGATGATCGGCTCGGGTATCTTCATCGTCTCGGCCGACATCGCGCGGCAGGTGAACTCGCCCGGGCTGCTGATCATTGTGTGGCTGATCGGCGCGGCTCTCACGATGGCCGCCGCTCTGAGCTATGGGGAGCTTGCGGCGGCCATGCCGCACGCGGGCGGGCAGTACATTTACCTTCGCGAGGCCTTCGGACCGCTGGCCGGCTTTCTCTACGGCTGGACTCTGTTCCTGGTCATCCAGACCGGCACCATCGCGGCGGTTGCGGTCGCGTTCGCCAAGTTCACCGGCGTCTTTGTGCCCTGGATCTCGGCGAGCAATTATCTGATCGGGTCCGGCCATGTGGGATTGACGACGCAGCAGCTTCTGGCGATCGTCATCATCGTGCTCTTGACCGCCGTCAACACTCGGGGCATTCGGACTGGCGCGGTGGTGCAGAACATCTTCACGTTCGCGAAGGTAGCATCGCTGCTCGCGCTGGTCGTTTTCGGGTTTCTGCTGGGACGCAATGCGCAAGCGGTGCAATCGAATTTCACCGATTTCTGGCGTCACGCCGATTGGAGCTTCAACACCGTCCGCCTGGTTGGCGTGGCGATGGTTGGGGCGCTGTTTTCCTCGGATGCCTGGAACAACGTCACGTTTACCGCGGGCGAGGTGCGCAATCCCAAGCGCAATCTCCCGCTTTCGCTGGCGCTTGGCGTGGGCGTGGTTTCGCTGCTCTATGTGGCAACCAATTTCGTTTACCTTAACGTGCTGACGTTCGACGCGATCAAGACCGCGCCGGAAGACCGGGTGGCTACCGCGGCGGCGGCGGTGATGTTCGGACCGATCGCAGTGCAGTTGATGGCTGCCGCGATCATGATCTCGACGTTCGGCTGTCTCAACGGCCTGATTCTGTCAGGGGCCCGCGTGTACTACACAATGGCGCGCCATGGGCTGTTCTTCGGAAAGGTAGGGACGCTCGATCCCGTCCACCACACTCCGGTAGTCTCTCTCGTAATTCAATGCGTCTGGGCGGTTCTGCTCACGTTAAGTGGACAGTACGGAGATCTGCTCGACTATGTTATCTTTGCAGTTCTGTTGTTCTACATTTTGACGATTGCCGGCCTGTTCGTGCTTCGCCGCACCCGACCCGATATGGAGCGTCCATACCTTGCCTTCGGCTACCCCGTGGTTCCGGCAGCCTATATGGCCGTGGCGGGCGGGATTGAGATCCTCCTACTGCTGTACAAGCCGAACTACACGTTCCCAGGCCTCGTGATCGTGCTGCTGGGAGTGCCGGTCTATTTCATGTGGCGGAAGAAAGCGAGTCTGACATGAGCTTATATCAAGTGAAGCCGTTGAGCCGGATTGTGGCGGAGGCGGACGCGGGCGAGGTTCACCTGAAGCGGACACTGGGGCCTATAAACCTTGTGGCGCTCGGGATCGGCGCCATTATCGGCGCGGGGCTGTTCTCGCTTACCGGCATCGCGGCGGCGGATAACGCCGGGCCGGCGGTGGTCTTCTCGTTCATTATCGCGGCCCTTGGCTGCGCGTTCGCGGGGATGTGCTACAGCGAGTTCTCGACCATGATCCCGATTGCGGGCAGCGCCTACACGTACGCGTACGCAACGATGGGCGAACTGCTGGCGTGGATCATCGGATGGGACCTGGTGCTCGAATACGCCGTCGGCGCGGCGACAGTATCGGTGAGCTGGTCGAGTTACGTCGTCAAGCTGCTACACACTTTCGGGCTTCAGCTTCCACCGAATCTGACGAGCGGACCGTGGGATACTATGCCGGGGCTGATCAACCTGCCCGCAGTACTCATCATTTTCGCTGTGTCGTTCCTCCTGATGATCGGCATCTCGGAATCGGCGAAGGCAAACGCGTTCATCGTAGTGGTGAAGGTCACCATCGTGATCATCGTTATCTGTGTCGGTTACGCCTATATCAAACCTGAGAACTACGTTCCCTTCATTCCGCCTAATACAGGGGTGTTCGGTCAGTACGGCTGGAGCGGCATCTTCCGCGCGGCCGGCGTAATCTTCTTCGCGTACATCGGATTCGACGCGGTATCGACGGCCGCGCAAGAGGCCAAGCAGCCGAAGCGAGACATGCCGATTGGCATCATCGGATCGCTGATCATCTGCACCATTCTCTATGTGCTGTTCGCGCGGGTCTTGACCGGAATGGTCAGTTATACAACATTCAAGGGCGATGCTTCGCCGGTAGCCACGGTCATCAACCAGTTTCCGAGCCACGCGCTACAGGTGGCGATCGTGATCGGAATCATTGGGGGCTACACGTCGGTAATTCTGGTGATGCTGCTGGGCCAGTCGCGCGTGTTCTACTCGATGTCCCGCGACGGGCTGCTGCCGTCCGTATTTTCGGAAATTCATCCGAAGTGGCAGACTCCGTATCGCTGCAACATCATCTTCATGTTCTTCGTCTCGCTGTTCTCCGGCTTTCTGCCGATCTCCATCGTGGGAGAGATGACGAGCATCGGGACGCTGCTCGCGTTCGTCATCGTGTGCATCGGCGATCATTGTGATGCGGAAGACCAATCCGAATGCGCCGCGACCTTATAAGACTCCGTTCGTGCCCGTCGTTCCTATTCTGGGCGTGATCGTCTGCCTATCGATGATGTATTCGCTGGGAATCACGAACTGGCTGCGGCTGTTTATCTGGCTCGCGATTGGCCTGGCGGTTTATTTCGGTTACAGCCGGCATCACAGCCATCTGTCGCGCGGGGAGTTGGCGGGTACTACTACGCGGCACTAAGCCCAAGCTCTCACCCATGCAGATTGCTCAGGCGTTGACCGCCTTGAAGCAGCACGAAGTGTATGATTTTACGGCTGAAGACTTCGAACGGGATCGGGAGACACTCCGTCAGTTGCGGATCGAGAGCCTCAAGCTCTAGCCTGCTCTAGCCAGTAGCTGTTGGACCAGGATGGTGCCAGTGGCTGATCGTGCCGGCTCCTTGGCAGTCGCGGCTCAGTAGGTTGACGACGAATGCGGGTCCGCCGCCACCTACAAGGGCCTACGATACTCCCTTCTTTACTGTCAATCCAAGCTCTTCCAAAAGCGCGGGCGTCTTATAGACTTTATCCAGCGATTCGACTATGCCTTGCGCTGCTACGTGGACGGCGCGCGCTTGCTCGTCAGTATAGAGGTACGTCGCGGGAAGGCTTTCGAGATTGCCGTCGAAGATGATACCGACGAGTTCTCCCGCTTTGTTTACGGTCGGGACGCCCCAATCTCCTCCTCCGATATCGCAGGTACTGACGAAGTCGAGAGGCGTGATGATGTTCAGGTTGGCTTTCAGTTCTACCCAGTTCGGCGGGACCATGTAGGGGCCTTCGGCGTTACGCCGGTAGAAAAGACCGCTAAAGGTGGATGCGTAAGGTTCCGGCGTGCCGGCGCGATCAGTGTAGCCTTTGAGGACGCCGTACGATACTCGCGGCGTGCCGGTCGCGTCGGGATAGTCGGCTGCTCCAAACAACTTCATGCGGTAGCCGGCGATCTTGGCGGCCGCGGTGACTTCCAATTCTCCGATCACTTCCTGCCGTTTCTTGCGTATCCGCTGCGCCGGTTCTTCGAGTTGCTGTGCAAGGCGAAGCAATCCGTCATCCGATTTGGCGATAGAGCTACGATCCGCGGCATAGCGCTTGCGCACCGCGGGATCGGCCAGCTTACTCGATTTGACGATGGCCGCCGCAACCTCTTCAGATGGCTTGCCGTGGAAGATCGCCTTGACTGGCGCATCCTTCTCATTCAATCCCTTTAATTCTTCGAGATACTGCGCCAACAGGGTGATTTCGAGGCTTTCGTTAACGGGGGCTGTCGCGTCACTGGCGAGATCCTGGCCCTCAACCAGGCGCCGCGCTATACGGAAGAGGGTAGAGCCGGGGGCTGGCGAGCCATCGAGAATTTGGTAGGTCTTCTCGCGAGGCGCCCAGGTCTTGTAGGCCGCAGCGACCTGATCCCAAACCTTCCCGCCTTCGACGCCGAGTTTAGGATCGCGTTCAACGGCATTGCGGATCTTCTGCTCGAAAAGACTTTTGCGGATCTGCAGCCGCTCATCACGCAGGCCGATCAGCTTTCCCACCGCCGATTTGTAGGCCGTCAGGAGATCCTTCAAGATCGGGTCGGCGAGTTTCTTATTGTCGTCGTTCACTGCCGCGAACCTGGTCAACGGCTTGATGCGCGCTCCGGTACGCGCGAGAAGTACCGGCAGCGCGGTGTCGCGATAGTAATTAAGCTGGGCCACCGTCGTAGAACGAGACGTCGCCGCCGGACAGCCGGCGGCAAACACAAGGTCGCCGTCTTTGACCATATCGGTGCTCCACTTAAGGAAATCTGGCGTACTTGCCGGTTTGCCGTTTTCATAGGCGCGGAGGAAAGCCGCGTCGAGACCGTACCGGAGATAGGTGATGCTGTCGCGCTCACGTCCGAAGAAGGCTAACTGCTGCTCGGGAGCGAATACCAGGCGAAGATCGCTGTAGCGGCGGTATTGATAAAGGTCGTAGCGTCCTCCGGAATAGAGGTTGACGACAGCGCAGAGTTTGCGGGTTTTCGACGCGCAGTCTTTCTCGATGGAGGCGATCGCGGCGTTGCGCTTGACCAATACATCAGCCGCGGGTGTTGTGTCAGTGATCCCCGCTTTGACCTTCGACGTTACATCTTCGGTGCTGGTCAGGACGCTGGCATCCAGGCCAGGGCAACGGACCTCAGCGGCATTGGTGGCAGCGTAAAAGGCCGAGCCCGCTTCGAGCGCCGGAACGCAATTCGCGACGATGTGCCAGTTCGTCAGGAGGAGCCCGTTAGCCGAAACGAACGCTCCCGAGCCGCCGGGGAGCCCTACGGTCGATAGCCGGAGATGGTCCAGGAACGCCTGCGTGACATCGAACCCTTGTTTCTCTTTTACGATCCCGGCCGGGAACTGGTTAAATAACCACATCCCGTCGTCGGCGCAGGCGGCAGTGACACACAGCAGAAGGAGAATCGCTGGCTTCATGAAAGCTTTATGATATGCGATGACAGGATGGGCGGTACCGATACCGGCCAGATGGCTCGTACGTTTTGCGGAACCAAGCCGATTTCCTCTAAGTGCTTCTTTATGTTAGGCGTGGGTTTGTCTTATTAGGGTTTACGGACTTTGGGTGGGGCTGGCATTGTGCAGAATTGTGCACTTTGCACAGTTATAGCGGGGGCAGGTTTTACGACTTTTTGCGATTTGGGGATGCTCTGCGTAGGGAGCGGTGACGCAAACATGGTGTTTTTGCGCGAGGGTATGAAGTGCAGATGACCCGGTGTCCGGTGCCCATGAGCGCACGTATTTCCTCCTAAACTTCAACAAAAGCGGTTCTTTTCGCTGCTTAGATGCCCCAGAAGTTTCTTCCGGCGACGCGTCAGATCTCTGAGTTCTACTACACCCTTTTCGGGCAGGTAGCTTCCCGTCAACATTCCGTGGCGGTGTAAATGTGCCAACTGGCGACTTCACACGAACAAAGGCCCGGGTTGCCCCGGGCCTTTCTCACACGCGGATTATGAACTACCGATTGCCGAGTTTATTTCGGGCAACCGAGTTGCCTGACGGAGTCAGGAACCGGTTTCGGCTGCTTCGCACCTGAAGGCATCTGGGCACCTCTCGGTACGATCCAGACTTCCACGCGGCGATTCTTCGTCCGCGCGTCGCGTTCGCTGACTCTGGACCTTGCGCGCTCTCTAACGGAGGACTCGCAAAGCGAAGTCTTGAACTCGTCTGTCTGGTCGGTACCGACCCAGTCGACCTGGATCCGCGACTGTTCCAGTTTCTGGCAAGTGCCAGTGCCGGCGCTGAGAACCGCGGCCGCATTTTCGACGCGCTGGCGGTCGTACTGCACCGCATTGCGGCGACGGCGCGTAGCCTGTTCGCTTGCATCTTCGTGTCCGATCAGGACGATTGTCGAGTTTGGATCGGAAGCCATCTGCTGATACAAACGCTCCAGAGTGCGCTTGCCGCAATTGTTGACGCGGGCGTCATCCTGGGCAAACACGATGTCGTCCAATTGCTGGGCCGTCGGAGCCGGGGCCGGCGGAGGCGTGGGCGGCGGTGGCGGCGCGGGAGCGTTAACCGTGAGGTTGACTGAACAACTCGCCGAGCGGGATTTCGCATCCGTTACGGTTGCCGTCGCAGTCACTGGCTTGCTTCCGCCCGGGGTAACCTGCACACCGGAGGAATTGTAAGTGGCATCCATACCGCTACCCGATACAGAGCCTTCACTGGCCGACCAGGTATAACTCAGGTTGCCGTTGCAGGCACCCGCTGTTGCCGTGGCATGCAGCGCGCTGGTTTCGCCGAGTTGCAGCGAAGTAGGATTGGCGGAGCAGGCTACGGTCGGAGGCGTATACGGATCGACGTGAATGGTGATGGTTTTGTCGACCGCGGCTACGGGACCAAACTTCTTCAGACCGCGCAGTTCCGCTTTGTCCTTCACACCTGAAGTATCTTCCGTGACGTGAACCTTGATAGTGAAATCGCCGCCGCTCTCAGGCGCACGGAAGGTGTACTCACCCGCGGCACCCGGTTGGGCACCTTCGGAAGTCCATTCATACTTGATGGTTGCGTCGGAGTAGCTATCCGTAACCGGAACTTTTAAGGTAACTGTGTCGCCAGGGCACAGCCGAGTGCGATCAGCCGAAATATCGCCAACCGTCAGCGTGTGTGCCGGAGGAGGTTCGACCTTACCCAGGTACCAGGTAAGACCCGCTGTTACCTGGAGGCCATTCATAGGCCCGCCCTCTTTAAAGCTCAGATATGCCGGGACATTCGAATGGGCTAAGTTGAAAGTCGGCACTTGAATCATGTTGCCGCGAAGGTCGGCGCGCATGCCAAAGTGGTCCGTAAACTTCAACTTGAAACCCGTGCCGTATTCCCACACGAACACACCCATATTGAGAGCGCCCTTCCAACTGCTGCCCAACTGTACCGGTCCAGTTACAGGGCCAAACAGCGGATTATTTCCGAAAAGGGGGTTGTTTGGGTTGCGCGCAGCATCCTTAGCATCTTGCGTTGGATAGAAAAAGTTGAAGCCGGCGCCAGTCTGTACAAACGGGCGGAAGCGGCTTTCCGGCGGAGTAAAATAAATCACCGGCCCAATCGAAAACTGCCGTCCGCGAGCTCCGAATGAAATTGTGTTCGCGTAGACACCGGGCACCCCGCTCAAGTTAATATTGTTGGTTCCGTAAGCCGTTATCGACTCTTCAATACCAACGTAATTCCATAAATTTTCGGTTATGCGGAAACCAAAAACGCCGCCCTCGTCGGGCTTGACAGTGATCAGGTTTCCCGCCTGTGTCTTCGCGTTCTTCGCGCCCCAGTAAGACGCTCCGCCGAAGATATTGATTTCAACCTTGTCTCCGGACGTCTGAGCAAAAGACGAACTTCCACCGCAAAGACACACCAACGTACCTGCCGCTATTCCTAAACTAGCAATTTTCATTACCTTCTCCGTGTTGCGCGACTAATGCCGTTTCGTCGAAATGAAGCGAGACGAATCTCTCTTATTATCAACGGATCACGTGTCAATGTACAAGTTTTTTAATCAGTTGACGCCCAGAGGTGGATGACCCGTTACATTGCGCGTATCCTGCACCATCGGAACATGATAGACAAAAACGCCCCGTAGAGGCGCTAATCCGTATAGTTGAGCCTCTGTGTTCAGCACATCAAACGCGATCGTATGGAATGAAACACTTCCGAGACCAGACCGGTCGAATACTTTCCAGGTCTTACCGCCATCTCGGGACTGGTAGACCCAATTAAAATGCAGTGCATAGGCTTCAGAGTGGTGCAAGGGATGGAAAATCACGGAAGTTACTTCTCCTTCCGGCATTCCCCCGCGACGGTATATCCACGTTTTGCCTCCGTCGATAGATTGATAAATGCCATCCGATGTAGCGGCGAGAACCAGATCAGGATCGGAGAAATCGAAAGATACCTCGTAAATCATTTCGGGTTTGAATGGCAGGAACGCGGTCAGCCACGTCTTCCCGCGGTCGTGGGATATATACAGGCCTGCCGGCGTAACCGCCGCCATGCCTCCGGTATCTCCGGGCGACACGAAAACCGCCGAAACCGGCAGATTGATCTTCGGTACGATAGGCATTGACTGCCACTCGTCACCGTTGGTGCTATAGAAGAGACCCGCGGATGTGGCCGCAATTAAATAAGATTGCTTTCCGCTCGATGCTTTTAGAGAGTTGATGTGAACGGCGGGTGACGGAAAGGTGAGCGGTCCCACGGGTGCCCGATGCACAGGCCGCGAAAGTACCGCCGCGGGCCGCACCGTCTGCTTACGCTTTGTGGATGGGCCTTGCTGGACCGCGTCGGAAGTTCTTCGCGAAGCCATTTCGGTCCAGGTATGGCCGTCGTCGTTCGACCGCAGAAATCCGTCAAAAGAGGCAGCCACCAGGCGGGTCGAACCGCCTAAGGCAGCGAAACTTGTCAGATTCCTACCTTTTAATGCCTCCTCGTTAGCCAGCAACTCCCACTTGCCGGTCGCGTCCTCGGTGCGGAACAAACCGCCCCAGCGGCCGTCGTAAACCGTGCTGACATAAAGTACGGGATGCGGAGAGCCGCCTTGCTCTGTGCCCGCGGTCTGCATGGTTGTGATGGAGCGGTTTACGTAACCGCGATTAATCTCTTGAAAAGTCTTACCGCCATCCTCGCTTTTCAACAGTCCGCGCTGCTCGACAGCAAGATACACAACGCCGTTCCCATCGAGCACGAGCGCGTTGATGGAATCCTCCATCGTTTTGTGCCATTCCGCGCCCCGATCCGTCGATTTCCAAAGTCCCATTGTGGTGGCGGCGTAGAGTGTGGCCGGGTTTTTCGGGTCCTGTGCGATCACGTGAGTGCGCCGGTTGGTTGACGGAATACCCTGCAGTTTGCTCCACAAGGCCCCGCCGGAGGCACTGCCGTAAATTCCGCTACAGGCGCTCGCATAGACGCGCGCCGGATTCCGCTGGTCGATGCGGATGGAAAAGACATCGGAATCGTCGATCATGCCGTCGTGAATCGAGTGCCACGAATGCCCTCCATCGGCTGTTTTCCAGGGGAGATGCGGCGTTCCGGCATAGACGACGGCGGCGTTTCTGGGATCGATAGCGATCGACATGACGCCCTGCAGTTCGTAGTTACCGGTGGGAGAGATACGCTCCCAGGACTCGCCGGAATCGCCGCTTCGATAGACGCCATGATTCGTGCCTGCCATCATCACGTGAGGATCGCGATCCCAGATGGCAAGGCAGTATATCGAAGTGCCCGCAATGGTGGAAACTCGAGTCCAAGTCTGGCCCGCATCTGTAGATTTGTACAACCCGGCGCCATTCTCCGCCGAAGGCCGGGCGTTGTTGGCCGACACTCCGGCATAGAAGGTTTTCGAATCGGCCGGATCGACAGCGATAACGTTTAGAGCGGCCTGATATGGCGATGGGAAGTCCAAAGCGTGCCAGGAACCACCCGCATCGTCCGACTTGTAGAGCAGCAGACTGCGGGAACCGGCAAGCAGGAGGTTCGGATTTCGCGGATCAATGGCGAGGACATGCGCGCTGCCGCCGTCGGGGCCGATCGGGATCCACTGTCCCCAGCCGGTCAAAGCGGAAGATAAAAGCAGGAATATGAGACGGGGAGTCAAACGCATGGCAAGGGGCAATACTTTGAATATAGGATATTTGAGCGGCATCGTCCAGATTACGAAGTAGTATTGCCGACGTTCCCTCCAAATGCCGCCGGTTCTTATGTATCAAAGGCTCGCATGAGCTGCCGATGTTGTATGGTGGATCTGTCATTAGGAAGGAATCGGAAGGAGCAATTATTCCCACTCGGCTTACTAATCGGCGACCGCTGAAGGCTGTCATCCTCGCGGCAGGCAAAGACGCCATTACCCCGGATGGACGTTCGATGTTGCTGCAACCGCTCGGCGAGCGCAGCATTCTCGAATGCGTGGTGGAAAATGTACGGGAGCTGGTTTCGCCCGGGAATATCTATATCGTTGTGGGGTACCGGCAGGAGGATGTTCGCGCGCAACTCGGTCCAGACTACCATTATGTAATTCAGGGAGAGCCGCTGGGCACCGGCCACGCAGTGCTGCAGCTCGCTCCGCTGCTCAAAGAGTTCGACGGAAACCTGCTGATCCTCTATGGAGACACTCCGCTCTTCCGCCTGGACTCGATTCGAGGTCTGCTAAACCGGCACGATCTGAAAGAAGCACACTTGACGCTGCTAACGGCAGTACTCGACCGCGCACTTCCGTACGGAAGAATCATCCGCGATGCAGCCGGCCGTATTGTGGACATCATCGAACACACCGAGGCTTCCGCGGAAGTGCGGGAGATCCGGGAGCTGAACGTTGGAGCCTATGCCGTCGATGCCACCGTCATTTTCCCGGCGCTTGAGCGGCTCTCGCCTTCCCGCCGCGATGGCGAATACCGGCTGACCGACTTCGTACACGAACTCATCCGCTCGGGCCTGCGCGTCGAGAGTTACCAGATCTACGATCAGGACGAGGTGCAGGGTATCAACTCCGCGGAGGATCTGGCGCAAGCCGAGTTCATTATCGAGAAGAGGCTTCTTCGTCCGCGCCGGCAGGAGGAGCAGAACGTAGTCACTTTCGGCACCGGTGGTTGGCGAGCCATTATCGGCGAAGGCTTCACCATGCAGAATGTCAGGCGCTTGAGCCAAGCGCTCGGCAACGAGATCACCCGGCAGTCGATCGAGAAGAAAGGCGTGATCATCGGCTACGACCGGCGCTTTCTCTCTCGCCAGGCCGCTGAAGCGTCGGCCGAGGTGTTCGCGGGCAACAACATTAAGACCGTGCTGCTCGACGAAGATGCGCCAACCCCGCTGATAACCTATGCCACCGCGATTCGCGGCTCGGCTTACGGTCTGGCCTTCACAGCCAGTCATAATCCGCCGGAGTGGAACGGATTGAAGGTATTCCGCGGCGATGGATCTCTGCTGCTGAGTCATGAAACGCAACTCATAGAAGATGAGACCAACAGCCTGTCGCCAAGCGATGTCATCAAACTCGAACTGGGTATTGCGATGGATGCGGGAATCGTCGAGCGCGGCGACTTCACAAACGCCTATGTGGACGCCGTTGAGGCGCTGATCGATCTTGAGGCGATCCGGAAAGCCGGGCTCAAGGTGATGGTGGATCCGATGTACGGTGTCGGCCAACTTACTCTCGGTACCGTGCTCACGGAAGCGCGTTGCCGCGTTACGTTCATTCACGAGCGGCACAATCCGCTCTTTGGAGGCCGATCTCCCGCTCCCAATCCGGAGGCATTGCGAGTGCTGACCTCAACCATGCGTGAAGGCGGCTATGACATCGGCCTGGCGATGGACGGGGATGCGGATCGCATTGCGATCGTGGATGAACTGGGCGAGTACATTTCCATTAACGATGTCCTGCTGCTGCTCTATTGGTACATGCACGAGGTGCGCGGCGAGCGCGGCGGCGTGGTCCGCAATCTCTCGACCACGCATCTGCTGGACCGTCTGGCGCATAAACTGGGCGAGGAATCTTACGAAGTGCCGGTGGGATTCAAGCACATCGTAGCGAGCATGGTGGAGCATAACGCTGTGCTGGGCGGAGAAAATTCCGGCGGCCTCACAATCCGCGGGCACATTCTGGGCAAGGACGGCATCTTCGCTTCCGCCCTCGTTGTCGAGATGCTGGCGCGCACCGGCAAGAAGATCTCTGAATTGCGCGAAATCGTCTACAGCATGACGGGAAGGCTCTTCGATTATGAAGAGAACTTTCCAGCCACGCCGGAGATGCGGATAGCTGTACCGAAGAAGCTGCGGGATGCGCAGATTAGCGACGCCGCCGGATATCCCGTGGTCAGGATCTCGCATATGGACGGTACGAAGTTGTATCTGGAGAATGACAACTGGGTGCTGCTGCGATTCTCCGGCACCGAGCCGGTTTTGCGGCTCGCGGTCGAGGCCGATTCCGAGGAGAAGGCGCATGAGCTTATTGAATGGCTCAAGCAGATCGTCGCGGTTAAGAATTGAGGGCCAGCCTCAACGACTCTGCTGTATCTGCACATTTAGGCCTTGGCACCCTCTCATTCTTGTCCCCGAAGAAATCGCAGCCATCACGCGAGGGCTACGGCTACCATGCATGACAGCGATAACGAGAAGGGGCTTGTCGTCGGGCGCGCAGGCGATAAGAAATTCGCGCACGTTCATGAATCGTACAGGCCGGGACGCTGTTGTTAACAGAGTGTTGTCAACAGACTGTTGTTGACAGACTGTTGTTGACAGACTTGACAGCAACAAGGCCCGGGCATAGCATGTTGTCAGATTTCCGCCCCGGCCGAATGCGCCGGAATCGTCTCGAAGAAAGTGGGATTACGTATGTTGAATCGCGTTTTGCCGATCGTCCTTGCGGTGGCAGTTGCAGGAACCGCGTTCGGGCAATTTGAGTTGGGGTCATTGCAGGGAACACTGCGAG
This sequence comes from Terriglobia bacterium, assembly GCA_963767545.1. Lineage (GTDB taxonomy): Bacteria > Acidobacteriota > Terriglobia > Bryobacterales > Bryobacteraceae > CAVVFX01. Next base: position 110,554 of record CAVYEV010000008.1, read on the forward strand.
ATCAGTCGGGTTTGCCGATCGCCAATGCGACGGTCGAGATTCGGAGCGATGCTACTAACGTCGCGCGCCAGACGACGACTTCGACGGCTGGGGAGTTCGATTTCGTCGCTCTGCAACCGGGTCCTTACTCGCTGAAAGCGGCGCAGCCAGGCTTCAAAGAAAAGATTCAGAAGTTTGAATTGACGGTGGGCCAGCGATTGGCACTCGATGTTGCGATGGAGGTCGGCTCGTCCTCTCAGAGCGTGTCGGTGAGCGCGGACGCGCTGACCGTGGAGACGGCATCGTCCGAGGTCAGCAATCTGCGGACGACCAAGCAGGTGGTCGATTTGCCGCTAAATAGCCGCAACTTCACGCAGCTTGTGCAACTGGCTCCGGGGGTCAACAGTCACGGGAATTCGACGAACGCGAGCAATGGCGGATACACGGCGGGCCGTGGCACAAGCGGCGCGGTGGTGAATGGTAATCCGACGGACATCGGAATTTATCTTTTCGATGGCATCCAGAGTGTCGACACGGATGCGAATGTGCTGATTTTTTATCCGCCGGTGGACGCGATCCAGGAATTCGCAGTGCAAACCAGCGCTGCCCCGGCATCGTATGGCGGCGGCCCATCGATTATCAACGTGACATTCCGGTCGGGGACGAACGACTATCACGGAGCGCTGTATGAGTTCGTACGCAATTCGGATTTCGACGCGAAGAACTTCTTCGACTCGCAGCTCAATCCGATTCCTCCGTTTCATCTGAACCAATTCGGAGCAAATCTGGGGGGTCCGGTGAAGATTCCCCACCTATTCAACGGGAAGGACAAGCTGTTCTTCTTCGCGGATTACGAAGGCCGCCGCGTGAGCCAGGCGCAGACATACATTTCGACAGTTCCTACCGCGGCATTCCACACGGGAGATTTCTCGGCGCTGCTGCCGAAGACGGTGCTCCACATCCCAGGTACGACGACGCCTCTGCCGAATAACCAGGTTACGCAGATCGATCCGGCGGCAGCCAACCTGATTGGCCTGTTTCCATTGCCGAACATTCCGGGCGCGGGGCTCGTCAACAATTATCTTTACAACGGCGCGCTGGTTAATAACATCGATCAGGGCGATATCCGGGTGGACTATCGCACCGACAAATCAACACTGTTCGGACGTTTCAGCAAAGAGAATCCCGACACAATCAATCCGGGTTATCTGCCCGCGCCCGCGATTGGCGGCGGACCAGGATATCCGGGAACGACTTTAGCTCCGGGAAACCAGGTGGTATCTGAGTTACGGACGTTCGCTCAGCCCGACGAAATATTACGAATTCCGTGTCGGCTACTCGCGACTGGTGGAGGCGATTATCGATGCGGACACGGCATACGGCAAGCTAGCGGAAAAGCTTGGGATCCCGAACGCGGATGAAAGCGGCGCGCTGGGGCTGACGAATTTCAGCATTTCAGGTAACGCCGGATTGGGCGACGGCAACGGAAACGTCAATAAAGTCAATAATCTTTGGGAAATCGATCAGGCCTTGAGCTGGGTGCATGGAAGTCATGAGTTGAAGTTCGGATTCAACTGGATGAGCACGCGATTCGCGTTCTATACTCCGCCGCATCCCGCGGGGACGTACTCGTTCAACGGGTCCTACACGGGTTACGGGCTCGCGGATTTCTTGTATGGGCATCCCATCAGCTCGCAACTCGACGTGACCAAGTATTTCAGCCTGATCCGTTTTCGGCCCACGGTCTATATTCAGGACAACTGGCGGGTGACCAAGAAACTGACCATCAACTACGGGCTGCGCGACGAAATGGTGACGCCGTGGAAGGAGCGGCACAACCGGCTTGCGGGCTTCGATCCGAGCAATGGCGGAAATCTGGTGCCGGTCGGCACGGCTCCATTCCCGGGAGACACGATGTCGATGGCCGCTATACCAACTTCGCGCCGCGGTTCGGATTTGCGTACAGCCTGGATTCGAAGACCGTAATTCGGGCGGGGTTCGGGATTTTCTACGCGTACGAGACTTACAACTCGAATCCGATGTCGAAGAACGCGCCGTTCAACGGGTCGCTGGTTACTACCAATAGTTCGGGCGCTGCCGGTTGGGCGGCCGCTCTCCCGATATCGGCGGGTTTTCCCGCGTCCCGGCCGGATCTATTTCCGGCGGCCGGGACAGCGTTCCAGGTGTATCAGCGAGTTATCCGAACCCATCGGCGAACGAGTGGAATTTCAATGTCCAGCGGCAGCTTTCAAGCCATGAGGTGCTGTCTTTGGCGTATGTCGGACAGAACGGCGTGCATATTCTGATCAATCCAAATATCAATTTCGCCACGCCCGGTCCGGGAGCAGTTGCGCCGCGACGGCCCTATCCCAACCTGTCGGATGGAACGCTGAACTGCACGTGCGCAAATTCGTCGCTTCAACTCGATGCAGGCGACATATAAGAACCGGTTGGCATCGGGATTCGATTTTCAGGGGGCATATACCTATGCCCACAGCCTGGATACGTCGAGCGGCAACACCAATGCCGTCGGGCTGCAGAATCCGCTAAATCTGAAGTGGTATCGCGGGAATTCGGATTTCGACGTGCGGCATTTGGCGGTGTTGAGCTGGTCTTACGACCTGCCTTTGGCCACGGAAAGAAATTCGCAAGCAACGCGAAGCGGGCGCTCGATTTTGCTATCGGCGGGTGGCAGTTGAACAGCATCGATACGTTTGCAACTGGTTCGCCGTTTACTCCTGTGATGGTGAGCAGCCTGCTGAATTCTGGGACCGCCGCGCAGTGGCCGAACCGGATCGGTTCGGGAGCGGTCTCCAATCCGACCATTCATGGCTGGTTCAATCCCGCCGATTTTGTGTCGCCGGGGAATTACATTTTCGGCAACTCCGGACGGAATATTCTGTTCGGGCCGGGGACAAGGCAGTTCGACCTTTCTCTTTTCAAGACGATTCCGTTTAGCGAGAATGGAAGCCGTCGCTTGCAATTCCGGGCGGAAGCCTTCAACGTGTTCAACACGCCGCAGTTCAACAATCCCAATGCTCAGATCGGCAATGCCGCGGTTGGAACGATTACCAGCGCCGGCGCTCCTCTGCTGTACCAGCGGACGTCGCGGGAGATACAACTGGCATTGAAGTTGTACTTCTAGCGGTCAGGAGCCGCGTGATAGAGTACGGGTGATCACAACCCAGGGGATCTCGTCATCGGAATCTGCATTTCTTACAAAGGTTCTCTTTCGGATCCATCGACACTCGACGAAGCTCTTCAGGAAATCCGCGAATTTTGCAGCCGCGCGGGCGGGCAATGCGAGGATTTTTCGGAACACTATTCCGGAGTTACCCTGCTAACTCAAGCTCAGGCGGACGACGATTCAGATGCGGGCGCCGCCCAACGCCGAGCCTTGGCCGGAGTTGCCTGAAGGAGAAACCGGCCTGAGGGGCCGGGTCAGCAGGCTTCACCCGCCTCCGCTGATTGAAGAGACAGCGCGCGGCGTAATCGCTTTGCCGCCCGATACCGATAGCCTTCGCCTGGTGTTCGACGGAAGCGGGCGCTTGGTGCGGTATGCAATGCCGGACACGAATCATTATGCCGCCTTTCCGAACTTCGTGAAGACAACGGGAGCGATCGAGTCGCACGTGTCGATTTGCGTGCTGCTGCGCCTGCTTAATGGGAAATTCATGAACGATCTCGAGGTGACCGACGACACGGAATTATGGAACACCTGGAACGCGAAAGCCCTCGAGCGTAAGCATGCTGAAATGCGCGCGCTAATAGGGATCTTTCGTCAATCGAAGGATCAGGGTGGCCTGCTTCGGAAATTGGGCGTGGATATTCCCGAGGGCAAGGTTGAACTGCTCGGCTCGCTCGAGGAGCGGCCCGCTCCGAAGAAGAAGACGAAGAAGCCCGCGTTGAATTAGTTATGGAAAGTTGCCGCTTACGCCACGATCAGTGAACGGCCCTACCTCAACTCTTTCATAATTCCCGGCAGACTCCATTGGGCCTGCAAACTTCCCGCGGCCCATCCGAATTCGGCAGCCATAACTTTGCCAACTTCCTCCTCATTCTTACCGCCGCGGATCAGACTCGCGGCGCGATTGCGCAGCTTCTCGACGTTATTGCGGTATGCGGTGAGGGCGGCTTTACCGGTGACCTTGCCGTGGCCGGGGATTACGGTATCGAAATCGAGCTTTGAGGCCTCGTCCAGCGTAGTAATCCACTCGACCAGACTCCCGCCGCCCGCATAGTCGATCAGGGGAGTAGTTCCGGCCATCAGGTCGCCAGTATGAATGGTTTTCAGCGCGGGGAAGTATATTACCGCATCGCCGTTGGTGTGCCCTCGTCCGAAGTATTCCGCGCGAACTTCCTTGCCGCCCAGAAACACGGAGCATTGTTTCGTGAACACCACGCCCGCGGGAGTCATATTCGCTGGAGCGTTCGGCTGTTTATGCTCGACTATGTTCTGACGCGCATTGGCGGTTGAGATGATCTCGGCAGTGCCCACGAATTTCACATTACCGCCGCTGTGATCGGCGTGATGATGGGTAGTAACGACGTACTTCACGGGTTGGTTGGTCACGCTTTTGACTTTCTCCATGATGCCGTCGTGGTCCTGCTCGAATTTGTCATCGATCAGGATTACGCCTTCGCCGGTCACATAAACGGCGACATTACCGCCGTCGCCTTCAATCTCATACAGGTCGTCCTTGATCTTGTTCAATGTCAGAACGGGGGGCTTGCCTTGGGTCTGCGTATAAGCGATCCAGCATCCCATCGACAATAGGAGGCCGGCGGAAGCGCGCGCGATCAGTGTTCGGCTCATTTCCGGACACTATAACATGAGGTCATGCTACTTTGGAGGGCGATATGTTAACCGCGCGCATCGGTATTGTCTTACTCCTGGTATCCGCCGCGAGTTTCGCCGAGTCTGCTACCGGTTCTTCGGGCGCTACGACAACAGTCTGCGACCGCTACCGGCAGGCGGACATCGTCTTCACGGGTTCTGCTGAGGATTCCTGGATCACGCTTCTCGACACGCGCAAATCGCCCATCCACAAGCGCTCAGAAAAAAGCAAGCGAGTGCGATTTCTGGTGCGGGAATGGTTTAAGGGCCGGCGGCAGGATACAGTCGAACTGTGGCTGACGCCCAGCGAATGCGATCTCATCATCGAACCGAACCAGACTTATCTGATCTATGCCAAGCTAGATAAGCAGAACGGACGCACCGAAACCAACGCGTGTATGGGCACGACTGCTGTGGGAACCGCCGCGTCCGATCTGTCCTACCTGACGGCTGCGCAACACGGGCCCGCGCAGGCGACGCGGATTTCGGGGAACGCAGGCAGCGAAGGCTTGAATATCCAGGCGAAATCAGGGATCGATATTCGCTACGCGGTGACCGATGGCGCGGGGAAGTTCGCCTTCGACGGACTCCAGGCGGGCGATTGGGATCTCTCCGTCAACGGAGGATCGCCCACGCAAGTTCATCTGGAGCCGAATAGTTGCGTGGTCGAGGACCTGCGGAAGTAGTCTGCAAGAGAAATCAGCCGTCGCGACACATCCCTCCTCAACGAGAAATCTGCGTTATGATGTGAAACCAGCAAGATACTAGGAGGGCAAGACGATGTTAGGTCAACAGATTGGCGAAGGTAGTGGCAAGCGAACCGGACGGCGGGTGATCTGCACCGAGCCGCTATTCAAAATAGAGGTTTCGTTCGAAGAAATGGGGCAGTTGGCGGGCGTCGCCGGCATGACCATAGGAACCTATGTCTCCCAGCCGAAGCCTGACGGTAGCCTGCACGGTTTCGGCCGAGGCGTTTTCGCTTCGCAGGATGGAGATATCCTGACTTGGGAGGCCATCGGTGTAGGGCAATTGCTGGAAGCCGGGGCCGTTCGATATACCGGAGCGATCAGCTATACGAGCATGGCACCAAAACTCGCTCACTTGAACAAATCCGCGGGTGTCTTCGAGTTCGAAGTCGATTCCGCGGGAAATTCGCATTCGCGGGCCTGGGAGTGGAAGTAGCCGAGAAGCTATAGCCGGCAAATCAGCAATTCGCGCTCGTAGATCATTTCCGGCGGCAGATGGTCGTGCAGATCGATGAACAACTCCTCATGGCCAATTACCTCTGAACGCCAGGCCACGCGGTCGAACGCCTGCAATTCTTCAAAATGCTCTTGCGGGAATTCAAGCCCATCCCAGTGGATGTCGCCGTAAGTGTGGCGTCCAGCCGATCGGCGTCTCCTGTGCCTGAGAGCGGCCATGCACGCGGTCGACAATCCATTTCAAAACGCGCATGTTCTCGCCAAATCCGGGCCACAGAAACTTTCCGTTCGCTTCCTTGCGAAACCAGTTCACGTGAAAAATGCGAGGCGTGATACTGAGTGCCCGCTGCATTTTGATCCAGTGCCGGAAGTAGTCGCCCATGTGATAACCGCAAAACGGCAGCATCGCCATCGGATCGCGGCGCACCTTGCCGACCGCACCCGCCGCAGCAGCCGTCATCTCCGAGCCCATCGTCGCTCCTACATAAACCCCGACGCTCCAGTTGAACGATTGATACACCAGCGGAATGGTGTTGGCGCGCCGGCCGCCGAAAATAATCGCGCTGATGGGCACGCCTTCCGGTGTCTTCCCACTGCGGATCGATTGTGGGACATTGCGACGCAGGCGCTGTGAATCGGGCATTCGGATGAGCGGCTTTTGCTCCCGTTCGCTTGCCAGCTCTGGAGTCCACCGCTTGCCTTGCCAGTCGAGGCATTCCGCCGGAGGAGCGTCGGTCATCCCCTCCCACCACACGCCGCCTTCTGGCGTCAGCGCGGCGTTCGTGAAAATGGTGTTTCGGGCCAGCGTGGCCATCGCGTTCGGGTTCGTCTTCGCACGAAGTGCCCGGAGCTACGCCAAAGAAACCGGCTTCGGGATTGATCGCTCGCAGCTGTCCGTTTTCGTCCGGCCGAATCCAGGCGATATCGTCGCCCACCGTCCAAACCTTCCAGCCATCAAAGCCCCTCGGCGGAATCATCATGGCGAAATTCGTTTTGCCGCAGGCACTGGGAAAAGCCGCGGCGACATACGTCTTCTCACCCTGCGGGTCTCTCCACGCCGACAATCAACATGTGCTCCGCCATCCATCCTTCATCGCGCGCCATATTTGAAGCGATGCGCAGAGCGAAGCATTTTTTCCCGAGCAGCGCGTTTCCGCCATAACCGGATCCGTACGACCAGATCTCGCGCGTCTCGGGAAAGTGAACAATGTATTTTTCAGGGTTGCAGGGCCAGGGCACGTCTTTTTGTCCCGGTTCAAGCGGCGCTCCAACGCTGTGCATGCACGGGACTACGCGCTTTTCGTCGCGATCAATTTCGCGAAATACCGGCAGCCCAATGCGCGCCATGATTCGCATGTTCACGACCACGTAAGGCGAGTCGGTGAGTTGAACGCCGATCTGGGCCATAGGCGATTCCAGCGGCCCCATGCTGAAGGGCAACACGTACATCGTTCGCCCTTGCATGCACCCTTTGAACAACGCCTTTAACTTCTTGCGCATCGTGAACGGGTTTTCCCAATTGTTCGTTGGGCCCGCGCGTGTCCTTTGACAACGAGCAGATGAACGTCCGGTCTTCGACTCGCGCCACGTCGCCCGGATCCGATCGCGCCAGAAAACAGCCCGGCCACAGTTCCTCATTCAAACTGAATGAATGTGCCGGCCGCGCCCATCTGTCGCGCAGGCGATCGTATTCTTCCTTCGAGCCGTCCACCCAGTGAATCGCGGCGGGTTTCGTCAAATCCGCCATCTTCTCCACCCAGCGCAACAGGTGCTTATTTTCGCTGAGGGGGACTGCTGGGTCACGTGTCGGCATGGATGAAGTCTATTATCGCAGCCGTTAAATGAACGCCCGCTAAACTACAATACGGAGATCGCTCATGCGTTATATAAACTCCTGGCCCGCCAAGGTACTGCTGGCTTTCATTCTATGGTTGCTGGTCTCGGGCATTGTTACCGGGCGGTTGAAGGCTATCTATCGTGAGCACCTCGGTGAAACGCGCCGGGAGCGGCTGTTCCTCGCCTCGTTCTCATTTTTGGTTACGTTTATCATCGTCCGCATTATTACTCATGCCATCCGTAATGGAATCGGACCGTTTCACGACGTATCGCACGGTGAACTTCATATTCACCATATGGTCTGGGGAATCCTGTTGCTGCTTGGAGTTGGGTACGCCTGGCTGATCCAGGTCGGGACCGGATTGACGGGAACTTCGCGCATCGCCGGAATCATGCTGTCGGTGCTCTACGGTCTGGGCGCGGCGCTCACGCTGGACGAGTTCGCGTTGTGGTTGAATCTTCGCGACGTGTACTGGGAGCGCGAAGGCCGCGAGAGCGTGCACGCGGTCATGTTATTTGGCGGCTTACTTTCGGCGGGCATCTATGGCCACCCATTCTTGCATGCGCTGGCCAAGAATGCTCTGGGACTGTGGAAGCCGCATTCAGCCGCAACGTCTCAAAAATAACATCGGCCCCAATCGTGTTACGGGTCAGGGTATGTTACGGGTGACTCTATTCTGCTCTTTAGCTATGTTGATCCTATCCCCAATCGGGATAGCCGGCCATAAAGCTTCCCGCGTTCCGATGGTGTTCACAGCCACGGCCTTCTCGGGGGCTGGCGTAACAACCAAAGGTAACGTTACGCAAGCTGGAACTGCCGCTGCGGACCCGTCGGTGATTCCGCTCGGCTCGAAGGTCCGTGTGACAGGCGCCGGCGCTTACTCGGGCGTTTACTGCGTAACCGATACGGGACAGAAAGTCGGCGGGCGTACGATCGACTTATACATTCCCAACGTTGCGGCAGCCAAAGCTTTCGGCAGGAAGCAGGTGCGCGTACAAATTATAAGCGTCGGCGATAATGTCAAAAATCAGCCGGAGACCACGCCCACAGTGTCCAAGTCTCAGCTTGCTCCCGCGCAAAAGGGCCAGGCAGCTACCACGCGTTAATGCCGGTGAATCGGCTTCCATGCGATTGCTTCATTCGCAATTTCTGAATGACGGCCCGTGCGTGTTGGCGTCGTGTCGAACCGGAGACAGTGATTGAGCAGTTGTCATTCGCCACCCTTGAAAATTTCGACGACCGCTAGATGCGAATCAGCGAATGGAAGCAGCGGCAAATGTGAATTGCGATCGTAGGTAACCGTCGTGCCGTCCGGCGTGGTGACCAGAATTAGTTTGCGTTCAGGAAAGACGGTCCAGAACGCCAGGCAGCCACTTACAAAACAGACTTGTTGGCGGTCGAGCATTTCATCAATCGTGTTGCTCTTCGACATTACCTCAACAACCAAATCAGGCGAACCAAGGAAGTATTCGTTCTGGTCGTTCTCCCATCTAAGTTTGGAGATGAAAGTTAGATCGCCTTCCCATGACTCGTATTCCGGCACTGGGCGAAACGGAAACTCTACCCCGAGCCGCCCGAGCGATCCGAGCAAAGGCAGCAGGAGATCGTAAAGGACTTGCTGAATACTGGCGTAGGCCTTTTTTCGGGGCGGCACGTGGATCACTTCACCGTGATGCAATTCGAGATGACCGGACGCCGGATCGGATACCTCCACGAACTCCGCAAACGTCATCAGTTGAGTTTGGGTCGCCATACTTGCTCCTACTGACCATGTTAGCTATTCCCGATTGTCCCAGAAGGCGAATCACGGTTAGTGGTACGGTAACCCGTCGTGCCGGCGCCGCTCAAGCGCCAGGTTCAAATGAACTTACTTCAGAATTTCGCTAAGACATCGGCCCACCGAGCCGCTGGGCGTCTCTACGCTGAGCAGTGTCGCGAGAGTCGGCGCGATATCGTTGGGGCGGATCTCCTCGTTATACATTCCCGTCTTGATTCCCGGACCCATGAAGATCACCGGCACATGAGTGTCGTAACCGAATGGCGTCCCATGGCCAGTGCCGGAGTTCTTGGCGGCAGTCAACCAATATGGGTACGGCACCCATGTTATGTCGGGCGCTCGCTGCTCGAAGAACCCGATTACTGACGCGCTCACCAATAGAGTCATGCTGGATTTCGCCCGTCAGCAGATCATGGCGCGTATACGCGCGGAAGATATGAGGTAAGGCACGTAAAGCTTCCGCCGCGGTCTCTGCAACATCCGCCCGGCTCAATTTTTGTTTTTCGATTACGGACCAGTCGAGGTAGATCCCATACTCGCTGGTGCTCAGCACCCATTTGGCGTCGCCATATTTCGCGGTAAGCGCAGCCTCGACTGCCTCGTCCGGTTCCTTGATCAGTCGTCCGCCCGGCATGTGGTGTTCAACGTCGACTTCCACTAGAGGAGCAACCCCGTGATCGGCAGTTAGCACCACCACAACGTTTTGCATTCCGAGGCGCCTGTCAAGAAACGCGAATAACTTAGCGAGCAACACGTCGGTGCGGGCAGCCATATCGCGGACCGCGGGATCGTCCGGACCCACGTCGTGACCCACGTAGTCGTTGGATGAGAAACTCACAGCCAACAGATCGGTCGCCCCCGTGGCACCCATCTGCTCGGAAGTGACCGCCAGTTCGGCGAAGTTTTCAATTAATTCATTGCCCCAAGGGCTGGCCGGCAAGCTGCCGTAAAATGCCTTGCTCGGTTTTGCCGCAAACGTTTTTTTGCGCCACGTCGTGCCGGCGTATTTATCGGCGGGATGCGTAGCGTTGTAGTCCTTCACCCACGTCGGCAGGTCGGAGAAATAATAGGTGCTGCTGGCGAACCCCCCGGTTCCGCCATCAAACCAATATGCGCCGTTAGCCATATGGCCAACGGGCAGAATTGCAGCGCGATCCTTGAGCGACACGCCGATTACCTTGGTTCGCGCGTCGGCTATTCGCAGTTCATCTCCTAACGTATCAACAAGCATCCGCCGCGGCGAGGACCCCGTAGGCGATTCCGAACCGCCGAGTAGTTTCACCTTGTCATCCGAGACGCTGGTGACCTTCTTGCCTGTTGCGCGATCGAACCAATCATTGCCGATGATCCCGCTAATTGCGGGCGTCGCGCCCGACAGAAAGGTGCTATGCCCGATCGCCGTGACGGTTGGAACGTGAATATAGCGTGCGTTGGTAAAGACTGCGCCCTTGGTCAACAGAGTCTTGAATCCGCCGGTGAAATCCGAGCGGAATCTGGTCATGTAGTCGTAGCGATACTGGTCGACAACGATGGCCAGGACCAGCTTGGGCCGCGGTTGCGGCTGGGTCTGGGCAAGTATGCCGGACGCAAGAGCCGCGGCACACACGAAAGATATGGTACGTCGGGTCAGCATGAGTTTAGCGGATTTGAAAATCTAGCGTACCAGATTGCCAGTTCTTCGCGTGATCAGGTACGCGGGTGTCGTACCCTAAACAAAGCGCCCTAACGAGAGCGCTCCAAACACAGCACTCTAAACAAAGCACCGAAATTATGGCTGAATCACCCATCACACCACGCAACCAGGACTTCGCCGCGTGGTATCAGGACGTTGTACTGCAAGGCGACATGGCGGAGCCCGCCGAGATCGTCAAAGGCTGCATGGTCATCAAGCCCAACGGCTATGCTGTGTGGGAAGTCCTGCAGCGCGAACTCGACACGCGCTTCAAGGCAACGGGCCACCAGAATGCTTATTTCCCGCTGCTGATTCCCGCAGAGCTTCCTGCAGAAAGAGGCGGAACACGTCGAAGGCTTCGCGCCCGAACTTGCGGTGGTGACTATCGCGGGCGGCAAGAAGCTCGAGGAACCCTATGTCATCCGTCCAACATCGGAAACCATCATCGGCCATTTCTTTGCCAAATGGATCCAAAGCTGGCGCGATCTGCCCGTCCTGATGAACCAGTGGGCGAACGTGATCCGCTGGGAATTGCGCACGCGCATGTTTCTCCGCACCACTGAATTTCTCTGGCAGGAAGGCCACACCGCGCATTCGACGCATGAAGAGGCGCTGGAGGAAGTGCTGCGAATGCTGGACGTCTACGCCGACGTCGCGGAAACAGTGATGGCGATGCCCGTGATCAAGGGCGTGAAGACGCAGTCGGAAAAGTTCGCCGGGGCGCTTGCAGCAGTTATTCCATCGAAGCCATGATGCAGAACGGCCTTGCGCTGCAGGCGGGCACCAGCCACGATCTCGGCCAGAATTTCGGCAGAGCATTCGACGTCAAGTTCCAGAACAAGGAAGGCAAACTGGACTACGTGTGGCAGACCAGTTGGGGCGTCAGTACGCGCCTGATCGGCGGACTGATCATGAGCCACTCCGATGACAAAGGACTGGTGTTGCCGCCGAAGCTGGCGCCCGATCAAGACCGTGCTGGTGCCGATCTACCGCAAGGATGCAGAGCGGGCGAGTGTGCTTGAAGCCGCCGCATCGCATCGCGAAAGAGGTCGGCGCGAAAGTCGACGATCGCGAAGGTCACACGCCCGGGAGCGAAGTTCTTCCATTGGGAGCGGCGAGGCGTGCCGACGGTTCTGGAACTCGGGCCACGCGATTTGGCGTCGGGCAACATCGTGCTCAAGCGACGCGATACCGGCGCGAAAGAACCCGTTCCTCAAACCGAGCTGGCTAATCGGCTCGCGTCCACTCTGGACGACATGCAGAAATCGCTGTTCGATACTGCCGCGCGACGGCTGAAGGAGAATACCGTCATCGCCAATTCGATCGAAGAGGTTGAAGAGATACTGCGCGACGTGACTGCGGAGAAGGGCGGCGGCAAGTTTGTAATGGCGCACGTCAAGGACGACCCGGCGTGTGACGCACGAATGAAGGAGTTCAAGGCTACGGTGCGCTGCATCCCTCTAATCGACGAATACGACGGTCCTGGAAAGTGCATCGTAACCGGACAGGCGGTTGATCGCAGAGTCGTTATCGCGAAGTCTTATTGAGACCGGCCGTGTAAAACAGGTGTTGCTGCGAGTCGCATCGAGCAGTTTCCGTAACCAAACGCTACTTGCGTTCATCTGTATACTAGCGTCTCGTTAGCTGCACATCAGTAAAACTTTATAAATGGAGTCTTTTTGAATGAATTCGATAGGCCTGCGAAAGCAGAACCGGCTAATTGGGCCAGCATTTTTGGGATTGCTGGTTTGTTCCGCGGCCCTTGCGCAGCAACAAGCTGACGAGGCAACAGCCGGACCGTTGGAACCCGTCCATCTGAGCGAAGCGCCGGTCTCGCCGGCAGTCGAGCCAACTTCCAATCCGCCCACGACGGAAGATAAACGCATTCTGGGCGTTCTGCCTAATTACCGGACGGCGAACGGAACCATTCCTTTCCAGCCCATCACCGCGAAGTACAAATTGACCATAGCTGCCAAGGACTCCTTCGACTGGCCCAACTATCTGACGGGCGCCGCATTCGCGGGTTTATATCAGCTTGAAGACTCGCATCCATCGTTTGGCCAGGGAGTCGCCGGATATGCCCGCCGCTTCGGAACCTCTTACGCGGATCAAGTGATTGGGAATATGTTGACTGAAGGCTTTTTGCCCGTCGTGTTGCACGAGGATCCGCGTTATTTCCGGAAGGTGAATGGCCGCAAATGGGGCAGGGCTGGATATGCACTTACCCGTGTGCTGATCGCCAAGAACGATTCCGGCAAGACGATATTCAATGCTGCCGAGGTGCTAGGGAATGGAATCGGCGCTTCTATCTCAAATTTCTATTATCCGGACGAACGCGGTTTTTCCGACACCATGACGCGGATGGGAACGCAAATCGCGACAGACGCGCTTTCCAATGTCTTGAAGGAATTCTGGCCGGATATTAAACGGCACGTCTTCAAGCGCAAGACCGCCGAGGAACAGGTTTCTTCGTTCCGTTAAAGTTAGACCAGATGATAATAGCCGCCGCGCTCCAGCACCTCGGCCGGCAAGTCGAACAACTGCGATAATTCATCTGAAGTAAGCACGTCCTTCTTCGCGCCATCCCGCACCACGCGGCCCTCTTTCAGAATCACTACGCGTTGAATCTCCGGAATTATGTCTTCGAGATGATGCGTAACAAGGATCATGCTGGTTCCCGCGGCTGCAATCTTTCGCAGCACCTCGCGAAATTCACGGACGGCACGGAAGTCGAGGCTCGCTGTCGGTTCGTCGAGCACGAGCGCTTCCGGCGAATGTACCAGCGCTCGCCCAATCAGTACACGCCGCGCTTCTCCCGAAGACAATTCATCCACATGACGATCCGCCAGCGCGGTGATCTCGAGCAGTCCGAGGATCTCGTCTGTCTTCTGCCGCATCGCCGCTGTGACCACGTGGTTAGGCCAGATCCCAACGCTGCTGAAAAAGCCCGAGAGCACGATCTCGCGTGTGCTGTAATTACGCGAGCAAAGCTGCATCAGATCGTTGGTGACGATTCCGAGATGCGGGCGCAGTTCGAAAACATTCCACGCGTCGCGGCCAAGTATCCGTACGCTGGCCGGCCCGTTGGTCTGCAGCGGATACAATTCTCGCGTAATCGCCTTGATCAACGTCGATTTTCCCGATCCATTGGGGCCGAGGATCGCGACGTGCTCGCCCGAGGCAATAGTAAGATTCAGCGACTCGAGTCCTCGCCTTTTACCCCGCGCGTTTTCACCCCGAACGATGGATACGTTGCGGAATTCAATCAGGGGAGCCGCGGCCGCCATCAGAACCCGGTCACGCGAATCCAGAAGCTCTCACGCCACTCATCGCCTGCAGCCAAGGTCTGCAACGCGCGCCCGCTATTCAATGCGTTGGTCATGGCGGCCATAGGTTCGAAGCAGATGAAGTCCCGGCCCTGCGGCGCGTAGGTCACATTCACCGGATACTTCGGTCCGAACAGGACCTCAATTTTCTCCGACTTGCCCTTCACCCAAAAGTGCGCCAGGCCGCGGCCCGAGTCGCCGTCGCGGGCCAGATCGTAGAAGCCGTCGTCTATGGAACGGCCTCCGAGTGTAAACTGTTCTGGCAGATCCATCGGCTTCGATTCTCCGGTGGCAAGGAGTTTATCCGAGAGGATGAGATGTTTGCGCGCGCCGATGTGCACAGTCCACTGATCCCTTGGCGCATCGTGCACATTGAAATAAGGATGGTACCCGATCGAGACCGGCATCGCCTCTTCGCTCAGGTTATGGATCACGGTTTCCACCTCGAGCTCCGCGTTCCGCAGCCGATGGGTGATGTCGATAGAGTGCGCAAACGGAAACTGCGCCATTAACTCCGGATAACGCCAGAATTCGAGTCTACTCGTCACATGCGCACTGTTGGCGTCCGCCGAAGCGTCGAGCAACTCTCCAGAGCGAAGAGAAATACAGCAGCCCGTGGATCGGCTGGCCGGTGGAATCGTAGCGCAAATTCTTCAGATCGGGACTCATCCGATATGATTTGCCTTCGAATGCAAATCCCAGCTTTTCCAGCCGGTTGGCCCAAGGCGCAAGAAAAGGAATTGCGCAGAGAGATGGCTTTTCGTTGAACTCACTGAGCTTGGTATAGGGAAACCAGAGGGCGTTCTTTTCGTTCACCTTGAATTCGTAGGCGATGTTGCCGATCGAAGTGGCAATCGATACTTCAGCATGATGCTCAGCGTCATGTAGGGTTACGACGGGAAAGCCGTCCACAACGCGCTGTTCAACTGAATAGTTGGCGCCGTTTAGCATAAGGGGGAGAATCAGTCCTGATAGGAATCTGTGCATCCTGACCCTCAATCATTCCTGATTTGGGTCGCGTAAATCAAGGTCGGTCCACTTCTGGCAGCAGACGCAAACGCCGGGAGAGTACGTCCGGATAGAGCAGACATCGCACCAGTAGGTGATTCGGAGACGTTTGCCGCCTTTCCAAACGAACAGGTTTTTTTCGTAAATCGGCTCGACCGTAAACTGATCCGGCGTTGTAAAGTGCCCGATCGCCTCCAGAGTGACATCTGCAAGACGAGGATCGTGAAGCACTTTCTGCGTGTCCTCATCGCCTGCAAGCTTGATCTGCTTCCCCTCGCTGGTCTGAAGGACGGCCGGGCCATCTTTCTGCTGGATCAGCTTGCCTTTGATGGTTTCAGCGGCGGTCCCGGTTGTTGCGGCGAGTCCTCGCCGGAAAAGCAGACTGACTCCAGCCGCCAAAGCCATCGCGCTGAAATGCCGTCGCCTCATACTTATATTTTAGGCGATCGGGACGGTACCGTGTGCCAGGCTGGAACGTTGGGGGGCGTTTCGGGCCGTCTATCCCGCGAGTTCGAGTTCGATCTTCTTATTCTGGGGATCGAGCCGCTTGATCCGGAACGAACGGATCTCGCCTGCACGGGCCATGCCCTTCTGAGGCGTCGATGCACTGCCCTGCCCCGACTTCCATTTGCTCGCCAGCATGGATGACAATGCGCCGAGATCGGCCACTCCCGGATCCGCGGACTTCTCGTCGGGCTTTTCCGGTCCGCCGCCCATCGACACCGAAGCGCGTACGCCTTCGCCCAATTCCACCATCGCGCGGCCCTTCGCAACCTCGGACACGCGCCCGGTTACCACGTCGCCTTCCTTGTGCTCAGCGATGTACTCGTCGAGCGAGGTAGGCACAAGCTGCTTCATCCCCAGTCTAAGCCGCCGCTTTTCGCGATCGAATTCGAGGACCACAGCCTTGACAGTCTCGCCGATCTTAACCACGTCCTGCGGATGATTGATGCGCTTCTCGGCTGTAATATCGCCGACGTGGATCATTCCCTCGACATGTTCATCGAGCTGCACGAACGCGCCGAACTTGGTGAGACTCACGACCGGGGCATCCACAACCGTCCCGGCTGATACTTCTTTTCGGCGTCTGCCCAAGGATCGCCCAATGCTTGCTTTAGCCCCAACGAAATCCGCTTTTCGGCCGGATTCACGCCGAGTACTACGGCTTCCACCGCCTCGCCAGCCTTCAGGACGTCCGAAGGTTTGCGCGCCTTCTTCGACCAGGACATCTCCGAAAGATGAATCAATCCATCGAGACCTGGCTCCAGTTCGATGAACGCGCCAAAATCGGTGAGCCGCGAGACGGTGCCCTTGACCCGTTCGCCAACATGATACTTCTCGCCCGCGGCCGTCCACGGATCGGCCTGCAACTGTTTCATGCCGAGCGAAATACGCTTCTTGGCCGGATCCACCTTCAAAACCTTGACCTGAACCTGCTGCCCGACGGTCAATACATCCGAAGGCTTGTTGATGCGGCCGCGCGAAATGTCGGCTACGTGCATCATGCCGTCTACGCCGCCGATATCGATGAATGCGCCGTAATCCATGAGCGTCCGAACAGTGCCTGTACACCACCGCGCCTTCCTGAGATATCGAGGTACCGTTGCTCTTTAGCCTTGGCTGCTTCTTCCTCGAGCACCGCGCGGCGGTCCACAACCGCGTCTTCCTCCGCCACGTCGAGCTTGATAATCCGGCAGGTGATGTCCTGCCCGACCAGTTTCTCCATCTCAGGCACGTCGCGAGCGCCGCTGCGTGAAGCGGGCATAAAAGCTCGCAACCCGATGTCGACGGACAGACCTCCCTTTACTACCGAGGTAACTTTACCGGCAATGATCCGCTTCTCTTCAAATGCTTTCTCGAGCGAGGACCAATCTTTGGGCCGCTCGATCTTGATGAGCGAGAGCTGGTAATAGCCCTCCTCATCGCGGCCGGTAATCGTGACCTGCATCTTGTCGCCGGTCTTCACCACGACTGCACCCGACTCGTCCGTTACCGAAGCGATCGGCAAGACGCCGTCCATCTTCATTCCGATATCAAGAAAGACACTCTCGGGGTTGATGGCGACAACGGTGCCTTCGCGCGTCGAGTCCCCTTTGGGGGAGCCTGATGCTGCTGCTCGAACTGGTTGAGAATATCGCCGAACGACGGCTCGGACGTGGTCGGGGCCTCGTCTTCACGGTCCACGGCTGTTGGGTTTTGCATGGGGATTACAACTTCATTTTGCCATAACCTGGGTAAGATAGCAGCGAGATGCCTGGACGCATACGTTGGCCGCGGATTCAAGAAATTGTCCTGGTTTTGGTCTTTGTCGCCATGGCGGCGCTCGATCCGGACCGGAATCCCTGGGAATGGGCGTTCATCGGGCTGATTGGGTTCCTGCAGTTGATCGAGGTAAGGCTTCCGATCCTCGAAACCACTAGCGGCCGTGTCATCGCGATGTTGCTCAAACTCGCGATCGGATATCTCCTGATCGGTATCTCCGGCGCGCTTAATAGTCACTATTACCTCGTTCTTCTGCTGCCGGTAATATCGGCAGCCACTTATCTGGGCGCCTTAGGCACGTTGGCGTTCTCGGTTTTGGCGGCGGCCGCTTATGTATCATTCGTAGTCTTCCTGAATCCGGAGATTTTCACTCAAGCTCCCGATGAGCCGCGCATCTGGGCTATCAACGCGCTGTTCATCGTAATGACGGGGCAACTGGTGAACATGCTGGCCGAAGCGGTCCGTACCCAATCCGCGAAATTCAAAGCTGTGGCCGAGCAGCTCTCGCGCGCGAATCAGCAGCTCAGTGAAGCCGAAGCCGCGGTTCGCCGCAGTGAGCGCCTCGCTGCGCTGGGACAACTCTCGGCCGGATTGGCACATGAACTTCGCAACCCGCTCGGCACGATCAAGGCGTCGGCGGAGATGCTCTCGCGCAGCGTTGCGGCCGAGAACGAGGTAGCCCGCGAAGTCGCCGGGTTTATCTCTACGGAGGTCGATCGCTGTAATTCACTGGTCAGCCGATTCCTGGATTTTGCGCGCCCCCTACAGGTCCGCCTCGCGACCGCCGACCTCACCCAAGTCATCGACCGATCCATAGAGATGGCCGGGCGCGAGGCTCGCGAGCGCGAAATCGTCATCTGCCGAAACTATGCGCCCGACGTGCGACCTTTCGCAATGGACTCCGAATTGATGGAGCGAGTCTTTTTCAACCTGCTCCAGAATGCCGTACAGGCATCCCCGGTGGGCGGGTCAATTACAGTGAAGACTCGCGTAACAGGGAGCGCGGACGGGGAGATGGCGGAGACGTCCGTGATAGATCGCGGCTCGGGTATCGATCCCGGCCTGATCGAAACCATATTCAATCCGTTCTTCACCACGAAACCCACGGGCGTTGGACTTGGACTGCCGATCGTATCCAAAATAGTCGATCGCCACGGCGGTAAAATGACTGTCGAGAGCCAGCCCGGCGAAGGAAGCATATTTCGCGTCTCCCTTCCCTTGCATGCCGCGGAAACTATTCCCAAATGATCAAAAGACGAATTCTGGTAGTCGAAGATGAAGACAAACTGCGTCGCGTAATCGAGTTGCAACTTACTTCCGCAGGCTTCGACGTGGATCAGGCAGGGACGGCCGAATCAGCGCTTCCGCGAATGGACCGCGCGGATCTGATTCTCACCGACCTCCGGCTTCCCGGCATGAGCGGTCTCGAGATGCTGCGCTTGATACAGAAGCAGAATACTCACGCGCCAGTCATTATCATGACCGCGTTCAGTTCGATCGAAACCGCGGTAGAGGCCATGAAAGCCGGTGCAGTCGACTTCCTTCCCAAGCCGTTCTCTCTCGACCACTTGATGACGGTGGTCAACAAGGCGCTACTGATGAGCACGCTGCGCGACGAGAATCGCCAATTAAAGGAGGAACTGGGCCGCCGCTACGAATTCGACAATATCATCGGGCGTAGTCCTCAGATGCAGGACATTTTCAGCACTATCCTGCGTGTGGCTCCGTCAAGGGCTACTGTGCTTCTTGCGGGAGAGAGCGGTGTCGGAAAGGATCTGATCGCTCGCGCCATCCACTTTCACTCTCCGCGCGCGGGGAAACAGATGGTGAAGATCAACTGCACCTCCATTCCCGAAAACCTGATGGAGAGCGAGTTATTCGGATACGAGAAGGGCGCCTTTACAGGCGCGCAAACTTCTAAGCCTGGCAAGTTCGAGCAGGCGGATGGCGGGACCGTATTCCTCGACGAGATCGGCGATGTGCCGGCAGTCATTCAGGTCAAATTGCTGCGCGTGCTGCAGGAGCGTGAGTTTGAACGTTTGGGCAGCAACAAGACGCAGCACATCGACGTCCGGGTGATCGCCGCCACCAACCAGGATCTGCGACGAGCCCTGGAAGAAGGAACCTTCCGCGAAGATTTGTACTATCGATTGAATGTGGTCCCGCTTGAGATCCCGCCGCTACGCGCGCGGAAAGAAGACATTCCTTATCTCGCTCGCCACTTCGTCACCAAGCTTGCCCCCGAATCCGGGACCAAAGTTACAAGCATCACGGAGGCTGCAATCGACAAGCTGATGCAGTACGAGTGGCCGGGAAATGTGCGGGAGCTAGAGAACGTAATCGAGCGCAGCCTCGTGATGGCCCCTGGCGAAGAGCTTGATGCTTCCGATATCCGGCTCGACATGACGCTCCGTCCGCGTCAGGTTAGCGGCGATTTCTCTCTGCCTGGCGGTATGAGTCTCGATCAATACGAGCAGGAGATTATCAAGCAGGCGCTTAAGACGGCCGATGGTAACAAGAGTCAGGCTGCGCGTCTGCTTGGTTTGACTCGCAATGCGCTTCGTTATCGCTTGACTCAAATGGGCATCGAAGCATAGCTCGCGCTCAAACAGCCGCGATTCTGCCAAAGGCATTCCTGTTGTTGAGCCGTCAACGCGATTTCTTGTACCAAGTCTCTAAGCAATGCCACACGCCTGGATCTCTGCGGATCGGTATCGAAAGCGGCCTTCTTCGTCAACTATGCGGTTCCGGAGGTCGCGTAGCAGAACACCGCAAGGTTCCTGACACGGCGAGCGCCGCTTCAATTCGCTCAATTTGTGCCGTCGTCAGATGGAGACCGGCCTGGCCGCACTGCCGCTTCAAGTTGGAGACCCTTGTAACTCGTGTAATACAGAGAGATTCGCAAGAGCTACACTTGCTGTAGTCGAGATCATGCAATATTCCATCCTCGTTCTCAGCCTTGCCGCGTGCGCAGGCTTATCCGCGCAGGTCCGCTACTCGCCTGCCGATCATTCGGTAACCATTGACGGAAAGCCGTTCGCTACCTTCAACTACGGCGCTGACGCGAATAAGCCTTTTCTGGCGCCCATCCGCTCAGCTTCGGGCAAAATCATCACGCGCGGTTTTCCGATGGAGAACATTCCCGGCGAGAGCCGCGATCATTTGCATCACCGCGGCCTTTGGTTTTCCTACGATGATGTAAACGGCGTCAAGTTCTGGGAAAACGATCCGTCCTACAATAAGCCGAACATCGGCCGCATTGTCGTGCGCGACACGAAGTGGCAAGATGCCGGCCGCGCCGGCACGCTGAAAGCTACCATGGAATGGCGCGATCCGAAGGGAACCGTGCTCCTGGTGGAATCGCGCGACATGGTGTTCTACGGGGACACGAACCGGCGCATGATCGATTTCGTGATCGCACTCGAAGCAGCGCAGGATGTCACTTTTGGGGATACGAAGGAAGGTGCGTTCGCGATCCGCCTTATCGACGCCTTTACGGAGAAGAGAGGCCTCAAGCTCGTAGACGCGGACGGCCGTAGCAAAATGGCCAATGTGTGGGGCAAGCGTTCCAATTGGGTCGATTACTCGGCTGACGTGGAGGGCGAGAAGATAGGCGTTGCAATATTCGACCATCCTGAGAATCCGCAGCATCCTACCCATTGGCACGCGCGGGATTTCGGATTATTTGCGCTCAATCCGTTTGCGCAAAACGCTTTCGATCCGACGGCTGAAGTGCGCAGCACGAAGTTGCCTGCGGGCCAGAAACTCGTCTATCGCTGGCGCGTGGTGATTCACCCGGGGGATGTGGAAACATCTCACATTGCCGATCTCTACAAGGAATATGCAACCCATTAGGGTTGCAGGATGTTAGGTTCGTCGCGGGCAAGTGGCCGTCATCTTGGAAAGCAGCATCCATTCACGCAGTTGGCTATGAACAGCTTAGCCGGATGAAAGCGAGCCGCGGACCAGACTCCGGCGAATCGCTGGGCTAGGGTGGCTAGGGCGAAAGTCTCGCGCACGTCCCAAACATTCACCGATACAATGACGGGTTGATGTCAACTGCTCTCGACCGCATTCTCGATTCTGGCGACGAATCTATTTACGATGTCCGATCCAAGGCTCCGCCGCGCGCGGGATCGCTTCCCATTACTCCGGAGATGCTACTGCAAAAGCCCTCGGGCGACTTGTTCGGCTGGGCGATGAACGCCGGCATGGGTTGGGACCCCCGGCGCATGGGCGGCAAGGAGATTCTCATCCTCAGCACTCATGGCGGCATACGGCGTCCCGACGGCACGCCGATCGCATTGGGTTATCACACGGGACACTGGGAGGTCGGGCTGCTGATGGAGGCGGCGGCGGAAGAGCTGTCGTCGGCGGGCGCGATTCCCTTTGCCGCGTATTGCACCGATCCATGCGACGGGCGCACGCAGGGAACTCCTGGCATGTACGATTCCCTGCCGTACCGGAACGACGCGGCCACGATTTTCCGGCGGCAGATCCGATCGCTGCCGACGCGCAGCGGGGTCATCGGCGTAGCGACGTGCGACAAGGGTCTGCCCGCCATGATGCTAGCGCTCGCCGGAACTCCCGATTTACCGTGCATCCTGGTGCCGGGCGGGGTCACGCTGCTGGCGGAAGAGGGCGAAGACGCGGGGCGTGTGCAATCGGTCGGGGCGCGATTCGCGCATGGCGAGATGACGCTGGAGCAGGCCGCCGAGAATCTGTGCCGGGCGTGCGCATCCCCGGGCGGAGGCTGCCAGTTCCTGGGGACAGCGGCGACGTCGCAGGTGGTGGGAGAGGCGCTAGGGTTGACGTTGACACATGCGGCGTTGGCGCCGTCGGGACACCCGATCTGGAGCGATATGGCGCGGCGATCGGCGCGCGCGGTGCTCGAACTGGAGCGCCGCGGCATCCACACACGCGATATCCTGACCGAGGCGTCGGTGCGGAATGCCATGACCGTACACGCGGCGTTTGGCGGATCGACGAATCTGATTATCCATCTTCCAGCGATTGCGCACGCCGCGGGATTGCCTCGGCCGACAGCGCAGGATTGGGCGGCGACGAACCGGCGAATTCCGCGCATAGTCGATTGCCTCCCCAACGGGCCGAAGGGACATCCCGACAGCGCAGGTCTTCATGGCCGGCGGAGTTCCCGAGGTGATGCTGCATTTGCGGCGGGCGGGTCTGCTGGAAACGGACGCTCTCACGGCGTCGGGCGAAACTCTGGGCGCGATGCTGGACTGGTGGGAGCGATCGGAGCGGCGGACGCGACTCCGGGCGACGCTAAAGGAGCGCGAGGGGATCGATCCGCACGACGTGATCATGGATCCGGAATCGGCCATCGGACGCGGCCTGACGTCTACGGTCACGTTTCCTCACGGGAATCTGGCTCCGGGAGGGTCGGTGATCAAGAGCACGGCGATCGATCCCAAGCGTGGTGGACGCCGACGGCGTATATCGGAAACGAGGTCCGGCGCGGGTATTCCTGACGGAAACTGGGGTGATCGGGGCGATAAAGAGCATGGGCCGGAGCGCATCAATGCGGGCGATGTGATCGTGCTGATTTGCCGGGGGCCGATGGGGTCGGGGATGGAGGAGATTTACCAGGTGACGTCAGCGTTGAAGCATTTGAGCTTCGGCAAGCAGGTCGCGTTGATTACGGATGCGCGGTTTAGCGGCGTTTCGACTGGGGCGTGCATCGGGCACGTGACGCCGGAAGCGCTGGCGGGTGGGCCGGTAGGTAAGGTGCGCGAAGGGGATCTGATCGAGATTGTGATCGATCGGAACCGCCTGGAAGGGTTCGGTGGATCTGGTGGGTGAGGACGGGCGGGTGTTTGGCGCAGCCGAGGGATCGAAGGTGTTGGCGCAGCGAGCGCCTCGCGAGGATCTGCGGCCCGATCCCCAGTTGCCCGCGGATTCGCGGCTGTGGGCGGCGCTTCAGAATGTCAGCGGCGGCACTTGGGGCGGGTGCGTGTACGATGTCGAGGCGATTGTGAAAGCGCTCGGGGAAACTACCCCACGTTAGACCAGACAGCAAGTTCGTTACCGTTTGGATCGGAGAAATGGAACCTGCGGCCTCCGGGAAAGGCGAAGGTATTCTTGGTGATTTTGCCGTCGGCGAGGATGATACGGCGCTGGATGGCTTCAAGGTCCGAGGCGTAGAGAACGATCAACGGGCCCGCGCTCTTGATTTTCTTTTCCTTGCGAAAACCGCCGGAGAGGCGACCGTCGTTGAAACTGGCGTAATCGGGGCCGTAGTCCTCGAACTTCCAGCCGAAGACGATGGAATAAAAAAGCTTCGTCTTCTCGATGTCGATGGCGGGAAACTCGATATAGTCTATGCGCCGATCGTTGGTGGCGTTCATAGCTGCATTGTAGGACGCCGCGAGAACTCGCGGCACAAGCTATCTCGCGAGGCCACGCGCCAGGCGAGACAAATTGGCCGCGTAACGGAGCCCCTCGACCAGTTCGGCCCAATCGGCGGCGCAAACACCGACGGGACGGTCGAAACAGACCGCTTCGAGCGATACGGTATCGCCGATCTCTTCTTTAATGTCAGCCGTAACGGACGTTTTGTTATTCAATCCGAAAACAGATGCTGCCGTCTTGTGCAAGGTCATTAGTTTTGACAAGGTGTCCATATAACTCACTTTCGGCAGAAATTGGTTACAACTTTAGTGTTTCGACAAAAGAATTCTTATATTAATTTCCAGGAAAAGAGCCGGCCGATTCGCGCCGGCCCGGGTAGGGGAACCCGCCGCGGCCGTAGCTACCAGTGGTGGGAACAAAGCAGCCAAGCCATTGCGCCACTGGCAAAACCGATCGCAACGCCGACCCAATTGCGCCAGGACAGGTCCCGAAACGACCATGAATTACGCACCTCGCGTGCCGGCATGGCTGCCGATTCCGGCACGCGGTCGAGAGCCTTGGCAATCTCTTCCTTACCCCGCCGGTCCGCAATCAGGATGGTTGCCGAATTGGCTCCGCTTGTTGAGTCCTGCAGGGTCTTCCGCAAACTCGCCGGCACCTCGGCAACTGACCTGTATACCTGGCTGCGGGCGCCGGACGCGATCAGGACCGCCGATGTCTTCATTACCACTGATATTTTTTGAGCGTAAGGCATTCCGCAATTTGGGCAGCGACCCACGGAATCCTTATCGAGCGAAGCACGGCAGCGAGGGCAAACCATGTCTTATCCAGGAATGAGAACTTTGGCGGACGTTCGCATCGTCTCCAGCTTAGGACGGCTATCGACAAAGTGCGTGGTGATAACTTGAATGAAGCCAAGCGCCGCCTTGGAAAGCGCTTTGTCCTTGCGATAGATCAGGCCCAGGCGGCGATGCATAGGCTCGGGCG
The DNA here is from genome assembly GCA_963767545.1 of Terriglobia bacterium. GTDB lineage: Bacteria > Acidobacteriota > Terriglobia > Bryobacterales > Bryobacteraceae > CAVVFX01. The sequence continues at coordinate 135,813 of CAVYEV010000008.1, forward strand.
CGAGAGGCAAAGAAACCAGCTTACCCGCCGCCACTTCCTCGCGGCAGTTCGAGCCGGCGATAAACGTAATCCCAAGGCCGGCATCGACGAATTTCTTCATCATCTCGGTGGAATCGAGTTCCATGGAGACGTGAATACTATCCTGCACGGTCTCGAACCACGCGTTCAAGCGCGTCCGGGTCATCCCGGATTTTGGCAGCAGAAGCGGAAACGCCGCAACGTCCTGGCTGGTGACTGCGTGATTGGCCGAGAGCGGATGTCCAGCCGGGAACACCGCCCGGATCTCGTCGCGATATATATCGACGATTTGCACGCGCTTCTCGGCGATGGGGAGCTGGGTTAAACCGAAGTCCGCCACGTTCTCCATGACCGACTCCACCACGCGAGCCCCGTAAGACCTGTTGACCTGCAACTGGACGGCCGGGAACTGCTTCTTGTACTCGGAGAAGACACCTGGAAGGACATAGATGCAGGTGGCTTCGTTCGCGGCAATCACGAGTTCACCGCGCGGGACCACCTCGAGCTCATTGATGGCGTCCTGTCCCTGCCGGCGAAGCTCCATGATCTTCTCGGCGTATTCGGTGAAGATGCGGCCCGCCACGGTAAGCGAGATACGGCTGCCGAACCTCTCGAACAATTCGGTTTTCAGCTCCTGTTCAAGCTGGCGAATCTGGGCGCTGATTGCAGGTTGAGTGCGGTAGCAGGTCTGAGCAGCCTTCGAAAAGCTCTTCAGCCTGACGATCTCCAAGAAAGTGTGGAGCTGATCGAAGTCCATAAGAAGGATGGGACCCAATGACGACAATAGAAAAGTTCTATTTCGCCCGATAACCGTGGGCTTAGTAGACTATTGTATCAGACGGCCCCGGCCTCTACCCGTAGAGGTAATAAAACGCACGCAAACGCTGGCGCCGAACTTAATGCAGGGAGCCGCGGGCTGATTGATTTTTTCAATGAACCTTAGCGATGGAAGCCCGGTGTGCTCCGTTGATGTGGCTATGCACGCCGTTCCAGCTTGCTGCTGATAGTGCCTTTTGCATTTCCATGATTCCATCTTGGATGGCAGCTTGGCGCTTCGATTCGAAGTACTGCGCGATGGATGGATCGGGCGTCTTTCCTTGTCCCAGTTCACTCGCCCAGTACTGTTGAGCATGTCTTGATTTGCCGGAGGCTCGCGGTAGCAGCCAGGCATGTTGCCGTGAGCTTTGGTAATTCGTTCACGTTGACTTTCAAGTAGCGCTGCCGACGCCAGCCTCGGGATCGTCGGCAGGCAGGGCTTCTGCCGGAATGCTTGCGTCGCGACGAGCAATAGCAACCCTGTGCCAAGCAGAGAACCAGGGATGTTACAAAAAAGCCAGGAAGTCCGTAACGCCTTCCAGGCGCTCTTTGACATTCGAATATTCGCTCCGGCGGCTGCTCACCCAGCCGCCATCTGCGCAGTCAATCGTCCTAACTCGCTGCGTTGACCCGACACGCGGCCATCTACCAAGACGGTCAGTCCACTGCCCTTCTTGAACCGCTGACCCGTGCGATCCCAAAGAATCGATAAGGTCCGTCCATGATACGGCACCCTTTCGAGGCAGAACCAATCCCATCTCCCCGACGTCAGCAGCGGATTAATCTCTACTGTATCGTCCGCACGCGGACGCAGTCCCACCAGACCCGTGATGATCAGGTCCGCATACGATGAGTGATTGTAGTGGTCGCCACGGCCGTAGAATCCCGGCTTCCGCATCTTCAACGTACGCGCCAGCCACACGCCAGTGATTGGATCCAAATTCTCATCCACCCACGGAATCAACCGGCCATCGTCCAGCTTTAGCCGCTGACTCTTCGTATAAGTCATTAACGTCCGCAGATAATCCTCTCGCGAGACATCGTTTTGCTGATAATCGTTGAGCACATTGGCTAACGCCCGCAACGTGATACTGGTTGCAAATGGCCAACTCGGACCGTCCCATTGGCAATCGTCTCCGGAATAAGGCACCTGAAACTCGGGATGCCGCCGCTCGGCTGTCGTGGGTCCGTATGGTGCAAGGAAACCCTTCGGATCCATTAATTGCTTCCAAGCGACCTCATATCCCTTACCCGCTTCAGGCAGATCGAAGTACCATGGCGTGAATCCGATCTCCTCCCGCACATTCGCGAATTGCCCATTCTCGAGCACCGTCTCGAAGAACTTCGCCTGGGGATCCCACAGTTTCTCCTCGACCAGCTTGCGCAGCGTCGCCGCCTTCGCCTTCATACTCATCCCGCAACTTCGCGTTCCCCGCAAGCCCCGCAATTTTCGAAATTGCCTTGGCATTGCCATACATGTAGCTGTTGATCGTGGGCCGGATATTGCGCACTTTGCGTCCGCCGCTAATCGAGCTCTCCATGCCGTCTGAAACGTCGCGCTGCCAGTAGAGCCCGCTCGCAACCTGCCTCTCCCGCTCCCAGGCGTGATAATCGGTCTGTAGCGCATCGAGCAGCGCGATCGTTTGAGGCGTGCGCGCGTCGGCCAGCCATCGGTCGTAAACCGCGGCCGAGATCCAACCGCTGAACTGGTGAAAGTGCTCCTGCAAGCCGCCGCCTTCTCCCGCCGCGCAGCCAGAATCTGATGTAGTCGTCCAAATATCGTGGATCGCGCAGCCAACGCCCTTCGCTGATGTGCAACCCGGCAGCGCAACTGATTGCGTTGTAGGTTGTCGCATGCTTGACCGGCTTGAGAAACTCCGTCAAGATGAATCCCGCAGGCGTATTCTCGATGTGCTTGCGATAAGCCCACCAGCGGTAATAGTAAGTCAGCTCGATATCTTGATCGGGACACGCAAAGAACGGGATGTTACTCTTCATCCAAGTCCATGCATCCGCATTGTGGATACTTCCCGCGACATCCTCTTTGTCGTCGCGGTTGAACTGTTCGATGTAATGACGGAAGTTCTCTGGCTCCAGAACGGGCTTCGCGGCAGCCGCTGCGAGCGCCGAAAAAAGGAACTCCCGCCGCCTCATACAAACTTCCGGAACTGCACCGCCATATAAGGTTTTCCAGGCAGTTTCAATTGGAACTTACCCTGATACTCGCCATCCATGGGCGTCAGAGTCATGTTCCATGGATCGATTGCATCCGCTTTGAACTTAGTCCCTTCCGGTAACTCGAATTGGTTTACCGCCGGCTGATGATAGTCGAAGTAGTGCAGATAGTATTCACCTGGTTTCATTGCGGCTGGATAGTATGGCTTGGGAATCGGAGTCAAACCGCCCGGCGCATTCCGCTCGACCAGCTTGCGCAGGAACGCGATCCGCGGCGCACTCTCGCCATGCAGAACGCCACCCTTGGACCACCACAGAATATCCTTGTCGTTCAGATAGGTTTCGCCGTGTCCGCCGTAAGCTCCGGCAATCATTGCAACCCAAAAACGCCTCGCCATCTCATGGCCCGAGAGGTTCCCCCACCGCTGCTGGATATTGCCTTCGTACTTGCACTCATCGAAGATCACTGGCTTGCGATACATGTCCAGCCATCCCGGGATTTTTTCGAAATCGTCGCCTTGAATGCTTGCGTGCGTGATCCACGGTTTGCCATGGTCGTACAACACCGCGCCGTTGTGGATCGATCGCAAACGGTTGTAGGGATCGGCCTCCTGCACGATGCGGAAGAAGCGGTCCCAATCGGATAGCGTTTTCGTCTTCACGAAATCCCACTCGTTCGCCATTGACCACCAAACGTTGCGATAAGCCGCAAGGCGCGCGACTGTGTAGCGAAGATAGCGGTCGTCGTTCTCCGCGCCCATATTCGAATAGCCCCAGCGATCGTAAGGATGAAACAGAATCAGGTCGGCCTGAATTCCCAGCTTCATCAGTTGGCCGACGCGCTTTTCGAGCCGCTGAAAGAATACCGGATTTATGCGCGTGTAATCGTTCACCCCGGCCGCATCGCGCGCGAATGCATAGGCGGGCGGCTCATTGCGGTTGAACGCATACGATTTCGGAAACACGCACATCCGGATCTTGGTGAACGGCGCTTGTTTCAACGTTGCCAGCGTCTGTTCTTCAAGTTCGTCGCCCTGATGCGTCCAGGCGTAGCAGGTTGTTCCGAACGGCAGATACGAAGATCCGTCAACGTAGCCGAAATGCCACGTATTGCGCACCGTCACCGGGCCGTGATTTTCGGGCGACGGCGCAACGCAGACGAAGCGCCCCGCCTTTCCGTTGAGTTCCGGCCGGTTGCTGCGCGTGGTGAAAGTCCACTCGCCTTCGTTATCCGGCGAGAAACGGACCCGGTACACGCCCGCCGCCATCGTAGAATCCATCAGCCGCAACCATGCGATGCTCGAACTTGAAGTCGGCCGCGAACTTTACTTCCGTGTAAGGGGTGCCCGACGATGGACCCGGCAACTGTGCTTCGAACACGCCCCAGCGTTCAACCTTCTGAGAGCCTGCCGCGCCGGATTGCAAAGGCGCCGCCGCGCCCGCCAACGGTGCGAATCCGGAGAGTATAGCCTGTCGCCGCGTCACCTGATGTGCCTCACTCTGATATTGTGATCTACTTTTGAGTATGAAGTTGCCGCTGATGATCGGCTTAGCCATTGTTCCGCAGATCATTCTGCTGTTAGCTGCCTCGCCTGCGCGCCAGGAAACCAACTCGCTCGGGATTACTTTGGTGGCGATTCAGCCGGGTGCCTTCGAAATGGGCGTCGATTCCACGCCGCTGCCGGCCTCCATTACCACGGCCCCGAAGGGCGCGGGCTCCAACCGTCCGCCATACGGAGACTACGATGAAGTGCCGGCCCACAAAGTAACCATCACCAAGCCATTCCTGATCGGCGCGACCGAAGTCACGATTGAGCAGTTCCGCCAGTTTCGTCCGGACTACAAAGGTAATTCATACTACACGCCTTATGCATCCGGGATAAGCTGGAACGATGCGGCGGCCTTCTGCGCATGGCTCAGCAAGAAAGAAGGTAAGACGTATCGGTTGCCCACGGAAGCCGAATGGGAGTACGCCGCGCGCGCCGGTACACACACCCCGTTTTCCTCCGGAATCGAACCGCCGCCGCCTGATACCGCGAACGCATGGGGTGTCAAGAACATGCACACCGGCGTTTCGGAGTGGTGCCTCGATTGGTATGGTCCGTATCCGCGCGATGCGCAAATCGATCCCGTGGGCCGCGCTCAAGGCATTGCGCGCGTGATTCGCGGTGGAGGACTCGACGATCGCACCGCCAAGAACAGTGGCCAGGCGGGACAACGGCAACCCGCCGAGATGCCCTACTACCGTCGCTCAGCCAATCGCGCCAGTATGGCACCGGCATTTGCAGATTTGGACAATGGCCCTCGCGAGAACGGTATTGGCTTCCGCGTTGTGCAAGCTGCGATGCCCCCCACCGCGCCGCTGCCTTACGAAGCGCCCTTCTTCCAGTCCGCTATCAAGCAAAGCCCGCCCGATGCGACCCACCAACCGCACTCCGCGCCTTACTTCTACAAACGCGAACTCTTCCCCAATCTGGGTGAACGCGACATGCGCGATGTCGGCTACAAGATCGGCCTCGCTCCCGGACTCGGAATCGCGTATCACAACTCCGCCGTGCAGGTCCTGGCAAACGGCGACATCGTCGCGGCTTACTACAACACACCGAAAGAGGAGGACGATGCCGACCAGACCATCCTCACGATGCGTCTCCGCTACGGCGCAGAAGATTGGGACATGCCCGAACCCTGGCCCGACTTCGCCGATGCCGCCGACGCCGCACCCGTCTTCTGGAACGATCGCGGCAAACTGTGGCTCTTCTGGGGCTGCCCCCGCTTGCTTGGAGCGCTGCCGTTCCAGTACATGACCTCGACGGATAACGGTGCTACCTGGAGCCCGGTTCAGTACCCGCACTTCACCGGACCCGTGGGCTATTACACTCCGCAGCCCATCAACAGCATCGTTCGCGCTTCCGACGGCGCCATCTATCTCCCGGTCGATGCCAAAGGCGGCGCTTCTGTCGTGTTCGCGACCAGCGATAACGGAAAGACCTGGCGCGATACCGGAGGACGTACCGGCGGCCGCCACACGACGCTTGAGATAGCGAAGGATGGTGCGCTCGTCGGATGGGGCGGCAAGAACACCAACATCGATGGCTTCATGCCCAAGGCCACCAGCCGCGATGGAGGCAAAACCTGGCAACTGAGCAAGACTCCGTTCAAGCCGCTAGGCAGCGGTCAGCGTCCAAGTATCATCCGGCTTGCGTCCGGAAACCTGTTCTTCGTAGCTGACTGGAGCCCGCGCAAAGTGCCTGGCCCGCGGCGCGAAGGAGCTTTTGTCGCAATCAGCCGCGACGATGGCGAAACATGGACGCAGCGTGAGTTGCCCGGCTTCACTACAGTCGGATACGTGACCGCAACGCAGGCGCCGAATGGCATCATCCATATCGTGACCTCGAAGAACAAACCGGACTATCACATCGAATTGAATGAAGAGTGGGTAGTCAACGGCGGACCGGAGGCGCAGCTTGGGGAAGTCTCGAATGTGAAGAGCGACCGCGAAACGTATCCCAATGGGAAGTTGAAAGTCTCATGGAGCGGCGGGTTCGGCTACAACAACCGCTATCTGCTCGATGGCGTCCAGACGTTCTACTATCAAAGCGGCAAGAAGCAGTGGCAGGCGGCGTTCAAAGCCGGCCGCCGGACTGGCACTGAAGTCTATTGGGAGCCCGATGGCCGGAAACGGTGGGAGAAGACCTGGTCCGATAATGGCGAGTGGACCTGGCGGCTCTTTGATCGCGATGGACATCAGACAGCCGAGTCGAAGTGGAAAGGTAAAACCTTGCTCGATGCGAAGCTTTGATAGCCGGCTACTTTGCGTACCAGTCCCGCAGCCGCACGTCGATTCCGGAGCCCTCTAAACCCTTCTGAAAAGCCGCCAGGTCGGACCCGCGATAGTGATTCGGATAGACCACCTTCGGATGGAAAGCCTTCACTGCCTCAGCCGCTTCTTCCGGCGGCATGGTGTACGGCAGATTCATACAAACGAACGCCACATCGATATTCTTGAGCGCCTTCATCTCCGTATGCCCTCGGTGTCGCCTGAGATGTAGAATCGCTTTCCTCCGTAAGTCAGCACATACCCATTACCGCGGCCTTTGTCATGAAACAATTTCCCGGCCGAGGGACCTCGCTTGAGCAACCGAAGCGGACTTCGTGGCGGAGCGGTCCCGCGAACTTTCCGAAACGCCCCTTGAAGGCCGCTATGACCTTGCCCACCTTCAAGTCATCCAGCGGCACTTCGCCTCGCAAATTGTCTGCCGTTTTTATCGGCGTCCATCCGCGTTTATCGGCGGAATAACTCAGAAGACTCCGGGCCTAGAAGATATCAAAGCTTATTCGGTGAAAGCGGAGAGTCTGGGCGCGAAGGTCGTAATTCCCTCGACGATACTGCCCGACGGCGGGGCCATGTGCGTTCTGCACGATTCTCACGGAATGCCGTTCGGACCATGGCAGCGACGGATGGGAAAACCGTAGATCATTGCGGACCAAAACTATTCGGAATCATCGCGTCCGCATTGTTACTGTTGAGCAGCGGGGCAGACTTGATTCTTGGCTGGCCGGCGGTTCGCACGGAGTTGGCAGCCGCGAAAAGTTCCCCCCTGATTTAATTGGCTGAATCATGGTCGTGTCGCAATTCGGCGGAATGGCGATGTTGTTTGGAATTGAGTTGCCTGTTATCCAAGCGCCCATGGCGGGACCGGTTAATTCCGAAATGGGGATTGTTGTATCGGAAGTGAGCGGCCTTGGGTCGCTGCCGTGCTCAATGCTGAATGCCGCTCCGATGCGCGCGGAACTCGAAATGGTCCGGCGGCAGACGCGCGTCCGATTAATGTCAATTTTTCCTGTTTTCGCTCGCCCCAGATCGACACTCAGCGCGAGCGGCCATGGCGAGAACGCAGGACGAGCTACTACAAAGAGATGGGGGCTCGATCCGGAAACGTCGGTCTCGGGAACCGAACGAACGCCGTTCGGTAGCGCGAGTTGCGATCTGGTAGAAGAATTCAAGCCCGCAACGGTAGGTTTTCAGTTCGGACTTCCCAATGCGCGAGAACTTGCATCGAAACGAAGGGTTCGTTCCTCGATGCGTCCCAATGTTCTCAAACGTCGTGGCGATGCGGAGTTCTCCCCGCTGACCTGGGTTTAACGCGTGCAGAACTTTCCGAGGCGCTCCTCTGCCATGCCATAGAACTTCACTGGGAATATGGCCCCGAGGCCAATGATCCCAAGTCCTATTTGAAAGTTCGTTGCCACACCCGTTTTGAAGGTGTGCTACAGCAGGCGGAAGTTAACTTCGACAGTGGCTATGACAGGAACGGGCTGTCCACCCTTTTTGCCGGGTGAGAACTTCCATTTCTGCACGGCTTCGATGGCTTTCTCATCGAGGCCCAGACCGACGCCCTTTACCACGCGAATGTTCTGCGCCTTACCGTCGATGCCAACCACCAGAGATAACAACACGGTTCCGGAATACTTGGCTTTGCGGGCCTCTTCGGAGTACTCGGGATCGACCTTATAGAGAACTGCTGGCTGGGAGACTCCGCCACCTACGCGAAATGCTCCACCTCCAAATCCACCGCCGGATCCGGGTCCAAGTCCCGCGCCATCACCTGATCCGATACCACCGCCACGCCCCGATCCAATGCCGCCGCCAGCACCCGATCCGTTGGAGGGAGGACCGATTTTCGCCAGCGGGTCGCCGATGTTCGGCAGATTGACGTTCGGAAGTACCGCGTCGGGAGGAGCGATGATCGTTGGCTCCATCACCAGTTTCGGGTGCTCATTGCGAATCACCTCGGTCGGAGGCACGAATTGCTTGAGCGCGATCTTCGGAAGTTTGCCCTTCGCCGCAGGTTGAGGAGATCGATCACCGCCTCCGCCGCCGCCTTGCATCGTGTTCTTTTTAGGCGCCATATCGAGGGGCTGCAGAACCGGAGCAATCAGGGTAACGGTTTCCTTGACCTTATCCTGGACCGTCTTGTTGAATGAGACTGTGAAAAGAAGCAATACTACGGTGCTCTGAAGCGCAACCGAGTACAGCATTGACTTTCGATCCGTCGCATAGAGCCCCCAGATATCCTTTACGGGGACGGGTTTTGAAGTAAGTTCCAGAGGAGGGAGGTTCGGCGGATGGAGTTTCTCCTGGATAGTCCGCCAGATTCCAATAAACCACGGCGCCTCGACTTCCATGTCGGGTAGCAGCCGGCTCAGATGATCATCTTGCTGGTTTAGTTCTGACATCGCACCATGGGGTTCAATTCTCGTACGAGTTGATACCTTGCTACAGATTGGACGCTCTTTGAAGGCAACACGTTACGAAAATTGGAATACACGTATCGGAGGATTCCTTATCTCAGATTCTAGCACAGCAACTGCTTTGCCAAGCTGTCCCAGCCCCAGCGTGTTTTCATCCAGTTACAATAGTTTGTCTCTTAACAGGGCAGAAATCCCACGGGAGACGTCCGCTATACAAAACCGATGAGGGTAGAATGAAAATTCCAAAACATGGATCGGGAACAAGCCCTCAACATTCTACATGAATATACCCAATCAGCTAGTCTTCGGCGGCACGCACTCGCGGTGGAAGCTTGCGTCTCGGCTTACGCGCGCAAGTTTGGCGAGGATGAAAACGACTGGTCGGTAACGGCTCTGCTGCACGACTTCGATTACGAGATCCATCCGAATGCCCCGGAGCATCCTCGGGACGGCGAGCCCATTCTTGCGGCGAGAGGTGTTGCTCCGCAAATACGGCGGGCGATTCTTTCCCACGCGAACTACTCCGGCGTGCCGAGAGAATCGCGTCTTGAGAAGACACTGTTCGCCTGCGATGAATTATCCGGCTTCATTGGAGCGGTGGCATTGGTGAAGCCCTCGAAACGTCTTGCCGAGGTCGACGTGAAGTCGGTTCGGAAGAAGATGAAGGATAAAGCTTTCGCGCGATCCGTCAGCCGCGACGATATCGTGAACGGCGCTGCGGAGATGGGTGTCGATCTGGACGAGCACATCGCTTTTTGTATCGAAGCGATGAGAGAGAAGGAGACGGAATGACGGCTGCATCACTGCGGCCGTTAGGAGCATTGTTCGCGCTTCTGCTGCCCACGGCGCTAATGGCTGCTCCGCCGTTGCCGGCCCGGAAGTTGATCGTCATCTCCATCGATGGCCTGGATTCGCGTTTCTTTAAAGAGGCCGACCGTCTGCACATCAAAATACCGACTCTGAGAAGATTGGCGGCGACGGGCATCAGTGCGGACGTAATCGGGATGGCTCCTACAACCACGTGGCCGTCGCATGCCGAGATCGTAACCGGGGTCCCTCCCGATCAGAACGGAATCGCCATCAACGATAGGCTCGGGCAGCCTGATGAGCGTTTCTGGTATGAGAAAGATCTCAAGGCTATGCCGATCTGGCAGGCGGCAACCCAGAAGGGTCTCACTACCGCTACCATCTATTGGCCAAGCACGGTGGGAGCCCACGTAACCTTCAACTGTCCGGAATACTGGGAGGGCCACGCCGACAATGCGATTCCGTTCGAGCAGGTCACCGCCAAATCTTCGCCGGGCCTCATCGACCGCGTGACGAAATGGGACAACTCGTTCGTCGCTCCGCTGTGGGGCGATGCACCCGGCATCGATGTGCTGCGGTATCTGCTGACCAACGAGAAACTCGACCTGATCCTGCTTCATTTACCCGAACTGGACGCCGAGCAGCACGAAACGGGCGCCATGAGTGTCTTCTCCCGCAAGGTGCTGGAGAGCGACGACGAGTTGTTGGGGAACGCGCTGCAGAAGGCGCCTCCGCGTACGATGATCGCGATCGTTTCAGACCATGGATTCGACACCATGAGTTACGTCGTTCGTCCGAAGGTGATGCTGAAAGCGGCCGGGCTTGCGGACTATGTATCGGTCGAGTACGGCTTGATCGGGGCGGCCAACCTGAAGGCTGCCGCACTGCTTCGGAAGTCCGTTGGAGTTAAGCGGTCGGGGATTGCGCGCGAAGTACCGCTCGCGGAAGTGCGGCGGCTCGCGCCCGATTTGCGCGGGTGGGTTGCGGCTTTCGATACCGCTGCGGGCTACGTAGCCAACGAAGAGACTCGCGGCTCCGCGGTCGGTGCGGGGAATCACAGAGGAGTAAACGGACTATGGCCGACCCACGATAACTCCCGCGCTGTTTTCATCCTTTCTGGCGCCGGTTTGAGACACGCTCGCTTACCGGACATTTCGATTCTCGATGAAGCGCCCACTTTTGCGGAGATTCTCGGCGTGAAACTGCCGAAGGCGCGCGGGATCTCCGTGTTGGGACGCGCGTCCAAAGTAGCGTCTTCCGTCCTGCCATGATGAAACGTGGGCTTTGAGGAAGAGCTGAATCGGGTTTTACCCGGCGACTTGCCGGAACGCGAGGGAGTAGTCGTCAAAGGAGCGGAACACCTGGCCTTGATTGAAGAGGCGAATCGCCATTTCAATCTGACGCGCATCACAGCGCCGGCGGAGGCAGCTATCAAGCATGTGCTCGATTCGGTTATGCCGTGGCGTTTGTTCGCTCAAGCACGGCACGTTCAGGATGCCGGTACAGGTGCGGGATTTCCTGGCATTCCCCTTTCGATGGTATTGCCGGGCGTACGCTTCACGCTGGCGGAGTCGGTTCAGAAAAAGGCGCGTTTCGTCGGGTCGGTAATCGACACGCTGGCGCTGCCTAATGTCGTGCTTGCGGCCGGGCGGGCAGAAGAGATGATTCGCGCGGTTGACATTATCACAGCACGCGCTCTCGCACCGATCCCGCGGGCGTTGTCTCTGTTCACTCCCGCGTTACAGGCGGGCGCAAGACTGCTTCTTTATAAAGGGCCGGATGTCGAACAGGAGATTGCCGAGGCCGCAGTTGAGGTTCGAAAGCAGCGCGTACGCATGGAGGTGGTGATGCGCTACGATCTGCCAGACTCTTACGGCGCTCGTACCATCGTTGAAATTAGGGCTCGCGAATAGTAACGTATCGATCGGCCGCGACCTTCTTCAGCATCTGCTTTGAACCGGATGGCCACTCGATCTCGATCTGGTCTACTTCCGTGCTGGTCCCGAGTCCGAAGTGTACTGTGGGTTCACTCGAACTGGCATAGCCGACGGCGGTGGTTACGTGATTCACCTGCTTCGTCTGGCCGTTCCGAATGAGAACACGAGCGCCCACGGCATCCCGGTTGCTTCGATTTCCGATAAGTTTGAGGCCGATCCAGTGGTTTTCCGCTCCCATCATATTGCGCAACAGCACCGGCGGCTCATTAAGTCGAGTTACGACAACATCCACGCGCCCATCCCGATCGAAGTCACCGAAAGCCGCGCCGCGGTATTGCGCCGGCGTCCCGAGAGTTTGCGCTTTGAAACTGCCTTTGCCATTGTTCAATAGGAGCAGATTCTGCTGCCGCGACTTGCGGCTGGTGAACAGCTCGGTGTTGTCCTGGACATCGCCGTTAGCGGTGAAAACGTCCTTCCAACCATCGTTGTCGAAGTCGAAAATGCCGATCCCCCAACCACTCAGCGGCAGGGTGGCTGGCCCGGCGAGACTCGGATAAGTCATGTCACTGAAAAGCCCATGGCCCAGATTGAGAAACAAAGGGAAGGTCTCACTGGCGAGGGCGGTCACGAAAAGGTCCTCCGATCCGTTGTTATCCAGGTCGCGGAAATCGGCACCCATCGACGAAACCGCCTTCGCATCATCATTTAATGCGACTCCGGCCTCGAAAGCCGTCTCCCGGAAGTGTCCATTACCTTCGTTGTGGAAGAGAAAGTTCGGGACCGTATCATTAGCGACGAAGATATCCATGCGGCCATCATGGTCGTAGTCGGCGATCGCGACGCCCATACCTTTGCCGCGATGCGCGGCGATACCCGACGGCTCGGAGACATCTGTGAAAGTGCCGTCGCCGTTGTTGTGGTAGAGCCGGTTCGGAAGCGGCTCGTAGAAACGTGGATGACAGTAGGTACGGTTCTTGCGCAGATCGTCGCCACAGAACGGCTCCCGAGCAGGGTCCCACTTCACGTAGTTGACCACGAAGAGATCGAGGAGGCCGTCATTATCGTAGTCAAGCCATGCTGCCGAGACTGTCCAGCGATCGCTTTCGAGGCCTGCTTTGTGAGTCACGTCTTCGAAAGTGCCATCGCCTCGATTGCGAAACAGCGTATTGCCATTGACACCGGTGACAAATAGGTCAACATGTCCATCGTTGTCGAAGTCGCCGGCCGCAACTCCAATGTTATATCCCTTCCCGGCAACACCCGCCTTCTCCGTAACATCCTCGAAAGTCCAGTTTCCCTTGTTCCGGTACAGGCGGTTGTAGTACTTGGGACTGTTCTTTTGGAGCGACGGCTGCGCCGCTCCATTCACGAAATAGATATCCGGATAGCCGTCGTTATCGTAGTCGAATACGGCCACTCCACCGGCCATGGTCTCGATCTGGTGTTTCTCCGGCGTGCGCGCATTCTGCAGCACAAAATCGATTCCGGAATTCGCGCTACGGTCTTCGAAGAACGTGAAGGGCGCCGCCGCGAGCGTCATGACCGCAACGCCGACGAAACATAAGGTTCTCATCACGGCCGCTCAGACTGGCAATGCCCGAGCGAACTGACCTCTCTCTGCGCCTCTTTGGTTTTGCCCTGAATGGAAAACACCCTGGCGAGCAGGTTATGCAAACGGCATTCATCCGAAGGCAGCGCTCCCTCAAGTACCTGAGAAGCTTCGCTCAGTTTCCCGGCATGATAAAGGACGCGGCCTAGTTCGAAACGGACGTCCGTATTGTCTGGTTCCAGGCGAAAAGCCTGTTCTAACAGGCGCAGACTTTCCGGGGTCCGCCCGTGTTTAAACAGAAACACGCCATACGCAACACACGAACGGTAGGTCTTATCCGGCAACTCCAAAGCACGGCGATACGCAGCCTCGGCATTTTCGGACCGGCCCAGGGCTTCGTAGGCGAGACCTAGATTTTCATACACCCGGCTCTGTCCGGAGCCCAGTTTAAGCGCCTGCAAAAACGCGTCGATCGCTCGCTCAAAGCGGTTGGCGTCGTACGACGAACGACCGAAGAAATACCAGGTTTCACGGTCTGCCGGATCGAGGGCAATAGCCCCTTCGAAACACTCCTTCGCCAAATCCCACTGCTGCAGCTCCGTATAGACGCGGCCTGCGAGCGTGTACGCTTTGGCGTAGCGGTTATCGAGCGCAATTGCCCGCTTCGCCTCTACCAGTGCTTCGCGCGGTTGGCGCACATTCAACAGCGCCGCACCGAGATACGTCCGAACGTCTGCGCGGTCCGGCATAACTTGCAAGATACTCCCGGTACAAGCGAACCGCTTCGGCGGATCGTAGAGCCCGGTAGTTCGAGTTTGCCTCTTCGAGTAACTGCGCCTCCGGAGTTTGCGAAAACGCGCCACCCATTCCCATCAGCAGAACCAGACAGCCATCGAGAAATGACATCGTAGCTCTTACTGGGTTTTCGTCGTGGCGCGCTTTGCCACCACGTAGTCGAACGCTCCGAGCGATCTGGTGAAATGGTCCGGAGAGAGCGAGGGGGGCAGCGGCTGATTCTTCAGCAGGTCTGTCGCCTGGGCGAAGTCCGAAGCCGGCACATCCACCTGGACTTTCGATATACGATTCGACAAGTTGATCACCACCAGGATCTCTTCAGCTCCCTTTCTACGAATGAAACTGACTACGCCATCCGGGTTGCTGTTATTGACCCATACTAACTCGCCGGTCGTCAGCGGGGCCTGCTCATTCCGCATAGCGAACAGCCGCTTGTAGAACTGAAGCTTAGCCATCTGCCGGGCGGCTAACCCAGAGTGAGGCTGCGCGGACGGATGATAGATTTCCCAACGGATAGGCACATGGGCCTGCTGGTGCGGAGCGGTGGTATCGCCGATTTCCTCTCCGTTGTACAAGAAGGGGATTCCGTCGAGCGTGAAGTCAAGAACCGACGTGGCCACAGCCGCCTTTTCGCCGAAGACTACGTCTGCCCGATTGCGATCGTGATTGTCATTCAAGTGCAGGAAGCGTGCGCCACGCGGGAAACTAGCTCTCGCCTTCTCCCACTGCTGCTTAATCCGCTCGGCGGATTCACCGTTTACTACCACCGCGGTTAGCGCGGCGTAATAAGGGAAGTTGTAGCTGATATCGAAAGCCTTCAACTGCTGCTCGGGGATGTCTGCCTCGGCCAGCATGATCACATCGCGATTCACCTGATCCATCGCGTCCCGAGCCTGCTCCCAGAATGCCAACGGGACGCCTCCGGCCACGTCAGCGCGGAATCCATCTACTCCGACGTCCCGGACCCAATGCAACATGTTGTCGCGGAAATACTCCCGCACTTTTGGGTTCGTGAAGTCCGGCATAGGTGTATGCCAGCGTGACATCTTGAGCGCGCCGTCGGACGTGCGCTGGTAAAAGCCAGGTCTGTTGAGCAGGACACAATCGTTCGCGCTGTGCGCGAAGACGATATCCATGATTACTTTCAAGCCTAAGCCGTGAGCTGCCGCTACCAGTGATTTTAAGTCCGCTTCCGTGCCGTACTCGGGATCGATGGCGCCGTAGTCCTTGATCTCATACGGAGTGGTCGGCCCGAAAACCGATGGATAGCCATGCACGTTGATCGGACTCAAGTAAACGATCTTAGCCCCTAATTGGGCGATGTGCGGCAATCGCGCCTGCGTAGCGTTCAGAGTTCCTTCCCGAGTGAAGGAACGCATCCACACCTGATAAATGGTGGAGCGATTCAAGAATTCCGGAGACGCGCGCGCATTTTGCGAGGCAACGGAGGGGTTCTGCCCGAGGGCGGGCTTGCCTCCCGCGAGCAGTCCGAGAATCAGGGAAATAGACTGGATAATCTTCCGAGTTTTCATGAACATTCTTATACAGGCGCCTGTCATCATCGCCTTAGAATTGAACCGCAAGGTAAAGCTGTACCCTTCTTCCATCGGCCGCCGAGGTCACCTGTCCGTAATTGGCGCTGGTGATGCTGGTGTTGGGATCGCCCCAACGTACGGCGTTGAGCGGGTTGTTGATGTCCGCCCGGAATTGCGCGCGGAGCCGGTCCTTTATCGGGAACGCCTTCCCAAAGGAAATCGATTCCGCTTTCTGCGTCCACGCGCGCACCCAGTCGAGAGTGGGCGCGAGATTGCCGAACTGGTAGGCGGGGGGTACGACGAAAGCGCCTGCGGGAGCGAAATACCTGTTGATGGCGGGGTCGAAATTGCGCGGGTCCGTGACGCCGAATATCTGCACACCAGGCACGTAGTTTGGGAACTTGGAGCTATATCCCAGGATTGAAAGATTATTCGACACCGTAAAGCTGAGAGCATCGCCGGAACTATAGCGCACGTAACCGGCAACGTTCCAGCCGCCAACAAGCCACGTCAAGGCCCGATTACCTGAGTTGGCAAACTTCTTCCCCGGCCCAAATGGCAGCTCGTAGCTCCAGTTGAGGACCATGGTGGATGGCGGGGAATCTCCGCTGTAGGTGATCGGGCGATAGGCCGGGTACTGATAGTTTTGCAGGGTGCTCATGTTCTTCATCCAGGTCCAAAACGCGAGCAACGTGAGTCCATTCGAATAGCGTTTCGTCGCCTTAATCTGCAGGGAGTTGAAACGCGCACTGCCTACCGGGTCGTTCTCCGATCCAGTACTTACGCTGGTGTACTGCGGATAGGGCATGAGCGCTTGCGCGACGGTGTGCGAAGTGAACGTCGAGAATGTTGGAAACGGTACGGGGACGTTCGCCGGGGCGGCCGCCGTCGAACCCGCGGATTGCAAAAGCAGATTCCCCAGCGAAAGATAGCTCGGATTCACGAAATTGAAATTGCTGCCCTGCGCCAGGTGGGTTGAATGGCTCCCGATGTAAGCGACGTCGAGCGACATATTCCGCATCAATTCGTGCTGGATACCGAACGTCCAGGTCAGAATCTGAGGCAGGCGCGTACCGGCCGGGAGCAGCCACGTTATGCTTTGGTTATTTTGGAAATCCGGCTTCAGTTGTGGAGGCAGACTGTAGTTTTGAGGGAAGCTGGCGGTTCCCCAGTTGTAGACCGGAGTATAGTTATCCGGCGAACTGAAACTGGGTGAAGAGGTGAAACCTGCCGTATAACCGCCTGTGTCCGTCGCGTCGGAGTAATAAATTCCAGCCGAGGACCGGATGATCGTCTTGGGTGTAACGGAGTAAGCGACGCCCAGCCGCGGGCCAAGGCCTTTCATCCAGGTCTCGACAAAACGGGTCCCTGCGCGTCCCGGTCCGTCGCCGGCAAAGATGAGCGCACCCGGAATACCGACAGGGTTTATAGCAGAAGCGCTAAAGGAGCTCATCTGGTCGTGGACTTCGAAAGGTCTTGTGGACACATCCCAGCGGAGCCCGTAAGAGATCGTGAGGTTGGGCCTCAATCGCCACTCGTCCTGCGCGAAGACGGAATAATGGCGGAACCGGTAGCCGGTCTCGTACGGCAGCGTAGTGTTGGCATTCTGCATGTCTCCAAGCAGAAAACTCGCGAAGGAACTGCCCCAGCTCGTAAGGTTCGAAGAGTCGGGCTGGCTTGTCATCTGGTTACTGAAGGTGAAAGCTCCCGCGGTGGTGGATAGGGTACGGCTATTGTTCGAGTATCGCCAATGGGACAAGCCGAATTTCATGGTGTGACGGCCGCGTGTCCACGTGACACTCTCGTTGATGGAATACCGTGTCTGCGCCCCGAGGCCGTTGCTGGTCAGGCCCATGCTGATGGGCGACCCGGTGCCGCCCGTAAAACTGATCTGCGGGAACGCGCCGAGGTCGGCCGGCATTCCCGTGATGCCGAGCGCCTTGTCCCAACCCATTCCGATGCTGGTGTTGTTGAACGGATTCACATAGCGGTCAACGCCCAGAGTGAGGTGGTTGAGCAGCGTGGGGCTGACGATGTAGTCATGATTTAAGCGCCAGTTTTGGCTCGTAACGGTTTGGAGTTGGAAGCCTTCGAGCACGTCCGGCTCCGCCGGGAGACCGGGAACCGTGTTCGCGCTAAACCCCCAGCCACTATTGTTGATTAGCCGCGGACGCCACTCATTTTCGTAGGTGACGGCGATCTTCTGTTTAGTGGAGAAGCTGTGATCGACTTTCGCGAGATAAGTGAAGGTGTTGAAGTAAGGGTAGGCTCCGGTGCGGTTGTACCAGTTGTTGGATTCGCCCGGAAGGTCCGGGTTCGGCAGCAATGCTGTGATTTTGGCCGATACCGGGCTGATTCGCGAAGCGGGAATGATGTTTCCGGGAAACTGAGTTCGAACAAAGCTGCCGTTGCCATCCGGCTTCGTCGTATCGGGATCGAAAATCGGAATCTGCGCGCCGGATGCGCTCACCAGATTGGCAAAATTTCCTGTTTTAAAAGGCGCGGCCGGAATGGTCTGAAGTCCTCCGTTGCCGCCTTGACGGGAATAGAAGAGATCTCCGCTAAAGAATATGAAGGTCTTGTTGCGGCCGTTGTAGAGCTTAGGAATAATTACCGGACCGCCAAATTGGAAGCCGCCTTCGTTAAGCCGCAGCTTCGCCTGCACGGGACCCTGGAAGAAATTGCGCGCGTCCAAATCATTATTGGCAAATTTGTCGTACACCTTGCCATGGAGTTCATTCGTGCCGGACTTCATAGTCACGGTGGTGAACCAACTTCCGAAACCGCCATACTCGGCGTTGAAGGCGTTGGCTACAACGGTGTATTCGGAAACCGCCTCAACTGCCGGGCCGTTCTCCAGAACAGAGCCGCGGCGGGTACCCCATTCGCTGGCCGGAGCGCCATCCATGAAAACCTCGGTTGCGCCCTGAAGGGCTGAATTGACGCGGCCAGACCAGGATTCCGCGGGTTCATTGCTGTTTAAGGTGCCGTTGCTCGAAGTATCCCCGGGCAGAAACCGGAGGTTATCGGTGATGTTGCCCTTTTCGGCAAAGTTGAGCAGCGGCATTTCATTTATGAATTTGGCGGTGAGATTGTTCGGGACGCTGGTCGCCGAGACATCCAGCAATGGCGCCTCGCTGCTGACGCTGACGGTTTCGGAGGCTTCGCCGAGCTGAAGCGTGAAGTCCACACGCAGGCTGCTTTGTGCGCGGACTTGAATAGGCTCGCGAACAACGGTTCGGAATCCTTGCTTCTGAACGGTCATGCGGTAGGACCCGATCGGCAAATTGGCCGCCAGATAGTAACCGGGTTCAGTGGTCGAGAAATCGAGTTTGCTGTTGGTGTCGATGTTGACCACCTGAATCTGTGCGCCGGGCACCGCGGCTCCGCTCGGGTCTGTCACCGTTCCTTCGATCAAGCCGCGATCGGCCTGGGCGAAGAGGATGCCGTTTGCCGCAAGGATGACCCACGCGAGGAGCAATCGAGCGAGACTAAGGGCCGGGATCGAAAGGCGAATACCTGTGAACCTCATTGTTTCCTCCTGTTACACGGCCAGAATTTTATCACTAACATGCGCTGCGTTCTATGGTGATCGGACCAGACTTTCTGAATATAGTGCGTTGTATACCGTGCGCCCGAGGCTTGAATGAAGCCATGGTCCGGGCGGGGCTGGTGACGCAAAAGGGTAGATTCTGGTTCGGCGTTGTGTAGAGGATGTGGTTTTGCGGAACGAAGCCGTTGTCCTGGCGAGTGGGTGATGACGCAAAAGGGTAGATTCTGGTTCGGCGTTGTGTAGAGGATGTGGTTTTGCGGAACGAAGCCGCTGTCCTGGCGAGTGGGTGATGACGCAAAAGGGTAGATTCTCGTTCGGCGTTGTGTGGAGGATGTGGTTTTGCGGAACGAAGCCGTTGTCCTGGCGAGTGGGTGATGACGCAAAAGGGTAGATTCTGGTTCGGCGTTGTGTAGAGGATGCGGTTTTGCGGAACGAAGCCGCTGTCCTGGTGAGAGGGTGATGACGCAAAAGGGTAGATTCTGGTGCGGCGTTGTGTGGAGGATGTGGTTTTGCGGAACGAAGCCGCTGTCCTGGCGAGTGGGTGGTGACGCAAAAGGGTAGATTCTGGTGCGGCGTTGCTGGGAGGATGCGGTTTTGCGGAACGAAGCCGTTGTCCTGGCGAGTGGGTGATGACGCAAAAGGGTAGATTCTGGTTCGGCGTTGTGTGGAAAAGGATGTGGTTTTGCGGAACGAAGCCGTTGTCCTGGCGAGTGGGTGATGACGCAAAAGGGTAGATTCTGGTTCGGCCTTGTGTATAGGATGTGGTTTTGCGGAACGAAGCCGTTGTCCTGGCGAGTGGGTGATGACGCAAAAGGGTAGATTCTGGTTCGGTGTTGTGTAGAGGATGTGATTTTGCGGAACGAAGCCGCTGTCCTGGCGAGTGGGTGATGACGCAAAAGGGTAGATTTCTGGTGCGGCGTTGTGTGGAGGATGTGGTTTTGCGGAACGAAGCCATTGTCCGGACGGGGCGGCGGGTGAGCGGTGACGCAAAAAGGTGGTTGTCTTTGAAAGCCCTCCACTGCGGCGGTCACGCCCAGGAAGAGAAATTGGGGAGTAGCGGGCGATCTGCCTATATAGTTCATATCCATGTAAATTTCGGAGGAACGCATTTGAGGCTGTCGGATAGGACGTGGCTCGGATCGGTGGATGGACTCGGATGCGTCGAGTGGGGAGAGGAAAAGCCTGGCTGGCCGCGGATGGACGGCGATGGACGCCGATAAGAATGAAAAGCAACAACTATTCGAGCAGCTAACGTTGTCCCATGGCACCCCTTCGGCTCGCATCTTGTAGTTCATAGAATGGACCTTGTGCGGGTGTCTGTAAGAATCCGCCATGTAGTTTTCGGAAAGAAAGCCTGTGACTGCGGCGGCGCGGTCATCCTCACGGATGAAAACTGGCCGAAGGCGGCTTGTGATGTAAGTGTCTTATAGTCATATGCGTGACTTGGT
The DNA here is from genome assembly GCA_963767545.1 of Terriglobia bacterium. Taxonomy (GTDB): domain Bacteria; phylum Acidobacteriota; class Terriglobia; order Bryobacterales; family Bryobacteraceae; genus CAVVFX01. Next base: position 156,698 of record CAVYEV010000008.1, read on the forward strand.
TTGACGCTCGGCCGATTTTGCAATTTGCGTAAGAAGCCATTTCCCTGGCTGGAGGCCAGCTTCAGACCGTGTTGCGCTGTCGTTGTCATCGTTCGTTCCTTTCGCGACTTGAGGCGGCACGAATTTGTGCTTGCCTGTTTTCATGTTTAGCAGGCGGATGGCGGAAAACGCTCGTGGATTTCGTGAAAATCCGGGCAAGCTACTGAAAGTGTTCGATCAACTATTTCTGGTGGTGGCGTGATCCGACACGCGGCTAGAGCCAATGCTGTTCACCCAAGGGTTGCGGGTGAGTAGGTTGTATTGCTTCGACGCTGAAAACCAGGTAACTGCGGCATCGAGGGCTCGTTGAATGCAGTGGCTCCCGGCGTCTGGCCCGCACTTCTATGGATTGGGCTTAGCCGGCTTGATGGCAGCCGGAGCGATTCCAGGTCACAAGCCGATTTCCCGGTCCCAATCCTGAGCGAAACTCCAATGTCGTCCTAAAAACGGTACTGCTTACCTTGTTCAATGGCGTTGTACACAATGGATTTGGCAATCCCGTTTCCGTAGTCGCAGAAACGCTCGTTGATGGGACGATAGAAACATAATGACTTGCGCACTTTACTGTCGCGTTTCCACAAAAGGCACGCGGCAAGGATAGTGGAGATGGAGTTTGTCAGCTATGGGAGTTTAGCGCCAAACAGGGCTGTACAATTGGCCGTGAATACGTTGACCGGGTGACCGGCCGGCATTCAGGCCGTGAGCAATTCCAGAAGCTGTTTTAGGACGCGTCCCAGAAGAAATTTGATATTGTGCTGTTCTGTTTGGACCGGTTTAGCAGGGAAGGGTGAGAGAGACTTTGAACCACCTGTAATTTGCTGAACAGCTACGGCGTGAAATTCGATTCCGTTGCGAAAATCCAGATGGCGCAAGGACGGCCGACTAAGCCGGCCCTATGCGGCTATACCGAATAGCTTTTCGATGAACTTCATCTGAGCTACCGTGTCACCTTTCGCTACTCGCCTCGCTCGCCCTTTCCTGATCATGTCCATCGCTTCGATCCCTCGCAGTGTTCGCCAAGCCGTCGGCACCGAACCGTATCCCTTGGCCAGCCAAGTCCGTCGCTTCACGTTTCTGTGGTCCTGCTCCACGATGTTATTCAAGTATTTCGCACTGTCGTAATCGGCAACGCCGCCGTAAGGTGCCTTCCTGCTTCAGATCATTGACCGCCACCGGATAGGCGCGGTTCTTGTCCACGTTGATCACCCGCGGCGTCAGATCGGCTGAATGGGCCAATGCCCGCCGAAAGAAGCGTTTTGCCGCCGCTGTGTCCCGCTTGGCGGTGAGTAGAAAATCAGTGGTCTGCCCCGTGGAATCCACCGCTCGGTACAGGAATCGTTCCTGCCCCTTCACTTTGATATAGGCCTCCTCCAAACGCCAGCTTCTGTTGGTCGGCTTCAGGTGCCGCCGACAGCGCTTGTCCAACTCTGGCCCGTAGATCTGGACCCACTGCCAAATACAGCTGGCGCTGATAAACAGACCTCTTTCTGCGGTCATCTCGCCCATCTGTGCCGCTGAAATCGGATAGCGCAGATACCAGCGCACACACCACATGATGATGTCACCCGGATAATGTCGCCACTTAAGGGATTCGACGCGGTAATCGGCACAGCTTACCTTATCAGATCGGCTCCCGGTTTTTTTCGCAACGGAATCGTCCGATGTGTCGTCACATCTTTTTACCCCCGGGCCCTTCCCGCTTTCCGGTCGGGCGGCTGGTGGGGTATAGAACACGACGGGAAGCGGCGGACCGATAGGATTCCATGGACGCCTGCTGCCTGGCCGGTGTTGTTAAAGGTCGCGTTATCCACGAAACCGTTGGAACAATTGAATGTGACTTTGGTCCCGAACAATTGCGCGACGGTTTCCGGGGCTTGTGGAGCCCGTCGCGTTGAGTGGATTGTTGTTGTTTGTCGTTACAGTGATGCTGGCGCCCCATGCGCGGGGCTCATGATCGCAAACACCGCCGCGGCGTATTTCAGTGACGTTAATTTCATTTAGATGTGTCTCTCCGATTTTCCGTGGATGCTAATGCGCCCACAGAAATATTAAGCGACTGTTTTTCCATGAACTCGCACCCTTCAGCGAGAATTCACAAAAAATTGCAAGGAGCCAACAGAGAGTGGCGCGCAACGCCTGTCGGCTGCATATGCGTGCTGCATCATACATAGTCCGCCGCATGGGCGGATCATTATCGATGCGGGTGCTACAATCGCAGCAGCCAGGGATGCCTATCGATGCGAACCACCAATCCGGAGTTACCGCGCACGCTCGGCGAGCTGCGCAACAGCGCCTATTCTGAAGAACGCTCGGCCGCCAGGTCCGTCAAAGACGAGCTTCGCGCCAACCTGATCTGCAAACTGCAAGCGCGGCGAGCCGCTGTTTCCCGGCATCGTCGGCTACGAAGATACGGTGGTTCCGCAAATGGTGAACGCGGTGCTCTCGCGGCACAACTTCATCCTGCTGGGACTGCGCGGTCAGGCCAAGACCCGCCTGATCCGGATGCTGACGACCTTGCTCGACCCGTGCATGCCTTATATCGCGGGCTGCGAGATTCACGACAACCCGTATCGTCCCATCTCGAAATTCGCGCGCGAGCTGATGCTGCAGCAGGGCGACGAAACGCCCATCGCGTGGCTGACGCCGCAGGAGCGCTACGTGGAGAAACTGGCGACGCCGGACGTCACCATCGCCGACATGATCGGCGACATCGATCCCATCAAAGCCGCGCGCGGCGGCCACGACATCTCCGACGAGCTGACGGTTCACTATGGCTTGTGCCGCGCGCCAATCGCGGCATCTTCGCCATCAACGAGCTGCCGGATCTGGCCGGCAAGATTCAGGTCGGGCTGTTCAACATCATGCAGGAAGGCGACGTGCAGATCAAGGGCTATCCGGTGCGCCTGCCGCTCGATCTGCATGCTGGTGTTCACCGCCAATCCCGAGGATTACACCGCGCGCGGCAAGATCATCACGCCGCTCAAGGACCGCATCGGCAGCGAGATCCGCACGCATTACCCGGCGACCCTCGAGCATGGCATCGACGATCACCAGGCAGGAATCCTGGGTGGATCGCGCCGTCGCCGCGTCGAACTGCGCGTACCTGCCTACATCGCGGAAATCGTGGAACAGATGGCGTTCTGCGCGCGCGAAGACAAGCGCGTCGATAAGCGCTCCGGCGTCTCGCAGCGGCTGCCGATTTCGGTGCTGGAGAACGTGGTCTCCAACGCCGAGCGGCGGGCGCTTCGCAATCGGCGAAGACTGTCGCCGTGCCGCGCGTGCTCGATATTTATGCCGCGCTGCCGTCCATAACCGGCAAGCTGGAACTCGAATACGAGGGCGAACTGAAGGGCGGCGAAACCGTGGCCCGCGAACTGATCCGAACGGCCGTGGGCAAGGTCTACGACAACTATTTCGAAGGCGTCAACGTCTCGCACATCATGCAGTGGTTCGATTTGGGCGGCGCGCTGAAGCTCGATGAAACCGTCGGCTCGCAGGAGATGGTCGCGCAGCTCAGACGCAATTCAGGGGCTGATGGAAAAGACGCGCGCGCTCGGGCTGAGCGCCAATGAGCCGGATGCAGCTGCGCGCTTCCGCGGCGGAGTTCATGCTCGAGGGGCTGTACGCGCACCGCCGCATCAGCCGCACCGAAGAGAGCGGATTCGCGGCGGAAGAGCGCAAGCGCGCCGCGCGAGAACACGGAGAAGAGGCGCGGACGCCGCCGCGTCCCCGCGCCGGCAGTTCAATTGAGCGCAGTCGAATTGAGCGGGAGCCCCATGAAGTCCATCAAGTATTCCAAGTACACCGGCGAGGATTTCGGCATCGACGCCGCAGGATCTGATGAAGGCGCTGTCCGATTTTTTCCTGCAGAGCGGATTTCAAGCCCAGTATCGTTTCCGAGTGGAATTCCAACAACCTCGAAGATCTGAAGCAGGCCATCCAGCGCTCTCGAGAATCAGGCGAACTCTTCCCGCAAGAGCAGCTCGAGAGCATGCTGGAGCAACTCGCAGGCCATGTCGCCAGGAACAGATGGACCAGCTGCATGGAAAATCTGGTCAGAAACTGGTCGACGAGGGCCACATCACCTCGACGAGCCCGGCCAGCCAGCACCGGGTCAGGCGGCGAAGGGCCCGGACAAGAAGGTCAAGTTCGAGGTCACCGACAAGTCGCTCGACTTTCTCGGCTTCAAAACCCTGAAGGATCTGCTCGGCTCGCTGGGCAAGTCCAGCTTCGGCCGCCACGATACGCGCGATCTCGCCACCGGCATCGAAACCTCCGGGTCGACGCAAGCAGTACGAGTTCGGCGACACCATGAATCTCGATATCAGCGAGACGCTGTTCTCCGCCGTGCGCCGCGAAGGCCTGGGCGTCCCGCTCAATCTGGAGTACTCCGATCTGCACGTCCATCAGTGCGAATACCAGAGTTCCTGCGCCACCGTGCTGATGCTCGATTGCAGCCACAGCATGATCCTCTACGGTGAAGACCGCTTCACTCCCGCCAAGAAGGTCGCCCTGGCGCTGGCGCACCTGATCCGGACGCAGTATCCGGGCGACAGCCTGCGCTGCGTGCTGTTCCACGATGGCGCGGAGGAACTGCGACATCAGCCAGCTGGCGCGCGTGCAGGTGGGTCCGTACTACACCAACACCCGCGATGGTCTGATTCTGGCGCAGCGGCTGCTGCGCGCAGGAACGCAAGGACATGAAGCAGATCGTCATGATCACCGACGGCAAGCCTTCCGCTCTCACGCTCGACGACGGCCGCATGTACCGCAATGCGTTCGGCCTCGATCCGCTGGTGATCGCGAAGACGCTCGAAGAGGTCAATCGCTGCAAGAAACAGGGCATTCTCATCAACACCTTCATGCTCGCCAGCGATTATGGTCTGGTCAACTTCGTGCAGAAGGTGACGGAGCTATGCCGCGGCAAGGCTTACTTCACCACTCCCTACAATCTCGGGCAGTATCTGTTGATGGATTACATGAATCGGAAGACGCGGACGATTCACTAAAGCTTCACGGCAGCGGACTGCCAAGCACTTCATCGGCGTAAAGAACGAATTTGTCCCCTTGCTTGCGAACGGTCACGAGCCAATGAGAGCAGGGTCTTTGGTCGTCGAGGAATTCGGCCGTTTGCTTGGGCATACTCTTGAAAATTACCGGGATAGAAGGCTGATTTTCCATCTCCAGCTCAGCATGAATTCTGGGCGCAGTGTCGCCGGCAGACGCATCGTTCAGCGATAGGCATCCGAATACAGATAGATTCCGGCCGAGCAGCCGAGGCCAATATTTCCAAACGAATCCCACGTCGATGTAATAGGCCTGCGAGAAGGCCTCGTGAATCGCATCGGGGTTGGATTGTGCCCGGTTCAGAAGATCGAGACGCTGCGCCAAGACTTTCTGAACGCAGGCGGGAATGTCGGTCTGATTGGAGCAATCGTTGCGCTGCCGAAGGAATGGCATCTCTGTATCCGCCAGAATGGCTGCATTCTCGCCAGTCAATTTAGCCTTAAGCACCGTGGTCATGCGTTCGATCTGCCGATCCATCGCGCGGAGGTCCGGATGTGTGCAGATGGCTTTATCGGAGGAGTTACCCGGATGCGCGCAGTCGGCGGCGTTTAGCTCGATACCGCAAAGCAAAGCCGGTAGTAGAAAGACGCCAAGGCGCATCAGATCACGTCCGCAAACCATTTTCGCAATTTGTAGAACCAGGCGTGTCCGGCAGAGAAATACGGCGATCGCCAGGCACCAGAACACGACCAATGCGTGGCGGTCCGGCGCGTGTCCTTCGAGCAAGACGCTGCGATAGGCGCGGACCAGCGTATAGATGGGATTCTTGTCGGGAAGGACCGGCCGGTGTTTTTCAGAGCCGCTTCGGAATAGCAGATAGGCGTCAGGAAGAACCACAGCGTGACGACGTAGCCGATGATCTGGCCGAGATCGCGCAAGAAAAGGCCGAGCGCGGAAAGAAACCAGCAGATGCCCGCGGTAAACAGAAGCTGCGGAACGATCAGCAGCGGGAGCCACACGATCGACAGCGGGAGTCCGCCTCTCGCCAGGATGAGCCCGCCGGCGAAAATCACCAGGCCGAAGCATTCGGTGACCAAGCCCGATGCCGACGATATTTACCGGCAGCGTCTCGACCGGAAAGCGCAGCTTCTTGATGAAATTCCGGTATTCAATCAGAATCGATGGCGAGCGCCCCACGGCTTCGCTGAACGCAAGCCAGGGGAGCATGCCGGCGAGGAAGTAGAGCACGTAATCGGTCGGCTGATCGTTCGGATTGAACTTCTGCTCCAGCACCACTCCGAAGATGAAGAAGTAGGTGGGCATCAGAAACAGCGGATTCAGGACGGCCCAGGTTGCGCCGCCGAACGAGCCGCGATAGCGTCCCAGGATGTCGCGGCGAGTCATGCTGTGGATGAGGCTGCGATTGGTCCACATCGTTTCGAAAGGCAGCGTGACGGCGCGCCGAGAGTGCGCGCAGAATGCGCTCGCGCTGCAGGTCTGCCGGTGGTTGCGACCCGGCGTCTTACCCAGACGGCCTTCGCTCTTTTCGTCGACCCATGCGTCGGTCGAGGACGAACGGCCAGCCCTTTTCCCAAAACCAGGCGACATGTTCACGCATCAGCGAAAGAAAGACGCGATAGCGGCCGGGCTCATGAGGCAGCGCGAGGACGAATTCGAAGTGGGCGCGATCTCCCGGCGCAATGTCGCGAGCGGGGCTTGCCGCGTCCCATCGATGACCAGCGTGCCGGTCTCGGGATCGAAGATCTGGTAGCCGAGCGCGTAGCCTTCGGCCGCGCGCCATGTCTCGCCTGACTGGTTGATGAGGTCGAAAGCGGCGGTGACGCGGCGTCCGCTATCGAGAGCTACGCGAGAGGTTTTCGAACTTCACCATTCGTGCACGCAGCTCTGTCTTAGTAGTAGAGCCATGGCGGCCAGCGGTCCACCACCGGACCGTACTTCGCGGCCGACCGCGTAGATGCCGTCTCCGCGGTGCCGTTCAGGGAGTCTGTATTCGGCGAGGATGTGGCGGATGTAGGCCCAATCCGGGTGCGGGTCGTCGCGGAATTCGCCGGTTTCGAGGCGAACCACTCGAAGTCCGGAACGCCTCAAGAAGTGATGAATATCGTCAGCCGTGTACTCGCGATTGTGCCGCGGATGATCGTTGTGATCTCCCGTAGGTTTGATGTAGCTCGTGAAAAAGCCCGGATGGTAGCCGTTCAGAATCCCCGAGATGGCGCGTATGCTGGCGATATTCGGAGTGGTCAGCACGAGATGTCCGCCCGGTTTCAAGATGCGATTGATTTCGCTCATCATGAACATTGGATCATTGAACAGATGCTCGATTAATTCGCAGCACAGCACCGTCGAGAAGCTCGAATCCTCATAAGGAAAGCGGTCCTTCTCGGCGTCGAAATAATCCACCATACATTCGAATTCGTGGCCATCCGCTGAAACGACCTTCTTGATTCTCGACTGCCCCGACTTCCCCGTAGTAGCATCCGCGAACGTGGCCGTAGCCCAGCTTGTCTTTCAGAAACGGAGTGATCTGAAAATAGATCCCCATCTCGAGGATGGCGTCCTCGGGACAGCCAGGCGGGATCAGTTCGAGCGTTTTCACCAGGCGTTTATTATGCGTCCTCGATATAGCTGCGCGCGTTGTCGTCTTCAGCCCAGTTTTCAATATCCCGCAGCTTGAAAGGGATATTGTGGATAGGCCGCGCCTCGGCTGCCGCTGCTGCCGCGGCATCGTGCGAGACTCGGCAATGAGATTGCCTCCGCGGGCGTGGCGGAATATTCCCAGACCGTCTCCCCGCACTGAACCGCGGCAATGAATTTCGCGTAGCGACCGGCGACGCGAGGCCAATTGCATTCGCGCGCTGACGCAAGCCTTGGCGCTCTCGCCGAACGTGCGTGCCAGGTCGGACCGCGAGACCAGCAGGTTCAGGTATTCGTAAATGAGATCTTCTTCGCCCGCGCCAACGGGCACTTTCAGGCACACGTATCGGGAAACTCGCTGAAGGCGCCGACGTCGGAGACCAGCACCGCTTTGCCGAGTCCCAAGCGCGCGCAACATGCTGCCGGAGCTTTCGCCCACGGTCGGATAACGCAGATTCAGGATGATGTCGCAGGCCGACATGTAGCCGGTGAAATGCTCGATAGGCGTGAAGCCGAGCACATGAACGTAAGTCTTCCAGGTCGAGACTGCGGATAAGGTCGTGAATCGGAAATTCGGGATGCGGTTCGCCCACCAGGATCATCCGCGCTTCGCGGTGTCGACGCGCACCAGGCGGCGCATAGCGCGTAGCGACTCGGCGATACGCTTATAAGGCTTGATGAACCCGAATGCGCCGATCAGTGGCGTGGCTGCGTTCAGCCCCAATTTGGTGCGCCATTCGAGCCGGTCCGCTTCGGGAATCCAGCTACCATGGGGAATTTTGGCGATCGGGCCCGGCGAATCCGTCGTCGCGCATCTCGTCCGACCATGAACTGACTGTGGACGATCACACCGCTGAGCCGCTTTCAGAATGCGGCGCGTCATCTTCAAGCCTTCATAATCGGGTCCGGACTCAAGTGCTCGTACGCGTAGCGAAAATTCGACATCGCGCGCCAAGCCGTTGAGGACGACCTCCTCCATGTAGGCGTCCCAATTTCCGCGGCGGATGGTGTAATCCGCGATAAGGTGATGCAGATTCGCTTCGTGCATCACCACGACGCCCGGCCGGCGCAGAGCGGCTTCGTAGACAAAGGTGTGGAACGGATTGTTCCCGATGTGATAGAGTCGATATCGAATTGCGCGGGATCGTACTGCTTGTCCGGACGCATCGATCACAGTGACGTCGACCAGCTTTTCGAGTTCCGAGACGAGTGCGGCCGAATAATCCGCGATGCCGCTCTTTGATGGCGGCATGGGCGACCAGAACGCAACACGAAGCTTCCGCGGAATTCAGCGGACCAACTCCAGTGAAAAAGTGCCGAGCGAAAACGGGCAACGCATCGAGCAGCGGCGTGCGCGCGGCGTCTCGGGCGAACAGGATTTCAGAAGTGTACTTCGGACGTCGGGACCGCTAACGGCGCAATTGATCTGATCGGTGAGCACTTTCTGATTATTGCGCGAAAGTGTCTTTTGTCCTGCGTAGACCATGCTGATCCGATAGGCGCTGCCCGCGAGAACGATGTCGTTAGGCGGCATGCGGCCCTGTCCCAATTCGCGGCGCAAGTAATAAAGAAAATCCAAAGCGTCGTGTGGACAGAGGCCGACGGGGATCTCCGCTACTCCGCCGCCGCCCCGCGGTTGCGCGTACCGCCACGGATCGGCCGAAGTCGATAAACGTCAATTCCTTGGCCTTTCGCGCGCCATGCTGGGAACTGCGATCGTAGCGAATGCTGCACAGATCCGGAGTTCGCGAATGAGTTGAATCGGTCGACTGATGGGGAAGTTGGGGAGAGAGGCGTCGAGCGAAAAGTTGAAGCTCCATCCGGCGCCGGGCTCGCGCCGCGCAGTCATCTGACTTTGCCGAGACTGATTCCCGTTGGGAATTTCACTGAATAATTCAGCGTTTCATCGGTGAAGGGAAACCCTTGCAGTGCCCGGCGGAATGACTGAGGGCTGAGCCAATATCGCAACTGCGGCGGCGGCAAACAGGGCGCGCGCCGGAATTAGCGTGATCATACACCCGAATGTCATCGCCGCATACTAGGCCGCATACTGGCAACCGGAACGGCCTCCGGCGACTTCCTTCTTGCCTCGGCTACATCCTGATAAAGTTCCAGTGGTTCGTTCGCAGTGCGGTTCCAGGTGAAGAGCGGCGCGCGCTGCAAGGCCCAGCCGTTCGAGGCGGCCTCGCAGTTCGGAATCGAGAAGAATATCCGCCAATGCACGCACGATTTCGCTCTTTGATTTGCGGGTCGAAAAGAATGCCGGCGCCATCGGCGACTTCCGGCATGGATGACGTATTGGCGCTCGCTACAGCTCGCCCGCATGCCATGGCTTCGAGAATCGGAATACCGAATCCCTCATAAAAAGAAGGAAATATGAAACAGTCGCAGGCGTTATACAAGCGCAGAAGGTCGTGGTCCTCGACAAAGCCCGTAAAGAGAATCCGATCGGCGATGCGCGAGTTCTTGGCGCGCCTCTCGAATATGCGGAGAGAACCAGGTGTCCTTACCGGCGAACACCAACTTGTGACGAATTTGCGGATAGCTCTGCACCAGGCCGTCGAAGGCTTCGATGAGGCCGATATGGTTTTTGCGCGGCTGCAAATCGCCAACGGTAAGCACGAAAGGGCCATCGATTTTCAGCCGATCCCGCACTTCGCGTTTCACCCGTTCGCGCGGAAGAGGACGGAAAATCGGATTGGCGGCGATGGGAATCGTGACGACTTTATCGGGATCGACATCGTATGCGCGAAGAATGGATTGGCGCGCGAATTCGCTGCCCGTCAGCACGCGGGCAGCCTGTCGCACGGTGCGTCTTACCGTCATACGAAGTTGAGCGCATCGTCCCAGTGAAAATATTCCGGATGCTCCAGAAAACTGACGTCGTGAACACTTACAACCTGCGGGACATTACAGAACAGAGGACCGGTAAATTGTACGTGTAAGACGTCGGGCTTATCGGTCCGGAGCCGGCGGGGTAAATCGAGACCAAGCCGAACAAAGGGATTGTTAGATACACGATGAGTAGATCATGACGGCGGGAATGAGACGACTCAACGCCCGGAACCGAAACGTACGCAAGATATTCCGATTGACGATCAATGGCAGCCAGCCCCGTTAGCAGGCTCCGAACATACACCTCGTTTCCAGTGAGGTGCCGCCCGATCGCATGAGCATCAATGGCGATCTTCATTCGATTTAACCAGTATAGTTTCATCGAGATGCGGATGTGAGCCTTTTTCCGTTTGAAGTTATGGGCGAAAACGCACTGTAGGTACCGAGTCTTGTGCGGATTGGGTGACACACCACGATCAAAAGACCTGCCCTGGTAGGGTCCGCCAAGCGGCCTCCCAGGTGAAACCCTCCTCAAAAGTATGACGCGCTGCGCATCCAATTCGCCGCCGCCAATCTATAGAACCCAGCAACCCGGTTACCGATGCGGCAAAAGCGCCCGGATCGTCCGCCAACACAATATCGACGTTCGAACGCGCTTCTAATCCCGCGGCGCCGATCGAAGTCGACACTACCGGGCGCGCCGCCGCCCAAGCTTCCAGGATCTTGAGCCGCGTCCCGCTACCGGTAAGCAAGGGAACGACCACGACTTGAACTCTTGCCAATTCCGCAATCGCATCTTCAACAGGACCCGTGGTTTCCACGTTCGGAGCGCCCGCAAGACAGCGCGCAAGACAGGCCGGATTCTTGCCGATAAGCCGCAGCTTGAGTGCGGGAAAGCGGCTAATAAGGCGTGGCCAAATCTCTTTTATCAGAAATCGCACCGCAGTAATGTTGGGGTGGTATTCGAAATTACCCGAGAATCCGATCGCCAATTCCTCAGTGCGGGATGGTATAGGAACTAATGGCAGCGCATTACGGTAAACAGTCACCGGTGTGTCCGGGGCCAATTGCCGCACGCGAAGGCCGTCTTCCTCGCAGGTCACGAGAAGACGGCTGAATTTGGGTAGCAAGAACTTCTCCTTCCGGACGTAAGATCTCTCAAAACGGCGGTGAGCAATCGCCGTGGGAGAGAGAAGCGGTGATCCGAGACGTGCGCCGAGTCGTGCGCACGACCCGTGCAGTTCCGATTCGATATTGTGTAGGTCGAGCACCGTGCGTTCGCAAACAGCCGCGAGTTGCGAGACGTAAGGCGCGCACCAGAAGTGCTCAATCACGCCAACCTCATAATGACGTCCGCGGAGAATCTCCGCGATGTCTCGCGACTCTCCCGAAAAACGGTTGAGGAGCGGAGGCGCGCCGACCAGCCAGCGCCGGCCATTGCGCACGAGCCAAGGCAATCGGCGCCGCGAATGAAAGGGCAGCGTCACCGTCCGGACGCTACGCGCCAATCCTGGTGGCAGAGATAATGCGGGATCGGAGTCGCCCGCCTGCCGGAAGAGAATCAGATCGAGATCGTAGCGCGGAGCCAGATAGTGAAGCAATGACGCTGTCCGAATCGCTCCGCCGCCGTGCATTGGATAAGGAGCCTCGGGAGAGATCACGATCGCCGACGGGCGGCTCATGCCGTGAGCATTCTCCTGTAAACTTCGTGAGTCGCGCGCGCGGTGCGATCCCAACTGAATTGGGCGGCACGGGCAAGCGATAGGATTCGCATTTGTTCGTGAAGCTGCGGGCTGCTCGAGAAGTGCCGACATCGCGTTGCGCAAGGTGAAGCCGCTGCCGGTGCGCAGCGCAGCATCTCCCCCGGTCTCGACCAGTGCGCGGTCTTCCGAGATAATCGCCGGAGTTCCACATTGCATGGCTTCGAGAATCGGCAATCCGAATCCCTCGTAGTGCGAGGGATAGACCAGCGCGATGGCTCCGGAATATAGGCTGACGAGCTCGGCTTCCGAAACTTCGCCGCGAATTTCGAGTCCCGTTTGCGGCTGCAACTCTGCGGTCGCGTCCCGACGCGGACCGGCGATGACCAGATCGATATCGAACCTGGAGCGAATGTCTGACCATGCCGCAATAATCGCGTCCACATTCTTTCGCGGCTCGAACATTCCGGCGTACAGAAAATAGGCCCTGCGACTCCGGGGCGGTTGAGGGCGAAAATGCGCGGCTGCGGCGAGCGGAATCGCGGTGACCATGTCTGGATCGATCCGAAAGAAGCGGATTACCTCGGCGCGTATGGTTTCCGACGGGGTAATGACGTGGCGCACGGCGCCCGTCTTAATAAGTAAGGGAACACGGCGCCGGATGCGCGCAGTACGGGCACGCCACGTATCCGTTACCCACGAGCCATTTTCCTGTGATCCGGTCATCCACGGTGACAGATCGTGAATAGTCATCACTGCCGGTATCGACGGAGGGAAGGGAACTGCGAAATTGACGCCATGAAACACCTCGGCCGAATGCCGTCTCAGTTCGCGTTGCAGTCCAAACGTCCACCAGCGGCGCTCCAGCATATTGCCGGGAAGAGCGCCGGCCTGCAGATTGGAAGCCGAGCAGGGAAGATCGAATGGCTGATCGGAGAGCATGAGATACTGATCTTCCGGGTATTCCCGCGCCAGCGATAACGCAAGTTGAGAGGTATATCGCGCCAAGCCTCCGATGGAATTCCCGCCAGCGCTCAGTGGCGTGCGCATCGAGCGCGACCCTCAATCGTTTGCGGTCGCCGACGTAGCGGTCTGGCTCTTCGCAACCAGGTTCGTGGCGCGCAGCAGCGATTCAAACGTGCCCGCGTCGGTCCACCAGCCATCGAGATATGAGAACGTCAGCGTGCCTTCGCGGCAATACGCGTTGTTGACGTCGGTGATCTCGAGTTCCCCGCGGTTCGATGGCTTCAGTTCGTGGATCTTGTCGAACACCGAACCGTCATACATGTAGATCCCGGTCACAGCGTAATTGGATTTGGGCTCGCTTGGGTTTTTCTTCGATGTTGACGATCTTGTCGCCGGAGATCTCGGCGACTCCGAAACGCTCGGCATCGTGAACTTCTTTCAGCAGCACGCGGGCGCCTTTATCCTGGCGGCGGAATTCATCCGCGGCATCGAGAATACTGCTTCTCGATAATGTTGTCGCCGAGGACCACGCAGACTTTCTCGCCATCCGCAAAGTGTTCGCAGAGGCCCAGGGCTTCCGCAATCCCGCCCTCACCCTCCTGGTAGGTGTAATTGATGTGTTTCAGGCCGAACGATTTTCCGTTAGCCAACAGGCGGAGAAAATCGCCCGAGTTGCGGCCGCCCGTCACGACCATGATGTCGCGGATACCCGCATCGACCAGGGTCTGGATAGGGTAGTAGATCATCGGCCGATCGTAGATCGGCAGCAGATGCTTGTTTGTAATTTTAGTGAGCGGGAACAACCGGCTGCCGGTGCCCCCCGCCAACACAATACCTTTCATTATCTTGTTAGAATAGCGAGGTTTATGACGACTTACAACTGGAGCTCCATTCCGGTAGAGCGGATGAACCCCCTGGTCACCCGCCAGGTGATCCACGGCGGCAGCATTACCATTGCGCGAATCGGACTTGCAGAGGGTGGAACGGTTCCCACACATGCTCACATCAATGAGCAGATCATGAATATCGTTACCGGCCGCCTCAAGGTGTGGCTGGATGGAGCAGAGATGGTAGTGGCCGGCGGCAACTCTCTGGTAATTCCTCCCAATGTGCCGCATTCCGTCGAGGCGCTGGAGGACACCGTAGCGGTGGACGTTTTCTCTCCGGCGCGCGAGGACTGGATTCGCGGCGACGACGCCTATCTTGCGGCAGGGGTAAGCTCTACCTCACCTCGCCGTCTCCAAACCTTGTGAGCCATGGCCGTCAAGGGAGCGGTACTAAACAGCGCCGCGCTCCGGCGAATTGTCGCCTGAAGGTACTGGCACTATTTGAACGTCAAGTGTGTCAACGCATGTTCGTGGGGCGGGTCACGCGCGTTTAGATGAACATACGCGCAATCCGCGGCCGTGGATCAAGCTGGTAAGCTGAGGGACAGGATGATGAACTGCATACACAGCCGGACTGGAACGCAAATGCAATTCTTCATGATGCTTGTGCTTCTGGTGAATCTGCCCGTCCGCGTTGAGGCGGGGTTCATCAAATTCCGGCAGTTGAAAGAGGCGGCCGCAGCCCCCGTGCTAGTGGTCGGCCGCGTCCTCAGCGTCCGGCTATCCGCCGCCTCTTGTAAGACTCGAGCCCGGTAAAGTTCTGATCCTACCGCTGCAAGAGAACAAAGTGCCCGGGTTGGAACCATGGCGGCTCATTGCCGATTCCGGTCTGCACCTCGCAATTCCGGCGCGAGCGGAGATGACCGATTCAGGACCGCCGCCCATCACAGGGCGTGCTTTTCTCGACCGCGAGATTGTCAACGCGCTTAGCCGGGGAACACCGCGGGAGGTGTCCGCGATTGCTGGCTATCTGTCCGGCCAAAACGAGGATCTGACGGCTGAACTGATGCCTTTGTTGGCGTCGGCAATCGGCGATGACCGGCAGCGCTGGGCGGAAGTAGCTGCCAAACTTGTGGCTGGGCACGGTATTCCGCGGCCGGCTGTCGCGGATGTCCTCGCGGGAAAAGTTGATCCGAAAGACTGGCATCAGCACCCCAGCCAGTTCGTCACGTAGGCGACGTTGCGAAAACTCAAGGCATCTCCCGAAACGGACGCACTTCTGATCGAAACATGGATTGCGGAAGCGCCGTTGCACGCGCGTGGGGATCCGCAAATTCTCTGCTGGAATACGCGGACAATCCCATAACCACCGAAACTCTTCGGAAGGCGCTCCGGAATGACCTTGACCGATCGTCCTATATTGCCTGGGCATTCGCGCGCACCGGTCATCAGGCCACTCTCCCGGAAGCTCTGCTTCGGGCGCTAAAGGTGGCGGACCGCCCGGACGCCGAGGTCAGCGATATCCAGGGCGCGGCGGCTCTGCTACGGGATTTCGGAAGCGATCGGCAATTGAACGAACTCGCAGCTCTTGTGCGGAAATATCAGACAGGGGATCGAAAGTTCTGTCATCTGCTCTGGCAGTATGCCACTGAGTCCGGAAACTTCCGCGAAGCGCGAGTTCTTGCAGTTGTGCTGCGCGATCGCCGCATAGTGTCTGGCGAGACGAGGTACTGCGATCTCGCCGTTAGCGTACTCGAGAAGGCAGCCGGTCAGTCCTTCGGCTCGGTGGTAAGTCGATAAAAGAACGCGATGAGGCAGTATCGCAGGCGCTGATTTGGCTTGAATCCCAGGGATTATAAGCTCAACCGCTTGTCCCGCAGGCTTGCGGTCGGGTCGCACATCCGCGAGTATCCGCTCGTCATCTACGGTCAGCCTTGCCCGTTGCCTTCAGCGTAACTCTCCCGTCGAAATCGCAGTTAGCTTATCGGCTCGTGTTTCCCGGACCAGGACGGCGACTTCATTGTCGGTTGGTTGCCGCCCGTTCTTTGTGACGATATCCTCGATCACGAGATCAAGCTGATGACTGCGTTGGCTGAACTTCTCGATCAGCTCTTCGGAAACTCTACGGATCTCAAAACCGGAATTATGACGCCTCGAGTCACGCCGGTTGTCGATCTCATAGCCGCACCGACAGCTTTGGATATGTTCGGGGCTCGGCGGCATCAATATAGTCCCTGTGCTGTGCAAGAACTTCTCCCAACGGCACTATAGGCCACGCCGTCATACCACCGCCCCCAGAGAAGCCTTGATTTCTCTCAGAATCGCCAGAATCTGTTCTTCCTCCGCCATCATGTCATTCAATAGTTGCGCTGGCGGAAGGTATTCGAAATCAGCCTTGGCATGGGAATTCTTGACGTCGAGGTTAACTGAAGATAACCCCCCTTCGGCGTCGTACCTCAGCACGTGCCCCACTGGAATCTTCCAAGCCCCGTCATTCTCGGCCCGGTTGTTCCACCAAGAAATGCAATCAGCGAACTCTTCGTACTGCAAGGGTTGTGTCTTGGAGTAGTTCTTGCGCCCCTCTGGAAGCGGCTGTTCGTAGTACCAGATTTCCTCCGTTGGCCCGCTGCGATCAAAGAAGAGAAGGTTTGTGGCGATGCCTGTATAAGGGGAAAACACGCCATTCGGCAACCGCACAATAGTGTGGAGGTTGAAATTCTTGAGAAGGTCTTCTTTGATCAGAGCGCACACGCCATCACCGAAGAGTGTTCCGTTCGGAACAACAACTCCTGCCCGTCCTGGCTTTGGGTGCTTTCGCAATCTCCGCATTATCACTTGTAGGAACAGAAGAGCGGTCTCTGAGGTTCGGCGATCCTCTGGGAAGTTGTTCTGGACGCCTTTTTCCTCCTCACCGCCGAAGGGTGGATTCGTCAAGATAATGTCGACACGCTCCGAATTTCCGATTTCGTTCAGCTTCTTTCCAAGGCCGTTACCGGAATCAATGATCGGATTCTCTACCCCGTGAAGCAACAGATTCATCTGGGCCAGCAGGTATGGAAGCGACTTCGCTTCTCCACGGAAGATGCTTTCCTCCTGAAGAATCCTCCGGTCCCGAACCGTCTTCGCCTGCTTGCCAAGATGATTGTACGTTTCTACCAGAAACCCACCCGTCCCGCACGCGGGGTCCAACATCGTTTCACCAAGTCGAGGGTCGGTCACTTCAACCATGAACCGCACAACGGCCCTTGGTGTGTAAAATTCGCCGGAATCGCCAGCGGCGTCACGCATTTCCTTGAGCATCGATTCGTAAAGACGGCCCAACGTGTGAATTTCGTGTTGTCGAACTGAAATGGATATCGTTGACCTTGCTGACGATCTCCCGCACTCTGCATCCGGTTGACAACACCGCCAAAAATTGTGGCGATCACGTCCCGCTGATCTCTGCTGCCATTCACACCCCTGAGTTGGCGCAGGTATGCGAACAACCCCGGACCCTTGCTCCCATCTGGGAGAACCGTTTGCTGATCATTGATGAACTGAAGCAGGTCATCGCCTGTTGGCTTTTCCGCAGCAGCCCAATCCCTCCACCGATATGGGTCGCTGGATGATGGCTTTATAAGCTTTTCGTGCGAGTTTCGCGTTCGTTTCGTGGTCGTTTTCGAGATCGTCTAAGAACTTGAGAAACATGATCCACGTCAACATCGGCAGACGGTCTAGGTCGCCGTTCAGGCCCCTGTCTTTCCGCATCACATCCCGTGCGGATTTGATTAAGCCTCCAAGCTGTTGTGCGGTCGTCAGAGGTTGTTTCGATTGTGTTGCTTTTGCTTTCGCCAACGCTATTCCTCTATGCTCTCTTCTGGGTCCGGCACATACACTCGCTTGAGCGGCAGTACCCAAGGACTGTAGTGTTTTTCCGTGATCTTGATGCCCTTGTGCCCGAGCAACATGGACACCTGCTCAAGCGGCACGCCACCGAGAAGCATCTCAACCGCAAACGTGTCGCGGAACATATGAGGATGGCATCGCTTCGGTTGTCCATCGCAGGTCTTAATGTCGGCAAGCTTGAACAATCGGCGGTAGCTGCGTTGCCACTCAGCGACGGCGCTTTTCGGTTCACCATTCCCAGACCAGAAGAAATAGCGTGGATTCGGTTTCTGTCCTGGCGGCACGGTGTGCGTAAAGGCTTCAGCGAGTGTGGGCGGCAACGGCACATAAACCGGGTGTCCGGTCTTCGCCTAGTGTAGTGTCTGCGAAATAACTAGACAGGTACTTTCTTGCGCTTTCTAGATTTTGGACTGGTGCAGCCGGGTTGGATTTGCTCCAGGGTGCGACGGCAGCGGGTGAGCTTTTCCTGAATGGATTCGACGGTCGCGGTCCACACGAAGGTCAAGGGTTCTGGTTCCACGCCATGAGAAAGGCACTGATTGCAGCCTGTAAATCGGGAACGCTGAGAAACACACCGCGGCGGATGGCCTTGTTATCCAGGTGACCGAACCATCTTTCTACGAGATTCATCCAACTGGAACTGGTGGGCACGAAGTGAGGCACGAAACGGGGATGACGTTTCAACCAGGCCCTGACTTTCTCGTGCTTGTGGGTTCCGTAGTTGTCCATGATCAGATGTAAAGGGACATCGCCTGGAAATTCGTGATCGAGCCTGCGCAGGAACTTCAGGAACTCCTGGTGCCTGTGTCTGTTGTGGCATTCGCCCACGACCTTGCCCTGTAGCGTTTCCAGCGCGGCGAACAAAGTCGTGGTCCCGTTGCATTTGTAATCGTGGGTCATTGTGCCACAACGTCCCTTCTTGATGGGCAATCTGGGCTGTGTACGGTCTAAAGCTTGAATCTGGCTCTTTTCATCAACGCACAGCACGATAGCCTGTTGCGGCGGATTCAAGTAAAGTCCCACGACATCGGTCATCTTCTCTAGAAATTTCGGATCGCGCGATAGCTTGAAGGTCTGCGTGCGATGTGGCTGCAGATTGTAGGTGCGCCAGATATTGTTGACCGTGGACTTGCTGACGTCTTGTCTCTCCGCCATGGTGCGGCAACTCCAGTGAGTCATCCCCGCCGGTTTGGTTTGTAGGGTTGCGTCGACGATGGCGGCGATCTTGTCTATCTCATAAGTTGGCTTTCGTCCCCGACCGGGAGCAACGTCCCACAAACCGTCGAGACCCATTCATACAAAAAACGCTTTCGCCAGAGGATCACCGTATTGCGGTTCACCATGAGCCGCTTGGCGATAGCGACATCGGACTCGCCTTCCGCGGAACTCAGAACGATCCGGCAGCGAAGAGCCACCTGTTGCGGAGTGCCGTGCGCCGCGATCCACTGGTTAACCTTCTCGCGATCCAGTGCCGAAAATTCGAAGGAGCCGCCCATGCCTCAAAAGTAGTATGAAGCTGGGCAATCTGTCTAGTTATTTTTTGGACACCACACTAGTAGAGAACGAGTTTATCGTCGGCGCTGAGTCGGATCGATCCAGCGTAACGGCGTCCCTGATTCGGAGACCACTCCAACGCATCAAAAGCGTCAGCGTCCGAATTCGAGTCCCGTTGGCGTCCCCTTGCTCCCAGCGATTCTCACGATACAGGTACGTAGCGTCTACGATCTTTGAATTCGTCGCTGGGGAAGTAGTCGGTCGGCGATTCTTCCACCTTGATCTTCCCGATGCCAACCATGGGGTTCTTGCTCAGCCACCCGTTACGGACGCAGAAATAAAGGAACCCTAATACCCGTTCCTGTTTCTTGCTCGTTGCCAACGGAGCATCCTTCCACGTTGCCCTGAACTCTCTAAGGTTTACCAGATCCAGTTGATCCAGTGTCGTGTACTTCCGTTCGGTGGCCCACGTCAGGAACGAAGGGGCGTTGTCGGCGAACTGCCTTTTGTTTTGAAGATTCCGGTCAGTTTATGGAGGGTGCCTTCACTGAGGCCCCGAGTTTTGGCCTCGGACAAATAAGCCTCAATGGCTTCGCCGATGGTGACGGCTGGAGTAGTTTTCTTGGGTGCGGGATTGTCAGCATCTTCCATGCGTCGGCAATAGGCTTGAGCCTTCTCCCACGAGTAGGTTTTGAGGCTTCGGCGGATGTACTGACCGCGAACGGTTCCTTCCACCCACATTGCACAGCGGCAACGTTTCCAGTAGCGGTCAGATTTGTTCGAGCAGGAGGGATAGTGACGCCTATACGGAGTAAGCATGAAGCCACAGTATGTACTTTTTCGTACAGTTTAAACTCTGTGGCTCTGTAAGCTGAGAAAATAAGCGCAAAGAATGATGGTGGAGGCGGCGGGAATTGAACCCGCGTCCGAGAAAGCCCGCCATGGAAAGACTACGTGCGTAGTCCGATTCGGAGTTTTCGATCTCCGCCTAAGAACCAACAAAGAAGAGCTGAGACTTAGTCCGATTGATCTCGGCCCTCGGCTCCGAACAGAAGCCTCGAGCGCCTATCCCGTAAGATGACGCTCACTCACCGGCGCATGGGCTCACCGGCTGGAAGCGCGCTACTTAATTAATTAAGCAGCGTATGCAAACTGCGTGTTATTGGCAGTTGTGTTTTTCCGATCGTTTTACGGGAGCTCGGAACCCGGCACGCCTCACCACCCTATTCAATCCCGTCGAATCCGGTGCGCCCCCTTTCGACTCCTATTGTAGCGCGATTCCGCCGCTCAGACGAATCTTAACGCGGCTTGGCGGCAAACACCTGAAGCGGACTCGCAGCGCAGGCCGCTTCCACATTAGCCGGCTTGGGTGGAATCTTCAGCTCCGGCATGAGCTTGCCCTGAAACAGACGGACCAGCGGCTTCGCCAATAGTTTGGCCCAGAGATTCGCCCGGCTGCGGCGGGCGCTGTCGGTCGAAATTCCAGTTGTGGCATACATCTGCCGGTATAACCTGGACACCAGCACAAAAGCGAGCCTCGCCTTGATCGACTTTACGCATGCGGACCTTTTCCAAACCGAGCGCAAATTGTAGAACTGGTCCCATACTCCCTGCGTCCGGTCCCGCAATTCCTCCGAACTCATCGAGGGGTGCGGACTAAACATTTTGGGCCGGACTTCTTGCGGGATCAGCCAGTACCGGGTGATAGGAAAGCCCGCGATCATCGTCGGATTCTGTTCCTGCGTTTTCTCCCAGCGCTCGAAATCGACCGTTCCCGGAAACGGTGTCAGCATCACGAATTGCGCGAACGTCAGGTTAGCCTTCTGCGCTAATTCCTGAGTAGCGTCAAACGTGGAAGGCTTGTCGGTCGGAAGTCCAAAGATAAAGGAACCCAGCACATGAACTCCATGTTCCCGGAAGGTTCGCAATTGGCGCACCAGATCGTCGCCGGAGCAGTTGAAGTCTTTGTAGACCGCCTTCAGGCCTTCGGGCGTGACCGCCTCGACGCCGACGAGTGCGCCGAGAATTCTAGCCTTTTTCATCGCGTCGAGGAAGGCAATATCCTCGGCTGCCTCCATGGTGATCTGGGTATAGAAGACCATGTCACTGGGCAATAAAGCCAGCCGCTCCATCAGTTCGAAGCGATCCTTGCGGATGGACCGCAATTGTTCCAGCTTGACGATATTGTTCTGCCGCTCGGCGAGTCGCAAGTCGGTGTGCGTCACTGGATAGAAATTGTCGTCTGCCAGGGCGATGAAGCGGAAACCTTTGCGCCGCAATTCCACAATCTCATCGATCACCGGATCGGAGGCGCGTTGCCGCGGCTTTTGCCCGTCGGTCCGCCACACCGAACAGAAGGAGCAATGCTTGGCGCATCCACGAACGGTCTGCACGGAAGCCCACATATACTTGCCGTCCGGGAGAAGATCCCAACGGGCCTGCAGGAACCGATCGGCGCCGATGCGTCCACCTTCGTAGATGGCCCGCGGGCCTGCGCCTGCGCAGTCGTTCACCACCTCGGCCCACGCGACGTCGCCATCGCCCTTTACCACGGCATGTGCGCCGCCCTGCTCGAGGGCTTCTTCCGGAAAGAGCGTTGCGTGGATGCCTCCGAAGACGACGTAAGCGCCGCGTTGGCGCGCCCGCCGGCCGATCTCATAACCGCGAAGGGCATTGGCAGTATGTATTCCAATACCGATGATGTCGCCTTGGCGGAGGCGATCAAAATCGAATTGCTGCAACGTTTCGTCGCAGATTTCAGGATCGCCGAACGATGAAGGGGTCGCGGCTGCCAAAACAAACAGCCAACGCGGTGTGATTACTGCTGTTCCAAATGACGCTTCGCTCGGATTTACGAGATGGACTTTCACGAATTTTCTCCCGAACTGGGGGCAAACGCAGTCATCATGCGTCGCCTACTACGACCGCTACGCGCCGGGAGATTCCCTGCGGAAGGTGACGCCTGAAAGTGTAGCAAAGCGTAAGCACAAAGGCTACAAAGATCTCAAGAAATCTTTATGTAATGAATCCGCCGCTCGCCCTATCCGGTGCGTCTCGAGGCTATTATCGTCAATCACAGTGCCTCCGAAAGCTTTCGGGTTAATCTCTTCAATTCCGTGACAGACCAAATCGGGCGAAGACCTGCATTCGGCTGGCTATTCGGAGTCAGATTATACGACATGTTCCTGTTCGAACCAGCAGCAATGCCGCTGTTCAATTCTTGTCTGTATCTTAACGTCGTCTCGGAAACTCATGGCAGAGTGCGCAATGGCGTTCGGCCCACTTCACAACGCCGATTCGAAAAATGGCGGCTTTGCATCACACTGGTCTTATCTCTCGAAGACCCGCATTATGCCGACTACGGGAGTGCTCAAATTATCTGTCGGGCGCCATCTGTTCTTGGGTCAGTAGAGAAGTTTCTTTTAAACGTCCAGCCGCGTCTTCGTCAGCTCGTGAACCGAGGTTCGTATAACCTCGCCCGCTGGTCTGGCTGTCGCTCAGCCATCGATTCAAGCCGACTTCGCGACTGCGGAGCCGCGGAAATCGTATGCGTTATTATTTTGGCGGCAGGGCCACCCAGTCCTCCGCTGGCGTTTCGGGGTGCGGCTGGTTGCCGTAGAATGCTCGCTCACGCGGCGTAACCCGACACGGGGCCTGTTTGGCATCTGTCAGTCTGGCGACGACACAGAGCGTTTCATGTATCCGCTCCCCGGAAAAGTACGCCTTTTCGAAGCCGACGCGTGCCCAATCATTTGATACTGATCGTACTTCGGAATCGCGCGCGCTGGATCACGCCGGAGCGTCAAATTTCGCCACTGCTCAAGATGAACTCGGGATCGCCTCGCCAACCGCATATTGCTGATCGAGGACTTGATAGAACTTCTTGTGCGTCAGGAAGCTAGCCGGTGCCCCGGCCGCCGTGATTTAAACAGCCGGTCACTTGTGACTGACCAAACAAGACATTCCAGCTTCTCGTGCTCTCCACCTCGCGGCGAGGCGACATTCCGTTGTGCCGTGCACAACTCAAAATGCGTCCAGGTCAGATTCACAAACGGGCTGAAAGCACCGACCGGATACCGACCTTCTGTACACTCCCGGCATCCAGCATCATATCTGGCTCTTGATTTTTTCATACCCCCGTTGTGGCGACCCGCCATGGGCGAATCACAACACCTTTTTCTATACGAATCAGTCACTTAGTCGTTATCGCCTAACTCCCGCATGATAGGGTCGAACCAGAAGACACCAGACGCCGGTGTACTTGGCGTTCTCCGTTGACGAAAGGAAATGCAGTCATGCAACTAGGGGCCGATCGGGCCAATGAAAAGAAACCCATGTGCCCGCGCACCGCGCGCCTCAGCACTATCCGGGAATTGTCGCCTTTGTCGCGTCCTTGGCCGCACCATTCGCCGCCATCTTGATTCTTGCGTGGGACGAGGCACAACGAATGAAAGTCGCTGTTTTTATTATCAGTGTCCATCGGCTCTTTTGACCCCTTTGCGTCGCCTCGGCCCAATCCCAAACTGCTTAACTCCGGCATTACGGAACCATCGGTTCTTCAAACGGGTTTGTTTTTGGTGTCCGCAAACCACATTCACAACGCCGATTCGAAAAACGGCGCCTTTGCGTCACCACCCCGTGCTCGCCGGGCACACAGCTTGGGTTCGATCCGCAAAATCGCCAACCGCGTTCGCCGCCCTCACAACGCCGATCGAAAAACGGCGCCTTTGCGTCACCACCCCGTGCTCGCCGGGCACACAGCTTGGGTTCGATCCGCAAAATAGCCAACCGCGTTCGCCGCCCGTCACAACGCCGATCGAAAAACAGCGCCTTTGCGTCACCGCCCCGTGCTCCGCCGGGCACACACGACTTGGGTTCGATCCGCAAAATCGCCAACTGCGTTCGCCGCCCATCACCACGCCGATCCAAAAACGCGGCTTTGCGTCACCCCCGCGTGCTCGCCGGGCACAGCACTTGGCGTTCCCGCCAACTCCAGTCACACCGGATGCGAACATTTTCCACGCAGCTTAACTCTCTCAAAACAATGCTGCTGCGCCAAATCCCTCAACAACTCTCGCATGAAAGCGCCCGCCGGTCCGCTATGCTGGGGCCGAAAGAGGATTCTTTCAACTTAATCTGTGAAATTCGAGCGGCATTGAGAATAGGCCTCCCGGAATTTCCGCCCGATGTTTGAAAATTGAATATGTACTTTGCCGGGCTTTGCGCCCAAACCGGCTTACCGGTAAGCCGATCGTATAGCTCGCATGAGTTGGTACCCAGAGTTCCGCCCCGGGCGCAAGGCAGTCCGCGCAATTTCCACCTCCAGGCGGCTTACCGATTGAATTCGGCAGTGCTCGGTACGGCGCGAAGCTGCGCATCTTCCAATCGTTTGCACTCCTGGAAGGTGTGGATCATCCGATGGATAACTGTAACATTCGAGAGAATTGCGATTACCCAAAGTACTGGGGCCATGCGGTCGAACAGCGCGCCGATGATAATCAGCACGATCCGCTCCGGGCGCTCCAGAAAACCAACTTTGCACTGCGGAATAATGCACTCGGCGCGGGCGCGAGCGTAGCTCACCATCACCGATCCCGTCATCACGATCGCGGTCAGCACGATGTAAAAGAAACGATTGATCGACGCATAGTAAACCAAAAGACCCATAAACAGGGCCAGGTCGGAGTAGCGGTCGAGCACGGAATCGAAGAAGCCGCCGAACTTGGTGACGCGGTTGGTCTCGCGAGCGACGCGGCCGTCGACCATGTCAAACAATCCGGCGCCGATTACTACCAGACCCGCGGCACGGAATCGTCCGGCGGCAAATAGGAACGCGGCCCAAATATTGATCAGCAGGCCGATGAAGGTGAGGACGTTCGGGTGAATGCGGGAGAGTGCCAGCACCTCGACTATCTTTCCGATAATCCTGCCGAAGAACCAGCCAATCCCGCGCGTAAACGTCATAAGCTTAGCCTTCTAACTCATGCACCGTCTGAAGTTTGAGAATTTCCATCTCCCGCGTTCCAGCGGGAAGCTGAACTTTTACGATATCTCCCGCCTGCTTGCCAAGCAATGCTCGTCCTATAGGTGAACTGGTCGAAATCTTACCAGCCGGCGCATCGTTTTCCTCGGTTGTGACCAACAAGTAAGTACGCTCTTCGTCTTTGGTAACGTCCAGCACTACCACGCGCGAGCCCAAGCCAATTCTGTCGTGTGGAATCTTCGTGAAATCGATGCGCAGAACTTCGGCCAGCCGCTGCTTTAATTGTCCCAGCCGGGCGTTGACAAAGCCCTGCCGCTCCTTTGCCGCGTGGTACTCCGCATTCTCGCTGAGATCGCCATGCGCACGGGCGATACGAATCTCCTTGGGCAGTTCGTGTTGCAGTTCGTGTTCAAGGAGGTTGATCTCGTCCTGGAGCTTCTTCTTTATGTCGGTCATTTCAACAGCGATAAGTCCCTGCTGGCCATTATAACCATCCCGGATGCTTAACAGTCTCGACATTTTATTGACAAACCTTTTACTGCCGCGGTTGCCTCGGCGCTCGTCTGAAAGAGCATGAACATCACACATATACCTCAACAGGGCAAGCGATCCGAACGCGGCGCTTCGACGATCTGGATTGCGGTTCTGATGGTCCTCCTCGCGTTTTCCGTGCTGGATGCCGCCGCGCTGGCATGGTCGGCGTCGGTGATCGGCGGACGGCAGTTATTGGCGGAATTATTCACTTTTTTCCTGGTCGCTTGCGGGGCGGCACTGACGGTGTGGAAGATGAAGGCATAAACGGATTTCGCGAGAAGGGCGATCCGATCTCATCGCCCATCGTCGCCGATGCGTGGGCTTCAATTCAGGCGGTTGTATTCTAAATAAGTGAATACGGCCGGCGCGCCGCCGATGAACTGAAACCGGAACGTCTCCCTATCCATCGAGATCCTTTCATGAACCAAGCTGTTAGTTTGACGGCGATCCTTGCCATTGCTCTTTGTGCGCCTTCACGCGGCGCCGACAGCCTGGATCCTTTGGCCGGTGAGGTCAAACGTTTTATCGACGTCTACTCGATCGTGGAATCGATGGGGGCGGACCCGGTGAATTCCGAGCAGGCGTTTTATCAGGGCGCAATCCCAGGCATGCTGCGCAAACTTGATCCCCACTCCGTGTTCTTCGACCCAGGGCAGTTCGAGCAGCTCAGGCAGATGCAGAGTTCGACGCGCAAGGGATTCGGAAGCGTGGTCTCGATTCTGCCGGGCCGGGTGATTGTCTTACAGGCAACACCTGGAACGCCTTCGGCTAAATCCGGCATAGCTCCCGGCGATCAGATTTTAGCCATTAACGGTATCCGGCTGGACCGTTTAAACCTCGATCAGTTGGTGGAACTGCTCAGCGAATCGCACCAGCAGCCCGCGCGTCTCGATGTGCGGCGTGGCGACAATGTCCGGCTGCTGCAATTCACGCTGGTGCCCGAGGAGATGCAATCGCCCAGCGTGGAACGAGCGTTCCTGCTGCAATCCGGCGCGGCCTATCTGCGAGTATCCAGCTTCGATGAGAAGACGGGTCAGGAGATCCGCGCGGCGATCGAGAAACTGGGAGGCTCCAAGCTTAAAGGCCTGGTGCTCGATCTGCGCAACAATCCGGGCGGGTTGGTCACGGCCGCGGTGGAAACGGCAAGTCTGTTTTTGAAACCAGGCCAAACCATCGTCACGGTGCGCGGCCGGAACGTTCCCGAGAAGGCTGAGAAGGTTCCAGACAATGCGGTTCCGTACGAATTCCCCGTGGCAATTCTGGTCAACGGCAAAACTGCCAGCGCGTCGGAAATCGTGAGCGGCGCGCTGCAGGATCACGACCGAGCCACGATTGTGGGAGAGCCGAGTTTCGGTAAGGGTCTGGTGCAGAGCGTGTTTCCATTGACTCAAGGCACAGGAGTGGCGCTAACAACGGCCCTTTACTACACACCGAGCGGCCGGTCGATTCAGAAGCCTTTTAGCAGTTCGAGTGACTACGAACTGGGCGAAACCACCGCGCATCCGAACCGCCGCACCGATTTCTTATCGGACAAGGGTCGGCCATTGCAAGGCGGCGGCGGAATCATCCCTGACATCGCGGTCAATCCGCCGGGATATTCGCGCTTGCGAACGGTACTCGAGGCGTCCGGTGCCTTCACAACGTTCGCCACCGAGTTCATTCACGCGAACAAGGTGGACGAAAAGTTCGAGGTCACCCCGAAGATTCTGGACCAGTTTCAGGCGTGGCTGGCGGAGCGGCAGATTCAGCCGGGCTTGCCCGAATGGTCTCGGGAGACCGACAGTATCAGGGCGCGATTGAAGACGGAGATCTTCAATCAGGCGTTGGGCGTCGAGAAGGGCGACGAGATCGAGGTGCAGGGCGATCCGGTCATTCAGCGCGCCGTGGAAGCTTTGCAGTCGCACTGACGGCACGGGCTTGAGTGCGCCACGCTATCCTACCAGTTTGTGGGCAAAATAATCGCTATCGATGGACCTGCGGGCGCGGGCAAGAGCACCATCGCGCGCCGCGTCGCCACTCGCCTCGGATTCACTTACATCGATACCGGCGCGATGTACCGCGCGCTGGCGCTTTGGGCCATTCGGCAGAATCTGAATCCGTCCGATATGCACCGCATGGAGCAGCTCGCTCTGGCGGCGGACGATTGCGCTAGATCCGGCAAATGCCGTGGTATTCCTGAACGGCGAAGAGGTCACGCGAGGCGATCCGTACGACCGACGTTTCTGATGCGGCATCGCGCGTGGCCGCCATTCCGGCTGTCCGCCGCGCGATGGTGCTGAAACAGCGCGCGATTGCGGAGGCGCAGAACGTGGTCATGGAAGGCCGCGACATCGGCACGGTCGTCTTCCCCACGCGACCGTGAAGATCTTACCTGGACGCCGATGCCGGCGAACCCGGGTCGACCGCCGGCAGATCGAGACCGGCGGCCGAAACACGGAAATCGTCCGGATGAGATTGCCGGAACGCGACCGCCGCGACCAGCACGCGTCCCGATTCGCCGCTGGCGCAGGCGCCCGACGCCGTCTATGTCGACTCCACGTCCTCACCCTCGAAGAAGTGGAAGAAGAGATACTCCGGCTGGTGCGGGCACGTATCAGCAACGGCAAGGATACCGCGATGCAGTCAGCAATGAACAACCTGCTAGTCATGAAGTTTGGCGGGACCAGCGTCGGTTCCGCCGCCAGCGAATGAAAGTGTCGGCCGGGTCTGGCGATGGACGCCACGAAGACGCGTCCGGTGGTCGATCGTCGTCTCGGCGATGTCCAAGATCACCGACCTGCTGCTCGACACCATGAAGCATGCCGAAGCGGGTGACCGCGTCGGGCATCGATGCACAACATCGCGACAGCTTGCGCGAACGGCACTGCAGGCCTTGCGTCGAGCTGCTGCCGCCGGCGGCCCCGCGATCTGTCGAGGCGAAATCGACGATCTGGTCGACGAGTTCGAGCGTATCGTGAACGGCATGCTGATGCTGGGCGATCGCCCGGCGCGTTCTGTGGACGAGGCCGTCGCCATCGGCGAGCGGCTTTCGGCGCTCCTGTCGGCGAGTACATGAACGAGCCAGGGACTGCCCGCCGTCGCCGTGCAACGCGGCGGAGATCGATGGTGACCGACGCGGTCTTCGGCAACGCCTCGCCGGTAATGGAAGCAACGGAAGTGAAGGCGCGCGCCACACTGCTGTCCGATTGCTCGACGCCGGCATACATTCCGGTGGTCACCGGCTTCAACGGCGCGACGCCGACGGCCGCCCGACCACGCTCGGCCGCGGCGGCTCGGATTTCTCCGCGTCGATACTGGCTGCCGCACTGGATGCAGCGGAGCTATGGATCTGGACCGACGTCGATGGCATCATGACGCGCCGATCCGCGCCTGGTCCCCGACGCCAAGGTGCTCGACGAGGTCAGCTTCGCCGAAGCGGCCGAACTGGCTTATAACGGGGCGAAAGTGCTGCATCCGCGCACGCTGGCGCCGCTGGTGGAACAAGACATTCCGGTCTGGAGCAAGAACAGCTTCGCGCCCGGAGAAGCCGGGCACCCGCATCGTCGCCGAGCTGACGACGGCCTGTGGGCGCGCGCGCCGTGACTTCGATGGCAACGTCGCGCTGATCTCGCTCGAACCGGCCAGTGCCGCGATTTCCGGTGTGCAGGTGATGGCGCGCGCGCTGGACGCGCTGGCGCGCACCAATGTCGAAGTGCTGGCGATTCGGGATCGAGTTACCGGCAGAGCTTCTGTTTTCTGGTGCGGCACGAGGAGCAACTGCAGAAGACGCTGCAGGCCTCGAATCCGCGCTTAGCGCTGGAACTCGCGCACGGCTACGTCAATGCGATCGAAGATCGACGAGGATGTCGGGCTTGCTGGCCGTCGTCGGCGAAGGCATGCGCGGCACCCCGGGACTCGCGGCGCGCATCTTCACGGCCATCTCGCGCGAGAAGGTGAATATCATCGCCATCGCGCAGGGTTCGAGCGAACTGACGATCGCAATCGTGGTGCGCCGCGATGGTCTCGAGAAGGCGGTACGCGCCGTCCACGCTGAATGCGGCCTTGGGCTCAATGGGCCGGAACATAGGGCCGGCACTCTCGGGTGACAATCACGATTGCAGGCCGATTAACCGCAGCAGCGCCCTGAATCGCGGATCGGCACGCAGCCCATCAAAACGAGGCTCCACGCCTAAAAACGCGGTGCGTGGCGAGCGTTCTCGTACCGCCGCGTTGAGGAGGTCGAATACCTTGTTCTGGTCTCGAAGTCCTAAATGTGCGATGGCTAAGTCGTACGACGAAACGAATCCGCGTTCCGACATGTCCCTGAGGCGCTCAAGCACCTTGGACGCCTCGGCATGTTGTCCTGCAATTCCGTACGCGTCGGCGAGCGCCGCAGCATACATCGAGCCCCTCGCGAGCCGAGTGGCCTTTTCGAATTCGGCTATGGCTTCTTTCAGCATTCCCTTCTGCTCGTAGGCGTTGCCGAGGACCAGATGCGCCGGCGCGAAACTCGGGTCCATTTCGACGGCATTCCGACCCTCTTGGATGGCTTGATCGTACTGCCTGGCAAAGTAGTACCGCGAACTTACCCACGTGTTGATGATGTTCGAAAGCGGATCGAGTTCACGCGCGCGCTGGGATTCGGCAATTGCTTCCTTATGCCTGCCCACCAGCGATAAAAACTCGGCATACCAGTGGTGGCCATTGGCGTAATTCGGGTTGAGCTCAATGGCGCGGCGAAATTCGCTCTCGGCTCCCACCCAGTCGCGATCGGAATAGAGCTTCACGAACGCAAGCGAGGTGTGGGCTTCCGCCAGCGAATCGTCAAGAGCTAAAGCTCTCGTAACGGCCGACCTGGCATGCGGAAACGTTTCCGATGGCGACATGTAACCATACCAGCCAAGCGGCACCCAACTGTCCGCCAGCCCATCGTAGGCAAGCGCATAGTCCGGATCTTTGTCGATGGCCTGCTGGAAAAAACCGATCGCTTTTTTCAGGTCCTCCTCCGTGCGTTTGTTCCAGAAGAACCTGCCTTTTGAGTACGCTTGATACGCGTCAGGAATGAAAGGACGCACGGCGGCTAATCGCGCGCGATCGGGCGGTGTCAGGGTGACGCGGATTTCATCGGCGATTCTCCCCGCAAGAGTTGCCTGCAAGGCGAAGACGTCCCGCAAGTCCCCTTCGTAACTATTGCTCCACAGATGTTTGTCGAGAATGGCGTGAGTGAGTTCAACGTTGATCCTCACGCGGTCGCCAGAGCGCAACACGGAACCCTCTACAACGGCATCGATGTTTAACTCGCGCGCAATGTCGGGGAGGGGCTTGCGGTTTTCCCGATAATGCATCGAAGACGTTCGGGAAATGACCCGAAGCGAACGGATTAGCTCCAGACGTTGCCTGAGCGCGTCGGTCATTCCGTCAACAAAGTAGTCCTGGTCGCGATCACCCGAGAGATTAGCCAACGGAAGCACGGCCAAGGAGCGGATTGGAGCCGAAAAGGTGGGATCTCGAACGGTATTGTGGGCGCGCGCAAGGATAATCCCGATTGTTGCCAGGAGGACGGCTACAACCATTGCGGCTCCGGCCACGGCGAAAAGGGCGCCGCCCGGCCCTTTTCGAGGCGTCCACACGAACCGGAGCGGCAGTCTCGGAAACATCTTCGGCTGGTTGGCTCAACGGGGCGATAAAACGATAACCGCGGCGGGCGAGCGTCTCGACAAAGCGCGGGGACTGGGCCGAGTCGCCCAAGGCCGCCCGCAGCCGCTTGATGGCGGCGTTCAGACTATGTTCGAAATCGACAAATGTCTCGGCGGCCCAAAGTCCCTTCTGCAGCTCTTCGCGTGTCACCACGTCGCCATGGCGCTCGATCAGCATCGCCAGCACTTGAACAGGCTGGCCTTGGATCTTCAACCTCATCCCGTGTTTGCGCAGTTCACCCGTTTCAGGATCGAACTCGAATGGCCCGAAAGAGACAATCCTGCGCGACACGCTCGACTTCGCCGTAGGGCCTCCTCTCCGCCGATTCTACCACTCGCCATCGTTTGATCTCCGGTGTGTCACCCCTTAACGCAAGCCTTTACCAATCAAGAGGATGCCGTGTCACCTAGGTTTTTCCTGCTCTGCATTGATTTGCTTGCCCGGATCGATAAATATAACCGGAATAATCGACGCGGCCAGGATGGATTCCCGACGATGGTTTGCGATCGTGTTCACAACTTTTGAGGTGCTCGAGAATTATGAAGAAGGTGATCCTCTTCTCAGTTTGGTTCGTAGCGGCAAACGTACTTGCCACCGCGGACGAGGTTTCCGATTGGAACCAGGTGATGCTACAGGCAACGCTCACGGCCCCGGTAACGCCTGCCCCGGTGTCAACCCGCGTCGCCGCAATCGTGCAGGCGGCTGTCTTCGACGCGGTGAACGGCATCGACCGCGCCTACACTTCGATCCACGTGCCGCCGGCAGCGGCGCCAGAAACTTCCCGAAGGGCTGCAGCCGTGCAGGCTGCGTACGCCACTCTCGTGAACCTCTATCCGGCTCAGAAGACCAAATTCGATCAGCAGCGGGCGGCTTCTCTCGCCGCAATCACAGACACAAATGACGCGGTTCAACAGGGATTGTCATGGGGGCAATACATTGCCGATCAGATATGGATGTGGCGAAGCCAGGATGGATTTGCTAATGTACCTCCACCTTATCTTGGCGGAACTGAGCCTGGCCAGTGGCGGCCAACTCCACCGGCTATGGCGCCTGGGCTGGCGCCGCAACTCGCGACCACCATTCCCTGGGTAATTCGGTCGCCTTCGCAATTCCGGACGGCCGGTCCGGTATCCCTGATTAGCGACCAGTACACAGCCGACTTCAACGAAACAAAAAGCATGGGAGGTTCTACGAATTCCGGCCGGACCAACGACCAGACGCTCGCCGCGAATTTCTGGCAGGTAGGAAATCCGCCCGATTACTGGGATCAGGTTGTCACCTCGCTAGCCGCGGAGCACCACTACTCCATGGTTCGTACCGCCCGGTTACTGGCTCTTGTCAACCTGGGAATGGCAGATGCGATCATCGGATGCTGGGACGCGAAATACACCTATAGCTCGTGGCGGCCAATTACCGCGATTCAATTGGGTGATACTGACGGCAATGATTCCACGAGTCCTGACTCGGCGTGGACTCCACTGATTACGACCCCTCCTTTTCCGGAGTATCCGTCAGCGCACTCCTGTGCAAGCGGCGCACCAGGACGCATATTGTCGCAAACATTCGGCGAGGAGACTTCTTTTAGCGTTGTTTCCAACGCCATACCGGGTGTTACACGCCAGTTTCACAGCTTCTCAGCCGCTCTCCAAGAGGTGATGAATGCGCGCGTATTCGGAGGCATACACTTCCGAACAGCCTGCGTCGACGGAACCGCACTGGGTATTTCAGTGGGCGACTATGTAATGACCCATGCTCTCGTTCCGCTTCGCGGCAAGTACAGCCGGCAGGATCGATAAGGTTTAGGATTTCAGACGGGCTGCCGTACCTCAGGCAGCCGTCCGATTTCAGGAGAGCAAGTATGGCACAAATCTTTACATTTACACTCGATTGTTTCAAGACTACCGATACCCGGTCCCTTCTTCTCGGGTATCCCGGTCAAACTATGTGGGCCACCGGAGCATTCGGCCATGACGACCTTACGATTTCTGCAAACTCGCCGAAATCGGAGAGCAATCCCACCGTTTGGGCCGCGCCCGACGGAAACGTCGTGTATTGAAGTGGCAACGGCCACGTGCACGAGCTTTCCTGGACGACTGGCGACCTACCGCGAACTGTAGGACTGGTCAGCCAGCAATTCGATAGCTTTGAGAATCGCACGCGTGTTGTCGGCGGATTCCCTGGAATCCATCATTCTCACCAGAAATCCGCCGGCGATGACTGCGGATAACCCCCAGGCGAGTCCGTCGTGATCGTTCTTGGCGAAGCACATCGCGGCCCAAAACGCGAACATCATCGCGAACATCGCGTAAAGCATCGCCGTTGCCACCCTACGCTGGCGGTCAACCCGGTTGAGCACTTCTCGAAGAACGTTTTCTGTTGCTTGTGTCATGTCTTTGTAGTACCTTTCAATGATTTTCGAAGACAATTCAATCCGTAAGCCAAACGCGATTTCGCCGTTCCAATGCTGATGTCCAGTATTGCCGCTGCCTCGTCGATCGAGAGGTCCTGTGCGTAATGCAGGAGCAGGACCGCCCGGCTCGCCGGTGAAATCTGCTCGATCATTTCAGACATTCCTAGAAACAGCTTGGACAGTTCGGGATCGTCGGGTGCCGGCAACTCGTCCACCGGCACGTTCGTCTGGTCCCGGTTCGACCAACGCCGTTCCCGCTTCAATTGCTTGAAGCAGGCACGGCTGGCGATTCTATACGCCCATGCCTGAAATAGTTCTGGCGACCGGAGCCACTTCAGGTTGCGGCAGATATCGAGAAACACATCTTGGAGGATATCTTCCGCCCCCGAACGGCCAGCGATCCCAGAAATGTACCGAAGCAGACTGGCCTGAATCGCGCACAGGACGCACTCCAGCGCTGCTCGATCACCCTTTTGGGCTTGCAGTACCAGTAGGACGTCACGTTTGAGTTCCGCCATAATGCCTTCGATATATAAGAGCGCGATTCCTGTCCAAGTGTTCGAATGACGGCAAGATTATCGAGACCGCCAGCAATTTTCCGTTCTTGACCGGGCATTTCGTGCAGTTTGCCCTCTGCCAAATTCATCCAGTCGATTAGGCGCGCCACACCTTTAGTCCGGTCCGCTGGTCCGCTTCGTCGGCCTTCATCGCAAGCATCGCCTCGTCGTCAACGAGCGATTAGGACTCTCCTAAATGGCTGTTTCGGGCAGACCTTCCGGATGAATTGCTCGCCCGCGGCCCCTCGCTGGCTTTTCTACGTCATTGGGCATTATCCGGCCGGTTGCGCAGGGCTCTTGGGACTTCGCGTGTTGTCCGCGTGCAGGCGACCGAAGCTACTCACGCTCCGGCAACGCCATTCTTCGGAACCTGGCCGATCTTGCGCGGCGCCCAAGAAGCATTCTTGTGTATATGTGAACCGCCCTACAAAGGGACGAAGATTAGGCCTGACCGCCAGAGCCCGCACGACCGAGAAGCCGGCGATAAATTTTCTCCGTGCTCTCGTCGAAAACCACAAAGATCACATTGTCGATCCCCGCGTGCTCCCGCAGAAATCCGCTAACTTCGCGAACCGCAATTTCGGCCGCCTGATCCGGAGGATAGCCGTACACTCCCGTGCTGATTGCGGGAAAGCTAATGGTCCTCGCCCCATGTTCCAGCGCAAGGTTCAGACAAGTGCGATAGCAACTCGCAAGCAATTCAGCTTCGCCCCGCGAACCATCCCGATAAACCGGACCTACGGCATGGAAAACAAATTTCGCCGGAAGTTGGCCAGCGCCCGTCGCCACCGCGCTGCCGGTGGAGCAACCGCCGTCGCGCGCGCGGATTACATCCAATTCCCGCATGATCGACGGTCCACCCGCGCGGTGAATCGCGCCATCCACGCCTCCGCCGCCAGCCAATGCCGAATTGGCGGCATTCACGATGGCGTCAACGGGAATCCTCGTAATGTCGCCGCGTTTGATCTGAATACTCAATCTACGCTTCCACCGGAAGCCGGTCCGGCATAACGAACTGATATCCGATGCGCGGCTCCGTAATGATGTACTGAGGCTTCAGCGGATTCGGCTCGATCTTCTTCCGCAATTGGTTCACGAACACGCGCAGGTACTCCACCTCGGATTCGTGCTCCGGACCCCAGACCGCGCTAAGCAACTTCTTGTGCGGCACAGGCCGGTTCGCCTGCGTAACAAGCTGGCGAAGCAGATCGAACTCCGTAGGAGTCAACCTGCGCTGCGTACCGTGCACCACCACGCGGCGAGTGACGAAATCGATTTCCAGATCCTCGGTCTTTATGGCATGTGGGCTCTGGTCGGATTGAAGCGTACGCCGGCGAAGGGCCGCCCGTATACGCGCCGCGAGTTCGTCAAAGCTGAACGGCTTGGTTACATAATCGTCGGCGCCGGCATCGAGCGCCTCCACTTTATCCGCATCCGTGTTGCGCACCGACAGGATGATCACCGGCACATCCGATGCGGCGCGAATCGAGCGGCACGTGGCCAGCCCGCCCAATCCCGGCATGTTCAGATCGAGCAGCACCAGATCCGGCGGCTCGCCCGTCACCAGCGCCAGAGCCTCTTCCCCGCTATGCGACTCCAGAATGTCGTACCCCTCCGCTCCAAGCGTCGCTCGCAAGACGCGCCGGATCTGTGGCTCATCGTCCACGACCAAAATACGGCCATTCTTCATATCGTTACAGTCTCCAATTCAGTTTCATGGGCAAGCGGCAATGAAAACTCGAAAACTATGTAACCCCGAGGGTCGTTTCGCGTTTCTATCTCTCCTCCGTGCGACTCCACAATCGTTCGCGCGATGGCCAATCCCATGCCGGTTCCCTCAATCCGGCGGCGGCTCTTCCGTCCTCGATAAAACTTATCGAAGATCCGCTGCCGCTCGTCGTCGTCGAGTGCCGAACCCTGATTTCGCACTCCGACGATTGCGAAACCCCCGGCGGACCATACCTCGATTTCAATCGCCGAATCGGGCGGTGAATACTTAAAGGCATTGTCCAGAAGCTGCGTCATAACGATCTGGATCAGGTGCGGATCGGCGGCAATTGACGGAATGGTCTCTGGAAGTTTAGTCTTGATCTGCCGGCCTTCGAGACTGCGCTCGAGGTCAGCCACAGCCGCGAGAATCGGCTGTGAAACCGGAATGAGTTCACGCGCCGGAGTAACACGATCTCCTACTTTCACCAATTCGAGTGAATCGGCGATCAGCCGCGTCAGCCGGTCTGTTTCTTCGTCGACTACCGTCAGCAGCTCCCGCGTCTCCGTATTCAAATCGCCCGAGTGCCGCAGGAGAGCCGATGTCGACGCTTTGATGGACGTCAGAGGGGTCTTCAGATTATGAGCGAGAGCGTCGACCATAGCGCGCCGCAGTTCCTCATTTCTGCTGATCGCATTTGCCTCGACCGCCTTCTCCCGGGCAGCCGCCCGTTCGAGTGCAACTGAAATCAGATTGATCGTCAAATGAGTCGCGGTATCGGAAAGGTCGTCCGACTGGATAGCCACGGCGCCGATCCGGTAATCCCCCGAGTTGAGAGGGTAGACAGAGATGCGGGGAGATCCGCCCGCCCAGGGTTCGTCTGTTGTGAAGGCGTTCCGTAAGGCTTCAGTTACATCCGGAATCGCTCCGGTATAGTGCGTGCGCTGCAGTTGAGCGGAGTAAAGCGCGGCGCCATTCGCCCCGAGCGCCGCCACGATCTGCGAGACTGCGGCCTCTCCGGTGGCCGAAAGCGTGTCATGGGCCAGCAGAGCGCGGCCTAAGGCGTGAATTCGCTCCATTTCCTGGTTGCGATCCTCCGCTTCCTGCGCGCGCCGCTGCGCCTTTATGGACAGCCGGCTTCCAATGATGGCCGTCGCCAGGAAAGCCGTTAGCGCCACTACCGAGGACAGTCCGTCTATCGCGAACGAATCGGCGGGCGGCAGAAACCATAAATATGAGAAATCCGCGACCAGCGACATCAGAACCGCCACTAGCATGTCGCCAAGCGTCGCGATGACCAGTATGCACAGCAGCATGAGGAAGGCTACTGTATCCGGTAAAGGATTGAACTTCAGGCACAGCAGCGTGACCAGCAGCAGAAGACACAATCCCGCGATAGTCTTTCTTACTTTACCTCGGAAAATGCTGCGTTCTCTTCGCATGAGTTCTGCCGGCGAAAATCTGCCACTCGCTCAATCTGAAACACCCGCAAGACACATGTTACGTCAGATTGAGAAGCCCCGGTAAGTTCTTTGCGCCCGTTACGTTCGGAGGGGAGCAAGTTGAAGGCTTTCACCACTGCTGTAGAATCTGGCTCTGCAAGATCCAACCAGCGTTACCAAACTTCGCCACGGCCACTCTACCGTCGCTTTGCGAACTCTGTCGCTGGCGCTGAGCTGAAGTGAACCACCAAGTCGCTGGAAGTTGTGTAGCCGACTGCGCTCGAAGCATGGTTGACCTGCGTGCCGGAACGGATTTCGATAGTAACGCTCGCGAGACAAAGGCACGGCGCGCTCCGGGTGCATCCCCCGGTAATTCGCATTGGCTTAGTTCACCAGTCGAATTCCGCGCGATGCCGCCATCAGGACAAGTAGCTGGGTCGGGATTACCCTTCCGCCGGACGCATCTCGCAACGAACCGTTCGAATTCCGAAGCGGGGCAGCGCGATCCTCAATTCATAGCGTCCGTCGCGGGCGCGCTGCGGCGTCAGAGTTCGCGAAACACGCCCATCCAGTTCGACAACGTCGACGCGCGCCGGCTGCGCATGCAGGGAGACCGTGCGTTCCTGAGCGTCTCCCTCTCCATTAAACAGGCGAATCAGTAGATAGCGGCCATCCACCATAATCGTGGGTACTTCGACGCCCCCTCCGGAAACAGACACGAAAGACCGGGCACGCGCGTCCGCCGCTGGTTCGCCGTTCATCATTGCCGGAATGAGCGGCTCGTTCCAACGGGTGCTCTCTTCGGAAAGTCCCGCCACATCCCACGTTCCCACGTGCGGAACGATCGCATAGTTTATCTGCTGTACGCCTTTGAGCGGACACTTGCCCCACCAGAAGCCGCCTTCCCACCCCCAGCCCAACACCAGCGCCAGCGGGTGTTCCGGACCATGCGTGTAGGCCGTAGTGTGATCCGAAAAGATCGCAACGCCATTTTTCTCCTGCTCATCCATCACGTCTACCCAGTTCACGATGATATTGTGTTTGATCTCATCCCATCGCTGGAAGAACGTGTCCTGATTTCGGCTGCGGCACACATCGTAAGCCGCATTTTTGTAGATAGCATGATTCCTGAGGCTCACCGGGAAAAACGCCTGCAGCTTCCAGCGCCCGTCGTTCTGGGATCTGCGCGGTTCGCTTCGCCGGTCCTCCGGCTTGATGTCCCACGGATCGCCGATCCATGTATCCTGCTCATAGGTGAACCGCGCCTGGAAATCGATCCGCCGCTGGCCGTCGGCCAGGCTGATGATGGTCTGAAAAGGGACTCCTCCGACCTGACCGGCAATTCTCACCCGCGCGCGCAACGGACCGCTCTCCATGATTGTTATCCGCGCGGGTTGATCGACGCTGCTCTGCCACTTCTTCTCCGCGATGAAATAACCCGCGTATTCGTTGAACGATCGCATGGCTGAACTGTCGCAGAACTCTTTATTCAGCTTTTTTGCAAACAGGCTTGAAATTACTCCGCCCCGCTGAGGGTCGAGCTCGATACGGTACAGGTCGCTCTCCATGATCACATTGCCGCCGGCGTTGGTAATGATGCTCACGGCACCCTGCTCCGCGGGAACTTCAGACTCGCCGTACACCGGTTCGACACGATAAGTTGCATACCCGATTGCGGGAACCTGGGCAGGGAAGAGGAGGGTCGCGGCATTGATGGTCTCGCCAGGTCCCAAAGTCCGGTTGCCGCGCCGGTTGCCACTCCCTTGCGAAGATCCGAATGTCCGCGTCGGAGCGATCTGGCATCGAACTGATTTGCCGGCCTCATCGAAGATGCGTAATGAATGCGTTCCCCGGTCGGTCGCCACTGTCAGCTCGGCGAGATCGCGCCGAGCCACGCCAAGAGTATTCACCACCCGGATCCAACGTGACCCCAGAGGTTGCGCGGCTTTTCGGGGCAAGCCGGAACAGAGAGTCTGTAGCGACTCGGCGATGATGGCGTCCGCAGTGGTCTCGGCGTCCAGTGTTCCGGAGGCAACTTGAAACGACCATGCCTGGCGGCCCACGCGTGTCGTAGCCGTGATCCACGCGTCATGACCCTGCGCCCAGAGCAGAGAGTCCCAGGCTTCGGTCAGCCGCTCGCCAGGCCACGTGGCATGCCCTGCGAGCGACGCCATGGCGGCTACTTTCTCCGCGGCCGGCAAACGATTTTCGGCAGCGCGGACCTGCTGCGCCACAACCTGCAAGGTCTTCTCACCCCAGGGGAGCGTCGTCAGAATATCCTCGGGACTGAAGCGCCACTCTTTTTCGGGCTTGCCGGCGATCCCATGAATATATTCGCGCCAAGTCACGTTGCGGATGTACTCACCCGATACCCGGGGTTTTGCGGCCCACCCGAGGTCCTGAAAATACATTCCCGCTGGATGAGGAATGCCATGCGCTACGCACTTTCGGGAAAACTCAGGCGTCGCGTAGCCAGACTCCGTTTCATAAACTTTGCGTAGTTCCTCGCACGCGTAGCGAGGCACTGTGGCGATAAAACTTCCATCCGGTCCGGTCCACTTGACCAGTTCGGCATCGAAACCTGCGGCATAGCCGCCCCAGGCGGTGCCGGGATCCTTTAACACCGCGCCAGAGAAGCCCAAC
Source organism: Terriglobia bacterium (assembly GCA_963767545.1). Classification (GTDB taxonomy): domain Bacteria; phylum Acidobacteriota; class Terriglobia; order Bryobacterales; family Bryobacteraceae; genus CAVVFX01. Next base: position 197,059 of record CAVYEV010000008.1, read on the forward strand.
GACAGCAGAATTTGTGGCAGTGCGCTCGACCAGCAAGGCTCCTGCACGGCATAAGTAATAAGGCGCGTTTTCGGGAAGTGGCGGCGAATGATCGCCGAGCCTCGCGTTAGTTGGCGGATATTGCTCTCGCCGCTAATCGCCCAGCCATAAGGTTGGGAGAAGGTTCCCGCCACCATTTCAACGCGTGCGTCGAGTGCCGGCTGATCCAGGTAGCTCTTCAGCTCGTAATAGGCGTCCGGATCGTCGCGCAGCAATACATCCCACGAGGCGGGCTCGATATCCAGGCACAGCTTCCAATGAGGGACCGCGCGCATAGTGTTCAAAATGTCACGCCAGGCCCCGGCCGGCATATGACCTTTGACGCCGCCATGGTATCCATCGGCAAAGTAGAATGTCGGAGTGCTCCCCTCGCGTGCCGGTTCGGCTTTGGCCATCTGAAAGGACGATGCGCCTCCGGCAACGGAAAGCATTTTCGAAAACTGGCGTCTATTCATTTGCGAATACTCGTCTGATTACTACAGGGACGCGGCCCGGCCTTTTTAGAATTCAACCGTGGCATTCAGTTGCATCGTCCGGCCGCCCGAAGCACCGGTCACCTTGCCGAAAGTGGAGCTGGTGATGGTGGTGTTCGGGTTGCTCCAGCGGACGAAATTGAACGGGTTCTGCACATCGGCCCGCAGGATTGCATGGATTCTCTCACGAATCGCAATGCGTTTAGCGAGCGATAGCGACTCGCTCTTACCCGAAAAACCGCGCAACCAATCAAGAACTCTTGCCGTATTGCCAAGCTGGAAGGTGGATGGCGCCGCAAACGCCATCGCGTTCAAATAGACATTCACCGCTGGATTGAAACTCCGCGGATCGGTGGTGACCAACGGGTTGCCTCCGATGTAATTTGCCCGAATATTGGGAAAGCCCAACGAAGAAATAGGATCGCCGGATGTGATAGTCAGGGGCAGGCCATCGGTATACCGGCAGTAAGCGGTTATCTGCCATCCGCCGATCACCCGGCCGAGAGCGTTGCTCCTGCTCAACAGCGCCTTTCCTGGCCCAAACGGCAACTCGTAAGTACCGCTGGCTACAAAAACGCTCGCGGGTCCGTTGTTACTCACCGAAATTTCACTATTGCGGTTGTTAGGATTCTGAACCGCTCCATCGTTTGGTCCTAAATCGATCGGGCCGCCATCCGTGTTAGTCATATTCTTCGACCAGGTGTAGAAGGCCAGTAGCGTAAGCCCCGACGAGTAGCGCTTGGTCAGCTTCAATTGCAGGGAATTGAAGCGAGCGATACCGTGTGGACCCCATTCTTCGGTCACGTCGAGATACTGCGGATAGGGCCGCAGCGCCTGGCCGACGGTAATCGAGGGTTGACTGAGGAAATTGGGATACGGGATAGCGATACCGGCAGTCTTGGCCGCGGTTGAGGTAACCGGCTGTAGCAGCAGATTGCCCAACGCCAGATTGCTCAACGCGAGAGTGTTCATATTCGACAACTGGCTGCCGACTACCAGATGAGTCGAATGGCTGCCGATATAGGTGGTCTCGAACGCCAGGTTGTGAGCAATCTCGCGCTGAATACTGAAGGTCCAGGTGAGAATCTGCGGCATCCGTGACGTGTCCGGAAGGATGGAACTGACCGACTGGCCGTTCTGGAAAGAAGGATTTATGAACGGTGCGAGCGCGGCGGGCTGTGGGAAGGCGGAACTCCAGTTGTAGACTGGATCGAAGCCATTCGATGACGATACACCCGGTGAGTTGAAGAATCCGTACTGAATAAGCCGGGTTCGAAATCCGGGCGCGTAGTAGATACCGCCGGAAGCGCGAATGACAGTTTTAGGGGTCGCCTGATAGGCAACTCCAAGCCGTGGTCCGAAACCCTTATACCAGCCGTCCGAAAGGGATCTCGAACCTGAGCGGCCGGGGCCGCTACCGGCGAATACGAGAGCGCCTGGACGTCCGCCGGCGGTCGGATTCGCTACCGTCGGATCGAAGCCGCTCGCGGACCCGTTCGGCTCAAACGGCGCGCCATTGCCTTCCCAGCGAAGCCCGTATGACAGAGTGAGCCGCTTGGTGAGACGCCACTCGTCCTGAGCAAACAAAGCCATCGACCGGAACCTTGCGCCGGTGGCGCGGGGTTGCTGGATGCTGGCCGAAGATAATCCCCCTAGCAGAAAACTTGCAAACGAGTTTCCCAACGAAGTGTACTGAGACGAGTCGGGCTGGCTGGTGATTAGGTTGCTGAAGGTGAACTGTCCGCTGCTGCCGCCTCCTTCTCGCGCGTTGGCGTATTCAGGCCAGTAGTTGCCGCCAAACTTCATGCTGTGCCGTCCCTTTACCCAAGTCAGATTTTCGGTGAAGGTAATGCGTCCGTTCGCATTGGTAGAGAAGTCCGGTCCGCCGAAGCCTTGTGGTGCTGCCGTCCCGCCGCTGAAGTTGATGACGGGAAATGCGCCCTGGTCCCAGGTAACGCCTTGAATGCCGAGTTTCTGGTCCCAGCCCTGAAACTGCGATACCTGCTGGGTTTGGTTGTTGTAGCGATCGACGCCAATGGTAAAGTGACTCAACAGGTTCGACTTGATGATGTAGTCGTAGTTAATTCGTCCGGTACGATCGTGAATGAATTTCGGCGACTGCGATCCCTCGAGAGGACTGTCCGCGCCCCAACCTTTTCCCGCGATAATCTGCGGAGCGTACTGATCGCTGTAGAGTATCGAAATCCGGTGTTTCTCGGAAAAGCTGTGGTCGATCTTCACGGTGGAGAGATAGTTGTCGTAGCTCCCGCCGCCTGTGCGGTTATAAAAGTTGTTGATGGGCGAACCAGGCAGATCAGGCTCGGGTATGAGGGGAAGAATTTTTAGCGCCGTGGCGTTGAACCGGCTGGCGGGAATTCGATTTCCTGGAAACTGGTCGCGGACCGAACCGCCATTGCCGTCTGATCTCGTGGTGTTCGGATCGAAGATCGGAATCACCGCTCCGGAAGCATTTACGAGGCGGCTGAAATCTCCGTTACGGAAGCTGTCTATCGGAGAAGTGAAGAGCGCGCCGCTGCCCTTCTGTCTCCAGAAGGTCAACTCCTGGCCAAAAAAGAAGAACGTCTTGTTGTGCCCGTCATAGACCTTCGGCAGCACTACCGGGCCGCCGATCGTCACGCCCCCTTCGTTCTGGCGCACATAGGTGGCGCTTTGCTGAAAGAACGAGCGTGCGTTGAGGGCATTATTGTCGAAGTAGTCGTAAACCCGCCCATGCAACTGGTTCGTACCGGAGCGAATCGTCACGTTAGTAAACCAGCTTCCCGTTCTGCCGTATTCGGCATTGAATGAGTTGGTCACAACACTGAATTCGCCAACCTGTTCGACTGCGGGGCCATTCTCCTGCACGCCTCCGCGCACATTCCCCTGGCTGGCGGGAGCGCCGTCCAGAAAGACTTCGGAGTTACCGGGATTCGATCCGTTCACCCGGGCACCCCAAGTGGAGGCGGTAGTCACGCCTGGAAGATATTGCAGGTAGGACGTGATGTCCTGTTTTCTGCCGATAGTGATGAGCGGCAGATCGTCGATCTGCTTGGTCGTCAGTTGAGCGGCCACCGTGGCGTTCGACGCGTCCAGCATGGGGGCGTCCGCGGTAACCTCGACGTGCTCGCTGACGGCTCCTACGTTCATCTTGAAATCTGCTCTTGCGCTCATTTGAGATTGCAAGATGAGGCCTTTCAATTCAGCGGTTTCGAATCCCTCTTTCTCGACCGTCACCTGGTAGGTGCCAACCGGAAGGTTGGGCGCGAAAAATCGCCCCTGTGCATTGGTTTTGAGGACGATGACATCGTTGGTCTCGACGCGAGTGATCGAAACCTTTGCCTCGGGGATGGTGGATCCCGTCTTGTCGGTAACCAGACCCTCTATGGTTGCCCGGTCCTGCTGGGCAAGCAGGATGCCAGTGGTACTCCCCACCGCGGCCAGTATCAGAATGCCTAAGATCACGACGATTTTCGGAATCGCCAAACTTACACGTTTCATTGCCGTCCCCTTTCAAGCGTGTCCCAGCCGGCCCGGATACATTCTTCCACCTCTGTCGCTCTCTACGGAAGTACCCTTCGAAGGCTGTTTGCCTTACATGATTGCAAAATATAGTTTCCGGCGCTGCCGGTCCGGGCACCGGGAATTGATCTGTCGAATTCTTCTCAGTGTAAGAGTTTGCGAGGGTGGAGCGATGGCCCGGCAACCATTGGGAGCGTGGAATTTCGACTGGATGACGCAAACGTCCCGATTTTGAAACAGGTTGTCGGCTTGGTTGGCCGTGTCGATGACGCAAAAGGGCGAATTTTGCACCTGGTTTGAGTGCGTCGGCGAGGCGCCGGGTTGCGATGACGCAAACGGCATTTGGGGCTCGGCGGATCGAACCGATTGGGAGCGGCGCCATTTTCGTCCGCCGACGTTTTCTGGATGGATGACGCAAATGCCCGGAACTGGCCAGAACCGCCCCATAACGAGAGCGAATATCCAAAGGTGAGGCTGTGTTTGAAACGCTGAGACGCCGAGAACGCTGAGGAAGACGCAGAGGGCGAAGCGGGTCCGAAAAGTCGAAGGCCAATGAGGTAAACGCCGGGGATTTTGCGTATCCGCTGCGGTGGAGTGTTGCTTTTTCGGAACAGAGCCAGTTTCTGGGGCTCGCGGGATCCGGGTGGTGACGCAAAAGGCGAATTTTGCACGTGGCTTGTTGAGCGATGGGGCGAGCGCCGGGTTGTGATGACGCAAACGGCACTTTTTTGAACCTGTTTGTCGTTCTGCGAATCGGCGCAACTTTGGATTTCGCGAGTTCATCAGGCGGCTTCTTCATACCGTTGGGAGTCTTCGAGCGACTTATTTCTTGCGGGCAGCATAGTTTTCAGCCCTTATCCGGTCCTGCTCAGGGGTGCTGGGTTGATATTCGAGTATGAATTTGGCTGGCTTGGCCTGGTTTGTGGGGGGCGGCGCCGGTTCCGGCGCGTCATTATGCTGTTGGCAGGCAGGCGCTTCCGGATTTTGCGGAACCAACCCGATTTCTTCGTGGGTAGAACTGGGGGTGGGCTGGGGAGCGGCTTTCGTTTCGGCTTGCTCCGATATATCCGATGTATGGAGATGTATGGGACGGTCCGTCATGCGGCGTTCCTTTTGCGCTTTGCGAAGTTCGTTCAGGGCGCGGTAAAAGCCGCGGTCGGCGGTGGTCTGGCAGCGAAGCGCGAGCGCGACTTGCTTTGTATTGTCCTGCTCGCCGTTGGCCTCAAGCTGTTTGCTCAGATTGATGGTCGCGCGGCGGCTTTGCCAATGGTACGCGGACATGCGAGAGAGCAACAGGTTTTCGATCGTGCCGATGGGATCGAACTGTTCAATGAGATCGTCGACCAGAGATTGTATTGTTCGGGGTCTTCGCCTTTGATAAGGAGAGCGGTTGCGAAAAGTCCATGTTTCAGGGCGTTGTCGCGTGCGTGAGCTTTGCCTTCCGGGGTCCGGGGACCAGTCGACTTTTTCGAATTCGCGATGTTGGCGGCTATTTGTGCCGGTGTTGCCATAAAAGTGTTTCCTTTAAAAAGAAATCCGGCGTCACAGAAGAGGTCTGTTGCGCCGGTTAGCAGGCAGGCTTTCGCCTGGCTGATTAGAGGATAGCAAGGGGATAACGGCAGATTTTGAGGGTATTTCGCGCAAGTGATTGATAATGCGGGGACGATTTTGAGGAAGGCGTTGAACTGATTAAGCGGCTAAACTCCAGAGTCTGGGCTGTGTTTTGAACGCCGAGGCGCAGAGAAAAACGCAGAGGGCGAAGTGGTGGTTGCGCGAATCCAATAGCTTAACTTTGGTTTCCAAGGTCCGACTGTCCGACTTTGGTTGTTGCGCCGTCCCCTTTGCAGACCGCGGAGGCAATCCCAACTGCTGCTTGAGTCCGGCAGCATGAGTGGGATCAGCTGATGCTCATGAGGACCGGTTAGCTTGCAAGACCCGCGGCGATGTCGCATCTGCCAGTTAATCCGGTTCTGTCGATAACCTGCATCTTTAAATACAACGAAGGTTGCCGGGCCAGCTTGTTCATCGGAGTCGCATTAGCTTCAACCGAGTGTGATTGCCCACGGGACGAAGAGTCGGGTACGAGTCAATACCGTTCACTTAACAGATGACCTCACAAGAGTGTTTGGCTGAGGCTTTGAACGACCGCCTCACCTGAGTTCTCAGGCAATATATCTCCCAAGTGGATCGCAGGACCTAAGGGCGTTTGTCATTCCTAATGATGGAATCGCGCAAACACGTTCGAGTGGCGCGTCATTGGTCCGGAACTTGCCTTTTCTGGTCAGTAGGCAGGGGGGAGACGCGGGCCGATCCCTAGGAAATTCCCGGCCCCAATCGCTCAACATCGTTTACGCATGGCGGATTGGCACTGCATGGCGAAGTGCAGTCCGCTACAGGTATGATAGTTCCAGCGATGGTGCGGACATTGGGGATGCAGAACGTGCTGCCAACCCGCCAGCCGATCTGGGCTATAGGCATTGACCATTGCCTGAAGGCCACGGCGCGCGTAATGCTGCAATTTAAGAGCAGGGACTCATCAAAGTGCGCCTGCCGGCGCTTAGCGGTCGAACAATGCGCCCATCCCTGTTAGATGCTCAAACATTTGCGCGTAGAACTGCCCATAACGGATAAACGTCAGGTCGAACGACGTAACATCTCCTGCTGGAGAAAACCGGCTCCACGAACTCCGTTGTCAACCATCACGTCTGCCACAAAAGTAATTAGGTTCCTATGCGTCGGCGAAAGAATCTTTTCCTTCTCGGAAATGAGCCGGCGGAGCAGATCAACAGTGTGATCACCATTTCTCGCCCAGAAATTCTGATCATTCTTTTTCTTCTTGCAAATCTCCGCAAGCCAACCCAGTGCAGACTGGCAGAAGGTCAAATCCTCCCCTATTAAGCAGAGTGGTAACAGCCCTGAACAAGATCCGATTCGTCCCGAACTCCCGAATTGCCCGCTCCAAGAAAATCGGGACAAATGAACCCAGATGCGGCCATCCGACGTCAATGCCGCAAACCGGTGGTGAGAAGTCGGGTGTTGCGCAAAACATCTTACAGCAAAGGCACAAGCCGTAAACTCTCGGTCGAGGTGTTCCTGATCTTCGTCAGGATCCCGATTCCGGATTCTAAATATCCAATCGGTGATCTGGGACCACAGAGCCCTGTTGTCATCAGCGACCGTGGGCTGCTTGAGAAGAGCTTCCATCATGAACGATCTGGTTAAACCCTGCATGATCAAGAGCGCCGTTTCGTTCTTCAGCGCGTATATAGGGTCGAGAATGTGCTCTCGCACCTCGACGGCAGTGAGATGGGCACCTATTCTTCCACACCACGCGGAGAATTCGAAAACCCACTCAAAGGGCGGATGAACATCGATTGATCGGTGTGAATCGGCAAAAGGCGGAGTTACACTGTCTTCAGTCCAATTCAAGAGCTGGGTTATTAGAACCAGAAACTGTTGTCGTCTGGACGGTTGACTAAGGATCGGCTCTAAAGGTGCATGAAAAAACAACTTCGACGCTAGGTGCGAAAGAAATACAGTTTCATCGCGTCGATATGGCGGCCTATGTGGATCATCCTCGGCATCCTTCGATTCCTCTAATTTGACCCACGTCAAAGGAATAGTCGGTAACTCTACCTTTGCGTTCGAGGACAGAGCGGCTTCGGCTTTTGTGAGGAGTGCCTGCTTGAATTCAGCTTCTCCAGCTTCCACTGCAACAGTGTAGTGACTTGGAAGCAGAAGATTTGGCACCAGACATTGTCGGAGTGAAACGTCGATCAATACCCAATAGAATTCGCGGTGTTCTTCCGCATAATATTTTGCAGCATCGAACACGGCAACCTGGACGGCTTCAAGCGGATTAGTTAACAGTTTGAGGAGAGCTGATTGACAATGCTCAACCTTGTATCCATTGCTCAACAGAGCTGAATACCCATGCACTGCGAAGATAATAGGATACATCGACAGGATACTGCCGCGCGCGAGCAAATCGTCAGGTCCGATCTGTGCCGCGGACGTTCGATCGAATACATCGCAACACCACTCAAGAATCGAATCAGTCCTCTGATCACGAGTTAAGTGCTTGGCCGCGACAAACGCGGTACCGACAATTGCACTCGCCTGTTGCCTGTCTTCGACTGCATTTGGTCCATCCCATTGCCGGACCTTAGTGACTGCTTCGTCAACGCTAAGGCGTTCTTCAACGCTGTTAGACTCAAGGGTCTTCTGCCCCACATCGCCACGGATAAGAACTCGCTGTATTCGGCATGTCGTTGCTGTTGGGCCTGATACCTGTCCTGCCGTAGCGACGGAGGATCATTCCAAAATTGCGTGTATTGTCCATCTGGTGTCGGGGCAGACTTCCAATGGATGGGATCGGCCTGCTCGGAGAATAGAACCATCTGCTCCCGCAGCCCCTCCAAATGAGATTCATGCACTTTCTCTTCTTCAAAAGAAATCGGAAGATTCTCAGGGAAGCTACGAATTGCACTAACGTATAAATCTTTGATCTGTTGGTCGGCGGCAAAAACGAAGAACGGAACGAGGCTGCGGATGTCACGCTTACGATGCGGCCGCTTGTTTAGCTCCCGGACCGCCATAAGTTGATATCGATGCCGATACCAGTCGCCCATCTCGTTTGGGTTAAATCCCATATCGCTGACGCGTCGGCCGATGTCCCATGACCAGAGGTGTGGACAGGTAGAGCGGAAAAGCGCATTCCAAAGATTTCGCCTTCGAAGCAACACAGAGACTCACTGCGACTCCGAGGCTTGCCACTGTCTGGTTGCCTTGAACTACCTACAAAGATCTCCTCGAAAGCGCCGCCTGCTTCAATCTGATCGAGGGCCCACCGTTCCAACGCCATAAGACAAGACTTAACCGTGTCACAGCCCCAGGTTGCGCGGAACCAGAGATACACTCGTTCGTCGCCCCAAAACGTCTGTTCGCCCCATGGAAGTTTCAATGTGATCGGAGCTGGCGTTAGGCGCTCCGTAGGCCGCCCGTGAGTCTGATGCCATTGCCATTCGGCCAAACAGTGATTGCAAATGCTGTGGATTAGCCGTAGGCCTTCTACCTCGTTCGTTCGGAGTAATCTGAGAAACGGAAGATGCAATGGTGACGCGGGATAAAACTGGTTGTCATCATTGCCGCCAGTTCCCGTTCATAATGATCAAGAAAGGCACCGAGAGGATGGCGACGGGCCTGAGCTTTGTAGAGAAATGCTGAGAGAAAGAAATCAACGAGGTCCTTTGGTAGATGTGCTATCAAAACTGCACTATTCTTCACGATATGTGTTCGATCCTGACGATGGTCTCTATCGACCGCCGCGGCGCGAAGATATGTCGACAAAGAGAAGGCACGTCGCCGGCAGAGGTAAGGAAGATTTCACGTAACGGTTTTTCAATCTCCCGGAGATCTACGGCTCCTCCAAAAGGGCCGGGAGCTTTGCTAAACGAGTGATTCGCGGTTTCGACTGCGAGGAGCCATGCATGCGTTAGGATTCCAATTTCTTTACAGTGACGGACATGTGTACCTCCAAAAGTAACCTGCCACGTCAAAAACACCGGTAACAAAGCCGGCATGAGGTTAGATGGAAGCGAAGGGACGAGCGGTATAGGCAGTCGAGAAAGCGAACCCAAGTCAACGCCTTGGGGAGGGCACCAGTTGGGCAAACTTGGCGCGATCTGAAGGCTCGATGTTTGGAAATAAGCTCTCGTCCAGATAAAGAGTATTGGGCAGTACTTCGACTGTCGCAACAGCAATGAGCATTCTCTTAAGGTGCGTGCCGTTGTCTTCGAGAAGGAAGGATTCAATACTGTGTAACAGCTGCGTAGCTCTTTAGATTGGAGACTGGAGGTCAAAATAGTGCGTTGCCAAACGGGACGCAGAGATTCATCGCCCACGACTTCATAGAGTTCCCGCCAGCCATCTGAGGAAGCGTTCGTCTCAAGAGAGTGGGTCCCGAGGAGTTGCAACGGGCGAATTAGGGCGTCTGATTCGCGATGGCACTTAATGAAATCCACTAGCTCCGAACGATGGTTGATCAAGAGTTGGCAGAGAACCCACTCTTCATAGATGTCATGTGTAAATACGATAGAAAGTCCGAGATCCTTGTCTCGCAAAATGCCGGCCGATTTCAGCTCATTAACAATCTCAGGAGGAGTGGTGGTAATGCCCAGAGGTTTGCCCGGTGTGACGGCTAAGTGAGCCGCGAGTTCGATAAGGAGATTTCGTCTGTGTTGAGCCGACGTAGCATCTCGGCATCGGAGCCACCAAATCTCCACCAGAGATTTGAGGAGTTCCACCTCGGTCGCCGGCAGGCTTTCCATGCCCTCGCAACTGGCCAAGCGCAGCATCGCATCGAGGAAGAACGGACGATTCAAAATTAGATCGGCGTTTGTGCCTTGGCTCAAAAGAGGTCGCAATCGGGGGAAGTGATCCGAGACTATCCGGAGTTCTTCGTGATCTAGCGGCTTTGTCGTGACCGTCCTAATCCGCAATTTGGCGAGCGCGTCTGGATCGAGCCACGTCTCAAAGTGCTTTAGATTTTGCTCCCTTACCGTTACAACGATTTTCCAATGTGTTAGGTTGTTGTCAGCAATTGTCTTGACGATGTCGTTAACGGTTAGCTGAATTGCAGGATCGGTAACCTTGTCGATGCCATCGATAAAGAGAACCGAATTCCCGCCGCATGCGAACTCCCGCAGAAGCGCCGATAAATCCGTCGATATACCAACGGTGCGAGCGTGCGATGCCCACCCCCTTGGTTGGATTCTGGTGTCCTTCAAAACAAGGATTGGACCTTTGCGTTCGCAATCCAGTGCTAGTTCTTTTAGGAGCGCCGATTTTCCGACTCCAGGCTCGCCGTCGATCTGAATGAATTGCCCTTCCTGCATCGCATCGAGAATGTCCTGGTAAGCCTCGTTGCGATGAAGGTGAAAACCGTGAATATCGGACTTGATATCCCCGAGTGCGCGGGCGGATTCGCGATTCAGCGCAACAATATCTTTCCAGAACGATGGTGCCGGGCCTAACGCAAAGCCCTCTTGGGTCAATTGATTTGCTAGGCTGCTCCTGGTGGCGCTGCCTCCAGATGGAATCAGCTCACCGCATTTCGCTACGAGAGTGTTCCAGATACTTTCCGCATCACCCCTGCGGTCGGGCGCAAGTATGGATCTGATTCGATCAATTGCATTCGCTTCGTCACGCGACGCATTGCCCGACTGGAAATCGAAGTGAACGATTACAAATGACGCAAGAAATCGTTTCAGCTCATCAGGGGTGATGGGTCGAGCAGCGACTTGCGTTAACGCCTTCTGGACGGTTTCTACAAAGCCGCGTCGGTCGTTGTGAGAATAATCAGCCTTTTGGATGCGCTCCAGGAAGTCGTTTCCATTCGAGCTGTGCTCGGCCCACCGAAGTACCGCTTGATAATGTTGGTCAACGCGTCCGTTGTAAGTCCCAATGCCAACCCCAAACCGTTGAACGGCCGAATTGAAAGTCGCTTTGGTAAAGGTGTCCCAGGCACGTTGTAGAACGTCGAACCATTCTTTGTCGTTCTCTGTAAAGGTGAGCCGATTCTTGATTTGAGGATCAAGACTGGTCGGACGACCGTCAGATCGTATGCCGGCTACGATAACGTCATCGAGCAGAGTTCCAAAAGATGCCCGCTGCGTCTGAACCGCGGTCGCAAAATCTCCGATCAAGCCTCGGACAGAAGTTTCGCAAAGAACTGCGGTGAGGCCTGACGCGACTACACGCGCCTCAAAATGAGTTTCCGCCTCCGCCAGTTGAGTATGGGCTTTCCAAGGAAGCAATCTCCGGAACTACTTTGTCTTTTACGCTGTCCGCACCAACGCTTCCGCACCTGCAAGTGCTCGGTTCTGATTGTACCAAGCGGCGGCATTTCCATCGAGCAGAAAGAGCTCGTTGGTTTGTTAACGCCAGATTTGTACCATCATTTGGGGCTTATTGGCGTGAGTCTGGAATGGCGCGGCAAGGAACTGGGGCAGAACCGCGAGCGACGGCCCCACTACCGCTCCTTCGCAGCAAACCGGCTCCGGGCCGTAGATCTACATACAGGAGGCGAGTGATCTGCTATTCGGACGTGTTGGTGCGCCTTTCCGCGGAAAGCTAACGACAAGTCGGCTTGCGACTCGTCACGTGAGAACACACCGGCTCAGCGGCGGTCCAGGACCAGAAAACCAAGCATCGGGTCGGCAGCGAATTCCGTGATCCGTACGGCGTCGCGCCGCAGTACAAATTCAGCATCCCTAGTCGGGTGCCTCCAGCGCCGCAGACATACTACTTTGGGGGCGGACCCATAGGCAGCAGCAAGTTCGTAAACATCCGCGTCGGTGGTCACGATAATGAAACCGTTTATCTGAGCGAAATCCCAGATCTCGCGATCCGGGCGCTCTACCAAATCGAACTCTGCCACATGAGCCGAACCCGGATACAAATTCGGATAGTCTGGCGGCAAGTTTGCGCGAAAGATTATCGTCGAAAAGCAGCTTCACAGGGCGACACGCCTGCCCATGTGGGCGGCAAAGTCATAAACCGCGCGAAAATCGTCTGCTTCCAGTTCTGGGTAGTCAGTCAAGATTTCCTGCTCGGTCATTCCCCCTGCGAGCCAACCCAACACATCCCAAACGGTAATACGAAGCCCGCGTACACACGGCTGGCCGGAACGTTTTCCGGGCTCGATCGTGATCCGGCTATTCATGATCCGAGAATACCACTGGCTTGAGTGGTTCGTCTTCCTTAGCTCAGGCGCCGACGCAACTCTACAAGCAGGTTACTCCCGATAGGTCGGCTTGCGTCCGCGCAAAATCCCACGGTAGGCGTGACTCCACAGGATCGCACCAATTTGGTGCATAATGGTGTAATGAAATCCGTTAGCAGATCCGTGCGGCAAAGCATTAGCTTGCCAGCGAACGTCGCAGCACAAGTTCGCATCTTGGCGAAAGCGCGCAGGCTCAGTGCGAGCCGGATGCTGTTAGAACTGATCGAGAACGGCATCGAGGCGGAGAAGCGCAAACGGCAGGAGTTTTTTGAACTAGCCGAACGGTTCCGGAATACGACCGACCCCGAAGAGGTCAAACATCTCGGCGATCAGATGGGCCGAATGATTTTTGGCGGCTGATGCCCCAAAATCGAGACGTGGGGCAATCTGCCGCCTGCAATCCGCCAACACTTGATAGACCGAATGCGAGACCGGAAGATCAGCATCGGTGATCTCAATAATCTCCGGCTCTGGATTGACTCGAATCCGGAAGTGCCGGAGGGCGATTGGTATCGGGATTTCGTTAAGATCTGCGGCAGCGGTGCGTTACCTAAGACCTTTCTGCTGCGCGGTCAGGCTGCCAACGGAAAGCCAGTCTGATTCGCCCGGATGGAAAGCATCTGCAATTGGTGGCAGAGCGCTTATCAGACTGCTGCCTTAAGCCAGGCTCAGCCACCTCTGGAGGATCGTCTTCTCCAATGTAAAGACAATCTGCCACGGGCGGCTGGAAGCAGTAACGTCTTCACGCTTCTTTCGCTATAGCAGCGTCACAGGGCGGCGCCGGGGCAAATATTTGCCTGGTAGTTTGTCGGGAATGCGGACTTTTGGGGTACTACCATATTGAGCGCGCTTCTGAAATCGGTGTTAAGTTTGATGGCTGGACGGCGCACTGAGAATGCAGCGGAACGATGCGACTCGACTAGTCGATGATCTGTTTACTTCGTGGAGCCCGTTTCTCGTTCGGTACGCAGTTCGCATGACGCGGTCCGCCACCCTTGCCGACGATCTGGTACAGGAGGCGTTTCTTGCTTTATATCGCGACCTCCGCGGCGGGAAGCGTATTGATAATCCGAAGTCATGGACGCTGGGTGCGGTTCGCAATCAGATCAGAAAGCACGCCCGCTACTGGCACAGGCATTCGGAAGATCTTGTGGGCGCGGATGCGCTCGATCTGATTGCCGCGGAGCCGCGATGGCCGGATATCTCCGCAATGGAGGAGGAATCCGATGCGATTCCAACTGAAGTCCTGACGGTCCGCGAGGAGGAAGTTATTCTGCTACGGCTTCAATCGCTCAAATATCGGGAGATTGCGACGCTTCTCGGAATTAGCGACAAATCCGTCTGTACTCTACTTGCCCGGGCGCTCAAGAAAATGCAGGCGGTCTCGCACGGTCTGGCCTCGAAAGAAGTGGCCCATGCGAGGAAACGCGGGGGACGCAGTGCACTGTAGCGACGATGAACTCCTTGCCTACAGCGATGGCGAACTCCCCTTCAGCAAACGGGTAAGGGTGCGACGCCACCTCCAGACCTGCTGGCAGTGCCGCTCCCACGCCGCGATGTTTGAAAAGCAGATCCAGCAATTGACGGATAAGGCTCCAAGCTGGATGGCGCCGGAACCGCAATCAGCCGGCAAAAGAATCGAACTGGGACTCCGGATGTTGCAGTTTGAGGCCAGGCTTCCCGATAGCCGCGCGGCAGGTTTCAGAAAGATTCGTGGCCTGCCCGCAGCCGCCTGGGCGGCCATCGCCACGGTAGCAATCATCGCCGTCATGATCGCGATCCGGCCCAAAAACAAAGCCACGGAAGGCATCTTGCCGGGTGAGGCAATGGCGCACGTGGAAAGCGCCGAGCGGGCTCTTTACACTCGACCGGTGGAGCAGGTGTTTGCCGTTCGAATCGTTCAAACGTTTCCCAGTCGCGGATCTTCCGACAGCAAATTGCATGTCTGGTCGGACGGTTCGGCGAACCGCTTCGCCTCCAAATGGACCGGCGCCGGCGGCGAGGTGAAACAAGCGCTTTGGCAGCCCGCGGCCGGTGCGGAGTTCGTCTATAAGCCATCGGAAGCGCGCGCCGGAGTCAAGAAGATCGTGCATGCCGAGGACGCAAAACCTCTCCTGTCTCTCGCGGACGAAGGGCTCGAACCCGCCCAAATCGAGAGAGGTTTCATGCGGTGGATGGAGAGCCGATCCTGGACGCCGGTAGCCTTCACGCCTGAGCTTTCCGTCTGGGCCCGAAAAGACGGCGCCGTGGCGGGTGTTGAAACGTTGCGGGGTCCCGATGGCAAAGCCTTCGTGCGGATAACAGCCAGGAAACAAACATCGAGGCTTACAGCAATATTGACGGTGGATGTCGACATTCGGAATTGGTGGCCGAAACGGCAGGCCATTCGATTTGAGTCCGCCCAGCGCGTAGTGGAGTTTCTCCTGACCTCGAACCGCATTCAGACTCTGGCTTCGTCTGAAATGCCGGACGCCGTGTTCCATCCTGACATTGCCGCTTCAGGCGAGGCTCCTTCGCCGGTTTCCGCGCTTGTCGTTCCCGAAAAGCCGGCGGAAGCGGAAGATCCGGTTCGCGGATTGGCTGAAGGGGCGATGCAGATTGTGGAGGCTCACTACATTCTTCATCAGGTTGGCGCGTGCATGGGAGAGCCTGTAAAAATTGAACAGGAGCCAACCGGGATCCGCGTCTACAATCTCGGCAGATCATCCGGCAGTTGGCCTCAGACGTTTACCGTTCTGGCAACCCTCCAGGACATCGCGGGAGCGTTGGCCGATTTGCGCCGTCCCTTGCCGGTAGATCTCGACGACCCAGAGGCTCGCGTTCCAGCGAATGCCCTCCGTCATGCTTGGGCGGTCCGCAATCTGGCCGTTGATTTTCCGGCGAATCGGATTGCGGGGTTGCCCGAGAAGTCCTGGCGCCAGTTGGAATCCATGTTGCGCGACCACGTAGTAGGGCTTCGTCGCGATTTGGGCGCGCCTTCGCTTGCCAGTCCGGGGGTTCCCACGCGCGCTGCAGGGTGGCGTTGCAAAATGGCGCGATTTGGCGATGGGTCTTTTCGATGAGTTGCTTCGTGTTCGCGACGAGCCCGCGTCTGTGCCGATATCCTTCGATGATCCGGATACAAAACTGAATGACATCGCCGCAAGTTTTGCATCTGAGTCAACGGGCAGTCAGGCGCTATCCGGAGCCTTGAGAGTAACTGCGCAGTGAATCGATCCCTTTATCGATGGATCAGGCCCGCGCACTTCTTTTCCTTGGTCGCGGGAAGCGGCGCCCTCTTGTGGGGGGCGGATTGCGCGGACTGCCACCGCGAAATTTTTCTCAAGCAGAGCGCAACCCATCATGCTCACGCGCTTAGCCGCTTCGAAAGATCCAAAGCCGCGGAAGTTCTCCGCAGCGTGGGAAATCTGGAAGAAGACGGATATTCGTACCTGTATGAGGGCAATACCGTTCAAGTGAGTAATTCAGACAGTATCGCGAGAGCAACTCTGGCCTGGGCGTTTGGCGCGGGAGTTCAAGGAATAACGCCAGTTGGTTTTCTCAATGGAAGCTATTTCGAACACCGGTATTCCTGGTACCGGATTCTGAACCAGCCGTCTATCTCACCGGGACATCTTCCGCGTATAAAATCGATGTACTTCGCCCTTGGACTTTTCGAGTCGCCTGGCGATGCTACGCGCTGCTTCGGTTGTCACGCGACGGGAGTGGAAGAGGACGCATTCGGTAATCCGGACTTATCGAGAATGACACCCGGTGTGACCTGTGAGCGTTGCCACGGCCCGGGAGAAAATCACGTCAAGGCCGTCCGTTCCGGAAGACCGGCAGTTGAGATTCGGCGCGTGATCTTCAACTCCGGCCGTCTGCCCGCCAAAGCCTCAATCGAAGTTTGTGGCGGGTGTCACCGCGTGCCCCTGCCGGGCTCATCCAATATTGAACCGGAAAAGAAGGATCGCGCGTCCGTGCGCTTCCAGCCGCTTGGACTGCTCGCCAGCAAATGCTTTCAGGTAAGTGGGCAGCTATCTTGTCTCTGGTGTCACGATCCTCATGACGATGTTGTCCGGAGCGCCCGCTACTATACGGCGAAATGTCAGGAATGCCATCGCCCGCCGCGCGATGATGATTTCCAGAATGCAGGAGTGCCCTCAGGCGAGTGCAAGCGAAATCAAGGGCAGGACTGCATTCCCTGCCACATGCGATCTACTCGTCTCTTTACAAACCTTACTTTCACCGATCACCGGATACGAATATTCTAAACACCGCTTCGACCTTCATCGGAAACGCGAACGGTCCCCATGCCTTAAAATCCGGCCGGAAGGTTACCGCGGAGGGTTATCGGCGGCGCCGCGATGGTAACGCAAACTTGGCTTGGCGCTTCCCTTTTCATTCAAATCGCGAACCTTCTGAAGCTCTCGCTCGGCCTCGGCTAACTTACCGAGCTTCCTATATGCGTTACTGAGATACAGATGCGCCGGTTGATAATCGGGTCTAAGCTGAATGGCGTGCTCCAGCTCCGGTACTGCCTCCGCGGCGCTATCCCCCTCCAAAAGCAGCTTCCCTAACAGCGCGTACGAAGCCGCAAAATCCGGATTGAGACCGATCGCTTTCCGCAGCAAAGTCTCCGATGTTTGTCTGTCTTCCTTCTCGTGCTCCTGCGCGGTGGCCAGATAGTAATAGCCGCGATAGTCGGATGGATTCGTTTGCAGGTACTGCCGGGCTACTCCGGCAAGCTTTTCATATTCAGCCGCCTCGATATACAAACCGGCCAGTCCATCGAAAGCCACAGCCATTTGTGGATTCAGCTTGAGGCACAGGCTCAACTCCTTCTCCGCGAGATCGAAGCGCTGAGTGCCTTTGAGCGCCAATCCCTCGCCTAGGTGGGCGAGCAAAGAGTCCGGTGCGATCCGGAGGGCCTTGGAGAAGATCTCGACTGCCGGCTCCGGGGTATTGTATTCGAGAAAGATCTGACCGAGCTGGAGATAACCAGCCAAATTTGCAGGATTACCCGAAATCTCATTCTGTGCTTCCGAGACTGCTTTGGCTGGGTCCCCTAACGCCTGATAGGTTTGAGACGCGAGCAAATGCGAAACGCGAATGCGATGATCGGTAAATGTGAGAAGTGGTGCCGTGTTCGACTTCGGCATATGACAAGGGAGGCAATTGTCGCGGGCCGCGCGGCGGCAGTTCACGGCCGACGTCGATCCTGAGTGGCATTCGACGCACTTATTGACATAGTACGCACTATCGTGATTCACGTCCGAGTGCGGGTCGTGGCAGGTTAAGCAGGACAGTTTACCGCTCTCTAGGAAACATCTGCTCGCCATCAGCCCGATCGGAGCGAACCGGATCGACTCGCGGTCGACACCCTCAGAGGTCGGCAGGCGATGACACTGGCCGCAGGCCTCAACCAAAGCGGCTGGCGAGAGGCGCCCGGGATTGTAAATCGTTTTCGCGGAGGGCGCTCGCGCGTGCGCCGCGCCCGGCCCGTGACATCGCTCGCATTGAATCCCCGGCCGGAGTTCCGAGATATCCGGACCAGTCGTTGATCCAGTGGCGCGGGATCCAGTGGCGTGGCAATTGAAGCACCGAAAGATGGTTTCCGCGGACTGCTTCAGTCCAAGCGCGGACACCATATCGCTCGGAGGATCGGCCTGGTGACCCATCGTTAACCCGGCGCGGTCGCCGGCCGTATACCAGGAAATCCGATGCTCGAAATAATGGCCGTCGATCGAGCCTATTGGCGTGATACCGCGAACTCCCGATCCGAAAGCCCATTCCAGCAGCGCCGTGGATTTTTGGCCGCCACGCTCCGCGGTGACTTGAATTCCATTGGGCGCTTGCGAGTATTCGAACCTGAGTCCGCTCTTCTCGTGGACCGTGTGGCCGGCCAGCTTCGTCGCGATCGGGCTTTGCGCGATCGGCGAAAGCGCCTTCGCGTGATTACTGCGTGACTGCTTTTCGAATTCGCCGATGTGGCATTTACCGCACTGTGCCGCTCCGGCAAAATCGCCGGCTCGAAGAGCGAGTGTAAAAACGCAGATCGGAACCGCAAATCGCCAGGCGGAGCGAGTCCGTCTTGTGCGCGTTCCTGAAAACCGCGAAGAACCGGTTGGCCGCCCTCAATAAGAATGAGGGACTCCGATTGCCCCGCCACCGAGGCTCTGTCTTGCGCGTGCTCCTTAGAAGTAAAGCTTTAATGCTAGCTGCCCTTTGCGTGGACTGACGAACGACGAATACGCGGTGACTTTCCCAAAACTTGCGTCGCCCAGATTCACGTCCGGCGCGGCGAAATTCGGGTGGTTGAATGCGTTGAAGAACTCGGCGCGGAATTCGATGTTCATCCCTTCACGCCACGGAAGGGCGAACCGTTTCCCCGTATTCACGTCCGTGCTGAACAAATGCGGCCCGTAAATCAGCCCGCGGCCGGCGTTCCCAATCGTGTACTGTGCGGGAAAGGAAAATACGGATGTGTTGAACCACTGAGCCAGAGACTGCGGTCCGGTCATCGGGTCGCCGCCGACGTTCGGGGCAGCGCGGCTGTTCCCGCAGACGCAGTTGTTGGTTGCTAAACCGGGCGAGAGCGCAATGCCGGTCTGATACGTTGTGATGCCGTTGAATTCCCAGCCACCGATAATGTTGCCGGCGATTCCCTTCGACAGCCACTTCCGGCGGGGACCGAAAGGAAGCTGGTAGTTGTAGCCCGCGACGAGCCGGTTTGGCACGTTGTATTGCGATATGCCGCGATCCAGATTACGGTTGCCTACCGGGTCGCGATAGCCGGCGTTTCCGACATCGATGAATTTGGAGTGAGTAAAATTCACAACAAATGCGAGGCCGTTGGCAAAGCGCCTCTCCGCTTTCAACTGGAGCGCATTGTAATCGGAAGATCCGATCCAGGAGTTGATAGTGACGCCGAGCGGGTATTGAGGATAAGGCACATAGGGCGCGACGAACTGTCCACTGGCCTTCGCGGATACGGCCACGGGTATGGCGTTGGCGTTGTACGAGCCGTAAGTCAAGTGAGACCCGCGGGTACCCACATAGCCTGCCTGGAAGAGAATCGACTTGAATTCGTGCTGCACATTGATGTTGTACTGCTGAATGTAGGCCAGGGGGTTGTGATCCGGAAACACGCTTACGCTTTTCGAATTCCTTCCCGTCGGGTCGGTCGGCTGATACGGGATATTGTCGAGTGTGGCGAGCCAGTGAATCTGGTCCGTCGTAGTGTACCGGCCTTGATCTGAGTCGGCGAAGATTGGCGCGTTCAGCATATATCCGTTGGCCCCCGCGCTGCTCACACCGGCCAGGAAAATACCATAGCCTCCGCGCAAAACCAGCTTTCCTCCGAGCGCGCTGTACGCAATGCCGAATCGGGGATCGAAATTATTCCAGACATTGTCCCAGGGGGTGGTCCGGAAGCCGTTTGTTCCAAACTGAATGTATTGGCCTTTATTCAGATCGAAAACGCCGCTGCGGTTCTGTTCCTCGTTGTAGTAATTAGGAGCATCCCATCGCAGACCCAGGTTGATGGTCAAATTGCGGCTGATGTGAAAGTCGTCTTGAATGAACACGGCGTATAAATTCGCCCGCGTACGGAAGAAGTCCGGGTAGATGCTGTATGTCAGGGCATTCGGCAGTCCGAGCAGAAAGCTCGCGTAATCGAAGCCAGTGTTGTTGTTGCCCGGCTGATTGGTGAAAACGTTACTGAAAGTCCAGGCGGTGTTGAGCGCTCCTGGTTGCAGGTTGTTCGTCAACAGTTTGCGGACCCAGCCCCCAATCCGGATATTGTGGCGGCCTTTATTCCAGGAAAACGTGTCGGTGAGCGTTTCCTGCGTCTGCCATTCCTGGAAGGTTGTGTCCGTGGTCGCGCCGAGCGCTTCGAAGTTGGAGAAGTTAAAGTACGGAGTGCCCAGCTTCTGACCCGCGTTCGGCATGCCATGGATGCCAAGGTCAAGATTGCTGATGTCGCCATAGCCCGGAATCACGCGCCTGGGAAATTGATTTTGCCAGGCGATGTTCAAGTCGTTTGTCGCGGTGGCGCTAAATACGTGGATGTAGTTCGGCGACAGCCTGGTGTCCCGGGGCTGCGATAGAGTTCCCAGGGCCGAGCGTTCCAGGAACCGGACCTCCACCGGCCGCGTATCCGAACGCGGACGCTTGTTGGGAAAATCCGCGTTTATCGGAATAGCGTACCATTAGCCGATCCGAATCCTTGATCGCGTAATCGACCTTGGCGTCCCACTCGTTGTTCTGTGACAACGCCGCCCCATTTACGCTGAAGTTATTGAAGTTTTGGTTAACGAGCGGGGCTGGGTACAAGGCTTGCACCTTCAATGCCGCTTGACTGATCATGCTGGAGGGAATCTTATTGCCCGGGAATGGATCGCGCACCCACACCGTACTTCCGCCTGAGGCAGTAATCTGGCGTTGCGTGAACGGGTTGAAAATCTCGTATTTTAGATCTGTCGCTCCGAGGGCGTCGGTGCCGACGTTGGCCCCGAGCAGGCTCGAAAAATCCCCGGCCCGGAAGGCTGCCGTCGGCACGGTAATGTTCGTGATCGGCTGCGGGTTCTTCTGCCGCGTCAACTGCGTGTCGACGAAGAAGAACAGCTTGTTCTTCTTGATGGGTCCGCCGAAGCGTGCCGCCGAATTGGTTGAACCGGAGCACAGGCACGCTGTGAGTGAAGTAATTGCCGGCATTCAAGTCGTCGTTCTGCAGAAACTCGAAAGCCGATCCATGGAAGGAGTTGGTTCCGGATTTCGTGGTCGCGATCATCGTCACGCCACTCGTCTCCCCGTATTCCGCCGAATAGGCGTTTGTCATCGCCCTGAACTCGTTGATCACATCCGGGTTGGGATTAACCGGCGTGCCGCTCCAGACGTGGTTGCTACTGTCGGCTCCATCGATGTAGTACGGGTCGATGCGGATGAGGCCGCCGTTTGTGACGTTTCCGTCCACGGTCTGCGCCACGCCTGCGCCAAGCAAGACCAAGCTCTGAGGGTTCCGGCTCAAGAGCGGCAACTCGGTGACCATCTGATTCTGGACCGTGGTCCCAAGGCCGCCGTTTTCGGTCTCGACTAGCGGAGCTTCCCCCGACACATTGACGGTTTCCGTTATCTGTCCCGGTTCCAGAGGCACGTCGATTCGCAGTTGGCGCGCCAGATCTAACGTCACATTTTCGCGAGCGAATGTCTTAAAGCCCGCGGAGTGGACCTCGATCTTGTACGTTCCCGGCGGGAGGAACTCGAACAGATACTCCCCCGCGGGGTTGGCTTTTGTTGCGGTTTGAACTCCGGTCCCCGTATTGATGAGCGTGACTTGCGCGCCGGGAATAACGGCGCCGCTCGGATCCGTGACGATCCCACGAATGCTGGCGGTGTTGGCCTGTCCAAGAAGCGATGGCGACATCGCAATCGCTAGAAAAACGAGCAAAAACAAGACTCGGCGCATACACATCGGCATAACGCCGGAACTATATCACAGCGGAAATTGCTTAGCAAAGGGGCAAAGAACAAGTGTCGTTAGTATGTGAAATGTCCGGTTTCGGCCCGGCGGAGAGGAAATGAATGTTAGTCTGTGCGTGTCGGTGAAGCGAGGAATAGCCGGCCGGAACTCATCGCGGACGATGAACAGGATCGACAAGATGATCATCGAATTCTTTGCCGGTACAACTCGCGGGAGCCTGTAGCAGGCTCACTAGGATCGGAACTGGATTTCCGTCGTTGGTCGCGTTCGACAATCTGCATGACGGGATAAAAGATCGCTCCATAAAGGGCGCCACTGGCTGGCAGAATTACTCCGTGGTTTTGGATGTGCCGGAGGGAGCAACGGGCATCTATATCGGGTTTCTGCTTGCGATGCATGATGGACTGTGGCACCTGGGATTTGAGAAGTAAAACAGCGAGACCTTCAGCGTGGCACTCCTGTTGCTAGACTTGTTCTGGTGCTTCTCCGTCTTTTGAGGGCGACAAACACCAGGAGAGTTACTGTGAAAAAGATAATCGGACTTACAATTCTGTTTTGTGCCGCTGCTTTCGCGCAGGAGCGCGGCCGAGAGCAACATGGCGGCGCGAGGCCCGAGGTGGGCGGTGGACACGTTCCCGCTCACGGCCCTCCTCCCGCCGCAGCGCAGGCTCCAGCGCGCGCTCCGGAGGCGCCGCGAATGCAAACGCCTGGGAGAGCACCCGAGCCCCCGCGAGGTCAAGCACCGGCCGCGCAGAATCGCATTCCCGCCGACAGGCAAGGACATCCCGAAGCGCCGCACGTTCACGCCAGCAACGATCAATGGGTAGGACACGACAGCGGCCGCAATGATCCACATTTCCACCTCGATCACCCCTGGCAGCACGGACGCTTCAGCGGCGGTTTCGGCCCTCAACATGTATTCCGGCTTGGCGGAGGGAACAGAGAGCGTTTCTGGTTCAACAACTTTTATTGGGACGTCGCGCCCTATGACTACGGCATCGTCGCCAACTGGAATTGGGCTGGCGATCAGATTGTAATTTACGAAGATCCCGACCATCCCGGCTGGTATCTCGCCTATAATCCCCGGCTTGGCACATACGCGCACGTTGAATATTTGGGCGGCTGACTCTAGAAGCTCATTCAGGGAATCACTTTTGAAAATATTGATAAAAACACAAACTGAAATCCGCGAGGGGAAGCGGTCAGCTCAAATCGTTTTTTTTAAAGCCGGCTAGTCTAGGCTCGCAGGCTTATGTGAAAGCGCATTTCGGAGCCGCCGAGGATACCAAGCCCGAATGGTTCAAATTGGACGCCTGCTTTAAGATGGATGAGGGCACGGGGCGCATTCCTGGCTTGCGGGTGTTTGGCCCTCCGGAGGCGGCCACTGTCTGGCGTCCGATGTTGGCGCAGGTTGCGGATCATGGCGCGGTGGGTGCGTCCGCGAACGGCAACCGCTTTTTGGGGTGCGACGGACCGTGCATCGTTCAGCAACGCGGGCTTGCAGGGCATTAGCACGTCGCATCACGAAGAGACTGCCAAGGTTTACGAAGGAGAGGATGTCCTTGCCGGTGTCTCTGCGAATGTGTGGAAACATCGTTGAATGCCAAACAGCTCGCCTGTTTAAGATATAGAATGGAAAAGCTTTCCGAAATTCGCCCAGCGTTGACCGATCCCGCGGCTCCGGCGCGGTCAACGGGGCTTCGTCTCGAAACTTTGCGTTGAAATCGTGGACGATCTTCCGGCTAATCTGCTAGCCATCAAGCGTCTTCAGCGCGCCCTCCTCTGTTTCGCGTGAACGCGAAACTTTTGTAGATCGGTTCGTGCGGGAGATCTTCGGTTATGGCCGCCACCCGAAGGCCTTCCTTCCCGCGTAAAGCGCAATGCCGCGCTTCGCGCTAAAATTGGAGATTACACTCTTTCGATGGCCTCCGAACCTGCCCGTGCGGTTGCAATTTATCCCGGATCTTTCGATCCGATCACCAATGGCCATCTCGATCTGATCGAGCGGGGTCGCCGGCTGTTCGAACACCTGGTCGTGGCGGTTCTGCACAACGAGGCCAAGCAGCCGCTGTTCACCGTCGAAGAGCGCATGGAAATGTTGCGCGAAGTGGTTGGCCGCTTCCCGAATGTCGAGGTTGACTGCTTCGACGGTCTGCTGGTGAATTATGCGCGCCCGTCGCGGCGCGCGGGTGATCCTGCGCGGTATTCGCGCGATATCGGATTACGAGTACGAATTGCAGATGGCTTTGATGAACCGGCGGCTTGCGACCCGAGATCGAAACGTTTTCCTGATGGCGGGCGAGGCGCATTCGTTCGTCAGCTCGCGGCTGGTGAAAGAAGTCGTCCGGTTCGGCGGCGATATCGCCGGCTTGGTGCCGCGCCCGTTGCAGACCGTCGCAAACGCGATTCAGACCGGAAAACATCGAAAACGAAATCATGACACCCACACTGAAAACCGAAATCGCTGAGCGGATTTCCCGCATCAGCGTCTCCTCCACCATGAAAGTTGCGGCCGACGCCGATAAGCTTCGCCGCGAGGGCGTCGACGTCGTCGATTTCGGCGCGGGCGAACCGGACTTCCCGACCCCGATAACATCAAGCAGGCCGCCATCCGCGCGATCGAGCAGAACTTCACCAAGTACACGCCGGCGGGCGGCACGGCGGAGCTGAAGAAGGTCGTCTGCGAGCGCCACACAGCCGATTTCGGCACCGACTATAAGCCCTCCGAGTGCATCATCTCGGTCGGCGGCAAGCACGTTCTCTTCAATCTCACGCAAGCCATGGTCGAACCGGCGACGAGGTCATCATTCCCGTTCCGTATTGGGTCACCTACAAGGACATCGTGAACTACGCGGGCGGCAAGTGCGTGTTCGTCGATACCGACGAACAGAACGGCTTCAAGTTCACGGCGGAGATGATCGAGAAGCACGTCACGCCCCGAACCCGGATGGTGATCATCAACTCGCCGTCGAATCCCAGCGGCGCCGTGCTCGATCGACGAAGAGTTCGAGAAGATCTTCCACTTGACGTCGCGCCGCGGGATCTATCTGCTGACGGACGAATGCTACTGCCATTTCCTCTATGAGGGCAGCCCTTCTCGATCGCTTCGATGCCGGGCGCGAAGGACACGGTGCTGGTCGCGGGTACGGTGTCGAAGACCTACTCGATGACGGGTTGGCGCATCGGATTCGGCTTGACGCCGGAGCCGCTGATCGCGAGCGCATGGGAAAACTGCAGAGCCACTCCACGTCGAATCCAACATCGATCGCGCAGAAGGCCGCGGTGGAGGCGCTGCCGGGCCGCAGGATTCGGTTCCGGTGATGCTGGCCGAATATCGCAAGCGCCGCGATTTCGTCGTGCCGCGTCTGCGCCAGATTCCCGGCGTAAGCTGCAACATGCCCGAGGGCGCTTTCTACGCGTATCCGAATATCTCGTGCGCCTTGGGCAAAAACGGGATCAATACAGACGCTCGATTTCGCCGATCGGCTGCTCAAAGAGCGTTCGTGGCGGTCGTGCCGGGCGAGGCGTTCGGCACCGATCAGCATATCCGCATCTCGTACGCGACATCGATGGCTGAACTGGAGCGCGGGCTCGACCGGCTGCAGCAATTCATCGAGAAAGCAGGCATGAATGTCGTTATAGCGCCGCGAAGTATCGAGCCGCAATTTTTTGAAAAACCCTGGGGATCGCCGCGCATCGAGCCGTGGTTCGAATCGCGCGGCTCCATCCTGACGGGCGAGGTCTGGTTCCCCGCGGGCAATCTTCTGATCAAATTTCTCTTTACCTCGGACGATTTGTCCGTCCAGGTGCATCCGGACGATGAATATGCGGGTACCCATGAGAACTCGCTTGGCAAAACAGAAATGTGGCACATCCTGCGAGCCGATCCCGGAGCCCGCATCGCGGTGGGCTTTAAGCGCCCTCTTGACCCCGATGAGTTAATTCCGGCGGCGAAGAGCGGCAAAATCGTGGACTTGCTGAACTGGATCGAGGTTCATCCCGGCGAGACCTATTTCATTCCCGCGGGAACCGTCCACGCGATTGGCGGCGGCATCGCGCTATGCGAGATTCAGCAGAAATCGGACGTAACTTACCGGCTGTATGACTATAATCGCGATGAGCGCGACAGGCCATTGCATTTGGAGCAGGCGAAAGCCGTCGCTCATTTGGGATGCCACATGGGAAAATCCATCCCGCGCAAGATAGACGACGCCGTGCAACTGCTCGTCGATTGTCCTTACTTCAAGACGTACAGCGCCGCTGTGGATCACCCTCGGAAACTCAACAGCAGAATCCTTATCGTACTCGATGGGCAAGGTCTCGTGAATGGCGAATTTGCATCGGCAGGGCAGGTCTTCCAGACGATCGGTTCGGACGAATGGTTCGTGGAGCCGGAAAAGGCGGCGCTCACCGGCCCCATGAACGTGTTGCTGACGTCATAGCGCCGCACCTCCTACTCTTCGTCGTCGTCTTCTTCATCCTCGTCGTCGAGATCGTCTTCATCGAGATCATCTTCGTCCTCGTCGAGTTCGTCTTCATCGAGGTCGTCCTCGTCCAGGTCGTCCTCGTCTAAATCGTCGTCGAGATCGTCCTCGTCTTCTTCATCTTCGTCCAATTCATCCTCGTCTTCGAGGTCTTCGTCTAATGGATCCAGGTCGTCATCGTCGCTAAGGGGAGACGCCAACCAAGCGTATTCATCGTCGCGGAATTCCAGTTCGGACATTTGTCAAATCTCCTTAGTATTCCTACAGTTTACAGTGTGGTTTGGGCTTGCGATTCCAGGACCCTCGCGATTGACAAAACTTTCGAAGAATCAGGGGCGGATGGGTACTTTCCGAGACTACCAGAGCCTGAACAGGTCGCTGGGACTCCAGCGGATACCTGTCGAAAGCACGTTGCTATTGCGAAGGAATCCCGTATTGTCGAATGTGTAGTAGTGATAGTCGTACCGGAAATGCCAATCAAAATTCCTGTACAGCTTTCGGGAGACGTTGATACCAGCAAAAACAGATGAATACCTCTGCGAAGACGCCCCAGAGGCAGCCAGGCCGTCATACCCGAAGGTGGGCTTGATACCCCATTTCCCTCTACCCAAATAATCAATGCCAAAGCTGACGTTCTGCCGGATGGAAGTCAGGATAATCCCGTTTCCCGGAGTGATTCCGCGGGTGTAGGCGACGCTAGCGGCAAAATTCGAGACCTGACGGCGAAACTCCACACCAACGTCGGGAAAATAATTAACCAGGTAATTTGCCGAAAGTACCGTCTGAGTACCCAGTAGCTTTGCAATCACGGGGTCGAGACTGATCGCCTCGACGGCCGTCGTTTCGAGGCGCGAGGCCCCCACCCGAGCGCTCAGTTGGGTGCGTCGATTGAAAGCAATCGAGTAGATAGCGCCCAGAGTATTGATATCCGAACCGCCATAAATTCCTATGAAATCGAAATGAGTAAATGAATAGTAGCTTCCCACGGTCACGCGTCGGGTCAAACGGTACGCGAGATCAGCACCCGCCTGCGAGCCGGTGTTGCCATAAAGAGAGCTCGAAGCCCTCCGCGTAAGGAAACCTGCCCCCGTCATGTTGAGCGAAAGGCGCGCATTCACATGGTACGTCACATTCGCCTGCGTCATCAGCGTGAAGACACGGCCATCGAAAACCTCAGTGGCGGGAGTCGCCGTGACCAGCGTGGTGCCAATACCCGAGTTGATGAAATCCGCGCCGCTAATCAGAAGATTGTTCCGGTTATATTCCTGCGCCTGCACATTGAGCCCGAACGTAAGGTGCCGCGAAAGCCGATGGCTCCACGTAAGCGACAATTCATCGTCGGTTCCGTCCAAATTCGACGCTTGTGAGTAATGGTAAATATTGCCCGAGAAGCTTAAGCTGAACATGTCCTTCTTACGGAGCTTCGTTCCGGTGATCCCATAACTCAATTGCGCGCCCGGCGAGAAATTATTGCCCAGTTGTCCGTTGGGTTGAAGCGCAACCCCGGTCAGTCCGGAATTCACGATAAATTCCAAACCGACATACGGAACGAACTTGACGTTCTTCGGATTCATCGGCTCACTCGCCGAGATACCGCGGCTCAGAACCGCGGGCCCGGAGTATTCGGCGGAAGCCTTCTGCTCCGGCGTGGCGTTCGGATCGTCCACTATTTCCGGCCCCTCCGATTTCGGATTTGTGCCGGTTGACTGATTGGCCGTCGCGTCGGTCGTGTCGCCTTGCTTCGGGTTAGCACGGTTCGCGTCCGGAACGCTTGTATCCTGGGCCGTGTTTCGTGGGTTGGTATTTTGTGGAGCGCCAGGCGACGCGCCAGTGGCGCCGGTCTGCGGAACCGTCCCATTCGTTGTGTTTGTTGTGTTCGTCTGGGCAGCGGGAATCTGCGCGAAGGCGGAGATTGAACATAGCCCGGCAAAAGCAGCAATTACAATCCTGGAAGCAAGCATTCAGTAGCAAGTCTGACGTGATCGTGGACGCCTGTCAAGCGAGAAAAATATTAATTTACTGGTACCGTATTACCGTGAATCATCGGGTTGGCGTGGGCCTATCACGGTGATATCCCTTCCCAAGCCCTTGCCGAACAAGCCTTTGATCACCCGTTCTCCCTTGGCAGGTGGCCTAATCCTCCGCCAGAAAGAACCTTCGGTCTAGGACACGGTTCTCAAAAGTAAGGTCCGAGAAGGGAAGGTACAGCGGTGTACTTCAATGTTATGCTGCGACTAAATCAAGGATCACGATTTGCATCCAGGAAACGTCCAGATCCTGCCCGATGACAACCTTTCCGGGATAGGTCCGTGGAATTTCTGCCAGTTATTGTTCGGCGGAGATCCCGTGGCTCGCCGGGCCGATGCCGCGATGATAGACGATCAGGAGTCCGGGTTGCCAGGTTTGTCGCCGGCAGACAGAGGCATGCGCGATTCAGCTAAGTGTAGCGGATGGAGGCGATTTGGGAATGGATGATGGGTGAAGTCGGGTGATATCTCGCCGCGTATCATGCGTGCGCGTCGGCAATTTCTAGCGTCCGCGTGCGGGTCTGCCCGACGAAATTCGTGTACTCCGACCTCGCCGTTGTTGCGGTAAACCCGTTTTCACCGGCGAGGACCAGGATACGATTTCCAAGCCCAAAGTGATCGTTGAAATTCTGTCCCCTTTTATGGCCGATTTCGATTACGGCGGCAAGTTCGCTCACAAGGCCCCAGATAGCCGCTGGATTCCTTCGAGCTATGTGGGCCTCGAAGCCAAAGTTTGCGTCGATTGATATTCGCCGAAATCTACTTTGAAGCCGCACCCTGAAGTGGCACACGACATTCTCCAATAGCGCGGACTCAATTCACATCGCCCATCATCCGCGAGACCGGACGCACCAGCGCAAACCTCAACAGCCCGACCACTACCGACAGGGCTCAACGACAACTCACCGACCTTTGGCGCGATGAGAAAAGACGAAAGCGCCTCCACGTTACGAAATTGTCCGCTGCCCGATCCTCAAAATCTACCCACCGTGTTGATGCGAGCCCAATTGAAACGCGGCTCACAAAACCTGTACTCTGCGCCACGAATTCGTAACCTGTCCGCAACGTATGTACCCTAAACTGAAACCTTGGAGGATCAATGCCGCTTTCCGCCGAAGAGCTTTCGAATATCAATCGTTACTGGCTTGCAGCCAACTATCTTTCCGTAGGACAAATCTATCTTCGCGATAACCCTTTACTCCGTGAACCGCTAAAGCCCGAGCATACCAAGCCCCGTCTCCTCGGACACTGGGGCACAACTCCCGGACTCAACTTTATTTACGTCCACATGAACCGGCTGATCCGCAACCTCGACCTCAACGTCATCTATGTAACCGGCCCCGGGCACGGTGGACCCGGCATTGTCGCCAACACTTACCTCGAAGGCTCCTACACCGAACTCTTCCCCAACATCACTGAGGACGCGGCAGGAATGCAGCGCCTATTCAAGCAATTCTCCTGGCCCGGCGGAATCCCCAGCCACTGCGCGCCGGAAACTCCCGGCTCCATTCACGAAGGCGGAGAACTCGGCTATTCGCTTCTCCATGCCTATGGCGCGGTCTTCGATACTCCCGATCTCCTGGCCTGCTGCGTCGTCGGCGATGGTGAATCCGAGACCGGTCCCCTTGCCGCGAGCTGGCATTCCAACAAGTTCCTCAACCCTGTCCGCGATGGCGCGGTACTTCCGATCCTGCACCTGAACGGCTATAAGATCGCCGGCCCCACCGTGCTCGCGCGCCTTCCGCACGACGAACTCAACGAACTCCTCGAAGGCTACGGCTATCACGTTTACTACGTCGAAGGCGACGACCCGGAGACCATGCACCAACTCATGGCCGCGACCCTCGACAGCGTCGCGGGCGAGATCGAATCCATACAACACGACGCGCGCAGTCACGGCTTCAAAAAACGCCCGATGTGGCCCATGATCGTCCTGCGGTCACCGAAAGGCTGGACCGGCCCGAAGGTCGTCGATGGCAAACAGGTCGAAGGTACGTTCCGCGCGCACCAGGTTCCGGTTGACGATGTCGCCAAAAACCCCGAGCATCTCCGCATCCTCGAAGATTGGATGAAGAGCTACAACCCCGCGGATCTCTTCGATGAATCGGGCAAACTGAAACCCGAACTCGCGGCACTCGCGCCCAAAGGAACGCGCCGCATGGGCATGAACCCGCATGCCAACGGCGGACTCTTGCTCAAGGATCTAGTCCTGCCAAACTTTCGCGATTACGCTGTCGAAGTGAAAGCTCCCGGTATAACCTACGGCGAATCTACTCGTGTGCTTGGCAAGTTCCTGCGCGACATTATGAAGAACAACGGGCAGAATTTCCGTATCATGGGACCGGACGAGACCTCGTCCAACCGGCTCGACGCGGTCTTCGAAGTGACGAATCGCGAATCGACCGCTGAAATCCTGCCCACTGACGATCACGTCGCGCCCGATGGCCGCGTCATGGAGATCCTTTCGGAGCATTGTTGCGAAGGGTGGCTCGAAGGTTACCTTCTAACCGGCCGCCACGGCTTCTTCTCTTCTTATGAAGCCTTCATCCACATCGTCACATCCATGTTTAACCAACATGCGAAATGGCTCGAAACCAGCCAGAAAGTGTCGTGGCGCCAACCCATCGCATCGCTCAATTACCTGCTCACCTCTCATGTCTGGCGTCAGGACCACAACGGTTTTAGCCACCAGGACCCGGGCTTCATCGACCATATGGTCAACAAGAAGCCGAACATCGTACGCGTATACCTTGCGCCCGACGCCAACACGCTGCTCTCCGTTACCGATCACTGCTTGCGCAGCCGCGACTATGTCAACGTGATCTCAGCGGGCAAGCAGCCCGAACTGCAATGGCTCGACATGGACGCGGCTGTCGCCCATTGCACCGCCGGTCTTGGAATCTGGAAATGGGCGAGCCATGAAGGCGAGCCCGATCTCGTGATGGCGTGCGCCGGCGATGTCGCCACGCTCGAGATTCTCGCTGCGACCTCGCTGCTGCGGCAACATATTCCGCGCCTCCGCATTCGCGTCGTCAATGTCGTCGATTTAATGACGTTGCAGCCACATAGCGAGCATCCTCACGGCCTCACCGACGATCAGTTCGACGCGCTATTCACCTTCGATAAGCCCACCATCTTCGCCTACCACGGCTATCCGTGGCTGATTCATCGCCTTTGTTACCGCCGGCACAATCACGACAACATGCACGTCCGCGGCTATAAAGAAGAAGGCACCACCACGACTCCCTTCGATATGGTGGTCCTCAATAACATGGACCGCTATACCCTCGCGAGCGATGCGATCCGCCGCTTGCCCGACTTCAAAGACGAAGGCGCGGCGGCCATCGAGGAGTTCGATCGCAAGCTCCAGGAGCATCATCGCTACATTCGAGAAAATGGCGAAGACATGCCCGAAGTCCGCAACTGGAAGTGGCCCGCGTGATAGTCCTTTGCGTGAATGTCGGCTCTTCCACCATCAAGTACTCGGTCTTCGACTGCGCGGATCACCGTAACCCGCGCATGCTGTTCAATGGAGCGATCGAGGGCACCGATACGGATGCCCTCTTCGCCGATTACTCTGGGAAAGGCGTTCCTGCGCCGCAAGCCATCGGCCACCGCATCGTTCACGGAGGACCCCGCTATTCCGATCCCGTAGTGTTGACGCCCGAAGTTCGCAAAGACCTCGACAACGTGATTCACTTTGCGCCGCTTCACCTGCCGCAAGAGTTGGCGGCAATTGACGCCATCGGCGCGCGTTATCCTGACGTACCGCAGGTCCTCTGCTTCGATACCGCGTTCCATTCGCGCCTGCCGGAGCTCGCCAAGCGCTTCCCGCTTCCCGAGGAATGGTGGCAGCGAGGAGTGCGCCGCTATGGCTTCCACGGTCTCTCCTACGAGTACATCGTGAGTGAGATCGGCGCGCAGCTTGGGCCCCGCACAATCATCGCGCATCTCGGCAACGGCGCCAGCATGGTCGCGCTCCGCGACGGTCAACCCGTCGACACCACCATGGGGCTTACTCCCGCCGGCGGAATCATGATGGGGACACGCACGGGCGACCTCGATCCCGGCATCTTCGTCCACATCGAACGTCTCACCAGAATGTCCACGGACCAATTCGACGATCTGGTAAACAAGCAATCCGGCTTGCTCGCTGTCTCCGGCTTCACCCCTGACATGCGCAAGCTCGAAGAGGCGAAGGACAATCCACGCGCCGTACTGGCCATCGAGATGTACTGCTACATCGCCCGCAAGCACATCGGTGCGCTGGCGGCCGTTCTCGGCGGACTCGACACACTCGTGTTCACCGCCGGTATCGGCGAACATTCAGCCCTGGTGCGCAAGAAAATCTGCGAGGGCCTCGAATATCTCAACCCCCGCGTTATCGTTCAGCCAACCAATGAGGATCTGGTGATTGCGAGATATGTGTGTGATCTGTCGGAGCGTTTCACGGAAGCTTGATATCGATCGGCAGTGATGAACCCATTGTTACCGCGTGGCTGACGCCAGTATCTTCTGAATGATGTGCAAAGCCTCCCAGCTTTCGAACAGGTAGTGCTCGAAAAAAAACGTCCGTTACATAGTTCTTACTGATCCGGCGCTGGTGAGCTTTCGTTCATGTGCATATTGGCAGAGCAGCATTTGCAGTGAAATACTGTGCATAGTAGGGAGTAAATTCGGGCCATGCGCAAAGCATTCATTGCAGCCTTCATCATCATTCCGTTCTTTTTCACACCCATCGTTACCGCACAGGAATACCGCGGCACAATTTCCGGAGCGGTTACCGATGCCACAAAGTCGCCAGTTCCTGGCGCCAAAGTTACGGTTACTGAGACGCATACCAACAGTAGGGTTCAGTTGGTCACAAATGATAGCGGCGCCTATACCGCTACGGCTCTCTTGCCCGGAGATTACGATATCAATGTTTCGAAGACCGGTTTTAAAGATTACACTCGCCGGGGAATCCATCTTGGCGCGGGCGAACGGCCGGTAATCGACCTCACGCTGGAGGTCGGCGACACCACTCAAACCGTGGACGTCACCGCCGATACGCCGCTGCTTATTTCCGAAAATGCCTCGGTCGGAGAGGCGATCACGACCAAGGAAGTGGAAGACTTACCACTCAATGGCGGCACGCCGATTACGTTGTCGGCGCTCTCCATAGGCGTCATTGCGACAGGACAGCCCGGCCTGATTCATCCGTTTGATTCCGGCGGCGCGGTCGGATTTACCGTTGGCGGATCGGCCGCGCAAACAAACGAGGTGCTGATCAACGGCTCGCCCGATGCGACCTGGGACGGGCGGCTTGCCTACAGTCCTCCGCGCGATGCGGTTCTCGAGGTTCGCGCGAAAGCCTTCGACACCGATGCCGGCTTTGGCCACACCGGTGGCGGAACTTTGAACCAGATCATGAAGAGCGGTACCAACCAGGTTCATGGCACTCTTCAGGAACTGAACCAGCCGAACACGCTCACCGCCAATAACTTCTTTAATAATAAAAACGGTCTGGCGAATCCGGTGACTCATTTCAATCAGTACGGCGCGACGATCGGCGGTCCCGTGATTCTCCCGAAAATCTACAACGGCAAAGATAAATTGTTTTTCTTCTTTGCCTGGGAATCCCTTAAGGATAGCCAGCCAAATACCACGTTTTTGACTGTCCCCACAGCGGCGGAACGGCAGGGGGACTTCTCCGCTTTATTGGCGCTGGGATCAAACTACCAGCTATACGACCCCTACACAGCGGTGCAGAACGGATCGGTGATCATGCGATCGCCCTATCCCAACAACATCATCCCCAAGAGCGAGCTGAATCCGGTATCGCAGGCGCTGTTGAACTATTTCCCGCTTCCGAATATTCCCGCCCAGCGGGCAGATGGCTTCGATAACTACGGCAGCACAACTCCCACTACGGACAACTTCAATAACTACATGGGTCGGCTCGATTACAACATGAGCGACCGCAATAAGCTATTCTTCGACGTGCGCCGCACCGACTATGTACAAGTGAAGAATAATTACTTCCTGAATAACTCCACATCATCCCTACTGACGAGGGATAACTGGGGCTCCATGCTCGACGATGTCGTTACCCTCAATGCCACTAACATACTCGATCTGCACCTGAACTTCACGCGTATGGATGAACGGCATCCGTCACCCACCGCCGGCTTCGATCCATCTACGCTTGGCCTCCCCTCGTATATCGCCGCCAATTCTATTTATCCGCAACTGCCCTATATCACTTTCAGCTCGAATTCCGGCTTCCAGACACTGGGTCAAAACAGCGCCAGTTTGCTGCCTTCGCAATCGCTGCAATTCTATGGAACATGGTCCACTGTCCGAGGAAATCACACCCTTCGCAGCGGCGTCGACGTGCGCCAGTACCGCCTGAATGCGACTAATTATGGGAATTCCGCGGGAAATTTTGCGTTCTCGGCCAACACCTTCGTGCGGCAGGCCAGCAACTCGTCCTCCACGGTCGTCACCGGCCAGGATCTCGCCACTTTCCTTCTTGGCCTACCTACAAGCGGCGGTTTCGATATCAACGCCGCCGGTTCTTATTACCAGTACTACGCCGCCGGATTCGTGCAAGACGACTGGCGTGCAAGGCCGAATCTGACGATCAACCTTGGTCTGCGCTTCGATCACGACACCCCTTATCACGAAAAGTATGGCCGTACCTTAAACGGCTTCGATACCACCGGCCAGAATCCGTTGGCTGCGGCCGCCATTGCCAACTACAACCAACATCCCATTCCGCAGATTCCGGTCGGATCGTTCAATGTCATCGGCGGACCTACCTTTGCGTCGCCCGGCAACAACGCGATCTACAACACAACCTCGCATCTCTTCAGCCCGCGAGTCGGTATTGCGTGGACTCCCGGCAAACTGAATGGGAAGACGGTCGTGCGGGGTGGATTCGGCATCTTCGTTTCGCCGGTTACCATTGCTTCGCTTGCGATCAATGGCGCGTATTCCACTAATCCAATCTTGACCCAGGAGGGATTCAGCCAGACCACCGCCTACAACCCGACCAACAATAACTACCTCACTCCAGCTACCACGCTTAGCAATCCTTTTCCCAACGGGATTCTTCATCCGGTCGGTTCCGCACTCGGGCTAGCCACATTTGCCGGACAGACTCTCACTGTTCTCGACCCAAACATCAGCAATCCGTACTCGATGCGGTGGAACATCGGCGTGCAGCATCAACTCGGGGCCAGCACGGTACTTGAAGTGGTTTATCTTGGGAACCATTCTGTGCATCTGCCTATCTATGCGGTGCAACTGAACAGCATCCCGCGGCAGTATCTGAGTACATCGCCGGTTCGCGACCAGACTACCATTAATGCGCTAACGGCGAGCGTGCCGAATCCGTTCTTCGGTATCATCACTAGCGGGTCGTTGTCTTCTTCGACAACATCGGTCGCGCAGCTTCTTTCGCGTTATCCGCAATACCCAACCGGAACCGGAAGCGAGAGCAGTGGTGTTCTGCTGGACAACGATTCCATCGGCAGTTCCTATTTCGAGAGCCTCAATGTGCATATCACCAAGCGATTCGGGAGAGGCCTGAGCTTGATCGGCAATTACATCTACTCGAAGTTGATTGAGCGCGATTCATTTCTAAACGACACCGATCCTGCCCCGGAGAAGCGCGTCTCTTCATATGATCATCCCCACCGCTTCGTGGCGGCCTTCACTTATGAATTGCCGCTCGGACACGGCAAGCGCCTCGATCTGGGTTCGAACTGGGCGAATGCAATCGCGGGCGGTTGGATGTTCAACGGTGTATACACATTTCAGACTGGGCAGCCGTTGGTTTTCGCGAACGGCAGCACCACTACACCAGGCGACTATATCTACTACGGCGGCCCGTTGCATCTGAATAATCGCGATACGAATACGGTCGCATTCGATACCACGCGGTTCAATACCGTCGCCGCGCAGCAGTTGCAGTATCACATCCGGACCTTCGACACCACTTTCGGGAACCTGCGGCAGGATGGCATCAATCAGTTCGACCCCTCGCTGATCAAGAACTTCAGCCCGACAGAACGAATCACGGCTCAGATCCGTTTCGAAGTATTCAACGCTCTCAACCACCCGACATTCGGGCCGCCGAATACTACCGCAACAAATTCGGCGTTCGGAACGATCACGACGCAATCCAATCGTCCGCGTACCATCCAGCTAGGAGCCCGCGTAACGTTCTGAAGCCCAGGTTCTGTCTTTCTTGCAGCTCTGCGCGGCTGAGGTGAATATCTGGCTGTTGCTTGGCCGCCGGGACCGGGCAACTGTGTCGAGTTAGTCGGCTCGGTGAACGCGGGAATACTTAAGGGTCACAGGCTGACTTATCGGGAGTAGCCCCGCGCGCAAGCACTTCCGCAGTTTGGCGACAAACCAGCCAACTGGATCGGTGAACGCAAGGGCGTTTCACTCGGTCCTGTGGTGCCGAGCCTTCATCGGCCCTGTTCTTCAAGTAATGGCATCCCCTATTTTGCGCTTGGGCTGTCATCGGCCTTCAGATCGCCGAGAGCGTATTGAATCCCCGCTAACATGTGATCGACAAAGGGCCGCAAGAAATACACCTTCTCATCGTGACCGTGTGTCTCATAGAAAACTCGGCCATTGCCCACGCGCTGAATGTAGCTCAACGCGTAATCGCCGTCAGTACGCCTGGTGTCTGCCGGCTCTTTGGCTTTGTCTTCCGCGCTCATTTTCGCGTAATTGATACTGGTGAGAACATGCACCCTCTTTCGGCTGAATGAGTCTTGCGCAAACGTGTAGGTCTCGTCCACGATTGCGAAACCGCGGGGCGGGAACATGGCAGTCAGGGGACTGTGAGGATCGTCGACCTTCACAGGGATCAAGGTTGGGTAGGTCCAGTGGAATTTGAAGAACCCGCCGATCATTTCGTTGAACTCGGGCCATGTGCCGGTCACCGTTGGGCGATTGGTATGGTAGCTGTCGGTAGCGGCGTGGATGCCGGCCAACCCCTTGCCGCCCTTGACAAAGTCAAGCAGCGCCCGCCGGCGAAGGTCTGTAGCAGCCTTGTCGTTCGGGTCATCCAGAAATTCGCCGGTCGTGCTGGCAAGGAAGATGGCGTCATACTGCTTCAGGTTTTCAGGCGTGATAGCGGCCGCGTCGTAGGTGATGGTAGTCATCCAGGCGCCGGTCTTGTCTCCCAGGTATTCAACCATCTTCGCTGCCAGAGGAATCGAAGTATGCACCCAACCGACGGCTCGGCCGAGGACCAGCACATGGCGCAGGCTCTGAGGCGTAGCGTAGGGCTTGTCCGGTAGCGCGGCCATCATGGCCGAGATGTCGGCGGGATTGGCAAATTGTTTTTGCGGGCAGCCGTGGCTGAATCCCCCGCTAAATCCTTCTGCAGGGCAACTTGCGGGTTTCGCGGTAGCAGTTGTATTCTGTGCGAAACCCACAGAGCCAGTCAATAACACGGCGGCTAAGGCCGCATCAATTCCAAATGCCTTCAGTTTCATGATCGGATGTTCTCCTGTGATCGCAGCCTGGAAAGACGTAATTATAGCCCCGTGCTGCATCCGGCTATCGCTGATCTGACTGCCCCAGCGAGTCAGCGTGAGGATTGAAACGACAAACTTCAAAGCCTCAGCATCTGTTATTGGGCAGCATTCCCCCAGCTCCTATTTCCCTCTCCCGTCTTCTTTTCCTGCCTCCCTTCCTCGTAGAATAGTAGCCGAGATGCCCGTTACCGTCCCCGCAGATCAGGAAACCAATCCGTGGCTCGCCGCCGCCGCCCGCTTCGACGATGCCGCGTCCAGACTCAAGCTCGACGACGGCATGTGCAAGGTGCTGAAATCGCCAGCCCGCGAGATCACCGTCAACATACCCGTGCAGCTCGACGACGGCAGACTCGAAGTCTTCACCGGCTACCGCGTCCAGCATTCCATTGCTCGCGGCCCCGGAAAGGGCGGCATTCGCTTTGCCCCTGACGTCACGCTCGACGAAGTGCGCGCCCTCGCATCCTGGATGACCTGGAAATGCGCCGTCGTGAACATCCCGTTCGGCGGCGCTAAAGGCGGTGTCATCTGCAACCCGCACATTCTGTCCGACACAGAACTCGAGCGCATCACTCGCCGCTACACCGCCGAAATCATCGAGTTCATCGGACCCGAGCGCGATGTGCCCGCGCCCGATGTCAACACCAATGCGCAGACCATGGCGTGGATTATGGATACCTATTCCATGCACTCGCGTCAGACCTGCACTGCCGTGGTTACCGGCAAACCTATGGAAATTGGCGGATCGCTGGGGCGTCCCGAGGCCACTGGCCGAGGCTGTATGATCGTGGCCCTTGAAGCTCTCAAGCGCTTCAATTTGACGCCCGGATCGGCTCGCGTCGTCATTCAGGGCTTCGGCAACGTCGGCGGCATGGCCGCTCGGCTCATGAAGCAAGTGGGCTTTAAAATTATCGCCATTGTTGAATATGACGTTGCTGTGTACAACCCAGCCGGGATCGACATTGAGGCGCTCATGAAACACCGCACCCACAGCGGCTCAATCCGCGACTTCCCGGGTGGCGAGAACATGGACCGTCATGAAGCCATGTTCCTCGAATGCGAGGTGCTTATCCCCGCCGCGACCGAGAACGTGATTACCTCCAGCAATGCCGATCGCCTGCGCTGCCGGATTCTTTGCGAAGGTGCAAACGGCCCGACCACCTCGCTCGCCGATGAGATCCTGATGGAGAAGAGGATCTTCGTAATCCCAGACATTCTTGCCAATGCCGGCGGTGTGACCGTGTCGTACTTCGAGTGGGTGCAGGATCGCCAGGGCTTCTTCTGGAACGAAGACTTAGTCAATGAACGCCTGCGCGAGATCATGGTGAACAGCTTCGGCGCGGTGGTGAACTACGCGGAGAAACACCAGGTCAACAACCGCATCGCCGCATACATGCTGGCGCTCGACCGCGTAGCTTCAGCCATCAAAATGCGGGGCCTTTACGCGTAAACACGGTCTATTAAGCGCAAACTCGTCGGCCTTCGATGCAAGACTATTCGACTTTGCAAAATATTGAAGCGGTCGTATGATCGCACAGCGCCTTCCTTTGCCGGGACTGTGCGGCGACGCGGCCTGAGTCCCGCATCTGATCTTCCCACCGCCGGATCTGCATGGCCAAGAACCGGTTTGGCATTGAAGCCTTCGCTCCCGAGCCGATGACACTTTCGTAGTAAACTGTCTCAGTTTAGGACTTGAAAATGAATGTGAGCGAGCAGTTGCGGAGCGCCCAAGACAGCGTGGCAAGCTCGTTCCAAAATCAGGATCCGGGAGTGCTGGTTGCGCCGTGCCCGCTGGCTGCGACGCACTGGATCGAGATTCACTTAGTGGATGACGCCGGACGACCGATGGCGGCGGAGCCATACACTGTCTATCCGCCGGGTGGCGATCCGATCGCCGGAACTCTCGACGAAAATGGGTGGGCCCGCCACGAGCATCTGATTGCGGGGCTCTGCAAAGTCGTATTCCCAAGCCGGGAGCGGACCTGGTGGGAGCCATTTCCCCCGCCGTCCCCGCCGCCACCCCAACCCACGCCACCTATTGTCCCGGCCACACTGCCGCCAATTCCGGATCACTGGATAGAATTGCAACTCGTAGACGACACCGGCGAACCCGTTCCCTTTGAGCCCTTCGCAATCCTCTACGCCGATGGGTCGCTCGACAAAGGCGAGTTGGACGAACGCGGATTCGCGCGCGTAGATGGACTTATGAAAGGGACCTATCAAATCGTTTTTCCCAGCCGCGAACCCACGTGGTGGATGCCGGATACTCCGCCCACGCCGCCGCCGGTCGCGAAAAGAGCTGAGGTTCTCGAAACTTTATTACCCTTTGTGGCGGCGCCCGCGGAAGAATCAGAGATCAATTACGACGGCCCGTAAGCCGCCAATTTGCAGCCAACACCCATGAACAAACCTCGCGATATCTGGCACGTAGCTGACACGGATGATGACTTCCAGTGGGTCGCCGCGGAGTATGGCATCAAAGATTGGGAAGCCGTAGCCAAGGACCCCAAGAATAAGGATTTGGTAGACAAGAAGCGCGACCCGCACATTCTCTATCAAGGCGATAAGATTTGGGTTCCCGATTTGAAGCCCAAGGTCTTCGACGCCGAGACCGACAAAAAGCACGAGTTCAAACTCTACCCACCGAAACAGTTGGTTCATCTTGTGCTGGAAGATGATAACGGCAAGCCGTACGGCGATCGTCGCTATGAACTCTGGGTCAAAGGGAAACGCTACGATCCGCCGGGATCGAACGGCGAATTGCGCACCCGCGAGGACGGGCTGGTCTTTCAATTGATCCCGCTGGAGCGCGATGTGGAATTGCGCGCCTGGCTGGAAGATCCCAAGGCAAAACCGGCCCAGGAAGAATTAGCGCCATCCCCGGAAGACCCGGAGGAATTTGATTACGTCTCCATCCGTCTGAATCCCGCGCATCTCGATCCCATCGAGACCTTGGAAGGGCAGCAGGACCGTTTGACACACCTGGGTTATAAGTTCACCGACGATTGGGGCACATCGGGCGAAGGTACGCACGACGCGATCTTCGAGTTCCAGCGTGACGTGGGTTTGACACAAACCGGAGAAATGGATACGGAAACCCGGAAACGTCTTTTGGAAGAGGCGGGTTCCTGATGGGTCTCTTGGTAACGGGAGGCAATCGATGCCGGTGATCGATGACCCGGTGTTTCTCGCCGAATTCAAGAAGCGTTGCAAAGACGTCAAGAACATCACCATCCAAACCTACATGGTTTGCGATATCGACGGCGCATCGGCCGCGGATCGCGAGACGCGAGCCGAGCCGATGGACTGTTTGAAATTGATCGAACCCTATGTAAACCAGATCGACACCGCCCTGACGGGGTGGAGAACCGATGCGCGCTTTACCGTTGCGCAGGGGAATTGCGCCACGCTTGCGGGTCCGCTGGGAAAGAAATCGCCAGCCTATAACGTTGTGAAGAATGCGTTCGACGTAGCCCCCCGCCGCAAACTTGTAGGGTTCTTTGCGAGTCTGATTGTCCCGTTTGCGGCGATTTGGGTCCGTCATTCAGTGGTGGCGGCGAGAGCGGGACGTGTGGCCGATGCCGGCGCGAATCCCCTGCTCGGGCAACCGGCCCATGCGGCGGTTCGGGCCGCAATCTATGGGAATGCAATGAACCCCGTCCCCGGGTTTAAGCGCTACCACGCCTCTGGTATTGCGTCGCAGGCGGCCATTTCAGCCGGAGTAACACCCGCGGTGGAGCAAGCGATTGATGGATCGTCCGCGGCTGCCCGGACGGCGGTGGAGACAGGTACGAGCCCGGCTACTGCAAGCGGAGATGCCGCAGTGGCCGCCGCGTTAGGGGTGGATCCCACCCTGACCGTCAACATCCAGGCTGTGATCCGCGCGACCGCCAACGCCGTCATGACCGAGCCGCCAATCTCCTATGCCGTCACGCCGCCAGTTGTCACCGCGTTCAACCTTCTTCCAGCAGCCACCATGGTAAAAACGGGAATCGCCCGCGCCAGACCTTTTTCCGCAACAATCTGGAATCGCTTTGCCTGCGGCTGCTGGCCGATTGGGAAGATATCAATAATCTTTTCTTTCCGGGATTGGTCTTAAAGAAGTTGGTTTCGATCCGCACCACGGGAGCCGATTTTCACAAAGAGGGAAAGCAGGTTCTGATCCTGACCTTCAAGGCGCACGCCTCGAACACCAGGAACGTGGGATTCGGTCCGTTCAAGAAACAGGTGGTTTCGATTCAGCGTCGCCAGCTGGTCAACCTGGTCTACAAGCCCAGCGACATCGAGCTGGATTACCGGATAGCCGGCGACAGCCATGCAATGATGGCGCGTCTGCCCGCTATCGCAGCGGCCGCACCGTTCAACACCCATTCCTTGTTTTGCCAGATCAACGACAGTTTGAACGCATTGGTTGGCCCGTCCGCGCCGGTCTTCGGAGCACGGCCGGCAATTGTAGGTATCGCCGGTCCGCCTGGCGCAACGCCTTTGGTGAACGGGTGTACGCCGTTAGCTCTGCCGGTATATCAGATTCTGCCGCGGAATCCCGGTTCCCTCGCCGGCGGACCCCCCGTCCCGATCACCAACAGCTACGGCTACATCGAATTCCTGACCTATCTGCCGGAGTGTACGGACTCCGCCAATCTTACGATACCGCTGGATATGGCCAACCCGCCGTCATGGGATTACGTGACCGAGGGGCCCGGGCAGCCGCAAGGTCTGTTTCCGCTGCGCAATTTCTATCGGATCTTGGGCTGGTATGCCGCTCTGGGAGTGATCCTGAACTTCGGCGACCAGCACCGCGAGAACGTCATTGTCCACCGCAGAGAGCCTCACCTCATCGATTTGGAAATCTGCTTCAAGCATCGCGCCTGCGATCTGAAAGCGACCATGCTGGAGTACCACTTCGACAAGCTGAATCCCAAAGACGATAAGAACGTACTGCTCTGCCATGATGGCGCTCTGCGCCACACCGTGGGTAAGCAAGCCGGCGCCTACATGTTGATGGGATTCAACGAAGCGCTGACTTGGATTCGGGGGCATCACGCGATTATCAGTGGCTGGTTGGGCGGCCTCGGAAACGTAATTGTCCGCTATACCCCTCGCCCGACCGACGTTTTCACGAAGCGCGTGTGGGAACTCTACGCGGCAATGATCGCCGATCCCGTTCCCACCGCGGCTGCACACTATAACCGCAAAACGTTTACCACCTGGACGGCAGACGACCTGGCGCATTTCTTTTTCTTCAACGGGAGAACCTACCGCGGACGACCTCTCTTCGCCCTGAATGTTCCCGTGAACGATTGGGCATGTTATCTGAACACCGATGCGCCTGCCTATTACCGCCGGCTGAATTCATTGGATCTGCTGAATGCGAGAGGCCAAGTTGTGCCAGTCGTTGATCCCGGCGGCGCGGCGGGGCTGGGGTTTCTGGAGTTCGGCGAGCCCCCTGCCGGCGCCACGTACGTCTTTCGCTGTGAAACAGAGATCGTTGCGCCGGGCGCGGACCGCCTCGCCGTGATCGCCAGCGACAACAATACGGTTACCAATGCCAAAGGCCAGAATCTGCGAATTCAGTTGCTGGACAACACCAGCGGTTTAGTCAATCAGCCGATCACCTCAGTTGTGAACGTCGCCGGGTTGATCAGGTCGATCGTGGTTACATTCGCGACCGATCCAGCAGGGAACAACCAGCCGCCGACGCTCGCGCAGTTGCACCACTACCTCAGCAATACGCCCGCTCTGGCTAGCTTGATCAGAGCGGAGATCAGGCCCGCGGGCGCGGCGGGCGCGGCACAAGCGCCGGCACAAGGGCCGCTCCGGTTCATGTTGCCCAATCCGGGACTGGCTTTTCCCGTGGCGGGTCGTTTCTTCGACATGGATGTAGAGGGAGATCCGGCGAACAACCCTCCGCTTACGCCGCTGGCGATTTCACAGGACCGCCTGACACAAATTCAGAATGCGACGGAGGCGGCCAGTAACCAGTTATGGTGCGCCCAGGCCGATATGGGCAGGCCGCTCGCAGTGCCGAAGACTCTCGCCGACGTCCTCAACGTCTTCCGCCAGGAGATCACCGATTTGTGCCACGCGTATACGGACAAGCCAACTGTCCTTATCGTTTCCGTCAACTTCTAACCGCCAACTGTAAACCGT
Source organism: Terriglobia bacterium (assembly GCA_963767545.1). Classification (GTDB taxonomy): domain Bacteria; phylum Acidobacteriota; class Terriglobia; order Bryobacterales; family Bryobacteraceae; genus CAVVFX01. Next base: position 241,541 of record CAVYEV010000008.1, read on the forward strand.
CATGTTGACCATTCGTCGCCAGCAAATGCAAGCACTCGCGCTCGACGCCGGGCGCCGGTTCGACGATCGGCTACTCCGCCATTTGTGGACTCACTTCCCGGAAATATGTGGCCGCCTGGGCCAGAATGGAGTCCGCCGCGCGATTTTGTATGGCATCGGCCGGGCGCGCGAGTACCAGCTCACAACAGAGCGCCAGATTGCCCGATACCTGAATCTTCAGTTTGCTTTCGGCTTGCATTTCGATGAACAGTTGCCCTGGGCGGCCGCCACACTCGACGATTTAGACGAGCCCGCGGAACTGCGGATTGATCGGTTAAGCGAAAAAGCGACACGCTACGCTCCGGAGGCGCGGGGAATAACGGCGGAAGAGGTTGCCGCGACAGATTCGCGGAAATAAGCCATCGACGTTCCCGAGACAGGGTTGGTGATGTCGGTGGGCGATGGCATTGCCCGCATTCATGGTCTCGGCCCGAGCGCGATGTGCCGGCGCGCCAGATGTCAACACCAATGCGCAGACCATGGCGTGGATTATGGATACCTATTCCATGCACTCGCGTCAGACCTGCACTGCCGTGGTTACCGGCAAACCTATGGAAATTGGCGGATCGCTGGGGCGTCCCGAGGCCACTGGCCGAGGCTGTATGATCGTGGCCCTTGAAGCTCTCAAGCGCTTCAATTTGACGCCCGGATCGGCTCGCGTCGTCATGTAGTCACAGTTATATCTTCTAACTTTGGCCGGCTATTCCCGGTGTCGTGGATGCATTGACAAATGGCCTATCATTGCGGAATATCGTCGTCAACTTGGAATGGTCGGTACAGAAGAGTGGCCTGAGCAGTTTCAGATGGTATTCTAAGTGGTCCTCTTAAAGGAGAGCAACATACCGATATCTAAAACCTGAAAAACGCCTGCCGGGGAGGTAAGCTGTGGCCCGTTAATCCGCTGCGGCCCTAGGTCAAACGGTGCGAAGTAAGCTCCGAAAGAAAGCGCCAGCAATTCAATTCAAATCGCAATGCGCTCAACTTCGTCTAACGAAACTTCATCGTCGCGGCGGTCATAAAGTCCGGTCGTCCGTGAGCTCTCATGTCCGGCCATCTGCTGCGCCACTTCCAACCGCCCTCCGTTTTTCAGGTAAGCGGTAATGCCGGTGGCCCGGAAGGTGTGGCACCCGATTTTCGTTTCGATGCCGGCAGCCTTCGCTCTGCGCCTGATGAGATAGTACACGGCGCTTTGATCGACCGCGTTCGCGGTGAGAGCTCCGGTGAGTTCATCGACTGTCCGGAACAATGGGCCCTTGGGATCGTCCTTGATGCCGGCGCGCTCGATATAGTCCAGCAAGTATTCTTTCAGATTGTGGTGGCACGGCAGTGCGTGTTCCTTGCCGCCCTTCTCGTGCAGCCGTACCCAATGGCGACGGCCCTGCACGTAAACATCCTCCACCCGCATCTGGACCTCAGCGCCGACGCGGGCGAAGCTGTAGACCATGAGGCCAATGAGTGCGCGATCGCGAAGGCCCAGAACCGTATCCGTCTCGATGGAATCCAGCAGCGTCCGCGCTTCCTCGGCGGTCAGCACCGGCGTCTTGCCCTTCTTGACTTTAGTGCTTTGGACCGCGCACCGCATGCGCGGGGTTGACCTCGATCACCTGGCCGATTGCCAGCCAGTCGAAGAGCATGCGGATTGCCGCCAGGTGCTGCTTCGCCTTCGGTTTTGACGTGGCCGTTTCATTTGAGACCTGTTCTACGTAAGCCGATACGTGAACCGGCTTGACCTGGCGGATATCATTCACGCCATGCTGTTCGCAAAATGCGTTACACCGCTGCCCACCACTTGAAAGTCGGCGCGACGCCTATGAGGGTTGCGGATATTCGATGTGAAGAAGCCAATGGATCGCTCGCCGGCCTTTTCCGTTCGCGCCCAAAAAGCTGGAACGGAAATCTCGGCCGGCATCGCCGTGGGGCCATAGGAAAGAAGTTCGGTGGAGGTCATAGGCGTTCCTTGAGGACGCGCCGCGCGTTGCGCTTGCCGTGGATCACAGCGGCGATTTCGAGCGGAACCTTTTTCCGGTAGATCACCAGGTACTGCCGAACCGAGAAAAAGAATACAGGGGCTTTGGTCAAATCAGTGCGGCTGTGGCCGATGCCGGGGTTCTGCGCCAGCGTGTCGAAGGCGTCGAACAAATCCTCTTCAATGCGGTCGGCGACCATGACGCCGGCTTCCTGCGCGAGATATTGCCAGATGCCCCAGAGATCCTCGTAGGCTTCCTGGGAAACGAAGAACGATTTCATCGGCGGGTCGCGGTCTGCTCTTCCAGCCAGGCGGCTTTACGCTTTTGCAACTGGCCGCGGGCTTCCTCGCCTGGAATACCTTCGCCGCGGTCGAGCTGCTCAAGTGCGCGGGTGATTTTCGTATCCAGCGCCAAGCGCTCTTCGTCGGTCCAGGTTTCCTCGGCGTCCAGGACTTCGAGGGCGCGGCGGACCACTTCCTCCGGGCTGGAATAGGCGCCGCTGGCCAGTCGTTTTTGGATGAGGGCTTCCGAGGCGGGATCGTGGATGTCGAGCTGCATGGGGGTCCTTTTTGGCTGGTGGCGACTCTTTCAGGGTAGCGCCCGGCCAGGGTCCGGTCAACCAGATAAAGGACGTTATCAAGAATGGCAGAACGCGATCCCAGGGGCAGTGGTCATAATCAGCTCCCAAGAAAATAAAAAGCGAAATCGATATAATAATGATCGCAAGGGAGTGCCCCTTTCGATCGTAAAACACTAGAATCCAAACTGGAAAAGAATCAAAGGCCTGCCTTCAGCCGTTTGGCCGCATCCAGTTCATCACTTCATCAAAATCTTTCCCAGCATTATCAATCACTTGCGCCAAACACCCCCAAGTTTCTTGCCATCCAATTGTTATCCTCAAATCAGGCAGGCGGAAGCCTGACTGTTGACCGGCGCGACAGACCTCTTCTGTAGCGCCGGATTTCTTTTTTAGGACAACACTTTCATGGCAACAGCCGCGCAAATCGCCGCCAACATCGCTAACTCGAAAAGGTCCTGCGGACCCAAAACCCCGGAAGGCAAAGCTCGCGCACGCGACAACGCCCTTAAACATGGACTCTTCGCAGCCACCCTCCTCATCAAGGGCGAAGACCCCGAGCAATACAATGCTCTCGTCGACGATCTCATCGAACAGTTCGACCCCATCGGCACGATGGAAAACCTGTTGCTCTCTCGCATGTCTGCGTGCCACTGGCAAAGCCGGCGCGCGACCATCAATCTGAGCAAACAGTTTGAGTCGAGCGGCGAGCAGGATAACGCAAAGCAGATCTCGCTCGCGCTACGCTGCCAGACCACCGCCGACCGCGGCTTCTACCGCGCGCTCAACGAGCTTCGCAAAGCACAGAAAGAACGGTACATGACAGCCGAAACTGAAGCCGCTTCCGAGTCCACTGAGGAGGAAATCGGGTTCGTTCCGCAAACTCCAGAAGCGCAAGAACCGGAAGCCCCAGAACCGGAAGCCCCGGAAAGCAATGACGCGCAGGAACCCGCGCCGCCCGAAAATCAGGCCAAGCCGGCCCAAATCATACTCAGTTGGGTGGCCAGCACCCCTGAGCAGGACCGGATAAGGGTTGAACGGTACCTCGCACGCAAGAATAAGTTGCTCGAAGACTCCCACGTCATCCGAAGAAGCCGCGTAATCGAGTGATCGAAATCCAAACGTCCCGCGGCCGCGGCGCCCGAAGTGTATCGACATTTAGCTGTCCGCGTTCAACAACCAATTTCAAAAAACCGCCTTTTGCGTCATCCCAATTCGTTGTCTTTCACTTTTCATCGGCGCCACTCGGGGTGCATCGGCGGCCAACCAAGCCTTTTCTCGCCCCACAAGACGCACCCGAGCCCACCCCAACAGCCTTCTCCGCTTCGTACTCAGCGCCTTCCCGCCTCTTGCGGTAAAAATACAGTCGATTCGACGAGTAGCGGTCGGACGAGAGGATTTGGCAACGCCTTTTGACCGTCTCCTTCTAGTTCAACACCTTCATCGAAATATTCCCCGCAATATCAACCACTTCCAAAAACACGAGAACGTTTTCGCAATCCCATTTGCTACCTTGAGACTTAAAGACGCAAAAAGCGTCGTCAAATAAAAGGAAATAACGTCGTTAAATAAACGCCGCTAACTCCGTCGAAAAGGAAACCATGAACGCAGCCGCCACAGCACTAGCCACCGGACCCCGCACCGAGGAAGGCAAACAACGCTCCTCCCAAAACTCCCTCAAGCACGGACTCTTCGCCAAAACCATCGTCCTCTCCGGCGAAAGCCAAAAAGAATTCGACACACTACGCGAAGGCTTCATGAAGGAATACGCGCCTGTCGAGCCCTCCGAGTGCGAGATGGTAAACACTCTCGCCGAGACGCAATGGCGATTGAACCGTCTCCGCCATCTCGAAGCCGCCGCCATGGACCAGGCTCTCGAAACCGGCGACCTGGAATGTAAATTCCTCCTCAACTGGAGCCTCTATGAGCAGCGCCTCAACCGTCTCTTCCAATCGACCCTGAAAACCTTGCAGCAGATCCAGGCCCCGCGCCGCGAGAAAGAGGTCGAGCGGCTCAACAGCGCCCTCCAGCTTCGCATGTATTTCGAACACAAGAACATCCCCTGGAATCCAGCCGGCGATGGCTACGAGGGGTTCGTTTTTTCGACCGGCAATCTCGACCGCATGATCGCCGGCCGCCGCAACCTGGACCTCGCCCAGGAGTTCATTAGAAACAAGTCCAGCGTCCCCACCAGCCGTGCCGAGTTACTCAACCCCAGCAGATTTTCCGCCAAAACCACCAGGGCCGCTTAGACGAATTGAAGGGCTGACCAGGCTGTTACTGTTATCGGTGGCAATCACCCCGGTACGTATGTTAAGTTCTTTAGTTAATCGCACTTCGCCGTTTTCCCTAAATCATGGATGCAACTTTACATGCGCTGGGTCGAATAGTGCTCTACGGGCTGCCGACCTCCTTTCTCGTAATCCTGCTGTGCTATTTACCTGAAAGTAATGTACTTCAAGCCGTTCCGGAAAATGCTGGCGGCGCGTTATGAAGCGACCGAGGGTGCTCGTAAAGCCGCGGAGGAGAGTCTGGCGCGTGCGAACGCCAAAGCCGCTGAGTTCGATGCGGCTCTTCAGCGGCGCGGCAAGAAATTTATTCCGAGCAGGAGCAGTATCTGAAAAAGCTCCACGAGCAGCAGGCCGCGGAAAGCGAGGCTGCGCACAAAGCCTGCCGGCGAGCACGCTCGATCAGGCCCGCCGCAACTCGCCGCGAAGGCAGCGGTCGCCAAGCGAAAGTCTCGCAGCCCAGAGCGATATTGCTGGCATTCAAAATAGCGGATGCCATTATCTCCGGGGAGAGCTGCATGAAGAGGATTGCGGCCCTGATATTGGGCCTCGGACTGTTGGGCCTGGCTCCGTTCGCAGCCGCTCCGGCCCTCGCGCAGGAAGATAAAGCCGATCCGAAAAAGAGCGGCGGGCTGAAGGAGCCCAGCATCATCTGGGAATGGGCCAATTTCGTCGTCCTGGTGGGATTGCTTGGTTATCATGACGGCAAAGTATGGCGGACCTTTTTTCAATTCGCGCGCGGGCGAGATCCGCAAAGGAATCGACGATGCCGAGAAAATCAAGGCGGAATCGGACGCCAAGATCTCGACAATCAATAGTAAACTGGGCGCCTCGACGCGGAGATCGCCTCCATGCGGGAATCCGCGCGGACCGAGCGCCGCGCCGCGGAACAGAGGTTGAAAGAAGAAACCAGCGTGAAATCGAGCGGATTCGCGCGCACACGCCGAAACTGAAATCGACACCGCGGGCAAGGGCGAGCGGGTTGCCCTACAGCGTTACGCGGCCCAAAAGGCGCTGGAACTCGCCGAAACCAAAGTACGGGCGCGCATGAATCCCGATACCGAAGATGCGCTGGTACAGGCTTTTGTAAACGGGCTGGCGGCCTCGTCCACCAAGCCTCTAACTCACAATTAAAGACAATCACGAATTCATGACTTCTTCCGCAGTAGTAAGCCGATACGCTAACGCCCTGGCCGACGTGGTAATGGGTGGATCGCGGCGTGGAATTCAGCCGGGCGATGCCGCCGCGCAATTGCGCGCGTTTGCCCAGCTTGTAGACGAGTCGCACGATCTCCGCAACGCTCTGATCTCACCGGCAGTGTCTCTGGTGCGCAAGCGAGCGGTGATCTCCACGATCGCGGAAACTCTGGATATATCCCGGATCGTGCGAAATTTTCTGCTGGTTTTGAGCGATCACCGGCGCTTCGACGCGTTAACCCAAGTCGCATCGGCGTTCGAGGCGATCATCGACGATCGTCTGGGCTTTGCGCGCGCGGAGATCCAGTCGGCGCAGCCGTTACGGCCGGAGCAACAAGATGAGTTGGTGCGCAAGATATCCGAAATGACAGGCAAGAAGGTTCGTCCCACTTATCACGTCGAATCGCCGATCTTTTGGGAGGCGTGATAGTGAACGTGGGATCCAAAGTTTACGATGGCTCGGTGCGAGGCCAACTGGCTGCAATCGGGCGGAGATTGGCGGCCCGTTAGGGCTGACGCTGATCGAGGGATATCACAGCCGGGCACTGCGGCCGAGGCGCCGCCAGGCGCGCTGCCGGGCAAGGGAAGCTAAGCGAGATTATGGCTCACATCAGAGCGGACGAGATTACCAGTATTCTCCGGCAGGAGATTGAGAATTACGAGCGCGCCATCGATGTTTCCGAGACGGGCACGGTCATGTCGGTGGGCGATGGCATTGCCCGCATTCATGGTCTCGAGAAGGTCATGGCGGGCGAATTGATCGAGTTCGGGCATGGCGTTTCGGGCATCGCCATGAATCTCGAAGAGGATCAGGTTGGAGCCGTGCTCCTTGGCGAATACACTCATATTCGTCGAGGGCGAGGAAGTGCGCCGGACCGGACGCATCATGTCGGTTCCAGTGGGCGACGCGCTGATCGGCCGCGTGGTGGACGCGCTCGGCCGCCCGATCGACGGCAAAGGTCCCATCGCAAGCGACGAGTTTAATCCCATCGAACGCATCGCGCCGGGCGTGGTTGACCGCCAACCGGTGAGGCAGCCTATGCAGACGGGTATCAAAGCCATCGACGGCATGATTCCCATCGGACGCGGACAGCGCGAGTTGATCATCGGCGATCGGCAGACCGGTAAAACCGCGATCGCGCTCGATGCCATCATCAATCAAAAGGGCGGCGACATGATTTGTATCTATGTCGCCATCGGGCAGAAGCGTTCGACCGTTGCGCAAGTGGTTAAGACCCTCGAAGACTACGGCGCAATGGATTACACGATCGTGGTGTCGGCATCGGCTTCCGATCCCGCCCCCATGCAATATCTGGCGCCCTACGCAGGATGCGCAATTGGCGAATTCTTCCGCGATAGCGGCGGCCACGCGTTGACTATCTACGACGACCTTTCGAAACATGCCGCGGCTTATCGCGAGATTTCGCTGCTCCTGCGCCGTCCGCCAGGACGCGAGGCGTTCCCGGGCGACGTGTTCTTCCTCCATAGCCGGTTACTCGAACGCGCGGCCAAACTATCGGACGCGAAGGGCGGCGGCTCGCTGACTTCCCTGCCCTTTATCGAAACCCAGGCCGGCGACGTTTCGGCCTACATTCCGACCAACGTGATCTCGATTACCGACGGGCAGATTTATCTCGAAGCCGATCTGTTCAACTCGAACGTGCGGCCCGCCATCAACGTGGGTCTTTCGGTCAGCCGTGTGGGAGGCAGCGCGCAGATCAAAGCCATGCGCTCGATCGCCGGCACCTTGCGTCTCGATCTGGCGCAGTATCGTGAACTTGCGGCCTTCGCGCAATTCGGCTCGGATCTCGACAAGTCCTCGCAGGCGCAGTTGAATCGCGGTAAGCATCTGGTCGAAATTCTTAAGCAGCCGCAATATGCGCCGCTGCCGGTGGAAAAGCAAATCGCGATCATTTACGCGGGGACTCAGGGCTTCATCGACGATGTTCCAATCGAGCGTTGCCGCGCTTTTGAAATGGGTCTCTACGATTTCATCGACAATTCGAAGCCGGGGATCTGGTCGGCGATCAAAGAAAGGAAAGTTCTCGACGACCCACTGAAGAACGATCTCAATACGGTAATCAAAGACTTCAAACAGCGGTTCATGGCGGAAAAGGCGCCGGCCGCGGCTGCCAAGGCGTAGTTCGATATGCCGAGTCTGATAGACATCCGGCGGCGCATCCGCTCCGTCAAGAACACTCAGCAGATCACGCGGGCCATGAAAATGGTTTCCGCTGCGAAGTTGCGGCGCGCGCAGGAGAAAGTGATAGCGGCCCGGCCGTATGCCACGCTGCTCGACGACGTTCTTGCCGATCTTGCGGCAGCCGCGCAGAGCGATCCGGACGTCGGCAACAATCCCCTGCTCGCGCAACGGGAAGAAAAGCGCATCGAACTGCTGTTCTTCACGAGCGACAAAGGCCTTGCCGGGGCGTTTAACTCAAATCTGATAAAGGCATCGATGCGATTTTACGCGGAGCATCCCGATGCCGAGATGAACCTGGTGCTGCTCGGACGCAAGGGTCGCGACTTCTATCGCAGGCGCAGCGCGAAGATTCTCTCCGAGCACGTGAACGTTCTCAATAAGGCGGCCTACGCGGATGCCGCCGAAATCGCCAGTGCAACCGTCGATCGCTTCATGAGAGGGGAGATCGATGCGGTCTACCTGTTGAACAATGAATTCAAGAGCGTCATCCTGCAGCGGCTGTCGGTAAAAAGGCTTCTGCCCGTGAAGCTTCCCGAGAAGCCGCTCGAACACGACACCATTTTCGAGCAGCCGCCGCTCAGAATGCTGGAGCACCTGCTGCCCCGCTTCATCGAAGTGGAGATTTACCGGTCCATGCTGGAGACCACGGCCGCGGAGCATGCGGCGCGTATGACGGCCATGGATGCCGCGTCGAATAACGCGAAGGACGTGATCGAAACCTTGACATTGAATATGAATCGCATCCGTCAGGCGGCGATCACAAAGGAAATTATCGAGGTGGTCAGCGGCGCAGCGGCCGCTGAGTAGCACCGGATGCGAAAAGAAAATATGGCAACAGTAGCAGCACCCACAAACGTTGTAGGCAAAGTGGTCCAGATCACCGGGCCGGCCGTCGATTGCGAATTCCCGGAAGGCCAGATACCCGAAATCTTCACCGCCATTCGCATAATCAGCGAGGGTTTCGATGTCCCCACTCCGATAAATGTTATCTGCGAGGTGGCGCAGCATATTGGGGAAGGCCGTGTGCGCACCATCGCCATGGAACCGACCGAGGGCATGGTCCGCGGGATGAAAGCGATCAGCCTCGGCGTGCCCATCACCGTTCCGGTCGGCAGGCAAACGTTGGGCCGCGTGATGAACGTCATCGGCGCGCCGGTGGACAACATGGGGCCGATCGATGCGAAGGTGTTCCTCCCGATCCATCGCGCCGCTCCGTCGTTTGAAGATCAATCGACGCGGCTCGAAATGTTCGAGACCGGGATCAAGGTTATCGATCTCCTCGAGCCGTATCTGCGCGGCGGCAAGATTGGGCTGTTCGGCGGCGCGGGCGTCGGCAAAACCGTCATCATCATGGAACTGATCAACAACATCGCCATGAAGCACGGCGGTGTGTCGGTGTTCGCCGGCGTCGGTGAGCGCACGCGCGAGGGGAACGACCTGTGGCTCGAAATGCAGGAAGGCGGCGTGGTTGACCCGCACGATTACACCAAGAGCAAGTGCGCACTGGTTTACGGTCAGATGACCGAACCGCCCGGAGCGCGTCTGCGCGTGGGCTTAACCGGTCTCACCGTAGCCGAATACTTCCGCGACGAAGAAAAGCAGGACGTGCTGCTCTTCATCGACAACATCTTCCGTTTTACGCAAGCGGGTTCGGAGGTATCGGCGCTGCTTGGCCGGATGCCTTCGGCCGTGGGATACCAGCCGAACCTCGCCACCGAAATGGGCGATCTCCAGGAGCGGATCACTTCCACCAAGAATGGCTCCATCACTTCCGTGCAGGCGATCTACGTGCCCGCGGACGACTACACCGATCCGGCGCCTGCCACTGCATTCGCGCACCTCGACGCTACGACCAACCTCTCGCGCGCCATCGCGGAACTCGGTATCTATCCGGCCGTCGATCCGCTGGCTTCAACCTCGCGCATTCTCGATCCGCGCATCATCGGCCAGGAGCACTACGATTGCGCCCAGCAGGTGAAAGGAATTCTGCAGCGCTATAAAGACCTGCAGGATATCATCGCGATTCTCGGAATCGACGAACTGTCCGACGACGACAAACTGATTGTTGCCCGCGCGCGGAAGATTCAACGATTCCTCTCGCAGCCGTTCCATGTGGCGGAACAATTCACCGGCCTCAAGGGCAAGTACGTGAAACTCGCCGATACCATCCGGGCCTTCAAGGAAATAGCCGACGGCAAACACGACGAACTTCCCGAGCAGGCGTTCTATCTGCAGGGCACACTCGAAGACGTAATTGAAAAGGCCAAACAACTTCAGGGCAAGGGCTGATAATGGCGGATCAAGGAAAGTTTCGCCTCGAGCTCGCAACCCCGGAGCGGCAACTGGTCGAAATGGACGTGCTGGAGGCTCAGATCCCATGCCGCGACGGGTTTATTGGCGTTTTCGCGGGGCATGCGTCTCTACTCTCTGAGCTCAAGCCAGGAGTCCTGACCTACAAGACAACGACCGAAACGAAGGTGCTGGCCGTCTATGGAGGCTTTGTCGAGGTTCAGCCGGATCGCGTGCGCGTTCTGGCCGATGGCGCGGAGCGGAAGGAAGACATTGATCTGAGGAAGGCGGAGGAAGCGGTACGAGAGGCGACAAAGCTGCTGGAGGATGCGGGCATCGCATCGGATCCAGCGATCGCCTTCCTCAATGCGCAACGCGCCGAAGCCCGCTACGAAGCCGCCAAGCTGAAAGTTTAAACTAAGCTCATTCGAGAGCGATCTTTTTATCTTTTTCGCAGACCAAACCGCCGCAACTCCGGAAACACGCGCCACCACAGGGCCACAATCGCAATCGTCCCCACTCCGCCGAGCAGCACCGCGGGCACCGTCCCGAACCATTGTGCCGTTATCCCAGACTCAAACTGTCCCACCTCATTCGATGCGCCGATAAACACCGTATTGACCGCGCTCACGCGCCCGCGCATTTCGTCGGGCGTACCCATCTGAATCAGCGTGTGACGCACGATCACGCTGACCATATCGCAGGCCCCGCACATGGCGAGGGCTGCCACTGAAACCGCCAGATTACGTGACACTCCGAAGATCAGCGTCCCAATCCCGAACCCGAGCACGCCCACCAACATCGCCTTTCCGGCGTGCTCCTTGGGTGGCCAGTGCGCCACCGCGACCGCCATGAGCAGCGCTCCGACTCCAGTCGATGCGCGCAGTATCCCAAGCCCCTGAGCGCCGGCGTGCAAAATGTCCCGCGCGTAGACCGGCAGCAGCGCCACTGCGCCGCCCAGCAGCACCGCGAATAAATCGAGAGACATCGCCCCAAGGATCAGCCTGGTGCGGAAGATGAACCGCAGTCCTTCAAGCACCGTATCGAGCGACACAGGTGGCCGTAGCCTTAGCTTAACTGGCAAGCGAAGGCGTGAGACTAACACGAGCGCGACAAGGTACGTCGTCATGGCGGCAACGTAGACCGGCACCGGACTGCCCGTCCACCCATACAACAGTCCGCCGATCATGGGTCCCAAAATCGTCGACATCTGGAAGATCGAAGACGCCCAGGCGACCGCATTTTGAAAGTGCTCCTCGGGCACAATGAGCGGCAGGAACGACTGCGCAGCGGGTCCGTTGAACGCCCTCACGGTCCCATTCCAAAGCAGCGCTACGTAAACCGGCCAGACGGCTGTCAATCCGCGCAGCGTAAACGTGAGTAGCAGCAGGGAGCAGATGGAGAACGCACCATAGCAGCACTGGATGATTCGCTTTCGCGGCACGTGATCGGCTGTATGTCCCGCTGGAAGGAACAGCAGCACGCCCGGAAGAAACTGCGCGAGTCCCACCAGCCCGAGATCGAGCGGACGATGAGTGAGTCCGAAGACCTGCCACGCCACCGCGACCGCCTGCATCTCCGACGCGGCGGTGATCAGAGACCGCGCCGCCATGAAGTAGCGAAAATTGGAGTACTGAAAAGCCGCCCGCGCCGGCAGCACTGCGGCCGGCTTCACGAAGCCGTGCTTGCCAGCGCCATCATCCCCGCCGCTTCCGCATCTCCCGTAACCTCCTGCCTCGCGGCATCCCGCTGAACCGTGCGATTCAGCCGGCACATCACCGCGGACCGGTGTCCTTCTTCGACATCGGCATTCGGACGCTTCCGGCTCTTCAATCGAGGGCACGCTGCCCTTTGATCGTCTCGGACGTAGTCGTGAACCCACCGCGAGTGATGCTGAGGACCCGTTTCTCGATGGTTCTGGGATTATTCGGGCGGGCAGATAACCAACTGGGGCGCGCACCATCTCGCATCGCGCGCTAGCTCGTTGCGGCACGGGTCCGAGCCACATATTCCAATCGAAACCTGCCGCTGGACCTACCGCCATCTGAGTGGGCTTGAATCCGCCCGCGGCATTGCGCATATAACCCGCGCGGATCTCATGAACCTCCCCAATTGCATAGTGCGATACCGAGCGGCTGTTGCGATCCTGTCTGCACCACGCGGGCGTGTCTGCGCGCGGCGGTACAGCGGTGATGACCAGTCATGTCCTTGCGGTCCAGCACGCGACGGAAGTCCGTCGCCTGCTCGATGCCGCCGGCCATCTGCGATACCTCCCCACGAAACGGTTCAAACAGATGGCACACTACGACGGCCTGAGCGTCTTTGTCCTTAAGCAGCGTGGTCCAGTCCTGCTTGCCGCGTCCCCCGCATCCGATCAAACCAATGCGGATACGGTCGTTTACGCCATAGACGCGCGCGGCGGACAATGCAGTCGCCGCCAGCGAGGCGAAACTGCGCCTGGGAATTGGCATAGATTCTATCGACCAATGTATCGCATCCCTGGTTGGTTTCAGAGTCTGACTTATTGGCGGACTGCGATGGTGACTCCTGACTGGCTCAGCCCATCCGCGGTTCGGATCGATACCGCGGCGCTTCCGGACGGTACCGAAGGATCAATCTGCGCATTGAGCTGCAAAACACCGGAAACAAGGCCCGGAGCGGCGCCCGCATAGCTGACCGCCGCGGGCACTCCTCCGATCGTCACACTCGGCGCCGTGGGTAACAACGGATAAGGCGTCACCGAGAGCAGCCCGTCGGCGCTGGGCGGATTGGTCGCGCCGCCGCCCGTCCAATAGAGACTCACAATTGAACCCGCGTGTGCCGGATTACCGTCGCTATTGATGCTGCCATCCTGATTCAAGGCGGCCGCTGGTCCGGACCCGAAATTCGTGGTAAAGATTCCGGCATTGGTTGCCGCGACAGACACAGTGACCGTATTCGATATCATGCCGTTGTGCGTTAACTGGACCGGAACCGACGTGTTGCCCACAATCTCGAAGGGCGTTACCACATTGACCTGATTGCTGCTCGCGGCGAGCACCACGGCAGGGAGATTGCCAATGGTGACGCTCACTCCGGCGAGACTCGAATCAATTCCGCCGGACGAATTCGCGACCGCGCCCGCGAGTGTCTGAGGCCCCAGGTTCTGGCCGAAGATGGAGATTAATTCCCCGGGCGCAACCGGTCCTGCGATGAAGCTTCCGGCGTTGACCACCCCATTGGGGGATATCGCCGGTGCGGCTTGCGGCACGCTGAGCACGATCTGAGTCGTCGCTTCCGCCGCGGACTTAGCCGCCTCCAGATTCCCGGCGCTATCCTTCGCAACGCTGTAGAAGCTGTACCCGTTATTCGCCAATCCCGAGTATGCCGCCGAGACAGCCGCGGTGTTTGAGAGCCACACGGCAAAAGGTCCACCGTTCACGGAAACATAAATCGTATAGCTCGCGATGCCGCTTCCGGCATCCGAACCGGACCAGGAAACCTGAAACGACGCGCTGTCCTCCGTAGGCGGCAACGGCTGCACATGGCTTACTGGCGGCGTAACATCGACGGTGTTGGTCCAGGCGGCTGTCGCTATAGGCGCATTGGCGTCAAACACCACGCTCGCCTGATTTGAGATCTGCGTACCGGTAAGCAAGCCCGCCGAAGAATTGACGGTGAATGTGACCGAACCTTCGCCTTGCGGAGGATGGACATCCGGAGGAAGAAGGCCTGCAAACGGATCCGTAGTCTGCTTGCCGGTGGACGGGTCGATTGAGGTAAAAGTCCACGTGACCAGGCCGGTGGTTTGGTTCAGGTTCCCGTTCACGTGAGCGATGAGATTGTTGGCCGGACGGAGATCGATGTCCGCAGACAGTGCCTTTTCGAGAGGAGGGGGATTGAAGAACAACGTGCCAAGCACCACCGGTCCGAAAGAAAAGGTGGAGAGGTTGACCTTGGCAGGGTCCAGTTGGTCGCTGACGACGATGGTCTGGGCCGAACCCGACGCGCCGGCGTCATTCTCGAACATAACTGAGTAGCGTAGCGGCACTGATCCGGAAATGAACTGCTTATCGCCTGCCCCCACCGCGCCGGCCTTTTCGTTGGGATCATGCGAGACGATGGCGTTGATGGCCTTCTGAATTTTCCCGATCGGTTGATAAACTTGATTGCAGCTCTGAATCGCCGGACCCAAATACAGGATGAAGTTGATCGCGTTAGCGCCCGAGGAAATCAATGCCACGGGCGGGAATGCAAGACCCACTATGCCCGCAACCAGTCCGATTACGGAGAGCGCTGTTTGTGCGCTGCTGACCGGCTGGGGTGGAATGTTCCCGACACCTCCAAAGCCGCTGGCAAGATTCCCGAAGATGGACAAGACCGCGTCAGCCGCAACCTGGAATGGCGGGAAAGGCACGATGCCCGCGCCGGCGATGCCCGCCAGCACCGCCTTTGTAATGCAATCTTCAGCCGAAGGATTCATTGGCGAACCAAAAAAGGGATTGCTAATATCCGCTTCGATGACGAAATTGATGTGTGCGTATTTGGGATCGTCGGGGAGCGTGACCTGAATCTCGATAGCGCCGGAACTGCCCGCGGGGATATAGGGCAGATACAGCGGGATTGTCCTCACTCCGCCGCTGGCCGAATCGATCGGAATTGTGCTGTAGTCGATGGTGCCTTGGGGGGGTACATTCGGTAGGGGAGTCAATCCACCGGGCAGCGAATATTGCAGATAATCCGGAATCATGATGTTGATGGGCACGCCGGACGCGTCGACGTTTCCGCTGTTCCCATAGAAGATCAGATAGGTTTGGGGTTGGCCGCCGCGAATACCGGCGCGTCCGATAACGTCGACATAGAGGTTAGGGCCGCCGCCGCTGACAACGGAGAATCCGCCGGCCAGCACTTCAGTCGATCCGTCCGGATTGGTGATTACAACGTCATAGATTCCCAAAGGAGCAGTGTGTAAATCGAAGCTGGCGGCGAATTCCTGTGAATACGTTTTTGTCGACGAGGGCATTATTGCCGGCTGCCCGTTCATTATTAGTGCGACCGTTGCGCCCGGAGGGAGCGTCACTCCCTGGATGACTGTGGAGACGTTCCCCTGGGCGCCAGTGGTAGTGGTCAATTCGATGACGGACATCACGACGGTGAACGCGCTGCCGAGCGTAGCCGATGTGCCGTCCGGGTTGGTGATCGTGACGTCGTATGTGCCCAAGGCCGATCCGTTAAGGTCAAATGTCGCCGCGAGCGATGTCCCTCCGGCTTGCACGGTCACCGCACTCCCGGGAATACTGGGTGAGCCCTGCTTGGTCAAATTTACGCTTGCCCCGGCCACGAAGCCCGTCCCAGTCAGCGTGGACACCACGATGTCGCGCACACCTCCTTCCACCGGCGAAATAGATGATAAAGTCAGTCCGCCGATCTTGTTCCCGAATCCGATTCGCACAGCGAACGCGATATCGTTAAACCCGCTGGGCCCGCTTTTCTGAAACGCGCCCGCAGTTGCGGAAAACGCTGCTGTCGCAAGCCCAGTAACAAAAAGGTCGCCGTTCGGATGGACAGCTATTCCGGCGATGGAAGCCCCGGCCAGGAAGGCTGATGAGAAGATGAGGCTCGAACCGGCGTTCGATATCGTCGTAACGAACTGTCCCGACGTGCTGACCGCCTGCGGAAGAGGGTCCAGTTGCGGCACCGTTCCCCTGCCTGCGATATAAACATTGCCGGATCCATCGATATCGATTCCGGCCGGGTAGCTGTTCCCGCTCCCAAGATATGTCGACCAGGCCAGCGCTGAACCCGTGGGAATGATCTTGGCGATGAAGCAGTTTCCGCCTCCGACCAAGGTCTGCTGATATGCATTCGACGTGACTGGAAAGTCAGTTGAGGTAGTATAGCCGCCTACATATGCATTTCCGGCGCTGTCGGCCGCGATACCGGCTGGCGCTTCGCTGCCGCTGCCACCGAGATAGCTGGCATAGACGAGCGATCCGTCGCCGGAAACCGCACCGGTATTGAATTTTGCGACAAAGACATCGTAATCGCCGCCGCTTCCGTTCTGGAAAGCGTTCCGCGTCGGAATCGTCCCGGCTCGCGCTTGGCCGGCAACATAGGCATTCAATGCTCCATCGGTTGCAATTGCCCACCCCCATACCCCCGGAGTCGCCACAAAATAACTGGCATACGCGAGCGAAGCCCGCCCGGATGCCAGAGTGTTGATCCGCGCCACCACCGCCGCGGCATCGTTCAGGTTGCTCACCGTCGCCTGATAAGCGTTCGGGCGTCACGGGAAAATCGGTTCGTCCTGAAGCGCCAGTGACGAACACGTTGCCGGCATCGTCAGCCGCAATCGAGCGGACGATGTTGGGCCCTTGGCCGCCGACATCAGCTTCAAAAAATGTTGAGTAGAGCAGCGAGTTCCCCGCCGGGCTCAGCTTCACGATGGCCGAATCCGTGGCGGAGAGGCGGTATTGCGGTTCGAACGCGTTGGCAGTGGTCGGGAAGTTACTCGCGATCACGCCGTTAGTCCCGGCGACGGTTACAGCGAGGTACGCATTGCCGGCGCTATCCACCGCGATGGCGGACTGGTTGGCGGGTCCGATAAACGTGGAATAGAAGATATGACTGCCATCGAGGCTGAACTTCGTGACGAAGACGCCCTCATTCATGGACTGATAGGCATTCTGCACGGGAAAGTCAGCGGATTGGGCCGAACCCGTCACATAAGCGTTACCCTGTGGATCGACCGCGATATTGCTCCCCTGATCTCCACTGCTGCCGCCCAGAAATGTCGCGTAGGCGAGGGTGATCGCCGGATCGATAACCAGCGGTAATGAACGGTCGTAATCCGCGACGTGGAAGCTCACGCCGCCGCGGCGATTGACGGAGAATCCTCCGGAGATCGACGATCGGCCTTGCGCGGTCTCCTGCCAGATGGAGGGCGCATTCAATCGCAAATCGCATCTCTCGCCTTTGAAACGCAGGCTTCCGAGGTCTTCCACCGGTTGTCGGCCCGAGAAGGTTAGGCGGATTTTCCCTGGGTCGGCTCCCGGAGCCACGATGAAATCGTATTCCAGTTGGGACCTGGTTCCATAAAAGACCAGATCGACGCCAGGGTAAACGCCAGGGTATCGAATCTTTTCGTAATTGGGAATGTCCGTGAGCCATTTCGAGGAGTCGCGTCCCACGAAAACATTGCTTCGCGTCGTACTGGCACCGATGGTTTCGGGGACGGACGGACGATGCGGATCCCCAAACCTCATCCGTACCGATTGGGTTTTGCCCTGGTCGTGGAAATTGATGGCGACCTGCCCGGGATATAGCAGAACGGTATACCCGCTCGCCCGAGAAAGGAACTGAACCTTGGGGTCCACCTGACCTCGATTGGCTTCAAAGCGCGCGCCGATATTTTCATATACCATCTGCAAATCCGCCGCGAGCCCGCCGGAAATGCCGGTTAACAGAATCAGGACGCATCGCGCAGTTGCTTCGAAGGATCTCCGAATATCCGGTTTGTACATAGCCCACCAGCGCCCGGTTCAACAGAATCAACGGAATCTATCATACCTTCTCGGCGCGCACATGATGACCGGCAGTAGTCTGGGCGAGAGGTTCAGGTTTCTTATTGAGTGACTTGGAATTCACTACCGCGCACGCCGAACACGCGCGGATGGGCGTACGGCAAGCAGCATGTTGAAGTGCTGCCGCAATTGGGAAACCGCCAGGTCGAAAGGCCGAACGTCGCCGTAGGAGCGCGACAGCATGACTCCGCCTTCCATCACTGCGAGAACATAGGTCGCCAATGCATCCAGATCGTGGCCCTTAGGCAAGCGGGTGCGGACCTGTTCGAGGCAGCCACGCACTGCTCCAATCCAGCCGAGAAAATTCTCCGCGATCAATTGATGCGCGGGACGATTCTCCGGGTCGATCTCCAGCGCCAGTCTACCTAGAGGGCATCCATATTGGCAGTTGGTCTGCAGGATGCGAAGCCGGTAGCCGGCCAAGATCGCGAAGATCCGTTCTATGGGATCGCTGGTCTGCCGGAACGCTGGCTCGACTATCTGTGGCGTGAGACCGCCCAGGTACTCTTCGAGTACCGCCTTCAGCAAAGCTTCCTTGCTCTCAAAGAAATGGTAGAAGCTACCGCTGTTTACCTCCGCATGAGCCAGTAGGTCGCACATGCTGGTGCCACCGAAACCGCGCTCCCAAAAAAGAAACAGGGCTGAATGGATGAGCCGGTCGCGCGTCTGGGACGATTTCGCCATATTCAAAAAAACACTTGACCTTCTGATCATAGTGGTGTTTACTTGAATGATCAAGTAAATCCTTGGAGATTCATCAAAGTGAAGCAGATCTTTGTTTGCGCCATCTGTACCGTGATCTCATTTGCGCAGGAGCAACGCCCGGTTAAAGAAAGCCAAGTGAGGATCGTAAGAGTGCCCGCGCCTCACAAAGCTCTCAAATTCGAAGTGAGCGTCCCCGCACCTGTTGATGCTGTATGGAATGCGTTTGCAACGAGTGAAGGCTTGAGCACCTGGCTTACACCAGGCGCGGTGGTGGATTTGCGGCAGGGCGGCGAATGGACAGCGCATTTCCCCGGCGGCAAGACCGGAGGCGGGACGATCCTCAGCTTCATTCCCAAGCGTGAAATCGTAATGTCGGCTTTGGCGCCCGAGTGGTTTCCTACGGTACGAGCCGCGCGGACTACAGCGACCTTCAGATTCCTTCCTCAAGGTCCGGGTTCGACGCTGGTACAACTGGAACAGACCGGATGGCAGGAAGGCGAAGAATGGGACAAGGCTTATGAGTACCTCGCCAAGGGTAACACGCAGTTACTTGAGACCCTCCGCCGCCGATTTGTGACTGGTCCGATTGATTGGAAAAAAGAGTGGGGCGATGCCAGGTAGCTTTGTCACAAACGATGAGGAAGGTGTTCGCCGATTCCAAAAGGAGTAGAATCGGGGTTAAATGCGCAGGTTGATCATCATGGCGATGGCTCTTTCCGGCGCGATGATTTTCGGCCAGCAAATCGAAATGCAAGGGTCCACGAATCTGGCGATCCGTGATGCTGTTCACTGGAGTCTAAGCCGTGCGGCTGCGCAGTCCCGGACATTACTTCCATCAGGCATCTCGCCCAATCCAAAAGTGTGCGCGGTTCCACTTCTCGAAGCGCGCACTACCGCGACGCATGACCGGATCGCTCGCCGTGTGCCGCCGACCGACAATCATATACTCGTGAGCCCACCGATTCCAGCTTGCACGGTACGGCGCTAAAGTGCGCGCGGGCGAAATACTTGCGAAATTGGGCGTGGAGAACGATCCTTACGGGGATCTCGCGTCGCTTAATCCATCAGATGGGACGGAACTCGCGCGAGTGCGCCAGATCGGGCGCGCGGAGTTCGATGCGGTAGTGTCTCGTTCGGTCGAAGTTTTTGGCCGATGGCGGATGGTACCTGCGCCGCAACGCGGGCAGATCGTGCGCGAGATCGCGGAGGAGTTGAGAGTTCACAAACAGGATCTCGGCGCGCTGGTCACTTTCGAGATGGGCAAGATTTTGTCCGAGGGCGAGGGCGAAGTGCAGGAGATGATCGACATCGCCGACTTCGCAGTGGGCCTCTCGCGGCAACTCTATGGCAAGACCATGCACAGCGAGCGGCCGGGGCATCGGATGTACGAGCAGTGGCATCCGCTGGGGCCCGTCGGGGTGATCAGCGCCTTCAATTTTCCGGTCGCGGTGTGGGCCTGGAATGCTATGATCGCGGCGGTGTGCGGCGATACCGTGGTTTGGAAGCCGAGTCCGCAGACGCCGCTCTGCGCGCTGGCAGTGCAGCGCATATGCGATCGCGTATTGGAGCGGCACGGTTTCAACGGGGTGTTGCAAACGGTTATCGGCTCGAATGAGATCGTCGGGCGAAGCGATGCTGGCCGACGCGCGCCTGCCGTTAATCAGTTTCACCGGGTCAAGCCGGGTGGGCCGTCACGTAGCGTACTGTGGTGGGGTCGCGATTGGGCCGCACACTGCTCGAATTGGGCGGCAACAACGGCATCATCGTGATGGACGACGCGAACCTTGATTTGGCTATACGCGGGGTGGTTTTCGGGGCTGTTGGTACAGCGGGGCAGCGCTGCACAACTACGCGGCGATTGTTTCTGCAACGCGGGATTGCGAGTAAAATGACCCGGGCTTTGACGGCGGCGTACGAGCAGATTCGTATCGGCGATCCGATGCAGCCCGACACGTTGATGGGCCCGCTGATCAACGCCGGCGCGGTTGAAAACATGGTACGGTCGCTGGATGTAATCCGAGAGCAGGGAGGCGAGATCGTATTCGGCGGTAATCATTTGGGCGGATGCTTTGTAGAGCCAACGCTGGTTCGCTCTCGGGCGGATATGCCCATCGTGCGGGAAGAGATCTTCGCGCCGATTCTGCACCTCATCGAGTTCGATGAACTCGAGCAAGCGATCGCATGGCATAACGATGTCCCGCAAGGGCTCTCGTCGGCGATCTTCACCAATGATGTGATCTCCGCCGAGACATTCTTGAGTCATCGCGGCAGCGATTGCGGGATTGCCAATGTCAATATCGGTACGAGCGGCGCGGAGATAGGGGGGGCGTTCGGCGGCGAGAAGGAGACCGGCGGCGGACGAGAAGCGGGCAGCGATTCGTGGAAGGCTTATATGCGGCGGCAGACCTGTACGACCAATTGGTCGCGCGATCTGCCGCTGGCACAGGGGATCAAGTTCGGAGCGTAATCAGACTTTGGCTTATACCTTATCCGGCACGATATAGGGAGCACGATACTTGCGGGTCAAATACTGATCCGCTTCCTTGTCGTTGACGAACTTACGTGCCGCTTCGTCGTACTTAAGTTCGCGCTTCACGCGATAGCTGGCATTCGCCAGGTGCACCAGATCCGCGGAGGTCACGCCGATCTCCACGTCCGCGTGCAGATCCTCTTTCTTACGGCTGCGAACCGCCGCGAGGAAGTTCTCCATATGGACGCTGGTGTCGTCGCCTCCGCTATGCTTCTCGTCCATGGTCTTCTCGGAACCCTGTCCTTTGTAAACCTGGAAGCCCGCATCGTCGACGCACATCCAGCCGGTACTGCCGTAGTAGAGATCCACGATCAGGCTCCCGCGGCCTCCGCCGTTCGCTGCCGCGCTTGCCGCCGCTGCCGCTGCAGCAGGGTCGGCGTTAGCCGCGCCACGGCGAGGTCCCCGTCCGCCGGGTACTAACGCACCTTCGGGACCGGTGGGCAGGCCGCGAACTTCGAACACTAGTTCCGCGTCACCGTAGTCGAAAGTCGCGATTTGGGTGTTCGGCGTTTCCTGGTCGTCGTCGAAGACATACTTGCCGCCTGTGGACACCACACTTTTCGGCAGTCCCGGTTTGCCAAGACCCCATCGCGCGATATCCATCTGGTGGATGCCCTGGTTGCCGATGTCGCCGTTGCCGGTGTCCCAAAACCAGTGCCAGTTGTAGCGGAAACGTAATTCGTTGTAAGGGCGCATGGGTGCGGGTCCGAGGAACTTATCCCAATCGAGCCCGGCGGGCGTCGGCTCATCCGGCTTATGGCCGATGCTCGGACGCCATTTATAGCAGGTTCCCTTGGCTAGATAGACCTTCCCAATCTCACCCTGGCGCAAAAGCTCCATGGCCTTGATCTTATGGGGCATGCTGCGGCCCTGCGAACCGACCTGCACGATACGGTTGTACTTGCGCGCGGCCTCAATCATCTTTTGGCCTTCAAAGGGATTGTGGCAGGCGGGTTTCTCGATATAGACGTCCTTGCCCGCCTGGCAGGCCCAGATGGTGGCGAGCGCGTGCCAGTGGTTGGGAACAGGCATCGATACCGCCTGGACGTTCTTATCGGCGAAGACCTCGCGCATGTCCTTGTAGCCTTTCGGCTCCTCGCCGGTTTCGCGCTTGACTTTGGCCTGACCGCGTTCAAGGGCCGATTGATTGACATCGCACACAGCAACGATCCTGGCGCCGGGAATCTTCCCGTACGCGCCCATGTGGGCCTGTCCGCGCCCGCCCAGCCCGACAACCGCGACATTTATTTTGTCGTCGGCGCCGCGAAGCCGCGTGGTAGAAGCTGCAACCGCCGCGGTTGCGAAAGAGAAAAATGTTCGTCTGGAGTGTTCTGGCATTCGGAAAGATCCTTTGGTTCAAAAATGATTGGGCCTACATCGACCCGATCAAAATCATACAATAGAAGGCGAACACAGGTGCGCAATTGTTACCCATTCGCTTACTTTTCACGGCAATAATCTTAATCTTTCCCGCCATCGGCGAAGTGACATTCACGCGCGATGTCGCGCCGATTCTCTATCGGCACTGCGTTGCTTGCCATCATCCGAACGACATCGCTCCTATGCCGTTGATAACCTACAGCGAGGTCAAGCCTTGGGCCGCGTCGATCAAGGAAGCGGTGCTCATGCGCAAGATGCCGCCGTGGAAGGCCGACCCGCATTACGGCAAATGGAGCAACGATTCCTCGCTTTCCGATGCCGAAATTCAGACGCTCAAAGCCTGGGTGGACGGAGGAAAGCTGGAAGGCGATCCGAAGGCATTGCCGGTTGCGCCGGTGTTTGAAGAGGGATGGCGCGCAGGAAAACCGGACCTAATCGTGGCGATACCGGAGCGAAAGATCGCGCCGGATACCGCGGACGATCAGGTGAGTATCCACGTACCCACCAACTTCACCGAGGACCGGTGGGTGGTATCGGCGGAACTGCGTCCCGGGAATCGCAAGGTGGTACATCATGCGCATGTGTTTGTCGGCGCGCCGCCTGTGGCGGATGCAGTGGCGAAACCGGCGTCTCTTTCAAAACCCGCAGGGGCGCCGAAGCCCGTGGATCCGGTGGCGCAATATGCGCGGTGGCTGCAGATCCACGAAGGCACCAATTCCTGGGTGAGGCCGGATGCGCCGGTGATCAACGATGGTTGCGCGGTCGATGACAACGGGGCTTTTCCTGGCCGGCATGTCGGGGATTTGAATCTGCTGAGTTCTTATTTGCCGGGCCGCGGGCCGGATGTCTACCCGGAGGGAACGGCGCGGCGAATACCCGCGGGCGCCACGCTGGACTTCCAGATCCACTACGCTCGCGGTACCGGAAAAGTGGAAACGGACGCGACGTCGGTGGGGCTGATTTTCGCCAAGTCTCCCCCGAGGCAGGTAGCGCGGCGCATCGATCTGCATAACACCATGTTCCTGATTCCCGCGGGTGCGGCGGATCAAGAAGTCACGGAGTGTCACACCTTCAACAAGGACATCTGGATTACCAGTCTTACGCCGCATATGCACTATCGAGGTAAGGCGATGAGCATTATGGCGATTTATCCGGATGGACGCAAGGAAACTCTGCTGCGCGTTCCCGAATACAATTTCAACTGGCAGATTACCTATCGGCCGGTCGAGGCGCTCCATCTGCCCAAGGGTTCACGGATCGAAATCGTGGCGGAGTTCGATAACTCGCGCAACAATCCGCTAAACCCGAATCCGGCTCAGCCCGTGCGGTGGGGTACGAAGAGCGAGAGCGAGATGATGGACGGGTGGATCGAATATGTCGATGGTCCGCCAGTAAGCAAGATGGCGGTGAATGAACACAAATAAAATATGGGCAAAACCCAGGAACGGCTCGACAAACATGATAAACAGATCGCGGCCATCCGCGACTTGGTGAAAGAGGGAATGCGGTTGATGATCGAGACGCGCAAGGACCTACGCGCGCTGGCCGCCGCCCAGAAACGCACAGACGCCATGCTGCAGGGGTTAATTGACAGCATGCGACGATATGGAGGAAACGGTCACTCCAAAACGAAGGTCGACCTACATTAGAAGACGAAACGGGCTCCGGCCTGAATGCTCCTTGGCTGATTGGATTGCGCGGTAATCAGTCCAAACGCTGAGTTAGTCGGCGCCACGTTGGGGAAGGCGAACGACGGATGGTTCAGCAGATTGAAGACTTCGAACCGAACTTGCAGGTACATCTTCTCGCGGATGTCGAAGCGTTTTAAGTATCGACGAGTTCACCTGGTTCGTCATATCGCCGCGCAGGCTCGAGAAGGTGGTCGAGAAGGTCCGAACATGATAGGCAAACTGGTTGGCCGTAATGCAGGACGCTAAAGCAGAGCCGGCAAGACCCTGGCACACGGGAGGAGCAAAGGCGCTCGTGTTAAATGCCGGCCCGTCGGTCTGACGCGGATTGTAATTAAGCGGCGCGCCGAAGTAGACGACGTCGCCGATCGTCGTGGAACTCGTGCCCATGAAAGTGAAAGGCTGGCCCGTCTGAATGGTGTAAATGCCATTCAAGAGCCATCCACCGAACGCGGCATTCAGCCATTTCGAGTGCATGTCGAACTGCCGTGAGTGGCCGAACGGAAGATCGTAGGTGAAGGCAATCACGCCACGGTGCGTGTGATCGAAGACGCCGACGCGCTTCTCGGGACGCAGGTCCGTATCGTTCAACCAGGTGTCCTCCTCCATCAGTTTGGAGAAGATGTAGTTGCCGGTCAGTGAGAGTCCTTTGGACAACCGTTTCAAGATATGAACGTTGAGACTGTCATAGTAGGAGCTTCCCACGCTGTTATTTTCTTCGAGAATGCCGCCGCTTCCGGAGAAGCCGCCATTGGTGTAGCCCAGGGGGAATTCCGGATAGCGTGCGAGAAGCTGGGCTACGTTGGTGGTCGCGCCGGCTGGAGTTCCGGTAGTGACCAGGCCGTTAAAGGGATTCGCGATCGACGATCCAAGCGCGCTAATAAGGGTCGTGTCCCGGGTCGGCTGAGTGCTCAGAAACTGCCGGGGAATTCCGTTAAGCTGCGTGAATTGAATGGGCGTGTGCACGGCATGGTTCCCGATATAGAGCACCTCAAGCATGGTGTTCGGCGAAAGAGTGTGCTGGAAGCCGAAATTCCAACGGAGCGAATACGGGTCCTTCATCTGCGGATTCAGGAAAGTCAGTTCCTGTCCGAGGAAAGTCTTGAGTCCCTGTGAAGATCCCGCCGGCGGAATCAATCCGTCGGGGAACGGATTGCTCAATGTGGCTGGCCCCGGATACAGGTAGTTATTGCTGGTCACCGTCATGGTGGTCTGCTGGCTGAATCCTTCCTGATTGATCTGGGGATTCGAGGAGTAGTTGCCGTTCTGCGCGAGGTAAGCGATCGTGCTCGGAGACGCGAACATTCCAAAGCCGGCCCGGATGACGGTTTTGCCGTGCAGTTTCTCAGGCGTCCAGGCAAGGCCGACGCGGGGGCTCAGCAGGTGCGATGTGTCCTGATAGACCGCGGTGCCGCCGTTCGAGGGATAGAGCAAGCCGCCGTTTACAGCGAAGGCGCTCGGCGGAAGTTGCGGCACCGGGTGAAGGGCGTAAGCCGCGATCGCCGCTGGTCCGATGGGATTCTGAGTGTTCGCCGCGAATCCGTCAACAGTGCGTCCGAACTTCTCGTTATAGGGGCCGTTGTGATCGAAGCGCAGACCAAGATTCACGGTCAGGTTGCTCTTAACGCGCCAATCGTCCTGAACGAAGCCAGACACATCGTAGGCATACCAGGAGCCGGTGGTGTTGACGTCATAGAAGCCCTGATCGGGCAAACCAAGTAGGAACTGGGCCATGTCCTGCCCCATTGCGACGGTCGAAGACGCGCTCGACGACATCCGCACCCAACTATTACTGCCGAAGTTAAAGCCGCCCGAGGATTCAGCGTAAGTGATGGTGCTGAGCCGGTACTGCCGTCCGTCGAAGCCGGTTTTCAAGGTATGGTTGCCCTGAACGCGGGTCCAGGTACCGAAGAGTTGAGTCGATTGTGAAGGATGTTTGGATGCGCCATTCGTGCCCAGGCTACCGAACGCGGTGCTGGTGCTGAAGTACATGTAGGGCAAGGCGAGGCGGGTGGAATTCGTCGCGAAATACGATGGGAAACCGTAGGTCGTGGGATTGAAGCCGACGCTGGGATCCGAGTTGTTCTCGTTGATGAATGTGTAGTTCAGGCGGAGATTCAGAATATTGGTGGCATTCACGGTGTAGACTTCATCGAGGCTCGCGCCCCAGTTTTCGGCGTTCGTGATCGTACCGGTGGCGATGTTGTTGAAGTAATTGTTCTTGGTTGCGAACAGGCTATTGTGCCGGACGTCGAATGAGAGGCGGCTCTTGTCGCTCATGTTGTAGTCGAGGCGGCCGAGTTCGCTGTTGGCGTTGTTAGTCGCCTTCGCGGTGGTGCCAAAGTTATCGTAGCCATCTGGCCGCGCTGTGGTCGAACCGCCGGGGAGCACATTCGGCAAAGGATAGAACTGCATGTATTTTACGGCGATGGGATTGAATTCGCTGGCCGGGATCTGATTATTGGGGTACGCTGTACGGTTAACAGTAGAGCCGTTCAGCACGCCGCTATATGGATCGTAGAGCTGGGTGCCGTCGGTCTTCAGGATCTGTGAGAAATCGCCTTGCCGTTCGGCCAAGGTGGGAACGCTCAGGAATGCCGTGTTGGGCTGGCTGTTCACGTCGTTCTCCCAGGAGATGAACCAGAACAGCTTGTTCTTGCCGTTGAATACTTTGGGAATGAAGACCGGGCCGCCGGCGGTCAGACCGTACTGATTGAAGTGGGTGGTAGGATTGCCGAGGCCGTTGCGATTGTTGAAGAAGTTATTGGCGGTGAGCTGAGTCGGCTGGTTGAACTCGTACGCGGTACCATGTATCGAGTTAGTGCCGGTCTTGAGCACCATATTGATGGTGCCGCCGCTGGTATGTCCGAACGCTGAGTCGGTATCGAAGACTTTGACTCGAACTTCCTGGACGGCATCTACGGGCGGAGTGTACGCGGAGCGGTTGTCCCAAGTCGCATTGGGAGAACCATCGAGCAGCATCTCGCTGGTCTGTGTGGGCGTGCCGCCGATGCTGAACGGGTTCGAACGGTCATAGGGCTGCTGGACAGTAGACGTACTGTTGAACGGGCTCATGATGACGCCGATGGCGAGTTGCGCCAGCATCAGGGGGGAGCGGCCATTCAAGGGAAAATCCTCAACCTCTTTGGTGGTAATGGCCTGTCCGACCGAGGCATTTTCGGAGTTGACGAGCGGCACATCGGCGGTGACTTCGATCGTCTGCGCGGCATCGCCGACATTCAGTTGAATGTCGATTACGGGGTGGTCGCCCGCGCCGATATGGAGGGCCTTGCGGATATAATCCTTGAAGCCTTGCGCCTGGGCGGCGACATCGTAATCGCCTGGGAGAAGGAAGAGAACGTTGTACTTTCCGCTGCCGTCGGAGACCGCCTGACTCTTAGTCGAGGTGCGAGTTTCGGTAACGGTGATCTTGACACCGGGGACAGGCGCGCCGCTCGGGTCGGTGATAGTGCCGCTTATCGCGCCGCGAAATTCCTGCGAAAAGGCAAGAGGCGAGGTTACTGCAAGGGCGAGGAAAACGGTGCCCAGTTTACGGATCATGTGAAGACTCCCTTCGAAGCTGGTAAAAAGGGAGGGTCCGCCGATCCAGTTGCCAACCTGCGGCATGGAAGAGAATCGCCGGAGTTCCCTTGTTCGATACCCGATATTAACACGTCCCTTTGGGGCGTCAGTCGTGACCCGGAATGTGAGGCACGATATACTTGATATATATGCCCCAGGTCCTCGTTCAATTTGAAGCTGCTACACTGGCGGCAATTGACCGCATCGCCCCAACGGCCAAACGCAAACGTGCCGACTTCATTCGAAAGGCCGTCAAAGACGCCATTTTCAAGCATGATGAGGAGCGAATGCGAGAGGCATACCGGCTTCAACCGGACTCGGCTGCGGACGCCGATGCTTGGGACCTTCCAGAAGACTGGCACGAATGAGGCAATTCGAAATCTGGTGGGCCGATCTTCCAAGGCCAGCCGGCCGCCGTCCAGTCCTCTTGTTAACTCGTAACAGCGGCTATCCTTACCTCACTAAGTTCATCGCCGTCGAAATCACATCGACCGTGCGCGACATTGCCTCGGAGATTCGCCTTGGGCCGGACGAGGGACTGCCACGTGAGTGCGTTGCCAACTGCGATAGCCTCCGAATGGTTCCAAAGACATCCCTCGCCGCGCGTGCCGGTCGCTTGGATCCCGAACGATGGATTGAGGTGAAGCATGCGCTAGGAGCGGCCCTTGGCTGGCGCGAGTTGACCGATCTTGACTAGAGCCCCTCATCCTGCGTCCTCCCTTCCGCACTTCACCAGACGAGACGCAGGCCGGTTTGAATACGACGCGGAGTATTCATTTGGCTGGTGATCTCCCCGAAAGTCGCGCTTGTCGGGCTCAGGTCCGGCGCGGCGAACGTCACGCGATTGGTGATGTTGAAGCTTTCGAACCGAAGCTGCAGATACATGCTTTTCCCGCAGTTGGAACTTCTTCAACATAGATAAGTCGGCGTTCTTAGTGGGGTCGCGGCGAAGATTGTTGAACTAGCGTGTCGAAGTAACGGAGGCTGTCGGAGGGCTGAAGGCTCGACGCGGTGAAGAATTGAGAGGTATCAGAGTCGCACCAGGCACAAGAGGATTTTGCGGGTGAGAAACGAATCAAGTGGGCCTCCCAGATACACGACATTTCCCCAACTTAGCGGCGGACCGGACTGGAAAATAAGGGCCCCGTTCATTGCCCAACCTCCCGCGATCGCGTTCAGATACCGGTTAGGAATATCGAAGTGTTTTCCGTGACCGAAGGGCAGCTCGTAGCTGGCGGCCAGCGATTCGCGAAGCGGCCGCGAATCTCCGCCCACACGTTTTTCGGGCGCCGGATCGCTGTCGTTCAGATAACTGACTCTTCGACCAGAGCTTGCTGTAGGTGAAGTTCTCGATCATGGTCAATCCATGGGTCCAATCGTTTCTGCATGCGAATGTTGAGGCTGTTGTAATACGACTCGCCCGCGTTATTGTATTGCTCGACGACGCCGTTACTGGTGCTCTGGGGGGCGATGGCACGGGATATTGAGGGTACGGAATCAGTAACTGTTGCAAATTCACGGTTGCGCCGTTGTAACTGGAATTCGGTAGCAATCCTTGAAAAGGATTGACGATCGCTGCGCCGTTGGCGACCTTTTGCCGAAGTTCCTGAACAGGGCGATGGTGGCGTTATCCGCCGCGTCCCGGTAAAGAGACGTGCTCAGGTATTGGCGCGGGATGAAATCGAGTTGCTTGCTGAACGGCAGGTGTACGGCATGGTTGCCGATATAAGCCACTTCCAACGACGATTCCTCCCGGAATTTGCACGCTGAATCCCGAGGTTCCAACGAACGGAATAGGCGTTCAGCACATGTGGATTAAAGATGGTGATTCCCGTGCCCCAGGAAAGTTCCCGCTCCATTGGAGCTTGAGGGCGGCAAGAATCCGTTCGGGAACGGGTTGGCGAGCGTGGAGGCAGGACTCAGATAGTTGTTGCTAGTGGCGATAAATGTGGTGGTCTGGCTGAATCCTTCCTGATTCAGGGTCTGCGCTCCGTTGATACCGGTCGGGGCGACGAAGAGCCCGAAGCCGCCGCGGAGAACGGTCTTGTGTCCCAAGCCGGGAGGGCGTCCATGCCGCGCCGACGCGCGGGCTCCAAGAGACTGGACTTGGTGTTATAAATGTTCGGATTGCTTGAGCTTGCAAACGTCAAACCGCCCAAGCGCCGAAAATTGGCTGGCGGGTAACTGGCGCGGCCGGGTTCTTGGCGTAGGCCGCGGCGGCCGCGGACCGATATGGATTCACGGCTGTAGGATCGAAGCCATTGACCGCACGGTTATACTTCTCGACGGTGGGAGTCTCATGTTCCCAGCGCAGCCCAAGGTTGAGTGTCAGGTTACTCCTGACGCGCCAATCGTCCTGCACGTAAAGCGAATAGTAGTCGGATTTCACCGTGCTGTGCGTATTCAGGTCATAACTGCCGCTACTGGGAAGTCCCAGGAGGAATGCTGCCATGTCTCCGCCAAACGGCTGCGCGGCGGCGGTGCTAGTCGGTCCGTTAACCCAATTTGAATTAAACGAAAACGTGCCATCCGAATTGCCATGCGGATAGGTGCTCTCGCGATAGTCGCGGAGGTCCACGCCGGTTTTTATGGTGTGGTTTCCGGTGATCTTCACAAGCGAAGTGAAGATCTGGAAAATGTCGTATGGCGTACGGCTGTCGCCCGTCATTCCGATACATTGAAATGCCACGGAATTGGCTCCGCAGCCGCCGGCAAACTGCATGTATGGCAGCCCGACGAACTGTGAATTCGCCGCCAGATAGGATGGGAATCCGTAGGTCGCTGGGATCGACGCCATCGCCCGGCGACCCGCTGATCTCGTGGAAGCGGGTCCAGCTTGCTCGCATGTCCAGAATCAGCGACGGCGAGAGGGTGTAGATATCATCCAGCGACGTGCCCCAATTCTTCCGGGTGAGCAAAGTGCCATACGCAGGATTGTTGAAATAGAGATTCTTATGCTGCAGGCGATAGTTATGCCGGAAATCGTAAGACAGCCTGTTCTTGTCGCTGATATTGAAATCCAGGCGGGCCAGCTCATTATCGTAGCCGTCGGAATCGGCGACCGTGATGCCATAGTTGTTCTCGCCGTTTGCCGGTCCGGTCAGGTTCGGCAAAGGATACAGCTTCAGATAGTTCAGCGCGATGGGATTGAGGCGGCTGGTAGGAATGATGTTATTGGGAAAGGCGTGCGGGTAATGGTTGTGCCGTTAAGCGTGCCGGAAGCCGGATCGTAAAGCTGGTAAGAAGCGCCAGTTCCCGGAACCGCCAGCAAAGCCGAGAAATCGCCGGTCCGCTCCGCGGCCGTCGGGACCGTGGTAAAAGCCGAGCCGCCTTCCACGATTGAATTGGCGGGGTCGGAATCTTTTAGTCTTCTCAAGCGCGAAAAACCAGAAGACTCTATTCTTTCCGTTGTAGACTTTCGGAATGAATAATCGGACCGCCGGCAGCTCAACCCGTACTGGTTAAAGTTGGCGTTGGTCCGGGGAGTTCCGGTGGCGTTATTGAAGAAGTAGTTTGCGTACAGTATGGAAACCTGATTGAACTCATAGATCGATCCATGGAAGCCATTCGTGCCGCCCTTGGTGATCTGATTGACCACACCTCCGCCGGTATGTCCGTAAGCCGCGTCCGATTCGAACGCGTGCACGCTCACTTCCTGTACGGCGTCCTGCGGCGGACTGTAGGCGAGCCGCTTGTCCCAGGTGGTGTCGGGAACGCCGTTGACCAGCACTTCGTTCGATTGCGTCGGTGCGCCCGGCAACGCTGAAGGCCGCGCCACCGGTCCGTTATCGAACGGCCGCACCTGACCGGGTTCATTGGTGCCGGTCACTCCCATGGAAATCCGCGACAGCATCAGCGGCGTGCGGCCGTTCATCGGCACATCTTCGACTTCTTCGGACGAAATGACCTGACCGACGCTGGCATTGGCGGATTCGATCATCGGCGAACTTCGGCCGTCACCATGACGCTCTGGTTCGAGGCTCCGACCTCTAGCTTGATATCCACCACCGGATGTTCGCCGATACTGAGCGTGAGCCCTTCGCGCTTGTAGGTCTTGAACCCGGCGATCTCCGCGGTAATCTCATAGTCGCCGGGCGCCAGGAACGGGATGGTATACTCTCCCGTTGCCGAAGACAACGTCTCCGATTTGTTGCCGGTCGCTTTTTCGATGGCGGTGATCTTTGCCTTGGCGATGGCGGCGCCTTGCTGATCTGTTACCAGGCCGCTAAAGGTGCCGCGGAATTCCTGTGCAAATAAAGCTGACAAAGCAAGCAAGGCGATCGCAGCCAAAACGCTAATCTTCATATGGCGAACCCCTCTGTCTGATTTCCCCGAACGTCCCAAGTATTGTATCTCACAAAAAGGACGAACGCACAAACGTTGGCGACCCGGATGTGAAGTAGCTGAACTGACTCGCCGTGCAAATGAAAGCCGCTTTTGAAACCGGCTAATCGGCTGAAGGCAGGTATTTGATCCTTTTCCATTTTAGATTCCGTGCCTCCGCAGTGAATCTCATAAGCTGAAGCTGTGTCTTTAACGCGGAGTCTTCTGAGTTATTCCGTCAAGAATTTTTGCAAAGCTTTTTCATTGAGCGGTTGTAAGACAGAAAGGAAGTTATATGGGACTGTGGTGCCGGGCACGCCCCTGAAACCGTGCGGCATTGGGCTACCGGACGCCGGAAGAGTTGGAGCAGGCCGCCGCTCATAACAAGGGTAGGGTCTGAAGCAGTCAGCGAGGCCCGCGAGGGTGAGGTATTTTACGCCTTTGCGGCGTACCGCTCCCGTGCCGCCTCAGCGGGAAAGTCAAGGAGGGTTGAGCTGGTCAACCGTGAACCGTTAAGCCGCTAACCTTCTCTCGGCCTTGCGATGTTTTTTGTTTCTCTGTGGAAAGCGCGTTGCAGCACTTCACAAACGAAGTTCAGATCGTTCTGTATCGTCCGGTAGTCCGGGTTTTTCCGGTATCCTTGCAATCCGTGAATTACATCGGCCGCCGCTTGCAGCCATTGGGCTCCCGTGAGCGGAAGCGATGCCTGGTTCGCCGGCAGCTTTGCCTTCGGCGGCCCCTCGCCCTTGCGTGGGCGATTCCAGTAGGGTGAGCAACACCGCGGGCAAGAACCCGCCACCCAGGACGAAGCGGTATTGCGCGGCGAGGCTGCCGTCGCGCTCGGGCTCTTGGCATCGCTGCGCCTGACGCTGGCGCCTGTCACTCGAAAAGAGCACTTGTTTTGAAATCCTTTCGATGCCCGTGATCCTGCCGTAACCGGGCACCCCATGTTCGATCGGCCCCTTCGAAGCTCGCGAGCACTCAAAAGTAAAGCTTCAAAGCTAACTGAATCTCCCTCGACGTGCGTTGATACAGCGGCGGATTGCCTGCGCTGGTAATCTGCCCTACGCCCGCAAACCCTATCTGCGCATTCGGATTGTTGAACTGTGGCGTGTTGAAAACGTTGAACATCTCCGCGCGGAATTGCAAGCGCCTGATCCCGTCGGCGCTGAAGGCGACGCTCTTGAAGAACGACACGTCGACTTGCCTCGTCGGCGGACCAGACAGCACATTGCGCCCTTCGTTGCCGAAAGTATACGCTCCGGGCGCGGTGAAAGCCATTGGATCGAACCACAGATTAATCGTTGGATTCGCCAGTTTGCCCGAGCCGATGCGATTCGGCCACTGCGTTCCGCTGCCCACGTTAAGCGCGTTCGAAAGCATGGTCGCGGTGAACGGCGTCCCGGTCTGGAAGGTATCGATGCTGTTCATCTGCCATCCTCCGGCGACCCATTGCAGCGGTCCTTTCGCGTCGCGCAGGAAGCGCTTGCCTCGGCCGAAGGGCAATTCGTACGTCCAACTCAGCGTCAGATTGTGGCGGAGATCGAAAGTGGAATTGCCGCGATTCAAGGCGAGGTTGTAGGGATTCTGGATCGTCTCCGACCCGGTACCGCTGGTGTCATCGATGCTGTGAGACCATGTCCAGGCCGCCAGAACCGAAAGGCCTTTCGAAAACCGGCGCTCGAAGGTTGTCTGCAGAGAGTTGTAGATCGAATTGCCCCATGGCCCGACGCTGGTGCCATCTGCGAGATTGGGATAAGGACGGCGAGGCCCGACTGCGCCAGGTCCGGGAGTCGCCTGATTGATGTTCTCGGTGACGAAGATGTGCGAGCCTTTGGAGCCCACGTACGCCACGGTAAGAACGTTGTTCGCCCACAATTCGCGCTGCACGTTGAAGTTCCACTCGTACGCGCCAGTGGTCTTGAAGTCATAGGGATAGTAAACCCACGCCGTGCCGGCCACCGGGAAGAGATCCGGACGGCTCGCCGGGAATCCGCGGGAGATGGGTAGCGCGTCCGCGAAATCGGTGGAACTGTTAGCTACCTGCAGCGAACCGCTGTAGGGAGCGTTCTTCGCGGGTGAGAGGTTCGAAGTCTGCATCTGGAACGAATAGAACGATCCCGCGCCTGCGCGGATCACAGTCTTCGGAGTCAGGTTGTAGGCAAATCCCGCGCGTGGACCGAAGTTGGTATAGCGGCCCTGGGTCACGGAGTCGCCGCTGTAAGGAGCCGTACCCACTGTAACCAGCGTGCCGCCGCCGGTGGGAACGAAGCCGGAAAGTTGATTGTGCCGCTCAACCCAGGGCGAGACCAGATCGTCGCGGAGACCATAATTCAGAGTCAGCTTCGGGGTGATGCGCCAGGTGTCCTGCGCGTAAATCCCGGTCACGTAGCGGTGGAGACTGAAGAATCGCGTGATATCGATCTGGGTGCTGATGGGATGCCCAAAGAGAAAATCCGCCAGACCGTAACCGGAGTAGACGCCGGAGAAGCTCATAGTGCCCACGGGATAAGTCGGCGAGAAGAAAGAGAATCGCCGGCTCATGATGTCGCCGCCGAGCTTGAATTCGTGGTGCCCATGAACCCAACTCAAAGCCTGATCGAAT
The DNA here is from genome assembly GCA_963767545.1 of Terriglobia bacterium. GTDB lineage: Bacteria > Acidobacteriota > Terriglobia > Bryobacterales > Bryobacteraceae > CAVVFX01. The sequence goes on from CAVYEV010000008.1 coordinate 276,476, forward strand.
TCCCAGTCGTTATTGATTTTCGCCAGGCTGCCCGAACCGTCGCCGAGGCCGACGGTGCCGCTGATGCTGATGTTGGTCAGTCCGCCCGCCGCGCCTCCACCGTTAGCGTTCGGAATGCCCAGTTGCTCGGCCAGAGTTTTCTGCGAACTGAGCGTATCGACAATGGCCTCGGTCATACGAGTGAAGCCGATCCGCGAATCGTAATAAATGTTCGGCGAGATGCTGCGGCCGAATCCAATAACGCCCTGCCATGCCGGGACGAGCGTGTCTCCAGGGCGCGAAGGACCTCCTCCTACCGCGGGCGGAGGCAGGTACCCGGGCGTAATGGTATCTGGCGTCTCATGACTCATGCGCAGGAAAAGCGTGGAGGCTCCGGTACGATAGTCGCCGCGGACATCGAATTGATCGATAATCGTTTGCTGTCCGGGATTGTAGAGGTAGTTTGACGTCGTGCCCGGCAGGTTGGGCGCGGGATAAAGCGCCATGAGCCTGGCGGAAGTGGGATCGATTGCCGATGCCGGCATCATGTTGTTGGGAAGCGGAACCTTCATATTGTTCCGCGGATCGTAGACGATTGTCTTAGGCAGGAGCGATGAGAAATCGCCATTGTGGAAAGCGGGAAGTGGCACGGTGCTAGTGAAGGTCTGCGCCTGATAGACACGCCGACCTTCATAATCGGCGGAAAAGAACAGGCGATCTTTGCCATTGAAAACCTTGGGAATGTATACAGGGCCGCCCACCTGGAATCCGAATTGATTTAGGCGGAATGGCGGAATCGGTTTCACCGGAGAATCGAAAAAGTTTTTGGCGTCGAGCGCGGAGTTGCGCAGGAATTCAAACGCGACGCCGTGGAGCGCGTTCGTGCCGGATTTGAAATTCACATTGATGACGCCGAGGCCGCCGCCATAGGCCGCTGGGGCAGCACTCGTCTGTACCTTGAACTCCTGAATGACGTCGACGCCGGGGAAGAACATGACCATGCCTGCGTCGTTATCAACGCTCTGGATTCCATCGTATAGATAAACGATGCCCTCGGGAGGCGCACCGTTGATCACCGCGCCGTTGGTGCCGCGTCCGCTCGTGTAGCCCTGCAGAATGGAGTTGGACGAAGTGCCTCGATTGTTGACTCCGGGGGCCAGATCGACAAGCTGCGTGAAGTTGCGCGTGTTGAGCGGGAGATCGGCGACCTGTTTCTCCGAACGCACATTGCCCAGTTCGGAACTGGCAGTCTCGAGTAGCTCGACGTCGCCTTTTACCGTGACCTCTTCATTGACACCCCCGACCTGGATAGTGAAGTCGATCTCGAGGCGCTGATCGACGGAGAGTTGCACCTCGCGATTCTGTTCACGGAATCCGGCGTGGCTGACCGTGATGTTGTACGTATCCGGTGGCATGGCGGCGAAATTAAATTCGCCGTCCGAGTTAGTAGTGGCCTGACGCGCGACATTGGTCGTACGGCTGCGGATCGAGACGATTGCGCCCGGTACAGGAGCCTGAGACGGATCTTTGACCTGTCCGACGACTGAACCCGACTGAAACTGTGCCAGCGCGAGACTGGCTGCGAAAACCATACCCATGCAAGCCGCGGCTACATAGCGCATGCGTGCCTCCTTGAAGTCAATGCTGGAATTCTATCACTGAGCGACAGTCCTCGTTAATCAATCGCACCGGAGTCGGAGGGCATCAGAGCGTAACCACGGGGATCCAGTGGAAAGCAGTCAGGGCCAGATCGTCGCTAGAATCGTTTCCTGGCTGCAGGACTGTCGTCCGGGTTTGATCGCCAGAGGAATGGCGACATCCGAAGCCGCCTCGATAGCAAGACCTTTGAAATCTTCGGGAGCTACGCCGATGTTGGTAAATCGCTCTCCATTGATATTGTCCCGCAAAACTGCGAGGTCCACGTCATATGCCAACACGGGTAATCGAGGACAGCGAACGCCCATGAAGCGGAGCCGTTTTGCACACTTCACAACACCAGCCCGTAGTCCAGTTGTACACTTGTCGCAATATCCGGAATGTCCTGAGGCACAATCCGCCCGTGCTCCAGCCTCACCGCTCTGTCGCAGAAATTGAGCGCGGCCCGCCGGTGGGAGGCAATGATGATGGTTGCGTTAGGAAAAAACGCCGCCAGCCTTTCATAAATTCGCGCCTCGGTAGGACCGTCCAGGCCGCTGGTGCACTCATCGAGCAAGATCAGTTCCGGCCTTCCCGCTAATGCCCGGGCAAGGTTGATACGTTGCTGCTCTCCTCCGGAAAGGCGAACTCCTTCTGAGCCCAGATGAGTGTCGACGCCGTCCTTGAGCCTGGCCGCAACCTCGTCCAGCGCAGCTACCCATAGCAGGTCGTGTAACTCGCTTCCGGGAATCCACGAGCGGCCGCAGAGAACGTTTTCCAAAAGGCTGCATTCGAAGATGAGGGTGGTTCCGAGGCGCAACACCAACCAACGTTCTGAACCGGGACCGGGTCCAGTCTTGCGAAGGCGCGCCAAAATACGCAATCCGTCCGCGATAGCGCTGATATTGCCTGGAAGCCAGTTTCAGCAGGGTGCTCTTGCCGCTCCCGCTGGCGCCGGCGATCAACACCTTTTCGCCCGGCTCGACTCGAAGCTGGATATCTTTCAAGACATCGAGACCGGCGCTATAGCCGAAAGAAACACCCTCGAAACAGACCGCTGGCGCAGATCTGTCGATCGCGATTTCTTCCGCAGATACAGGGCCGTTACCGGCCTCGATCAACGTCAGATTGTAAACCCGTTGCAGACTCGCTAGCGCCCGGCTTAGGCGCGTATCGATATCCGCCATGGCGCTCAAGGGATCGAACAGCTTCATCAGGTAGGCATAAAATGCCATCAGCAGTCGATGGGCGGGCCGTGAATAATCTGGTATCCGCCGCCGCACAACACCACGGGAATCGCGCAGATATAGATGAGCGTTGCCCCCGCGCCAAACCTGTTTTCGGTCCGCACATTCATGCGCTCATGATGTGAGCGGCTCCTCTGCAGACGGGAAACTTTCGCCAGAACAAATCGTTCCATGCTGATGAGATACACGTGATGGGCGGCCGCTATATATTCGTGCAGAGCGCCCGATATCCGCGAGGATGCCTCCTGGTATTTGGCGGATATGCGGTTCAGCCGCGAAAAGCAGGCCCGCCGAACGATGAAGAACGGGATGATCAGGCTGAGCACGAACAACGCGAGTCTGGCGTCGATGGCGATCATTGTGGAAGCGATGATCGCGGTGTTAATAGCCGTCCGCAGAATCGAAAACAATGCTCCGCCGCCAAACTCTGTCAGTTTGTCGATGTCCTGCTGAAGCGTGAATGCTAAGGCACCCGGCCGGTGTCGGTCGTGGAATTCGCCGCCTTCCGCAAACAATCTTTCCAATAACTCATTCTTATCGTCTGCACCGTATGCTGGCCGGCCACACACAACCGTGCGGAGCTCTGCGTGGTGCAGATCAGCCGTCCCGCATGGAGCAACAAAAAGCCGAATCCTGCGGCTGCGATCGCGTTGACGCGGCGCGACGGTATACCCGAATCGATAATCCATCTGACGATCAACGGATCGGCTGAGGAAAGTACGGCTGCGATAACGATCAAAACCGCGGCTTGTACGATGTAACGCAGCGAAGGCCGGTATTTGGCGGCGATCCAGAGCCAAATTCGTCCGCGCCCTCCGGGACTTGTAGCGCGTCCTAATCGTGCGAAGGCTTAGCATCAGATCCACCAAAACAGGCGCGCTTGAGTCCAGTGAGAAAATTGGGTCCCGAACCTTGCTCCTTGTCGAAAATCCACTTACGTGCGACGAGTGACTGAATGAACTGCTCTACGTCCCCCAAAACTCGATCCGCATCGGCAGAACATTGAACCGATATCGTGTGAGCCGCCTGCGCAGGAGAGTTGCCCCCAAGCAATTCTTTCAACATCAGGCAGCCGACGACATTGAGGTGATAACATCGGTTCCCAGCCAGGTCCAAAACAGTTCCACCGCTTCCGCACCCATTCGAAGCCGGATATGTTGTCTTAGTTCGAACCGGGGACCTTCACGCTTTGCTTTCCCGCCCATAGAGTAAATTCCTTCGTTCTGTATGGCTAACTAAGCCGGAGGCTGACACAATTTTGTCCGACCTCCCGGCCGCTGCTCGGCTATTCTTCTATAATTCTCTTTCTCGAGCAGACTTTCAACGTCGTAGCAGCAGTTGCCGCCGCCTTGAATAACCTCGTCGGCTTTGCCGATTTCGATGATTTCCGGAATTTCGTAAGTCATGTGATTTTCACCTCCCTTCTTGACGATCTGTTTGTCCTGGGTATGACGGGTCTGCCTGGAAATTTTCCTCGCCCACCCGCACGCCCGTAAGATCCTGAAAATGCCGTTATGTTTTCGAAATTGCGAACGCCTCGCTCCTCACCGTTGCGGGTAGCGCTCCCGCCTGGCTTCTGATCCAGACTTCCAGGCAGAGAATCGATGGCAGCGCACCAGTCCAATGCAACGCGCGACATCGCGCCAGTTCGACACTTCGCCGAAGCGCCTTGGCGTCGATCCCCGGTAAGCCGGCAACATATAATGTTTCATTAGCTCGTTGACGAACGGCCATTGGTCTCTCAGTGCCCTGCATAGCGCTTCATCTGGTCCGCGCTTGCCCTCTCTGTTAAGCACAATGCCGGGCAACAGAGATTTGAATGCTCTTCTCTGCAGAGATCGGGACTGTCCTGGCCTGAACAACTGGTTCTCGGGAACATTCATGAGGAAACGAATCAGTCGCGCGTCCAGGAACGGAAATGCCGCTTCAATCGGTGTAAACTCCCGGTGCCGGCATCCCGCTGAGATCGCCACGGCCCCCGCCAGAAGCACGAGTTTCCTCAATTGCACCGGCGTCAAAGATCCCGGATTTACTTGAGTGACAACCCGCAACTGACACTCGCGAATATGCGCCGCCAAGCCTTCCCGTAGAAATCCGGGCGATACACGCCTCCAAAATCCAGCCGTTTGCGGAGCCCAAAAGGTAGAGCAGGGATAACCTGGCCCTCACGGAATAATTGAAAGTAAGTCATTCCCTCCGACCGGCTCCAGACCCGGCAGGGCCGCCGATAAACTCATCCCACGATTGCTCTTTGCAAAATGAGCCGGCGGATAGAACAGATCGCGGCTCCAAAGCACCTGATCTCCGCCCAGCCCACATAAATGCGACGTACTGTCCTCCGTCAGATACCGCCCCAATCGCCTGTAGATGGACTCCAGCGGATGCTTCTGATTCGGTAGGGGCCGGCGTTGTTGTAGAGAGAAACGAAAAAGCGGATGTTCAGATAAATTCCCAGAATCTGAAAGCTCCTGCTGCGCCGCATCGTTTCGACTGGGCCGATAAACTTTTCTTCGTTTGCCGAAAAGGAACGATCGAAAATCATCGAAGCCGTTTTGAGCGACAGGCGCGGCATCCGGCCGGATTCGATCAAATGGTCGGCCATGCGAACAATCGACGTGGAGTCGAGGCCGCCGCGGCTCTGCCGTCGCGGTTCCTTGCCGGGCAGCCGGCATTTCACCGCCGATGAGAACAGGCCGAAGAATCGCTTTTCGTAGTGGTCATCATCGACCCATGGTTTAGCGAAATCCGCCGCATCCCAGTAACGGCTTAAGAAGCTACCGGAAGCTCCGAATTGACCGGTATGACCGGGAGGAATTTTCGAAATTCCTTTATAGGGCGTCCTGTCAACCAGGTCGGCGTTGCACAAAAACGCGCCGACATACTCTTCATCGAGACTAATTGGCGCTTGCGTCAACTCCACCAGAGGCTCTATTTCCGTGGACCATGCCACATACGTCGACGTAATGCAATAGAACAGCGGCCGCGTGCCGATCGGATCCCTTAC
>CAVYEV010000009.1:0-39942 GCA_963767545.1 Terriglobia bacterium
TTCGGATCTCAGGTATGACGCACGTCAGAACTTCGCCCTACTATCCTCAATCGAACGGAAAGATCGAACGCTGGCGCAAATCGCTCAAAAGGGGGGTGCATCCGGCCGGGAACACCACTGTCGCTGGAAGATGCACGGCGTCTTGTGGAGGGCTACGATGAACATTACAACAACGTCCGTTTGAACAGCGCCGTTGGCTCATCACGCCGAAGGACATGTTGGCGGGGCGGCAACAGGAGATCCACGCGGAACGGGACCGGAAGTGGAGGCCGCCCGGAAACAGCGGCAGATTCGTCGGCAGCAAGCCGCTCGACTAATCGCGCTCTTTTGGGCGTGGGGTGCGAAGGCTCAACTTCCGGTTCGCCGACGATCCAGCCCAGAACCGCGCGCAGAGAGCAAAGCTGGCAGTGTGCACCCAACACTAGCAACCCTGCAGCACAACCGCCGCACGCTCGTGACCGAGCTGGCCGAATCCGGCCGGGCGACTCATGATCATGAGCATCGCAGGGCACGTCTTGCGCGCCATGCTGTCGCGATACTCCCAGGTGGGGGATAGGAAGCGAAGCGTCGCGCTCTCGACGAGATTGCCGCACGCCAGCGCAACGCCGAATGAAAGGCGCCAGAAGGAAAAAGCACTAGTGCGGGAGCAGGTGCTTGCAGTTAGTCAATCAGGAACAGTTCAGTAACTCGGCGGCGGCGGCATAACCCCCTTCACTCCTGCGAGATCCATCCCCTGCGCTGGAACTACTTTCGCGTGACGGGCGCTTCTCGCTCATTTAGCTGTCTCGAACATAGGCACTGGCTCACTTGTCGGCAATGCATGTGGGATGTGCTCCACTCGATGGCATTCTTACGAGGTTCGGATGTTAGTGGTGGAAGAGGCACTAAGTCGTTTTTCGAGAGCTGGCGACTCATACTGATCTGCCACACGATGACAATAAGCTGCTTCCTCTGCTCGCCCCATGCGCAAGAAGAAGTGTGTCCTCCAAAGACCGATAGAGACCACTGTCGGGCGGGATCAAGTTCGAGCTGATCTTTCTGAAGGCACTCTCTGCCTCTTTTAGTTTGCCACGGCTATGGAGGCTGTGTCCCATACTTTCATATAGATCCGCATCTGCTGGACCAAGCTTGAGAGCCTGCAGAATAGGCCTCGGCGGATTTGTCTTCCTCGTTTTGTCTTGATTCTGCAACGGCCAACCCTTTCCAATACGCAGCAACTGTAGGATCAAAGTCTGACCGCGACTTGGAAGTGGTAAACATTGAAATCCCAGTGCGCCCAAGCAGCAAAGATCCGTGCTGCCAAAGCCTGGAGGACTGTATGCGACGATCACGCCTTCCAAGGAACTTGTCTTGTCAGCATCTTTCTCTGAAAAAAAAGGACAAATCGAATGTTTGTGGATCAAGCTCAACTGCCTTGGCTGATTCTACGGCCTGGTGCTTTTTTCAAATCGTTTTGCTGGTAAAACAAATCCGCAAGTCGCGTGTGTATCCAGCCCTCCGTTGGAGATAGTTCACTCGCTCGCTGGTAAAGATATATCGCGTCTTGACGAATATCTGCGATACTAAATTGATTGGCAGCATGGAGTAAGATCGAGAGGTTATGAGGTCGTAACTCTACAATCTTCCGAAGTTCCTTTTCGGCGCTTTGGAAATCGCGCAGCTTAATGGTAACCATGGCAAGCAGGGCGAGCGCGTGGAGATCATCCGGCCTCAGGTACACGGCGCGCTTGAGACGGTCGCGCGCCTTCGAAGCATCTTCTAATTGGATGTACCCTACAGCAAGCGGCAATCTGACCTTCGAAATCGCGAAGAGGCGGGTTCAATGCTAACGAAAGCAAGTGTTTGCCTTTAGATGGATCAGTTCGGATGAGAGCACGACCCATGGCGATACGAACATAAGGATCGTTGGGAGCTAGACGCAAAGCTTCCGAATATTCCTTTATCGCCTCTTCGGGTTTATTGTATAGATCGAGGATCTTGCCCGCAGAGCAAATGGCGACGCTCCGCACGCTTTTCGTGGTGTCTGGGCATGCTCAATATCGGCAAGAAATCAAGCACCCTTGACGGCCGCTCCATTCCATTCGTACATATGTAACCGGATCTACTTCCTCCAGAATGCGTAGCGCGATTTCCACGGCCATCTTATCGCGTGTTGCTTCTCTCAGCACTGACAGGAAATAGGTCGTGCCTGCCTTCACTGCTACTCACGTGTAAGAGAACTTTGAGCTGCTTGCCGTCGCCCTCATGTAAAAAATCTTGGACGGTGACGATTTCTCCACTAATACGAGTATCCTGGAATGCCAAGTATTTTGCGCGCGGCCTGGGGCGACTTTTTTTTACGCTGATGTGCGTTTCTGGGAATCTCAAAATCTGATTCTCCGGATCATCGCCAGATGTGGCTGAGAAGCGCAACGTTTTACTTGCCGATCACCTGTAAATTCAAAGATCGCGCTCTCTCGAACGTCCCGTAGCGCCGACTGGATATGTTCCAACAGTACGTTGTTAGTCAAACCCCTATCTTGGAGGGGCTTCGGAATCTCGAACGAATCAACAAGTATAGTATCTCGGCTCAACTCATGGACCGTCAAGCCAGCAGCAATGGTGGTTCCAATGAGAACAGACCCTCGCGTCAAATTGCAATATTTGAAAACATCACGCAACTTAGTGTAACGGGGAATCCATCGTCGGCTAGACTCTGAACTCGATAGGGGTCAGAGACCAGACAGGTGTCCGGGTAACTTTGACGCTGTAAAGGGACCTAAATTGGTTGCGAATCCAAGCCGCAGCGAGCGATGCCCAGTTCATCATGACGGGGCGCATGCTCTCGTCCGTTTTTCTATCAAATTTTAAAACAAGCTGCCCACCGCACATTGTTTCACCCAACAACTCGCGAAGGACTACTCAAGAGGAGTTTTACCGCATTCTCAACCTGATTGTACAAGTGTTTTCTGCGCATATCCTGACTGGTCTGCGGCAATAGTAGCTCGCAAGGGGATGTCGGCGGAGGTGTTTGAGATCGAATTCCCGGGTCGCCGCAAAGAATCGGCGTCTTCCCTTTCAAGGGATGTCTCAGGGAGTCCCCCAGCCCCGAATTCCGGCAAGACTGGAATAATAAATTGGCAAGTCTTTTGTTTGCAGCGTGAGGCGGGTACAAGCCATTCGGCTGTTAACCGAAGGCTGTAGGCCGAGAGCGCGTTCTGCGGCGAGTGGACGCGGCTAGCTCTCGGACCGAGCTGGTGTCAGCAGCAGGATGGGATCGACTCGCTGGACGTCGGAGGCCACGAGTCACGAAGCCAAAACAGAAGCGCAATGCCAAAACGCGGCTCCCCAAATCGGCTCTGCGGTTGCCGGATCTTGAAGTCGCGAAGTCCGCGGTTCTCAATAGCCTTTCCTGTCCGGACGCCCAGCGCGGGTACCGCCACGCGATTGACGAATTCGTGGACTGGTACTGCTCCGAGCCACGGTTGTGCGTTCAGCAAGACCGTGGTGGTTCGCTATCGCATGCATCTTCGAGTCCCGGCATTTGGCCCCGGGTTGGATCGGACCTCCGGCTTGGGGCAGTTCGCCGTCTGGCTTACGAGGCGGCAGAGTGTGGCCTCCTCACCGCGGATATGGCCGCAGGTATCAGGCGCGTCAAGGGCGTAAAGAAACTGGGAGTCAGATTGGGCAACTGGCTGACGGCCGAACAGGGGGAACGCACTCTGGCAGGCACCCGACAGAAGAACGGTTGAAGGGCAAGCGCGAGCGAGCCCCTGCTCGCCCTCCTGCTGGCTTGTGGACTGCGGCGTCACGAAGTAGCCGAGTTGACTGTTGGCCACTTGCAGCAGCGCGAGGGGCATTGGGCAATCGGGAGATTTGAACGGCAAGGGCGGTCACGTCCGGACGGTTCGCCGTTCCTGATTGGGTCCACGGCTCAGCTCAGCGGAGTGGATAAAGGCCGCAGGCATCGAAACCGGGAGGGTTTTTCGCCGTGTCAGCAGCGCCGGGAGACCCTGGGGAGAAGAAGTCACCGAAAAGCTTGTGTGGCACGTAGTTAAGGAGTTCGCCGCAAAGACCGGCATCAGCAAGCTCGCGCCGCACGACTTGCGCCGGACCTGCGCCCGGCTCTGCCGCGCAGCCGGCGGCGAACTGGAGCAGATCCAGTTCCTTTTGGGGCACATCTCGGTGCAAACGACCGAGCGCTATCTCGGCTGCACGCAGCGCATCGCCTCAGCCGTGAACGACAGGATCGGAATCGAGCCAGCATCGTGAGCTAACTCAACACTGGACGGGTAGCCGACTATCCGCTGGGCTGTTGACGAATGCTATGCTGACCGAGAAAAGGGACGCGAGCTTTCTGGGTGGGCAATCGCAGATTTCTAAATCGTGCTCCGTCTGTAAAGTAAACGAATGGATACTCTTCAAATTGAGCGGGTAGATTACCTAACATATCCCGGCTACCTGAACGAGACCGAGGCCGAGCTCCTGAAGTTGGCCGTAGTGAGGTGTGCGCGGCTACATGATCAGTCGCAATTGACCGCAGTGTTGTTCCTCCTGAATCCGGGGCGCGCTATCGTTGTTCCGCTCCCTGCTGCTGATGATGGAGGGGGAGCAGCCGCTGGACGCCTGCGATGCGGTGCGGCGAGCGTACCTGGAAACCTGGCTATTGGCATTTGAGTTTCGGCTGATAGATTCAGAAGCGAAAGCCACTCAATGGCATAACGGCAAAGCAAAATCGTGGTCTGCCGACATTCCACGCCTCAAAAGCTCATCTGTTCAATATTTTTTTCGTAGCCAGTTAGTTCTCCGCTGCGGCGCGCGCGCTGTTGTGAATGAGATCCGCCAAACTGACTTCCTTTTTCTTGAAACCAGTTGCGGTTTTTCGGCGCCTGCCCCATTCAGCCTGCCCGCGACCGCTTCCGGCTGGGCGAACTGCCCCTCGGAATTGGCGTTATACTCGCTAACGGAGAGCGCCCGCTCTCCATTTCACGTTGAACCAAACACAGCCACGGAAAGTCTCTGCCGAACCGGGTTCCAGTTAGAAACCCCGCCTCCGAGGACGGGGTTTCCGGGCGCTATTTCTGACCTGACAAGGCATCATAAAATCGGCTTTGTTCTCGGCCAGATAAAGCAACTGTAGCGTTTCCGCGATTGAGTCCGGTAGTAGTTTTTGGTTTGCCCAGTACCAGACTTGAAAAGCTCCAAAAAATATCAGAAAATTGCGGTTCGTGGCGGCCAACCATACTCGTAAAATATGGTACACATTGGAAGATGAGTGAGGTGCAACCTTCTGGCTCCAAACAAATTCTACTGGCCGAAGATGAGCCGCCGGTTCTCAACCTAATGCAGCGATTACTCCATTCGTGGGGTTATCGTGTGTTCTCGGCCCGCAATGGCCGGGAGGCAATGGAAACAGCGGAAAAACATCAAGACATCGCCCTGCTTGTTTCGGATGTGACGATGCCAGAGATGAACGGCCAAGAATTGGCGGAAAAGCTGACGGCCAAAAGACCCGGATTGAAAGTAATTCTTCTCTCCGGATACTCCCATGCGCGGATTGTCCTCGAACGCGGATGGAAATTCGTTCAAAAGCCATTTAGGCCCCAAGAACTCAAGAAGGCCATAGAGGACAGTTTGAAATAATCGCCCCCATTCGCGTTTCCCCACTTCTGTTGGCTGGAGATTCAGCACGGGAAAAGCGTGTGCAACTTCCCGTTTTACGCGCTCGTCAGCCCCACACCCGAAGGATGACAAGAGCCAGGACGAACCGCCGTGCGACACACTGCCAATACAGCAGTCCGTAGTTGTGAAGCAGAGAACGGCTTTTCAAGGATCGCATGATTTCCTAAACTACCGGCGACGATCTCGGAGTCAGCCGGGTATCCGGACGTGAATAGCACGGGACCATTAAACCACCCTGTTTTGCCCAGACGCTTAACCAGTTCAAAGCCCGAGATTGGCTTCATATCAACATCTGTCACCAGTATATCGATCGGGAATTGTCGAGCGCGCTCAAGCTCAGCAAGCGGGTCCGATTGGCGGTAACCGTAGGGCCATCTAGTCCGCAATGCGATTGTGATTAGATCGAGTACAAGTATCTCGTCATCGACCACTAGAATATTCGCCGCGATTTTTTCCGCTGCGTTACAAGATAAATTATCACCTAATCGCGAGGACTGTCATAAATAAAATGTAAAACCTACAGTATCTTTTGGCTGTTGGCTAAAGGTTCGCGTGCGAAACTCAACGCAAGTAAGGTAAACCCTGATTGTCTTGCGCTGACATGGAGCGTAATCTAATGTCACGGTCGGATCTTTCCTCCGAGTGCGACCGTAACGCAGCCGTGCCTCAGACCGTGCGAACGGGTTGGGGCACGGTCGTTAAGAAAAGAGGAAAGATGCCTTCCACTGGTTCACAATTCGCCGGCAGTAGCTCAATCCCAGCAGGCCAGATTGATTCGGCAAACGAGATGCGTACCGTGCGGCTTAATGAGGTTCGTCAGAGGAGGCTCAACCGCGCACGGAGATTTTGGAGAATCGGGCCGCTGCGAAAAGCGAATGGAAAAAGCCCAGCGTAAACTGAAAACCCATCCTCCGAGACCGGGTTTTTAGCGTGCTGTTTTCCAATCGCTTCGCAGCGGTTGAACAGCCTTTTATCTGGACCCGGCAAGCTAACTATAGCGTCCCTTGAATGGAGATCGCCACTGGCGTTTGGCTTATTCAGTACCCTCCGGACTGTTCGTCTTTTGTTCGCCTATGATAGCTACGTGGCAAATCGAATCCGCACCGTCTCATTCACCGATTCGGAGGGAGTCTCCCATTCCATAGACGTCACCGCAGCCACGCTGCATTTACGCTTTGCCGGGTGCATGTTCGGAGCTTTGCCGCCGATGAAGGTTTCATCAACTTCGACTTCGCCGGAAAGTTGCCTTCGGATTCTCCCTGCATTGCAAGCCTGACACGGTGAAACATGAACCATGCGGTCTTTTGCGTAACGCCAAGCGCCCGGTGGAGTTCCCAAGAACTGATGCCATTCTTAGCGTTAGCGATCAGCCAAACGGCGGGAAGCCACTTGTCAAGGCCGATAGGGGAGTCCTCGAAAACTGTACCGGCCTTGACGGAGAACTGCTTACGGCACGTGGAGCACTTCCAGATGCGACGAGTCTTGAGAAACATAGGCTTGTCAGCTTGGCAATGAGGACACCCCACGGCCTTATTCCAGCGGCTGCTAACTACTTTCGTACCCCGAAAGACTGCAGCGGCAGCCAAGTTTAGGTTTAAGGCTGTTACGGGATATACATCGTTGCCAGCGATCTGCCTGGCTGGCACTGACCTAGCGATCGCGGATTGGTTTTCGTTGAAATGCAGCTTAGAATTCGCGCCGCCAGGCGCTCGCCACGCGCGAAGAATCAGTTTCCCGCCAATGGCCGGAAATAGATATTTCGAAAAGCTACCGGTCCATGGTCGCCCTGCAGCATCAGCGGATTCGCCGCCGCTTCGGGAATCTTCATTCCGGAGCGCGTGGGACCGTCGCAGACCACGTTCTCGTGAATCGTAACTCCGTTGTACACGACGCGTTCGAACCTCGCGTTTTCCGTCTTCACGCCCGCGGCGTCGAAGCGCGGCGCGCGAAACCAGGTGTGATAGAACTGCCATTGTCCGGGCGGCCGCGAGGCGTTGCTGCGGGGCGCGAATCCGCCGAAGCCCTTGCCGTTGTCCCAGCGCTCGTAGATCCCTCCGCCGTCACTATAGGTCAGCGGGCGTTTAGTGCCGTAGCTGTCGAATATCTGTAGTTCATATAGCCCGTGATGATAGACGCCGGAGTTGGAGCGCTTCGCCACCATGAACTCCAGGTACAGTTCGAAATCCGAAAACTTGCGCTCGGTGACGAGATTCATGGTGCGGGTTTCGAGGCCGTTGATGACTAATGCCACCAGGCGCCGCCACAGCCGCGAGGCGTTCCGGCGATTCCGTCTCGGACCAGGAGACGGACTTGGTGGCGAACCATTCTTTCGTTCCGCTGGCGAGCTTTATCCGCGCCAAGATCGAGTCGCCAGCCGGAGAGGTCGCGTCCATTCAAAAGTGGCGTCCAGCCTTTGCCAGAACGGAATGGCGCTTCAAGAGACTCGCCGGTCTCGCCGAAGGCGTGACGGACCGATAGTGCACCTCCCAGTGCACCAAGACCGAAAAATGTTCTTCTATTCATTTGGGGGCTTACGTAAGCGACCATCCCGCGCGGTACGGCCGGTTTAACCAGGAGTTCGCTTCAGCGTCGTTCGTAATCGCCATCCGCTCCGGATCCCACTCGAGCACGCGGGCGGCGCGGGCTGCCATCGTTCCGAGTTGCGCGATCTCCGTCATTGGGCCAGCGAATTCGAAGTTGCAGTTTGCCGGCTTGCCACCCTTGCAGGCTTGCACCCATTCCTGGTAGTGCCCAATGGAGCGAGTGAGCGTTTTCGGCGGAGGCTGGAAGTCGCGGAACCGGGCTTCTGGCAGCAGCCGGTTCTTGCCTCCCGAATAGTCTGCCATCAACTTCCCTTTCTCACCCACAAACAGCAGGCCCGAAGTCGGCATCGGCGTTCGGGAATCGAGTTCCATCGGGCGATGCGGACGGAGACCTCCGTCGTACCAGTGCATGATCAGCGGCGGCTGCTTGCCCCTAGCCGCGAACTCCCACGAGATCATTGTTGAATAGCTCTCGGTCTCTGGAGTCTGGATGCGTGGTGGAAGAGTCTCAGTCCCATCCGGATGCATCTTGAAGTAGCCGCCGTGCATCGTCGTGCGGCTGGCATACACACGCGTGGGAGGTTTGAGTTCGAGCACGTTATAAAACACGTGCATGGCGTGACAAGCCATATCGCCGACGGTGCCCGAACCAAAGTCCCACCACGAGCGCCAGATCCATGGGTGATACGCGGGATGATAAGGACGGTAGGGAGCGGTGCCGATCCAGAGGTCCCAGTCGAGACCGTATGGTTCCGCAGGCGTATCGGCAGGGCGGGTGCAAGCGGCGGGATAGATGGGATGATCTGTCCAGACATGGACCTCGTGCACGGGGCCGATCACGCCCGACGCCAGCAGTTCGGCGGTGCCGAGTGCTGCGTCGCTAGCGCAACTCTGCACGCTCATCTGGGTAGCGACCTTCGCCTCGCGGGCGGCGGCTACGACTTGACGGGCCTCGAAGATGGTGTGCGTCATCGGCTTGGCACAGTAGACGTGCTTGCCAAGGCGCAACGCTCGCATGGTGATGATCGCGTGGTTGTGATCGGGCGTGGCCACAATCACGGCATCGATATTCTTTTCCTCCCGGTCGAACATCTGCCGAAAGTCCCGATAGACGCGTGCGTCCGGGTACTTCCGGAAGACGGGGGCCGCGAAGCTATGATCTACGTCGCAGAGCGCGACGATGCGTTCACTGGCGCATCCCTGAAGGTAGCGGCGGCCCATGCCGCCTACGCCGACGCCAGCGATGTTGAGCTTGTCGCTGGGCGCCTTGTTACCAGGTCCGCCTAACACGTGCCGTGGAACAATCAACGCAGCAACGCCCGCGGCCGCTATCGTGCGGCGAGTAGGCGGAGTGCGGTCCGGCTTCTGTTCATTTCCTAAGTTCATTTGCTCGTCCTCAAAACCTCAATCGTAACGCCATCTGGATCTGCCGGTTGGCGGCCGCGGTGGCGGAGATGATTCCAAAGGTTGCTGACGTTGCGGTACCGCTCGGATTTGCAAAGTGCGGCGTGTTGGTCAAATTGTAGAATTCCGACCGGTACTCCAACTTGAATCGCTCCGTCAGCGAGAAGTTCCTGAAGATTGAAAAGTCGTAGTTAGCGAGGCCGGGACCGCGGATCGTGTCGCGTCCGGCGTTGCCGAACAGGTTTGGCGCGGGCACCGCAAATGATGAAGTTGTAAACCATGGCTGTCCAGGTCCGACTCCGTATAGATAATGAACCGGCGAAATGGCGTCTGCGAAGTTCCCTTCTCCCGGACAATTACAGGAGGTCGCATTGACAGTCGCAGTGAACGGAGTACCTGTAGCCAGGCTGAGTATACCGTTTAACTGCCAGCCACCGAGGAGGGCCGCTCCGATTCCTCTGTTGTTTAGCAAAGCTTTGCCTTTGCCGAACGGCAGCTCGTACAAATGGCTGAGTACCAGGAAATGCGTCCGGTCGAAACCAGACGGTCCGTATTGCCGATGCAGATTGAGATTGTCGGTGAATGACGGCTGATCGTTGCCCACGTCCATCGACTTGCTGTAGGTATACGCAGCCGTAAACGTTAATCCCTTGGAGAACTGTTTCGACAGGTTCGTCTGGAACGAATTGTAGTTACTGTTGACCCCGTTCGCCCGGAGAGTCACTTGGGCGGTGCGCCCGAAAAGCGCATAGAACGGAAGCCCGGCCGTGCCAGTGCCCGGAGCCGCGGCGTTGAGCGACCGGTTGTATGGGAGGTACCTTCCGAGGCTGCCGACAAAGCCGGCATCGAACGTTATCCCAAAGCCGAGTTGGCGTTGGTACGTAAGATTGTAGTTCTGCGTCTGGGGCGCTGGATTGCTGAATGGAACCGTGAAGAATGCCTGATTTGGCGCAGGGTTGATCAGCCCATTCGAGGGGATCGTAAGGTACTGCAGCGGCGGAGTGCTATTCAGAGACCCGCTGACCGTATAAACGCCCGTCGTCCCCGCCTGGACGTTATAGATAACCGGGTATTGCGTGGACATCGTGCCACCCGTAAATCCGAACCTCCCGGTCCAGTAACTGATTCCATAGCCGCCGCGAATCACCTGCTTGTCCGTAATCCGATAGGCAAAGCCGAGGCGCGGCGCGAAGTTCTTGGCTTGCGCGCTGATTCCTGTGTTGAGCCCCACATCTCCATAGCCCGCTACCAGGAGCGTGTTCGTAGCCGGGTCGTAATTGGAAGCTCCTCCCTTATAACGCGGTGTTACCGGCGAGTAAAACTCGTATCGGAGGCCGATATCGAGTGTGAGCTTTCGGGTCACCTGGTAGGTATCCGCCACAAAAGCCGCAATCTGAGTTTGCCGGTTCGTGGGCGTAATAGGCATGTAGGTCCGGCCCACCTCGTCAGGAGTTCCTAAGAGAAATGAGGCAAAGGCGTTGGCAAATGATCCGTAGGGTCCCAATCCGGGTCCACCGAGGAGTTGCGTTGTGCCCGGATCGAAATTGAACAACCCGCGCGGACCCAGGTTCAGCCCCTGCGGCTGAAAACGATCCATGCGGTTCCGATGTACTTCCCCGCCCCACTTCAACGCGTGCTTGCCCGCCACCTTGCTCCAGGTATCGACTACGTCGAAAAGATTGTCCGCATTGATCAAGGGGTAATTAGTTCCCAACCCGATAGCCGGCATACCGCTGATCACAATGCTCGCCATACCCACCGAGGCCAGGGCATCGGGCTGGGGAACCTGTATGCCTAGCTTGGCGTTGGTGACTGTTGCCAGATCAATGCCGGTCACGTTCGAGTAGTAGCGGTTGTAACTTCCGCGAAGCTCTGTCAGGAGAGTCGGGCTGAAACCGTGTGTCAGATTCAGCACGGCGGTAACCGTGTAATCCTTGGCCGTGGTGCCGTTGCCAACAAGGTCGCCCATAGCCGCGTGCTGCGTGACCGGGTAGTGCGAAGTGTTCACTTTCGCGAAGATCTTCGTCTGTTCCGTGAAATAATGATCGACCCGGGCATCGAAACTGTTCGAGTCGTAGCTGTAAGGAATGTTCAGAATGTAGTCGTTGAGTATTCCCGCGCTTCCAAGAGCATTGGGTTGGGGGAAATACTTCACAAGCTGTTGCGCAACCGGGCTGATACGGCTCGATGGAATCACATTGTTCGCGAAGGGCTGGCGACCGCTGCCGTCAGGGTTGCCGGTGCCCGGATCGTAAAGAGCCAGTCCCGGCACTGAACTAAGATTGCCCGTAAGCCAGGCGCCGGGAGGAACGCTATTCGTGGAAGTGCTCGATTGCCGCAATCGCCGGCCTTGATAGGAGCCGAAAAAGAACGTCTTGTTCTTGACGATCGGCCCGCCAGCTGCCACCCCAAATTCATTACGCGTAAGGCCTGGCTTTGGCTGGGTGACCGGGTTGAAGAAATCGCGTGCCGTCAGATCGGCTACACGGTTAAATTCCCAGGCGCTTCCATGAACGGCATTCGTGCCCGACCGGGTGGTTGCGTTTACCACTGCGCCGCCAACCCGGCCAAACTCCGCGCTGTAATTGCTGGTGCTGATGTGAACCTCCTGCACTACTTCGGGATCGGGAAGATAAATGCTCAGGCCGAGGGTGGGGTTAGTGTTGTCGACTCCATCCACGATCGTATTGTTCGCCGAATTATCTTGCCCGTTCGCATTGAAGAAGGCAGTCCTTTGTGGATCTTCGAGCGACGTGAAGTTCTGTGCGGGTGGAGTGGTCCCGGCCACTAATCCGACCAAGGACTGGAAGTTCCGGTTAAGGATTGGCAGTTCCCGCACGTCTTGCGCGGCGAAGTTTTTAGCGACCTCCGCCCGGTCCGTTTGTAGCTGCGCGGCCTCCGCCGTTATGGTGATGCTCTCTTGGGAACTCCCTAGCGTCAACTGGGCATCCCATCGCGTCGTGGTGGACACGTCCAGTTGGACGTTATCCTGTGAAAGTTTCTTGAAGCCGGACGCTTCCACTTCTACGAGGTAGCTTCCGGGAAGCAGGTAAGCGAAGTTGTAGACACCATCCACAGAGGTGGTCGTCGTTCGTACCACTCCGGTTGAATGCTCGCTGACTTTTACGGTCGCGTTGGGAACGGACGCGCCGGAGGAGTCGGTGATGCTTCCCGTGAGGGTCGCGGTGACAACTTGTCCAAAGCCCACGGGCACGAAACTTCCACCTGAGGATAGTATCAGTACCGCAGTCGCGGCAATGGCGCGCAAAGGCAGTCCGAAGCGGAGATTAAAAGACATGTTTTCTCCCTTTTAATGTCAGGAACAATTGCACCCATTTCCTGCCCGCCCCAGCATTTCGGTTGTCCTGGGTGCCTAATCAACGCATACACAAGCCGGAATTTTCCTTTTGGCTTCGCCTCGCACGGCGAGCTTTCCCAATCACTGGCGGTCAGATCCGTCAGCGGGTCGGCGAAGGGCTCGTGGAGATCCTTCATTACTCGAAGTTACGCAGAGATTATCTACCAGTTGCCGCGGAAAAGCAACTGAAGGTTATCATTAAAGGTTTAAAACGCTTGCCGGTCACTGGTGCTTGTCGTGTTTCCTCGGGTTTATTGCTTGACCCTGGCATAAGTAAGACGGCATTTTATATTGTGTGAAAACCACCGTCTCCTCTAAAGTCCAGATCGTTCTGCCGGCAGAGTTCCGACAGATGGACCGCATCGAACCGGGGCAGGAGTTCGACGTTGAGCGTCTCGATCGTGGGAACTATCGTCTCATCCGGCGTGCCGCTCCGCCGAATGAGGGCGCCATCGACTGGCTGCTCGCCTGTCCGCAAAAGGACTTCTTCTTGCCCATTGAGTCTGAGTCGACGGATGCGCTATGAAATACCTGGCCGATGCCAACGTTTTGATCGAGCCGACGAAACCGACCCCCGATCCGCGCGTCGTGGCGTGGCTTCGTGCGCATGAGCGGGACATCGCCGTCGATCCCGTCATTCTCGGCGAACTGCGATTCGGGATTCTCATTCTTCCCAACGGAAGGAAGCGGGTGGCATTGGAACGCTGGTTCGACGCAGGCGTCGGGCGGGGCTGAAATGGACGGAACTGCTGGCACGATCTTTCGCACAACCGGAAAGGCAATGCCTATCAAGGATAATCTCATCGCCGCGACAGCGTTTGTTCACGGTCTGGCGGTCGCCACGCGAAATCGTGCTGATTTCGTGAACGCAGGCGTGCGCATCGTCGATCCGGGTGTGGAACCGACGCGCGTCACCCGCGGATAGCGCTACTCACGCGCGACTGGGATTCGCGCCGCGATTCGCCCCTATTCTATAGTCGGGATATGGCTCACGACCCGGCGGAAATCTGTTTCCTTACCGCGACCGAAATGGTGCGGCGTATGCGGCGCAAGGAACTGAGCGCGCGAGAGGTACTGGACGCGCACCTCGCGCAGATCGATCGCGTCAATCCCCAAGTCAACGCGATCGTCACGCTGGTTGCGGATCAGGCTCGCGAACGCGCTCAGAGCCTGGACGACGAGGCTGCGCGGGGGCGCTTCGGGGGGCCGCTACACGGCCTTCCCATCGCCCACAAAGACCTCAACGAGACCAAAGGCATCTGCACTACGTTCGGCTCACCGATCTTCCGCGACTACGTACCGGACTTCAATACGCCTCTCGTCGACCGCATCCAAAGCGCCGGCGCCGTAACCATCGGCAAGACCAACACGCCGGAGTTTGGCGCGGGATCGCAGACGTTCAACGCCGTGTTCGGCACCACCAGAAATCCGTGGGACCTCTCGAAGACCTGCGGCGGCAGCAGCGGCGGCGCAGCAGCGGCGCTAGCGTGCGGCATGCTACCGATCGCCGACGGCAGCGATATGGGCGGCTCGCTCCGCAACCCGGCGAGTTTCTGTTCGGTGATCGGGTTCCGGACCTCGCCCGGCCGCATACCGCAGACTGTCCCGAGCCGGCTCAGCGTACTGGGTCCGATGGCTCGCAACGTCGAGGACGCGGCGTTGTTCCTAGCCGCCATTGCGGAACCCGATCCGCGATTTTCCGAGCCGCTGGAACGGGATTGCAAGGGCGTCCGCATTGCGTGGTGCGGCAACTTCGCCGCGTTGCCGTTCGAGCGCCGCGTGCGCGACGTGTTCGACCGCAGCCGCGCGATCTTCGAGAGCGCCGGATGCGTTACAGAGGACGCCGATCCCGATTTCTCCGGCGCGGACGAGGCGTTCAGAATGCTTCGCGCGCTGGCCTTCCATACGCGGCTTGGCTCGCTGCTGCCGCAATTTCGCGAGCAGATCAAGAGCACGGTGGTGTACGAGATCGAGCGCGGAGAAGGCCTGACGGATCAGGAAATCGCCCACGCCGAGATGCTGCGCTCGCGGCTAAATGCGCGGGTCTCAGCGCTGATGGAGGGCTACGACTTTATGGCGCTACCGACAACGCAGGTTGCACCGTTTGACGCCTCGCAGGCGTATGTCACGGAGATCGATGGCGTTCAGATGGATAGCTATATCGATTGGATGAAGTCCTGCTACTTCATCACCGTTACATCGCTGCCGGCCATTTCCGTGCCCGCCGGATTTACTCCCGAGGGGCTGCCGGTCGGGGTGCAGATCGTGGGACGGAATCAGGACGATTTCGGGGTCCTGCAGATGGCGCACGCATTCGAGAAGGCCTACTCGACAAGCTCCTCCCATGGTTCCTGGGAGGGCACTTCCAGAGTTTCGTCCTGCTCGTATGTTGGGGTCAGAACCAGTTCCTCGTCGGCGAAGAGCTCCGCTCCGGGATAGAGGCGTTTCAGATCCCATTCGTTGACCCAGCGGCGAACGAAGAAGCGCATTTCCCGCCTCTTGGTTGTTGGCGCGGTAGGGATTTCAGGCGGCTCCCAGCCATACGCCTTCGCGTGAATCTCTTTGAGCTTTTTGTAAGTATCGGCGAGCGTCGATTCGTCGGGCTTGCGCAGCGTCAGTGCTTCCCGCTCGATCAGGCGCATGCCGGTTTCGGCGCGCGAGGCAAGCGCCGTGTATTCGTCAGTATTCTTAGCTCGCAGCCGTTCACCCACCTTGTCGCGATCGCTTTTTTCTTGAAGCACGGCAAGACCGAAATCCTCGGTGATGGCCGCAACGGTGGTGATGCCAGGGTAGGTGTCGCCCTCAATGCGGCCCATCCAACGGGCAAGTTCGGCATACGACCGGCCGCGCTGCAATAGGCTGTAGCGGCCTACGAGTTCCACCTCATCGATGAGAAGCACCCAGCCGTTAAAGCCCGCGGCAATCATCATGCGGGCGGCAAAGATGAAGCGCTGAAGCGCGAGATCGCGCAACCTGACCGCTTTGAGCGTATAGAGTCCCGAGCAATTAATCTGCTTGAGTCCCTGACGGATGCGGCTGATGGCGAGCGGCTCGCCGGCCCAGAAGTTTTGAATCTGGTCGACGAGTTCCGAATCGTTATGCAGCCGCTCGTGAAGCAGCAGCGTGGCCATGAACAGCTTGCTGAGCCCGTTCGCCGGGCGGTTTGCCCATTCGAAGAATTCGCCATACTCCGGGCTATCCGTGCGCAGACGATGGGCGATCTCACGGATGGCTTCGCCCTTAACACCAGGAACTTCGGCGTTGTCGATGGCCGCAAGATAAACTTTCGAGGGATCGAAGAGCGGGGTCTCCTTGCTGACGACGACGCGGCTGCAGACAAAGTTGCGCGAGACCGCGAGGTGCTCCAGATAATCGAGCGAGTGCGATTTGCCCGAGCCAAAACCTCCTTCAAGTATCAGGCCGGGAACCTGTTTCCCATCGAGCGCGGATTCCTTGGCGGAATCGAGCTTCCGCAAGAAAGTGTTCTCGGCTTCCTGTTGGTTCGATCCCAACACCGCAACCGCCTGCCGGTTAGGGACTCCGTTGCGAAGCGCTTCAAGCGCGCGCCGATATTCGAGTACTACGGCCGTATCCGTCATAGCAGATTTCCTTGAGGCGCCGCTGAAATGCGGACCAGTGAGGCCATTGGGTTCACCAGATTGCGGTCGCGGACTTCGTCGAAGACTCTGAACTTCAAAGCTTCGTAAGTGTTGATTCCCCGGCCAGGGTCTTCGAGGAAAGCCATATCGGGGATTACGGCGATGAAGCATCCTTCCATGCGATCGGCGGCATCAATGAATTCGCGCAGAACTTCGTAACTATCGAACACAGCGGCCTTGCTGTAGTAGACGTTTTCATCTTTCGGGTTGCGGGCCAGCATCAGGCGCCGGGCATCGACCAGGATCGCCGTGCCTGTGTATCCCGCGAAACGCAGCCAATGAAGCATCGATTCGAAGAAGTAGCGGGCGGTGGCGCGGTTGATTTTGCGAAAAATCCCATAGGGCTTAACCGCGCTGACGGCCTTGTTCTGTCCGGTCAACCAGCCGGTCAACACCTGAATCTGCGTGGCGCCTTCCTGGCCGCCGGAAAGCTCAGCCATACAGAGGTGAGTCATGGCGCTACGGAAATCCTTAACCAGATCAGGCCGGTTAAAGACGCGCGTCCAGATGGCCTTTTTGAGATCGACGAGCACCATCTGGGCATCCACGTTGCTGCGCGCCGCGATTTGTTCGTAAAGCGGGACTTCGCTGTCCGAGTCCTCCGGCCACGAGTAGCCCGACTGAGACGCGAGCCGGGCAATCACTTTGCGGCTAAGGATCTGCCAAGGAACCTGGCGGGCGGCCCGGAAGTAGATCTCATCCATCATGTGGATCTTAGTCTCTCCGGAGTCGATGGCGACAACAAGATATCCGGCTTGTCCGGCAAGATCGGCGAGGCCGGTGAAGAGATCGGGCCGGAGCGATTCTTCGACGGGAACGGCGAATTTAATGGACGATCCGCCGTCGCTCACGAAATTTGCGAGATACTCGCGATCGATGAAGCGAAGCCATTCGGAAGGCTGGATTGCAGCGGTCATTCGGGTACCTCACTGAAGCGGATTCCGTAGTAAGTTACGGCTTCGCCGTCCGGCGCGACGAAGGCAAATGTGCCTCTGGAACTTTTCGTGCCGGTACTGGCGGGCAGGGAACAGGTAGCGCCGGACTTGGTACGGGTGACGGGGCTATGGTCGAGCAGATAAAGGTCACGGACGAAGTCGGTTTGGGTGTAGTTCGCGGCTGAACCGGGTAACAAGGTGAGCGCGTTGTAGACGCTGGTGAGCGTGACGGTTTGTCCGTAGTCGTTGCCCGCGACGAGGCGATAGGCGCGGTGAAGCGTCTCAAGGAACTGCTCCGGCGCACCTTTCGGCTTTCTCGCCTGGATGGCCTTGAGGACATTTACCAAGTGGGAGGGGCGAAGGGCTTGCACTCTCTTGCGATTGATTTTGACGGCGCGCTCGGCCGCGGGGAGTATGCGAAGAACCGACGGAAATGCGAGAAGTCCTTCGTCGCGCTGCTGGATAGAAAGATTCTCAGTTTTGGCTGCGGCGACGATTTCCTCGGAGTAGGAATCGCGGATGTAGGCTTCTTCGTCCTCCAGGCTGAAAGGCCATGCGGAGCGCGCGTTCGCGATCTCCTGACGCGCCGATTCGAGAACGGTCACGAGGCGATCGGAGGCTTTGCGCATTTTGTTCAGGTCGCCTTCGGACGATGCCTTTTGCAGTTGCTTGACGGCACCGGAAAGGAGCGTGACGGTTTTGCCAGCGGAAGTTGCCGCGCGTTCGGCATCGGCGAAGCCTTGTTCAAAGGTCAATTGTTATCTCCATGGCTCATAATTTGGCTCACAGCTTGGCTTACACAACTTGGCTCATAACTTGGCTCATAATTTCACCCCGGCCAGGGTTGCTACATCTTCGATCACCCGGTAGAGGTTGCGCATCATGATTATCTTCTGCGGGTTGCCGGCTTTTAGGTCCTGGATATCGTCGGCCGGGAGGGTTTTGATTTTTTCGGTCGCCTGTTTGATCGCTAGAAATGCGTCGCTTTGTAGAGACGGGTCGTCGCGGACGAGAATTTTCTGAGCTTCTTCAAAGCCGTCGCGATCCAGGGCCTTGATGGCCTCCGGGTTGGCGAGGATCATGGGCAGTTCGCGAACTTGCTTGGAATCGTTGATGCGCTCTTCCTGGACCCATTTGTGGAAGGATTGCTTGAAGCGAGAGTCGTCTTTAAAGCGCTGACGGAGGTCCTTCTTCTTCACAATCTCGTGAAAGACCGCGAATTTTCTTACATTGACGGGCGCGGGATGCAGGCTCAGATATTCCGTGGCGGCCTGATAAGCTTCGAGCAGTTCGCGGATCTTACCCTTGCTGAGGCGCAGATGATTGCTCAGCCATTCGTAAGTTTTGCCGTAGACGTTAAAGAGATCCGAGACGTGCTTCGCCTGTTCGTAGGCATCCCAGCGGATTTTGCCGCTGACGTGCATGTCGGCCAGCAGAACGGCGAGGTCCTCTTCGGTCAACTCGACGTCGAAGATCATGGCCGGCATCGTCTTAAAGCGATTGTCGTTGGGGTGCTGTTCGAGAAGGCGGCGGCAGGCAACGGTACGGCAGTTTCCTTCCCGGACTAGCAACCTGGACCCGTGGCGCTGGACGATGAGTGCCTCATATACACCGCCGTTCTGCAGGATGGACTGGCCGAGGGCTTTGACGGCGTCCTTCTCCCAGATCAATTCATCGAGTTCGTCTTCGCCGATGGCTCCGGCTCGCTGGCCAACGAGGAACTGGATACGCGGATTTTGCGGGTCGATTTCGCAGTCGCACAGCGAGACAGAGCCTCGAGTGTAGGGGACGCTGCGTCCTTGAATGAGGATGGTTTCCGGCACGTTACTGGTTAGTACTGTTTTATCATTAGTAGATCCCGACGTCAAGAGGAACTATCGGTACTGAGAGGTACTGATTCGAGAAAGATGCGCCGATCCGAATTGCACTCGCCGCTTTCGATCAAAAAGAGCTGTCAAACGGCGACAGGTGCTGCTGGAGTGCGCGACGCGGCGGGATCTCGATGTCTTCATCGCTGAGCGGCTGAAAATCTACCGGAGGCAGTATCGCCATTTGCCTCGCCGGCTTGTGCGCTGGCGCTGCGAGTACACGAAGACCGTTCACCGGTTTCTTCGTGTTGTGCTTCCGCGGCCGCCAGAGAGGCGACCAGCGTCAGTGTTTCAGCGTTATTGATGCACTCCTCTTCACTGAAGCACTCCTCTTCTTCAAAGTGGGCCTCCTCTGCGCGCGCGCCGATCAGCAATCGCGTTGCCAGAGCGCCTCCAAATTTTCACGATCAGAATCTCCCACCCCGCTTCATGATTACGATTAAGCGAGATGGCTGACCAGTTCTTCCAAGTTGACGGCTGTGCTTGATTCCGTTCCCTTTGGAAGGTTGGGCGCGACCGCCAATGCTTCATTATGGCCTTCGAACCAAACCAGGAATCTGGCTTCCGCGGCTCCGGTCAATCGCTGCTGGTTGATCCACGTATAATATGCGCCCATGTCAGCGTCGACCAGCGATCCCTCGGGATCGAGCGGCGGGTTCCGGTGCGCTTCCGACAGCAGCTCGTAGCTCGTGTCTTCCCGCTGCCGTGGCGTGAAGTGCGCCGACAACGTCACCGGTTGGGCTCTCCGCCACACTTCGCGGGCAGCCCACTGGACAAAGGTCGTGCTGAAGATCTGTGTGCCGGAACCTTCGGTGAGCAGGCTCAACTGAAAACGATTCAAAACCGCGCTCGCGCCTGTGTCCTGCAATCCCACATCTTCCGGCCGCATTCTCGCCAACCCTGTACGCAGCGCTTCGGACCCCATTCCGGTTTCGTAGCCCTTCTGAATCTTCGTTTGCAATTGCGCGCGAACCGCCTTCAGCGCTCCGTAGCTGACGCACGTGAGTCCCGCGGGAGACGAGTCTAAGAGTCCTCCATCGATGTGCCAATGCGCGAACGGCGCCGGATACTTTGCGGCCCGCATTTCGAGCGCGCGCAGTATTGTTTCGTAACCGTGCCGGCTATCGACAGCTTTGTAGAGCACGCCATGCGGCCGCAACTTCCGGAAGAGCGTCAAGCGGCTGGCAGTCACGCCTTGCCCGATCATAACCAAGCCCAGGCGGTGCGTCGGCGGAAGCTCCGGCATTCGCGACGCATTCATGTTCCCGACGTACTCCACGGCGGCCGCCCGGAACGGATCGATCTGACGGGTAGACCATAGATGTGCCGTCAATTGTTCCGAGAAGTCGGCTGGCGCATTGACCCAATCGAGACGTTCCACCTCGGGCGCGATCCGAAATTGGGCAAAGGGCCGCATTGTGCGTTGAAGTTGCTCCACCGTCATCGATACCAGATAGCTGAACTGCTGATCCAATTCCTTTTTCTCGACCGGAAACTTGTAGTCGTATGCAATCACTTCGCGCAGAAGCAGCGGGAGGAAGGCGGCCGGTAATCTCCGCAAGAGCTCGACATGCCTCACGGCCAACTGGCGCGCTTGTGGCGGGTACGCCTGGAAGTGTTCGGGCTGGAGAGCACCGGGGGTCATGCCAGTTCCACTAGCGGCTTGCCTTGCGCCATCCGTGCCGAGAAGCCCAACCGCGCGCCTAGAGTCGGAACGAGATCCGTTGAGTCTACCGGCCGGTCGACCACCACATTCTCGCGAATCCCGGGTCCCATCGCAATCATCCACGTCGTGCGCGAAAGCGCGTCACCCGTCCGGTGATGCTGAAAGCCGTTGCCGCCGGCGTCAGCGTCCGCATCGCGGCCAAAGTCGGGCAGGATGAACATCGTCGTTCTCCCCGCGTATTCGGGTTCGCTCTCGATCGCCTGCCAGATCTCCGCGCAGAGCCGGTCGGATCGGCGAATGCCCTCCAGATATAAGGAAAACGCTCCCGAGTGCGCGATGTCAATATCGTGCAGCGTGATCCATAGCAGGCTTGGCGCCAGTTGATACATGAGTTGTCGCGCCACGTACACCGAGAGTTCATCGGGACTTGCCAGGTTGCGCGCATGCGCTGCAAAGTCGGAAACCGAGAGCTTCAGCAGATCCGCGACGCGATGCAATTGTAAGTCGTTGCCGATGATCTCCGGGGCAATCAGCGCCGA
Source organism: Terriglobia bacterium (assembly GCA_963767545.1). Taxonomy (GTDB): domain Bacteria; phylum Acidobacteriota; class Terriglobia; order Bryobacterales; family Bryobacteraceae; genus CAVVFX01. The sequence continues at coordinate 21,634 of CAVYEV010000009.1, forward strand.
TTCATAGTTGTCCCGCAACAGATGTTCGTACTGGTCGCCTTCGCCGGGCTTCAGCGCCGCCGCCAGCAATCGCTTCGGAAGAATTACGCCCGCGCCGAGGCCCTTCCCGTACGCACGATTCCCGCTTTCTCCAATGCGATTGAATCCGTTACTTGGCGCGATCACCCAGGTATCGGTGACCGGACGGTTGAGGTCTTTGCGAAAGTACTCGAAGACCGTCGGGTTGTCGGGCGAAACCGCGGCAAAGTTATTGAAAGTCTCGTAGACGCCGGTAGCCAGACTGGCCGTCGCCACATAATGCCCGAGAATCCCGCGATTCACCACCTGAGAGTAAAATGTCGCGCGGGGAAGCAGGTCATTCAACAGGTGAGGGATGTTCTCCTGTCCGTCCGGAATGAACGTCTCGTCGTCTCGGGCGCCTCCTCCAAAAGTCACGACGACCGCTTTGCGGCTGCGCGGCTTCGCTTGACCGTACGCGTCATATTGACTGGCGCCGGCAGCTCCTATCGCCAGGCGAAGAAAATTGCGCCGGTTGTATGAAATGCGCTGGGCCGCTGCCCGCTGCGAATCTAATCCTTGACTGATACCCACGGTTTACTCTTCACTTCCTCACTATCCTCGCGGATCAGCAGCGTTCGGTTTCCCGCAATACCGGACCACTTCTGTATCGTGCCCGACGGCCATCGTATAGTCATATTCTCGATCCTCTCGGATCGCCCCAGCCCGAAATAAAGCGTCAGTGAATTCTGCGAATAATAGCTGCCGCCGCTCATCACTTCCTGAATTTGACGACGTCCATCCGCTTCGATCGTACAGCGTGCGCCTACGGCGCTTCGATTGGATCGGACGCCAGACAGCTTAATTGCCACCGCGTTCCGATGCGACCCCATATTCTTCAGGACCGACGGAACCTGATTCATGTTGACGATGACGATCTCGGGACGCCCGTCGCCGTCAAGATCGCCTGTTGCCAGACCACGCGCCGGACGGACCAGCCCAAACCCGGGTCCGGCGGACGCCGTGATGTCGGAAAAACGGCCGTCACCCAGATTCCGATACATCAGAGTCTTCTGCATGTAACGTTCGCCCACGGCGGAGCGATCGACTTCAGGATACACGTGTCCATTGGCCATCACCAAATCAGGCCACCCATCGTCGTCCACATCCAGGAATGCGATGCCCCATCCAAGCAACTGATTAACTCCCAACCCGGCCTGTTCAGAGACATCTTCAAAGAAGCTGCCGTCTTCATTGCGGTAGAGTGATGGCCGATCACCCGAGAAGTTGGTTTTGGCTATGTCCAGGAATCCGTTGCCGTCGAAGTCGGCGACGGCTACACCCATACCGGCCTGCACCCGGCCATCGGCATTATAGGCCAGGCCTGCCGCATCCGCGCGTTCTTCAAAAGTTCCGTTGTGCAGATTGTGATAGAGCAGGCTCGGCATCTGATCGCAGGCCACGTATATGTCAGGCCAGCCATCGTTGTCGAAGTCAGCGACTGCCACTCCCAATCCGTAACGGCCACCCGGCGCGAGAATGCCTGCGGATTGCGAAACATCCGTGAACGTGCCGTCCCGATTGTTGTGGTACAGCGCATTGTGGGCGGGTGGCAAGCCGTGCGGGCCGCACCATACCGGAATGCCCAGCCATTGACAAGCCGGTCCGGAACCCGGGCGAGGCGTCCTGGCTAAGTCAAGATCGACATAGTTAGAGACGAATATATCGAGATACCCATCGCGATCATAGTCGAGGAACGCGCATCCCGAACCCCAGCGAATTCCAGTTACAGGAAGGTTAGCGCTAGCAGTAACATCCTGGAACTTACCGTTACCGAGATTACGATAGAGCACGTTACGGCCGTAGTAGGTCACGAGTAGGTCGGGATGTCCATCATTATCGAAGTCTCCGGCGCAGGCAGCTTGTGCCCATCCGGTACGGGAGAGACCTGCTTCGGCCGCAACTTCCGTAAAATGTCCTTTCCCGTCGTTGTGGTAGAGCTGTGACGGCGAAGCCGAAGAATTCGGTTCCATTGTGATGCCATTTGCAATGAAAACATCCTCCGCTCCATCGCCATCGTAGTCGAAAATAGCAACGCCCGTGCCGGTGCTCTCCAGAATAGATTCTTTGTGCTCTTTTCCGCCGAAGGTATTCGGAACAGCGATTCCGAATTGATTGGCGCGGTCTACGAAGCTGATCCACTCTACGCTGCCGATAGCCAACAGCGGGATCAATACAACCCCGATAGAGGCGGCTCGCAGCATGCGCACAAATTATACTCCCCCCAAAAAGGTCAAGAACTCATTGCGCCGGCGCTTCAAAGGTCCAAGAACATACATTTATTCCCCTTATTAGCGGAGCCGGGACACGTCTTTAATATAATCCCTTGCTGTCGGTCATCTATCGTGATATTATCCACCTCAGAAGTTCGCCCGTGAAGGGGCCAAGTCAAATAGGGGGTAGTTAGGATGCACCGCTACGCCGCGGCGACACGTCTATCGTGTCTGATTGTTTTGAGTAGTTGCCTTGCTTTCGCCCAGCGCGACCTAGCAACTATAACCGGAACGGTAACTGACTCGTCTGGGGGTGTGATCCCGAATGCCAAGGTAACCATTACCGAAATGGGGACCGGTCAGGTATACGAAGTGACCACCAATGCGACTGGTGAATTCACGCGTCCGGCACTTAAGGCTTCCACATACAACGTCACCGTCATTGCTCCCGGATTCAAGAAAGCCGAGCAAAGGGATGTCATCCTGAATGCCGGCGAGCGGACAGGCGTCAACATCACCCTGACCCTCGGCGATATTGGACAGACTGTTGAAGTCAGCGCGTCCGCTCAGTTGCTTCAGACCGAGAGTACGCAGGTTGGCGCGGCCCTCAACACCAAAACGCTTACCGATGTGCCGCTCGGCGGCCAGCGCAATTTCGCGTACCTTGCCAGGCTTTCGCCCGGCGTAGTGCCGGCCGAAGCCGGAGCGCGCGATGCCAACAACGGCGGTATGTCCGCTAATGGCGTCCGCGGCAACGGTCAGAACAATTTCCTGTTAAATGGCGTCGACAACAACGTCAATACCATCGACTTTTTGAACCAGACGTCGTACGCCATAGGCCCGTCTGTCGAGGCCATTGGCGAAATGCAGATTCTCACCAACGGGTACAACGCGGAGTACGGGCGCGGTGCCGGTGTCGTGGTCAACGTCAACCTGAAGTCCGGCACCAACCAACTTCACGGCAGCCTTTTTGAAGTGCTGCAGAACAGCGATCTGGATGCCAACACGTGGAATAACAACCTGGCGGGTGCGACGCGTGGTCCGTTCGTCGGAAATCAGTTCGGCGCAACTGCGGGCGGCCCCATCAAGAAGAACAAACTATTTATTTTCGGCGACTACCAGGGAACCCGTATCGCCTCATCGGGCGGTTCGGTGGCTGGTTTGGGACGCTCGGGCTTCATTCAGATTCCGACCGCACGCAATGAAGACCGGCGATTTTTCGAGCCTGCTTGGCGCGCCCATTACCGTGAATGATCCGCTCGGCAATCCCGTCACCTATCAGAAGGGCGCCATATTCGACCCCGTAACGACCGTCTATGCGACCGCAGCAAACGCCACCTCCAGCGTTCCGGTCGGCACGCCGATCTCGCGACAGATGTTCCCTGGCAACATCAGATTCCGAAGAGCCGTTTCGACCCGGCATTCAGCTAAAATTCTGAGCTTTGTATCCCGCCACCAATCAGCCTATCATCACCGGCAATGGCCCGACCCGCGATTTTTACTACGTCTCGCCGGGCGGCCAGAATACCGATCAGGGTGACGGCCGTGTGGACTACCGCTTGAGCGAAAAGGACAGCCTCTTCGGATCGCTAAGTTGGTCGAACACCGGCAAAACCAGCGGATCTCCTTTCCCTGGCCCGCTCGACGGCGCCGATTTCAACGGCGCCCAGGAGACCGATCTCAGCCGCAATGCACAGATCAGCTACACTCGCGTATGGACGCCCGACGCTGATCTCGGAAACCCGCGTAGGATTCACCCGGCTGGTTACTTCCCGCCTGGGATTGAATCCGTCGGTCGACGAATTCTCGGCATTCGGTATTGGCGGCTACAACCCTACTGGAGCCACTGCAAACAACGGTGGACTGCCTCAGATCAGCCCCAGCGGATACAAGCAAACGGGCGCCAACGACTGGATTCCGACCAAGGAATTCAACAACGTCCTCGACTTCGTCCAAAACGTCGCCATTAACCGGGGCACGCACTCGATGAAATTCGGTGCTGAGTACCGGCAGATCAAATTCCCGTTCTTCCAGGTTCCCGACCCGCACGGCAACATCGGTTACAGTCCGCAACGAAACAGCCTTCCCCACGGCGAACAATCAGTCCGGCGATTCGATTGCTTCGGCATTGATCGGGCAGATCGATAGCGGCAACATCTCCACCACCAACTTCGTCTCATCGCAGAAAGTGGCTTACGCCGGGTATGCGCAGGATGACTGGAAAGTCACCCAGAAGCTAACGGTGAATCTGGGACTGCGATATGAATTGTGGTCTCCTATCAGACGAGCGTTTCGGGCGTCAGGCGAATTTCGACCTGCAGACTCTCACGCTCTATATTCCGAAAGGAAACAATCAGGACGCGCCTTTGCCCCCGAACTTCGCAACCGCTTTCCCGACCGTGAAGGTCGTTCGCGGTACAGTCCCGAGCACGCTCATTCCCTGGGACAAGACTTGACTTCGGTCCGCGCGTTGGAATCGCTTATCAGGTGATGAACAAGACCGTCATCCGCGTCGGTTACGGCATCTTCTACGGCGGTGAGGAAAACCAGGGTGGAAGCCCGAATCGCGGCGAGGCGGTCCCATTCAACGAAACTGTCAACCTGACACGCACTGCCGGCGTCAGCGGCTACATCGGCGTTTCCGATAAATCCTGCACGGGCTGCAACTACTTCCCGAACGGGTTGACAGGCGGCTATCCGACCAATGTATTTACATTGCCCGCTCCGCTCTCGCTTCTCGGTGTTCAGTCGGACTTCCGGAACGGCCTGGTCCACAAGTGGAATTTCATCTTACAGCGCGAGTTGCCCGGCAATATGGCACTCGAAGCTGGGTACGAAGGCAACCATCAATCTCACCAGCTCATCCTGCTGAATACGGACCCGTGCCCGAACCTGGGTTTTGTGAACAACCCCTCACTCAGTTGCGATAGCCGACGCGTGGTTCTCACGCCGTTCACTAACGGCGCTGTCTCAGTGGGGAACAGCCTGAACGAGACGTCGTCCTTCGGATACGGCAATTATGCCGCCTTCTCTGCGAAACTGGAGAGGCGGTTCTCGCAAGGACTCCAGTTCCTCGCGGCCTATACCTGGTCTCACGCGCTCGCCAACATCGTCAACGCCTTTGAGCGGCGCGACCAATTTCGGTTTCCCGATCCGACAAACCTGGCTTCGGCCTATTCCAGCGCGCGGTTGGGACATCCGGCACAGCTTCACCACGTCGTTCAACTATGTCCTGCCTTTCGGCAAAGGAAAGCAGTTCGGCGGCGGAATTAACCGGGCTGCCGACCTGGTGATTGGCGGTTGGCAGACGAACGGCATTCTGACTCTGCGTACCGGCCAGCCCTTCACCATTGCAGGAACAGCGTGTCAGGGTCAATGGGGCCGATGCCTGCCGGATCTTGTCCCTGGCAAGATCCCAACGCTGCCCCGGCCGGCGGTCGCAGCTCCTGGAACGAACGGGCTGTGGTTCGACACCAGCGCGTTCCAGGTGGCCTACCAGAACCCTGCTACCGGCGTCTACACGGGGGGTAACCTTGGTCTCGAGAGCAACACCGGCCCGCCCACCCGCACGCTCGACTTTTCCATGTTCAAGGACTTTCGAAATCACCGAGAGCGGCATGCTGCTGCAGTTCCGCGCGGAAGCTGTCAACATAGCCAATACGCCGCAATTCAGCGCCCCTGACGCATCGCTCGGCGACGCGAAAATCCCGGCCACCGGAACTTTGCCCGCGGTGAACGGCAACGGCAATTTCGGCAAGGTCCTGGGGGCAAACGTAGGAAGCGAACGTCACATTCAGTTCCAGCTTCGTCTGCAGTTCTAATCACTCTTGCCTGGACAGGCGATCGTATTTCGGTCGCCTGTCCACCCACTTCTTACGCACTCCGTCACCGACTCGGTTCGCGAATCACAGTAATCCGGTCCACTTGCAGACGCGTCTCAATTTGCCGCACTCCACTAGGCCATACGATCTCCAGGCGATCGACCCACTTCTCGGCTCCCAGCCCGAAGTGAAGCCGCAGATCGTTCTGCGAAAGATAGCTGCCTCCGCTGCGGACCTCGCCGGTCTGAGTCGTGTCTCCCGCCGATAACCGCACGCGCGCGCCGATCCCGCTGCGATTCGACCGAACCCCCTCCAACTTCAAAATGATCCAATGCCCGTCCGCTTTCGCCGCGCGATGCAGGAGCGACGGAGCTTCGTTCTGGCTGTTCACCACCACCTCCACTCCGCCATCGTTATCGTAGTCGCCAAACGCCGCGCCCCGTGAGGCATGCCGTTCCGATATCCCGGGACCCGAAGCCTCCGAAACATCGATGAACTTGCCGCGCTCGTTGTGATACAGAATGGTTCTCTCGCGATATATTATCTCGCCCTTGAGCCGCTCCACTTCCGGAAACGCATGTCCGTTCACCAGCAGGAGGTCCGGCCACCCATCGTTGTCATAGTCGAAGAAACCGCAGCCCCAACCCACGAATTGCCGATTGCGCCCCAGGCCCGACTCGACGCTCGCGTCGTCGAATTCACCGCTCCCGCGATTGCGGTACAGCGTTTCCGCCTCGTCCGAGAAGTTCGTGCGGAAGATCGACGGCAAACCTGTGTGCAGGTAATCCGCAGCGGCGGCGCCCATTCCGGAAAGCGCTTTACCGTTCTCGTCGAGCGCCGCGCCGCGAAGCAGCGCCTCGTCAACGAACTTGCCGTTGCCCTTGTTGATGTACAGAATCGAAGGCGTCCGGTCGCAGGCCACGTAAATGTCGGTGAGTCCATCGCCGTTGAAATCTCCCGTCAGCACACCCAACCCATAGTTGGCGTCCGGCCGCGAGATTCCGCTCTCACCCGAGACATCGCGAAAAGTGCCGCCTTCGTTGTGATACAGAATGTTTCGATCGAACGGCAAACCGCGAGGCCCGCAGCTTACCGGGATGTCACGGTAATAACAGTAAGGATTCGCGCCGGGCTGCGGCGCGCTCTTGAAATCGAATTGCAGGTAATTGGCGACGAACAGATCCAGACGTCCGTCGTTGTCGTAATCGATGAAGGCGCAACCGGTGTTATACCGAATACGATCCTGCGTCAAATGCGCCTTCGCCGTCACATCTTCGAATCGGCGGCCGCCGATGTTGCGATAGAGAACGTTTCCGCCCCAGTAAGTCACGAACAGGTCTGTAAAACCGTCGTTGTCGTAATCTCCCGCGCAGACGCCCTGGCCCCACCCGGAGTGCGAGAGTCCGAGCGCCTTGGTCACGTCGCGAAACTTGCCCTGTCCCTCGTTGTGATACATGCGGTTCGTCCCGCCGGGACCCGACACGACGAAAATATCGGGCAGCCCGTCATTGTCGTAGTCGATGAATGCGACACCGCTGCCGGTGGTCTCGATGATGTATTTCTTGGCGATGTCTCCGCCGTTCGGAAATATGTCGCGATGAGGCCGGATTGCCGGGCGACATTACGAAACTCGGGCGGCGCGCCGGAGGCCGCCAGACAGAGGATCGCGACGAGCTTCTTCACTTGCCCGGAGCCTTCTCCGCAGCTCTTGTCACCCAGGCGCTTTAAGAAATCGGAAAACTCGCCCTCGGGCGGTTTCTGCAATTTCTCGAGTTCCGCTTTTTCACGTTGCGCATCCGCGTCGCGTCCGGCATTCCGATACGCCATCATCAGGTTGTAGTGGGCCGCCTCGCTTCGCGGCTGCAGTTTCACTGCCCGCTCGAGCAGCTTCGCTGCTTCGTCATACTGCCTGGCTTCGTTCCGTAGCTTGCCCGCCGCGATCAACGCTTCCGGGAAATCCCCCCTCAGTTCGATCGCGCGATCGAAATGCGGGGCGGCTTCCTTCTGCTTCTGTTGCAGCGTCAGAATCTGTCCCACCTGATACTCCGCCGCGGCGTCGGAAGGATTCAGCGCGAGTTCCGCTTCGAATTGCCTGCGCGCCTGTCCCAGCGCGGCAGGCTTGCTCGAAGACTCGAGCAGCAGTCGCCCGGCCCAGCCGGTAGTGCAGATTGATGGCCTTAGGGTTCTTCGCGATGGCCTTCTCGATACTCCGCGATGGCCTCCGCATACTTGCCTTGCGTCTCGAACACCTCCGCCGAGAGTTGATTCACCCGGTAGGAAGCAGGGGCCTTCTGATACATGCGGTAGATCGCGTCGTTCCACGCCTTCATGTGCAGATTTGCGGATACGTAGAGCACGTCGGCATCGGACGGAAATTCTTTTTCGAGCGACGCGACCACCGGTTGCGCGGCATCCAGCCGTTTCTGCGCGACGTAGCATTGCGCCAGAGCGAGCCCTGCTAACCGGCGCAGGTTCCGATCGCCCTCATCGGTTTTGCCGGCGAACCGCTTCTCGAGCGCCGGCACTGCGAGGTCGCACGCGCCCGTGGCAGCCTGCGTCAACGCCAGAAAGACGGCCGCCCGCGGATCGCCGGCAACGCTCTCAAAATCGCGTTTCGCCGCCGCGAGCTCTCCACGGTTAAACTCGGCGATTCCTTTCGCGACAGGATCGGCCTGCGCAAGAAAGAGCATGACGACGAGACTAGTGGCCGGCATCATCGGTCATCAAACCTACATCCGATAAGCGGCCTCTCTCCGTCGCATCGAAGGTACGGAAACTCAGCACCGGAGGCGCTCCAGGCGCAATCACCGGCGGAGGATTTACCCGATCAGAAGGAGACTCCGCGCAACTCACCACTCGTCCCGACGCGTCAATCTGCCGCATGAGATCGGACAAAGTCGAGCTAGCCAATAACATCAACACCAAGATGCGCATAAGTCAGGATTCCTGTAACCCGCCTCTAACCTGCTAGCGGCTATCCAACTCAGCCAGCGCTTTCGTCGCGAGCGCGTTTCCCGGCTTATGCGCCAGCAACCGCCCGAGGACATCCCTCGCCTGATCGCGTTCTCCCGTCATCACATAAACACGCCCCAGATTCAGGTACAACATCTCATCATCGGGCGCTACCTTGATCCCGTATTGGAATGCCGCAATCGCGTTTTTCGTCTGCCCGATTTTCGCATATAACACGGCCAGATTGTTAATCGCTCCTGAGTAGGCGGGCCTGGAGGTAATAGCGCGTTGGAACCACTTACGAGCATCCTCGTAATCTCCTGAGGACGCGGTGAGCATGCCGAGTTGATTGGCGGCATCGGCCGAATCCGGATCGACGCGGATGGCTTCCTGGAACATTCTCTTCGCCGCGGAAGCGTCTTTCATAGCCGCCAGCGCCTCACCCGCGCCGACGTAAGCCGGAACATAATCGGCTCGCACTGCCAGCGCGTTTTTGTAACTCGACAGGGCGTCCGAATACTTGCCGGATTCCTGTTGTATGCGTCCGATCGCCAGCATGGCCTTGAAGTTATCGGGTTGAACGCGGACTGCTTCATTGAGGTATGGCAGCGCGTGCTCGGGATAACCGGCCCAATAAAAAGCCGCGCCTAGTTTGAAGTAATTCCGATGCGGAGCTGAATAGTACCGTCCGTTGAACGGCAATGCGAGTTTCGCGGATGAATTTAACGCGCCAAGGTCCTTGCCGATAGCCTGCAGCGCGGGTATGCCTGCGTACACCCTGCGAACGCGACTGTCGCTATCGATCAGTATAGTCATCGGTAAGTCAAGGCCGGTGCGGTATTCAAAGGTATAACGACGCAGCAACGAGTAAGTCGCGGCAGTATCCTCGGGCCCGCGAGTAACATCGACTAACTCAATCGGCGCCGATGCGGACACACTCGGGCTCTTCCCCGCATATAACGTCACAAACCCGGGACCTTTACGACGATCGGGCGTCGGGATCGGTTCGAGCAGCCAACTATCGCTTGCATCCGGCCGGTTAATCCCGGCGACGGGACCGCCTCCATGCTCCATCCTTTTGCGAAACGGTTCGCGAGCCGTCTCAGGCGAACCCTCCGTAATCCGGTACCGATATCCCGGCTTCAAATCGGCGAACTCCTGAAGCTCTCCCGACGGCCAGGTAATCTTCACATGACCGCTATCCTTGCCGGCCAAACCGAAAAACAGCGTCTTCGTGTGCTGCGAAAGAAAGCCGCTCCCGGCCGCGATCCACTGCGCGCAGCCGTTCACCTCCACTCGCGCGCCAACGGCATCCCGATTCGATCTCGTGCCCACCAGCGTGACTGCCAGCACCGGCTTGCCTGTTCCGCAATCGTTCCGCAATAGCCGGATTTGCGGACCCAGCCGGCTCTTCAGCAGGATATCCGGATGTCCGTCGCCGTCGAAATCGGTGACTGCAAACGTGCGGCTATCGTCGGCAAAGTCGAGCCCGCTGATACCGGAACAGTCATGGTAACGGCCGTTGCGACGGGCATAAAACACATTGGGCTCGCGGCGGTGCCATCCGTAATCCTCGCCGGATAAATTGATTCAGCGCATTCCAGCCGTTCTCATACTCCGCCGCCGCCTCGCTCTTGGCCGGTGACTTCGCCACTACCTGACGCCAGAAAAAGCTCTCCAGGTCCGGTTCGCCGGCGCCCTGGCCGAAATCATTCGTCACCATCCCTGTAGCGATCAGAATCTCGGGCGCTCCGTCATGATCGAAATCGAACCCGCCTGAGCCCCATGCCCAGCGGCCCATCTCGACACCTTCCGCGGGGCCGGTCTCTTCAAAAGTACCGTCACCGCGATTCCGATACAACGAATTTCCCTTAGTATGGCGGCGGTATTCTTCTTCCAGGCCCGCCGCCGGCCGAAACGCAGGATCACGCGTGATGCGCTGGCCCGCCGCGGTCCACATGTTGGAAACATACAGATCCGGACGCCCATCGCCATCGTAGTCAAACCACGACGCGCTCATCCCTGGACCGATGTCCTCGACGCCCGCCTTCGCCGCTTCGTCCCGAAAATGGCCGCCTCGGTTGCGGTAGAGATTGTTACGCCCGAAATCATTCGCCACGTAAAGATCCGGCCAACCGTCGCCATCAAAATCGCACCATGCCGGGGCGAAGCTGAAGCGATCGTTGTTCTCGTTCATCCCGGCTCTCGCCGGTGACATCCTCGAACGCGCCGCCGTCAGCCGTCAGGAGATTTCGAAAGAGGAAATTCGGAGGACCGTTGCGCGCATCGTGATAGGGCGCCGGGTATTGGTATTGATCCTCGCTCCGGAAATAGACGTAGGTACAGAGGTACACATCGACGCGTCCATCGCGGTCATAGTCGGCAGCCGCCATGCCCGTAAACGATCCCTGCGGCCTGGACTTGAATCGGAATGCGTCCGGCTTCTCGTAAAACGTGCCATCGCCGCGATTGAGAAACAGCAGTGGTCCTGAAGAACGCAGTACGATGAGATCCTGTCTGCCCGAGTTGCGCAAATCGAGGAACAGCGCGCAGGTCGTTTCGTCCAGAATGTCGAGCCCTGATTTCGACGCAATGTCTTCCGCCGCGCCATCCGCACCGAAGCTGATAGAAACGATTCGGCAACCCGCCCGGCTGGCACACATATACCTCATCGATGCCGTCATTGTCGATATCCCCGACCGCGATTCCCTGATTCCCGAAGACATCAATGCCCGTGGCTGAATCGAGACGCGCGCGCCACCAAGGATTCCCTCGCAGCAGTTGCTCGTTAAAGGAAGACGCACCGCCAAAGACTTGCGATGTCACATCCGTAAATAGCGACTGGGGCGCCGAGACCGAATCCTCGGCGACTTTCTCAAAATCCGGCGCCTTCCAAAGCCCCGTATGATACGCTTCGAGCGTTGCGATCTCATACCGGACCAGATTGTTTGGGAGAGCATAAAACCGTGCCGATCGAATCGCCGCAAGCCTTGAGGACCACCCCGCGAGTCGGCTTGGAAGAGGTTCCTTACCCTGAAAAATCCGCATCAGGCGAGCTTCCAGTTCGAACGCGGCAACCTCGCCCTTGAACTCATCGCTGCCTGCGCCGACATACTGGGTGAGAGCCTCGTACGGACTGGCCTGGCGATAGCGAACCGGGAAGGCCGACGCGCTTGCCGGCTGCGCGGCCCCTGCCGGAAGAAGGACTGCTCCAGCGCCTGCAAGAAAGTCGCGACGCCTCACTGCCGGCCCGCTTCCATCAACGCCGCGTGGCGCTGCCGTTCCGACGTTGCGGCCTCACGCTTACCCAGACGGTCATAAACCTGCGCGAGGCGGTAGTGCGTCGCGGGATCATCAGGCTCCAGAGCCGCCGCGCGTTCAAACTCCCGCGCCGCATCCGGAAACCGATGTTCCCGTTGCAGCAGAATGCCGAAAACAAAATGCGGCTCCGCAGCTCGGGTATTCAGAGCCGAAGATCTTTTTAAGAGCGTTTCCGGCAAGCCCGGCTCTGAAGATTGGGCCAGCAACGCCTTGGCATGCAGCAGGTAACCCATGTAATTCTGTGGATGGGCTTTCTGGAAATTTTCAAATAGACGAGTCAGTTCCGGCAGCTTGTCCGGTATCTGATCGAGCATCTTGCCGAGAAACACGTACGGCTGCTCGACATCCGGAGATAAAACGATCGTCCGTTGAAATGCCGCACTCGCTTCCCGGTAGCGGCGCAAGCCGTAATAAGCCACTCCCAGTGCCAGTTCGATCTGAGCGCTCTTGTCGAAATTTCGCCTGGCATCCAGCAATGTCTGAATCGCCGGTTCAAATTTCTGCTGCTGAAGCAGCAAGTTCGCGAAATCGAAATAGTAACTCTCCTGGTAGGGATTCAGCTCTATCGCTGCCTGAAACTCGCGCGCGGCCGGCTCCATCTGACTTGCCGCCGAGTAAGCCCTACCGAGCTGATCGCGAACGTCCCCCCGCTTCTCCCAACCGGGACTGCGGGTCGCAACCGCAATTGCGCGTTCCGGACTCCGCGCCTGTAGATACCATTCCATCGTACGCGGCAGAGCATCGCGGTCATTGGGCGCCGCAAGAGCGTAGTCGGCCTCGGTATTGCCGGCCTTCAGCCACTCTCCTGCTTCCGAATAAAATACCGCCAGCAGCCGCAGCACCTGAGCGTCGCCCGACGACAGACTGAGGGCCCGATCCGCGGCCTCGTCGGCCTTGCCTGTCTCTTTCAGTTTCCAGTAGGTCTGCGCCAGCGCCAGCCACACGCGGGCGTTACCGTGCCCCGATTTCGCAGCGCTCTCGAGATTCGCCCGCGCCTCAGCAAGGTGGTTCTGCTGTAGTGCTTGCAGACCTGCTCGGTACGACTCGTCAAAAGTCGCCAGAAATAGAATGACTGGCAATATCAACAACAACCAGTTTAAGCCCGATGGGTCGGGCGCCGGGCATGTGCTGCAACAGGGAACGGCAAGCTGTAAACCTGCGCGTATGGCTGGTCGAACTATTGTGTTCTAGGACAGCCAAGGTGAAACCTGTAAGCGGGAGTCTCCTGGCTCCAGTTTCTGGAGCGCCACGGACGCGCCGAGTGCCTCCCTATCGATCGACTGTCCATCGAGCGTGCCGGCCCTAATATAGGAAGCCTGCAGGCGGCAAGTGCACATCGTAACAGGTCAGGGCGTGTAGACCGGCTGGAATGCGGTTGCGTGATTGGCACTCTCAGCAAGTGCCGCGTGGCGCGTGCCGCTCCGTAAGAGTGATCGTGGAACGCCGTGCACCGGAAGAAGCGCTGCATCTATGCCATTGGTTGGGCACGCTGACGCGTCGACGCTGCCTTCCGCATCCACGCGACGCTCGGCCCAGGCTTGCTCGAATCCGTCTACAATGCCGTTCTGGCACATGAACTCGGTCGCCGAGGTCTCCGCACGTCACAACAGCAGTCGATCCCAGTGGTCCATGAGAATATCCGCATCGACTCCGGATTCTGAGCCGATCCTGATTGCCCCCGTTCACAAGAAGCAGTTCTTGACCTATCTCCGGCTCGCCGACAAACCCTTGGTGGCGCTGATCAAGGACGGCATCACCCGCATTGTCAACGGGCTGAAAGAATGAGTTTCTCGCAAAGCCGCCAAGTCGCAAAGACGCATAGGGACAACGATCAAGCCTCTCCCTGGGATTTCAAGGGCGCGCCCTTGGTTATAGACGTTATAGATAAGGTCTATGAGCCGCCCCACCCACCAGTGGAAATTCAATTGTCAAACCATGAGAGGGGTGCCCTCACCCAAGGGCCAGAAAATAAACTCCAGAGTCCAATTTGAGTGATCGTAGAGGTTGTAGGCTTAATCTGGCGCATTTTGACCGGCGGTGAACCATACCGCGAGCCTGATGCATTGGTGATGCATGAGTTGGAGCGACAAAAACTGGTTCCTCACCACGCGCGGCGACTGCGGGCGATGGGGCGGTAGCAGACGAGGTCGAGGTAATCGTGGAGCAGATGCTCAAGCCGGCCACTTGCCAGAGCAAACGCAAAGCTACGATGCGATCGAGGAAGCCGATGTGGCCGAGGAAACCCAGGATGGCGTCGGATTGCCCAAAGGACGCGGCGAGACCTGCGCGGCAAACTGGGTTTCCGAGCCGGGCAAAAGCGCAAGCGATATTCGAATGGCCAAAGAACAACCCGGGAATAGGTCTCGATCGACGTCTACAGACTTACCCAGTAACAACATTCGCAAACGATCACAACGCGGTCCTATGACATCCCCAACGAATTCGGCCTGATTGTTAAGCCGAGCAGTATTTTCGAACAAAGAGCTATATCTACGGGGGCAGGAGTATTTCATCGTGTGCGTGGACGGGAAGACGAAAATCAGGCCGCTTTTGCAGGATCTGCTGGGTTTTCCGGCTTTGCGTCGGCTTCAAGGGTCAGTTTTATTGTCCTTTCGTCCTTTCGTCTCGACTTGGTGACGCAAATGGGGTGAATTTCAGCGAGCTTTTGACTTAATGCTCTCGCGGTCAGCTTCAAATTGAGCGCGGCAACCAGTTCCGTGGCTGTTCCCTTCCACTCTCCTCCTCCTTCGGTGGTGATTTTGATGAGGTCGGCTTGCAGTTTGTTTTCCGCTCGGGTGACGCAAACCAGCTCTTTTTGATCGACATCGACGAGTGCGGCGGTGGCCCATTGCACGGCTTCGGGGAATCTCGCCTTTTCCGGGAACGGCATGCCCGGGAGACAGCGGAGCGCGACCGCAAGGAGAAGCAGGATGCCTTCGACGATCGACTTGCGGTGCTCTTCGAAGCGGCGGTTGAGTTCGTCGTTGGGAAGTGGATCGGGTAACTCGGGTAGTTCGACGGGGAGAATGCGGCTCGACAGACGGTCGGCGGCATCGGGTTCGTTGGTGGTGATGATGATGGGGCGGGAGACGTTCTGCATCTCGCCGTGGAAGCTGGCGGGGAGTCCGGTGGAGAGGCGGGCGAGGACTTCGGCGGGTCGGCGGGCGAGGCGGGTGGCTCCGTCGATGAAGACGACGTGATTGTCGCGGGCGATGCGTCCGCCGGCGGCTTCGTTGGTGGGGGTGAAGTTGATGGGGGCGAGGCTCGGGTCGACGAGGGCGCGGAGCATGCGTGCGGCGGAGGTTTTGCCGGAGCCTGCTGGTCCTGAGATCTGGAGGATGGGATAGTCGCGCGGGTGTTGGTTGTCGTCGGCGGGGCGGAAGGCGGCGAGTAGCCAGACGACGACGCGGAGCCATGCGGGGCGGTCGTTTTCGAGGCGGAGGAGATGGCGGAGTTTGTCGAGTTCTTCTATGGGGTCGATGTCGTGGAGGGGGTCGACGGCGGGTTGCGGGGCTACGGTTGGGGATGGGACGGTGTCGATGAGGTTGCGGCGAAGGCTCCAGCCGTCGCGGGTGATTTCGATGTGGCGGCCGCAGTTCCAGGCGGGGTCGAGGTGGATGGCCTTCGTCTTTGGAACCGGGCTCCAGCCCGGTGGCGCCGATGCGGAAGTGGACGTCGCGGGTGCTGCGGCTGGCTTGGGATTTGAAGATGAGGAAGGCGGCGCGGAGGGCGGAATCGCTGGGAGCTTTCTTGTGGCGCTGGTAGTATTCGCTGGCGGCGCGGAGGCGGACGCTTTTGTGAGAGAGGGGCGTGGAGACGCTGCAGCCGTCGCCAAAGCGGTAGCTGAGGAAGCGGATGCCTTGCGGGGTGATGAAGGGAATGCCCAGGTTGTTGAGGATTCCGATGAGCTCATGGGAGGCTTCGTAGGAATTTCGCTTGTAATACTCGGGATAGACATCTTCTGGATATAGTTTGCGTTCGGGCATGAAATCCTCTTTCTGATTCCAAGATAATTTATGAGGTTGGGAAAGCGGTGGGCAGGGCCGTGTGGATTGTGGGGTTAAATGGAATGGTTTGAGGTGGATACGGGATATTTTTTGGTGTTGTGAATGTAATCCGGCCAATATCCCAAAAGCGGATAATTAATCGTATCTGGCTGCTGCGAAAGGGAATATTCTTCTTCCGCCGATTATGGACAGGGGAGGTCGGTTTGAGATGTGAATCGCGGAGGTATAAGTTATCGTCAGCGGGAATGAATGTAGGTCCGCCGCTTGCGACTAGCAGGTCGCATTTCGAAAACTGGCACCACCCTGCCATAATTCGGTTGCCGATGTCCATACCCACCCGCGGGTGGCATGCCGATTCATGGCGAGACGATTCTCCTTCAGCGAGTCTGCCGCGGGAGCGGATGTCACGCGGTGTTCCGGATCTGCCGGCATTGTGATCGCGGACAGAGTTATTGGAGCGCCGCCAACGATGACGCTCTGACGGACGCCCGGCGCTGCGCGTGGCGTTACCCGAAGGACACGATCCAGCTATTTTGCCGCCGGGACCGGCTCTGCCTGATTTTCTCGACGCGCAAGCGGTGCGCGGCCTTTACACGGACCAGCAAAGCCAGTGCCTCCCGACGATAATTCGCGCGTTCCCTTCGTGCAGCGGCGCTTCCTTCCCGATGCCGATAGAGTCGTCCAGCACCTCCTCGATTGATCCAGCTCGCAGATAAAGCCAAAGCTCGCCAAGTTGTGTCTGATTTCTTTAACTTTTTCTCCTTGCGACCTGTCGGTCAAGAAAAACACTCGCAGAATCATGCCGAGAAGATCAACTGGGAGCGGGCGGCTGGACCCGCGTCCTATCCACATCGCGCCGACCTATCGCAGTACTCTGATAATCCGGAACTCTGCATAAGCCGATAAGTGAGCTGGTCGATAGGCGAATGGCGACCGATTCCTCGGAGGCCGATCACGATGCGGCGCCAAGATGCTGGAAAACGCCGAGAAGTGCCTGAATATTCAGTGCATCTGCTTGAAAAGTCTAGGGCTCGGAGCGAGCAGGGCTGACCATCGCCGACGGCACTTGTTTTCTCTGTTGGATCTCGTCTGAGAACCAGTGAAGATCAACGATCGGAAAAAGCTTCCGCACCGCGGGAGAGGGTCGTCTGCGCATTCCTCTTGCGCAACTTCCGCCTGGCGCACATGCCCACCAGCGACTCCTCCATCGCGAGAGCCTTCAATATAATCCAATCACATCGTCGAAGGCCGGAGGATCTTCACGATGTCCCAGAGCTTCGCAGGTTCGGATAACGTCAGACATTTTCTAGAAATCCACGGTCGGGAAGCGTTGAACCGAAACATCCCCAGCCCGAAGGCGCGCGCAACGCTCAGCAGCTTCTTGCTCACGAAGCCGTCGCTGGTAATCGTTCCGAGCCAGAGCACGCCTCTGGCCCTCGTGTGTCCGAGAAGCTGCGCCGTCCTCTCAGCATGCTCGCGGGCCCCGCGGCCCCCAGGTCCTCCTCGCCCGGCTTTGACGCTGGCAAAGGGCCATCGCCAAGGGCTTGACGCAGTGCAGGTCAACCCGGACGGAACTCCACACCTAGAATCGAGGCTTAGCGGATTTCGCAACGACGGGATCGAGAGGCCGGCATCCTAATCATCGCCCATTGCTGGGGCTTCTTGAGGTTTTCATGGCGAGAACCTGACACTACGCCTCGTGGTCATGTCCGCCCGGATTTGCCCGGTTTCCATGCGGAAGTCTTATCGAGAAGTCGAAATGACCCAACAAGTAAAGTGACGATAAAGAAACTGCCGACCGGGTCCGGGCCTCGATGAAATTCTCGGCGTGGCGTCCGGAATCCTCCTTGAACATCATTGCAGGCGCGCCGGATACGGGAAACCCACGATGGACACCAGTCGTGTGCGGATGCCAGCGGAGCACCCCGCGCTTTATTT
>CAVYEV010000010.1:0-20949 GCA_963767545.1 Terriglobia bacterium
AGTCCTGCTTCTTGAGCGGAATATCGATCCAACGCTCGGAGGCAATCAACCGCGATTCGACTTCATCCAGCGAAGTCATATACTGGTCCATACGTTCGCGGTCAGTCTGTCCCAGTTGTTGATCGAGCGACTTGGCGCTTTCGACCACGGCGTCCACCAGCTTGATGCGGCGTTGTAGTTTTTCGTGTTCCGCTTTGAGCGACGTGTGATCGGCCCGGAACAGGCGGTCGAACACGCGGCGCGGATTGTTTTCCGCCGGGATCGGCCGGCCATCGAGATTATAAGAGATAGTGCCCGTGCGGGAGAGATAGCCCGTTCCGGCGTCGATCGAGAGCACTAGTGAAGGTTGCCGGCAGTACTGTTTAGTGTGCAGCGCGATCACCTGATCGAGTCCGGCTGTGTTGTAAGTCCCGGGCTTCGGATTCTGCAGCGGCGCCCCGGTGAGCCACATGTCGGAGCATGTATGCGGGTCCGCTTTCGGGCCGTTCGGATGGTACAGGCTGCCGAGGAGACTTAGTTTTTTCCGGAAATGCGCGAGCGGTTCGGTCGACTTGCCAAAGACGATTTCGCCGTTAACGCCCGTGGTGGGAAACCAACTCCACTCGGGCAGTGCCGTGTTCGGCCTTTGGAAGCGACATGCCGTTCGCGGTGTAGATCGCGCAGAAGCGGCGGGGAATCTGCTCTGTCACTTCGGCGCCCATCGCATCGAGAACAGGCAGAGCTAGCGCAGCCCCTCCAATTCCTTTGAGGAACGCACGGCGGTCGAGTCGAAGGGAGCGGTTCATGTGGTCCTTGTATTTTACTATTTTTCGAGGAACATTTTGCTGTTCACTACATACCGGACCATGTCTTGCATCCGGTAACCTGTGGGCTTCAATTTCAAGCCATCCTGTTTCAGGTAGGCCAGCTCATTGTATGTCAAGGTCCGGCCGGTCGCATACGTCGTCAGATGCTTCAGGAAACTGAACGCAACCTGATCGATTCGATCTTCAGCCAGATACCGTTTCAGATCGTTTGCGCCGCTGATCTCGGTGTTATCCGGCAACGTGGATTTCGCATCTACCGGCTGCGGCTTCAAGCGACCGCCTGCGTCAAACTGTTCGAACGGCCACGCCCCATGGGTCGATCTTCGAGTGACACTGCCGGCATCCATTTTGATTGCGATGCTGCTCGATACGCTGCCGAAGGGTGAGCCCCGTCGTGTCCTCTTTGAGCGCCGGCACATTGGGCGGCGGATCGGCTGGAGGTTCCGCGATAATCTTGCGCGCGAGCCACGCGCCGCGCTTCACTGGATTCGATTCCCGTCCGTCCGATAAGCCCGGCCATGATGGCCGCCTCCGTGAGCACACCGCCCAACTCCGGCCGATGGTGCGGAATGGCCACAAACTGGAAGCCGGAATCGGGCTTCTCGGACAAATCATAGTAGCTGGCCACAGTCTCATTAGCGATCACGAAATCGGACTGAATCAAATTCCGGACCGGCAGATTATTCCGCACCAGATACTGCAGAAATTCGACCGGCTCCTGCTTCAATTGGGCGCGTGTGTCGCGAGTGAGCTTGGGATAGCGCTTGCGATCCGGTTCGAGCACCTGAAACTTATCGAGATTCAACCATTGAGACGTAAACTCGCCGATGAATCGCGAGAAGCGCTGATCCGCAATCATCCGGTTCACTTCGGAATCCAACTGTTTCCGCAAAGTGCCGCTTGCGGCTAACTGCAGCGTCTTGCGATCTGGCGGACCGTTCCAAAGGAAGTACGAGAGCTTCGAAGATAGCTCATATGGATCAAGCGGCTCGGGCGCCGGCGTCTCGCTCTTCTCCACCAGCAGCAGAAATTGCGGGGATGTCAGAACGACGAGCAGCGTGTCTTTGATACTGTCCTGGAAGCTACGGCCGGCAGCAGATGACTTCTGGTACACGGACATTAACGCGGCTTCTTCAGACGCCGTGATGGGCGCCGATAGGCGCGGGTCGCGAAATTAGAAACAATCTTCGACGCGTATGCCGGGAAATCGTTCTTACGGTCGAAATCGACAAAGATGTTCTTATGCGACGCCGGGGGCCACGATTCGTAAAACGGTCCTTCGAATTCCACGGACCGGACCAGAAGGCGCGGCATGTCGCGTCCGTCCGTATATTCGCTACGGACGCCGATTTCACGAACGCCCTGCGAGATAATTCACGTTGTCCTTCTCGACTGACGGGCTGGGGAAATTGCGGATCGCCCCTTCAAACACAAATCGCGAGAGCTTTTCGCTAGCGACGGTTTGCGGCGCGCCGACGGGAGCGAGCGTGCTGCCGCAATCGCGGCGCAGCCCGAGATGGACGCCCAGCCTGCGGTAATCGCTTCTCAAAAGCGAGAAAACGCTTCGCAACCTCGTTCCCGGCGGGGAGAGGCGTGAACACCACCCGGTCCAGTTCTCTTGCGCCAGTGTTCTGCACGCTGAGTTGGAGTGGTCCGGCATCGAGGCGGACCGCCAAAAACGCGGGTTGCTCCAGCATGCCGGAAAATTGGCGGCCGCCTAGTGTCAGCGTTACTTCCTGTTTCTTTTCCGAATTCGACTTCACAAACTGCTTGCCTGGTTGCAAAAGTGCTTGTATTTCGGCTTCGTCGAGCGGCCGGTTATAAAGGCGTACATCCGCCAATTCGCCCTGAAATGGCGCGGCTCCGGGAATGCGTCCGAGCTGGAGATCCGCTTTGGTGTCGTCGAATTGCGCCGTTCCCGTTGAGGCTCTCGCCACCAGAGAACCATTTACGTAAAGCCGGGTGTCGTTCTTGCCGCGACGCACCACCACCGCCACATGCTGCCAGGTGTTGACCTTGATTGCTCCGGCTGGAGATGAAACTGTCGCGTTCGCCTGGCTGTCTCTTCCGGCGGTCTCGAAGCGCAGACTGCCCCTGTTGTCCGACGTTGCCAGATACCAGCCCAGATTCCGGTCTGACCCGCCAAGACTGACAATCCCGACCCTGCGGATTTGGGTCGGGTGAATCCACGCTGCCACCGAAAAGTCGCCCTCGCCGACGTTCATCGCATCGTTAGTCGGAATCGCGGCGCGCGGGACGGTGAACGAGTCGCCGCTGTCGCTGAGCGACACCGCTTTACCTACAGGTGAATCGACCAGCTTCGCTTTTCCATCGAGATGGCCCGCCGCAACCGTATCCTCCGGCCATGATCCGGCAAGTCCGGTGCGGAGCCGCGAGGGGTCGGGCGGCGGCAATTTTTGTTCCGGCCCGTAGATGTCGACCTGGTAAACGCCCGGCTTCGGAATCGTAACGGTACCCGGCGTTCTCGTATCCTTCCAAACGATGCCGTTGGAATTTTGCGAAGGCGTACCAGCATCCAGCAGCAGACCGTCATTGTACTTCGCTGCCATAACGGTCACCCGGAACCGGCCGTCCTCCGGCAATTCACGAAGCGAGATCTTGAAGTTCGCCTTTGGTCCGTACGTGCCGTCGGCGCCGAAAATCTCATCGTTGGGAATAGCCGGTCGCAGCAATAGACCTTGCGGAACGGTATTGTAAGGGTCCCCTTTGGGATAGCCTTTGCTGCCGCGCATGTCCGCAAACACCGCGTGGTAAATGCTGTCGTAGTCCCGCCATCCTCGGACTGTGTCGTTGCCGCGATACCCTTCGATGAAACGATACTTGGTGCGCATGACAATCGGCTCGAAAGCGAACGGCTTGGTGGGCGTCAGTTGCGTCACCATGAAGTCCGGATTTTCGAGCAGCATACTGTCCGCGCCCAACACAAGCTTTTCAGGGAGCGGCGCAGGATTGATCCCTGCCCCGAGGTCCACGCGGAAGTTTTGAATGGAAGGCTTGCGTCGAGTATCGACGATGGAACGATCTAGCGCTGCTTCGGCAATCTCAAAATAGGATTCTGTGAGCAAGGGCGATAGTTGCAGGGTGTCCTTGTTGTTTAGGAAACCGTCCTTTGAGACGGCGTCCGGGGGAAGGCCTCCGGTGAGATCCTCGTCGAGCAGCAGTAACTCGCGGAGTGTGTTCCGGTACTGCGAGACGGTCAGGCGCCGGACGAGCCCGTTCTTCGGCGACGGACGCATACGGGCAAACTCCAGGGCATTCCCAATCCACTCGACCATCCGCTGGCGCTCGGCGCTGGTTGGCTGCGGCATGCCTTTTGGCGGCATCGTTCCCGCGCGAATCCGGTTTCGGATGGCTTCCCAAGTCGGAATATGCCGATCTTCGAGCTTGGGGTCGAGTTGGTCGACCCGGATACCCGCCGTACTCGTATCCGCGTTGTGGCAAAGTACGCAGTTCTGTTTAAAGAACGGCTTCACGTATTGTTCGAAAGACGTTTCGAGCGTCTACGGGCTCGGCAGCCGCCGCCAGCACGAAACGCGTGGTCAACGCAACGGCCGCGAATGAAGCCAGAGTAATAGCGAGTATCGATCGCAGCCGGAGCCTGGAATTTGGTGAAGTCATGCCTGGTGAGGGTATCTTCAAATAATACAACGTTATCGTTAGCGAAGGCTTGGCTAGCCTTTCGAGGAGGCGTTATCCCGGGACGGACGTTACATCCCTCCGGAAACCCTGTGTCAGGCATGAAACAGAGAACGGGCAGCCGATGAAGCGGTCATGCGCCAAATTTTGGCCAAAGCTCGGCCAACATAGTGGAAAGCGGTGCGCGGTTGCGATGGACGGCGATTCCGGACGTGCCCGGGTTTAGCGAAAACCTTCCACTAACATCAGATCCGTGCCGTTCTCGTCAGGCTTTGTCAGTAGCACGTATCGCGCCTTCGGGACTCAACGAAAGGCCCAGCCCCGGAGTGAACGGAAGATCAAGCACATTTTCAATTCTTCCGTCTTCTTTTAACCGCTCGCAGGTGCACTACCGTGTTCCGACGATACGACAAAATAAACTCCCGCCCGGAATGGCAGTGTACTGCAGGTAGAATCAATTGGCTCGATTCACCACCACGGCGTCGGCACTGCCATCCGGCTTTGATGCGCCGCAACGGTCCGGGCTGGCCGCTCACATAATAGATCCATTCGCTGTCCCGGCTGGGAAATGCCGAAGAACCGCCATGCTTCGTTACTTGCTCGGCGCGGCCCGCCGACTCGAAGGCATACGCCAGATCTCAAACCGGCCGCTACGGTCGCTGGAAGAAGTAAATCCACTTTCCATCGGCTGACCAGGCCGGTTGCCACATTCCATGCGCGGTTCGCTTTCTCGTCTTGCGCGCCGGATAGGTCAGGCGCCGCAATCCGGATCCTTCGGCGCCAATAACGAAGATATCCGGAGTACCGCGGGGACGCGAGTCGAAGGCGATCCATCGTCCGTCCGGGGACCAACGCGCCGTGCCCGTAATTGGCCCACCGAAATGTGTCAATTGCACAGCATTGCCGCCATCTGCGTCGTGAAACCCAGATCTCCCGCGATCCGGAGCGGTTGGACGAAAACGCAATTTTCTTCCCGTCCGGAGAATATTCTCCAGCTACGATCGGTAAACCGTGGACGCAATAAAGTTTCCGCGGCGCCTCCTCGCCCTCGCGTATCCAATCGCCAGATGTCGAAGTCGATGCCGCCGCGCGAAAAGGCCATTCGATTACCTTTACGGGCAATGCCGATCGGCCCGGCCGTATAACCCAGTCCATGCAATTTTCCGCACAGGTCCGCCGTTCGCGTTTACCCGGGCAAGCGACCCGTTGCTGGTGGCGAACCCGCGCATAAAGACAATGTCACGCCCGTTGGTCGTCCACGCCGGGAAGAGAGCCTATCCGCCGGGGACAATCTGTCGCGGATGGCCGGAGAGCCGCATGTCGGCGGACAAATCCGCCACGTATAGTTGCCCGAACGCGCCCCTCATCTTTAGAAAAGCAAGCCGCCGCCCGTCAGGTGAAAAGCAGCCAAACGCGCTCTGCGACATGGCTGCATCCTGCTTCACCAGTTCCCTGCGCTCGCCGGTCTCCACCGAAATCAATGTCACGCCGCTGCCCGGATCCAAATTTGCAATACTGCCTGCGGGCTGATAGCAATCCATTTCCCGTCGGGCGACCAATCTGCAGATTTCCACTCTCCATCGAACTCCGCGAGAAGTCGCTCGGGCCCGCCTAGGGCCGGCATTAGAAAAAGGCCGTTCCGCCCATCGTCGTGCCGCGCGGTGAATGCGATCCACTTACCGTCCGGAGACCACGCTGGATACCAGTGGTCGCCGGCGTCCGACGTGAGCCTCAGCGGTGGCCCGCCGCCCCGATGAGCTTCACATAAATATCCCATTGCATATTCTGGTTTCCGCGAAAAGCAACCTGACTTGCCATCCGGCGAGAAGCTCGGCCCTTCTTCCGATCCCTGAAGTGTGGTCAGGGATATCGGCTTCGAAGGCGATTCTCCTGCCTGCCCGGAAAGCGCCCACCAGACAACCCCGCCGCCAGCAGCCGAGACATCGTCATAGCCGCCACTCCGATCCACCAGCGCCTTCCTGCGCGCTCTACGAAACCGCTTTCGACTTTCCACCGATCCGGCGCCTTCATCGTCGCAATCGCATCTGCGTTCGGCACACGCGCAGGCTCCCGCGTCTGGTTCGGGAAACACGATTCCAGCATCCGTGCGACTTCCGCCGTCGTAGGACGCTCGCTCGGGTCCTTTCGCCAACATCCTCGAGAATCAGGGCATCCAGTTGCAGCGGAACAAATGCGTTCCACGACGACAACCGGCTGAGGCTCCGCTTCATTCAATGCTTTCAGCGTGTCGAAAATCGAGCCGCTCTCAAACGGATGGCTCCCGGCGGTAAGTTCATACAAGACGATCCCGAGGCGAAAAGACGTCGCTGGCCGGAGAGGCTGCTTCGCCGCGCGATTGCTCCGGCGACATATACCGCAGCGTGCCTGCCGGAGCAAGAACTGTGGAGGTGTCGAAGACAAATCCTGCGCCAGCCCGAAGTCCAACACCTTAACGAATCCGTCCGGGCGCACCATCAGGTTTTCGGGCTTAATGTCACAATGAACGATGCCGCGCGCATGCGCCGCCGCTAAAGCTCGCGCGATCTGCTGCCCCATATGCAGCACCACGATCGATCGGCATGCGGAGATCCGCACAATTCGCGAAGCGACATCCCGTCCACCAGTTCCATCACAATGGCGAGCCTCGACTCGGCGTGAATCACCTCGTAGATGGTGACGATGTTTGGATGATTGAGCGCCGACGCGGCCTTCGCCTCGTGGATAAAACGAGCGACCGGGGACGACGCTCCGGCCGTCGGCGGCCCCACCAGTTTGACGGCCACGGGTCGACCCAGTTCGGAATCCTGGGCCGCGTAAACCTCGCCCATACCGCCTTTGCCCAGTTGGCCGGTGAGCACATAGCGGCCAATTCTCTGTCCAATCCGGTCCCGGCTATCGACATTCCTGGCCCCGTCAAGCCGCCTCCGGTCGAACATGTTGAGAATCGCATCGCGAACGTTCGCTATCGTCAGTGGCGGAATTTAAAAAGGATTGCAGCTCTTCCGGAGAAATGCTGCTGCACGACTGGTACAGAGCCCAAGCTGTTTGCCATTGTTCCGGAGTCATGCGGAGCCAGCTACGTGAAGGCTTGATGGAGAAATTGCCTGGCAAAATCCCAATGTCGCGCAACCGTTCGCACCGAGCACCCCAGGCGCTCGGCGATTTCCTCGCGAGACAGCCCTTCGAATACCTTCATCTCCACCACGGCGCGCAGCTTGGGATCGATCGCCTGCAAACGGCTCAATATGTCTTCAATCTCTCCGAGGCTCGCTTCACCGGAGGCCGCGACCGCCAGCGCTTCGCTGACTTCCGCCTTGGTAACACGTTTGGGCAGCGGCCGCGCGTAGTGGACCAGGAGCCTCTTCATCAGAAATGCGGCCAGTCCGAGAAAGGCATTCCGCTCGTCCTGAGGGGCATTCGCGTCCGACGGCAGCGCCTTGATCCGTGTTAACTCCAGGTACAATTCGTGCACCAGAACGGTGGGCTGCCACGTATGATTCGCGCGCTCCCCCAGCATGCGGCTCGATGCAAGCCGCCGCAGTTCCGGATAGAAAAGATCCACTAACTGGCCGGCCGCTTCCGGGCTCCCGCGACGAAATTCGGCCATTAGCCCATTAGTCAGATCGGGATCGCCGCAGGCCGCCACAGCGGATAGTTTATCACCGTGAAGAAAACCCAAACTTTTTTGGCACGTTTCGTGGATGCCCTCTCCCACTTCTTATCAGGAGCGGAACTCACTCAATGACAAAATCAACCGGCGTCCCCATACCCGCGAATACCGCCTCATCGTTGGCGATGTTTTCAGCGGCGGAGGTGAAATTCTTATGATGCTGAAACAGTACTATCTCGGCTGCCTGGCCCACGCTTCTTATCTCCTGGGAGATGAAGCCAGTTCCACGGCCGTCATTGTAGATCCTCAGCGCGATATCCAGCATTATCTCGCCGACGCCGAGAAATTCGGCCTCCAGATCCGCCACGTCTTCCTGACACACTTTCATGCCGACTTCCTCGCCGGCCATCTGGAATTGCGTGACCGTTGCGGCGCAACCATCCACCTCGGGTCTCGAGCCCAGGCGGAGTACGCCTTCGTTCCGATGAAAGACGGCGATTCGCTCGACTTTCCCGGACTCCGGCTGCGGGTAATGGAAACGCCCGGCCATACCATCGAGTCGATTTCAATCCTGGTCTTCGACCTTCAGAAAAACCACGCCAAACCTCACGCGGTCCTCACCGGTGATACGCTCTTCATCGGCGATGTCGGCCGTCCCGACCTGCGAGCTTCGCTCGGTTGGACAACGAGCGAACTCGGTGCGCTCCTTTACGATTCGCTGCACGACAAACTTCTGACTCTCCCGGACGAGACCCTGGTCTATCCTGCGCATGGCGCGGGCTCCCTGTGCGGCAAGCAACTCTCCTCCGATACCGTTTCGACACTGGGAAATCAGCGTCGCCTCAATTACGCTCGTGCAGCCGATGTCCAAGGAGGAATTCATCCGCCTCGTCACCGCCGACCAGCCCGAAGCCCCTCCGTACTTCAACTACGACGCCATTCTCAACACGCGCGAGCACGGCACCCTAGACAGCAACCTCGAACAGGTGCTCCATCCCGTGGATCTCGACGAGGTTTTGCAGATGGGCGACCGGGGCGCTCAGATCCTCGACGTCCGCGATCCCGCCGAGTACGCCAAGGGTCACCTTGCGGGCACCATCAACATCGGACTCGGTGGACAGTACGCCACTTGGGCGGGCACAGTGCTCGATCGCGCGAAACCCATCGTGATTGTCGCCGAGCCTGGACGCGAGCAGGAGGCCGCTATGCGTCTGGGCCGTATCGGTTTCGACCACGTGAAGGGCTATCTGGCTGGAGGAATGGAAGCTTTAGCCGCGAGACCGGATCTGGTCTGGCCGACTGAGCGCATCAGCGCTCAAATGGTGGCCGAAGAGCTCGCAAGCGCCGAGCCGCCGCTATTACTGGATGTCCGCAATCCGCGCGAATGGAACACCAAGCACATTGATGGCAGTGTTAATGTGCCGCTCAATCATTTGCAGGACCGCATCGCCGAAATCCCCCGCGACCGCCGCGTTGCCGTCCACTGCGCGGGCGGCTACCGTTCTTCAATCGCCGCCAGCGTCCTGCATCAACACGGGATCACAAACTTGATCGAGATGGCGGGCGGTCTTACCGCCTGGGAAGCATCGCAATTTGACGTTATTAATAACTAAACAACAAGGAGACGACACATGAGCTTACGAATCAATGACCTCGCCCCGGATTTTTCAGCCGAGACAACTCAAGGCACCATCCACTTCCACGAATGGATCGGCGATGGCTGGGCAATCCTCTTTTCACACCCGAAAGACTTTACTCCAATCTGCACCACCGAACTCGGCTACATGGCCGGGCTGCAGTCCGAATTTGCGAAGCGAAACTGCAAGATCATCGGGCTGAGCGTCGACCCCGTCAGCAGTCACGGAAGGTGGGCAGCGGACATCGAAGAGACGCAAGGGCATGCGGTGAAATACCCGATGATCGGCGACCCGGAACTCAAGGTAGCCAAGCTGTATGATATGCTGCCGGCCGACGCGGGCGACACGTCCGAGGGCCGCACGGCAGCCACCAACGCAACAGTGCGGACGGTGTTCGTGATCGGTCCGGAAAAAGGGATTAAGTTGATGCTAATTTATCCGATGAGCACGGGCCGCAACTTCGATGAGGTGCTGCGCGTTCTGGATTCGATTCAACTCACCGCGCTACACAAAGTGGCTACGCCAGTGAATTGGAAACAAGGTGACGATGTCATCATCTCGCCTGCGGTTTCGGACGAAGAAGCGAAACAGAAATATCCTGGTGGCTGGAAGGCGCCCCGGCCGTATATGCGGATCGTCCCCCAGCCGCAGTCGCAAGCAATGACACTAGGTGCAAGTCACGGAGACTGAGGGCGCTCTTGTCAGTGTGACGGCTTTGGCTGTGCGCGCGCGGGTCAAGCCCGCGCGTCTGCTTCAGGTTCTGGTTCTCGCAGGGAGTGGAGGTTTCAAGTTCGAGATCCGCGCGGATAAAAACTAGAATCTCCACTCATGGAGCGGATCGCGAGGCCGTTGCCGGGCTTGGGCGGCTCGTAGTGGGCTGCGACACGATACTCGAAGTGGGGCGACCCGCTAGTCCGCAGGGCTTCTCCTGATCCCGAGCCGTCATTCGCGGGGAACCCAGGCCTTGTGCTCATTTAACTGCTGTACCGTTCCCGCCAGTCGTAGAAATTGCTGGCGGACAGTCACCATGAACGGCCCGGCGCCGATCTGAGTCTTCTCCGGCGGGCGCCGAACGAAATCCACGATCGGATCCCGTATATTATGCGGGACCCAGATCGATTGCCTCTTCTGCTCGAAGGCGGATGCCCCTTTCTCGAAAAGCTCCTTCCCCCACCGATAGAAGACCATCGGCCGCAGGACTGGCGCATAGCCCTCTTCGCTGCCGGGCAGAAATCCACGAATTGGCCTACCTATAAGTCTTGTCGTCGAGGTGGCTGAAATCGGCGTCATTCATGACTGCAAGCGTGAGAATTGCAAAAGTGAAGACCGTGGTTCCCGGTTCCAGATGCCCGCCGAACGCGTGCTCCGGCGTCGCCATTGTCATATGAACGTGCGGCTTGCCCTCGATGATATAGCCACTCATGCCGATGACGTCGGCGGGTTGAGTGGGGTTCTTGACGAACATATTCTTCGACGGGAAATCGCGATTGCTGACCTGGTGAACTTGGTACCCTCGCACGGAGCCCGCTCCATTCAGCACCACCGCATTCTTGATGTGCTCGTCCTTGATGATCTTCTGGATTCCCGCGAGCAGGTCGGCATTGAACTTGAATCGAAGAGTCAGAATGCGGTCGAAATGGCCGGGAATTGCGTAAACGTCCGGCACCTTGTCGCTGTTGGCTTTGCTGTCGCCTTCCGGCGTCGGCGCGGAGTTGATGATTTCATGGCGCGTTTCTTGCGCGGCAAGAATGCCGCAAATCGCAATCGAGGCAAGTAGTTTTTTCATATTCAGTAATTCATACTTCTATCAAACGCATCTCACCATAGTAGTTTCATCGCAAGTTGGATCACTCTGCCCGGACCCGCTCCAGTAATCCGTCCGAAACTCCCGGAGCCCACAGTCGTATTCGGAGCATTGAAGTGAACCTGATTGAACGCGTTGAAGAACTCCCCGCGAAATTGAGTCCGGAGGCGCTCATGGATCGGGAACTCCCGCATCAGCGTGATGTCGGAGTTAAAGAGGGCAGGTCCATTAATGAAGTTCCGCCCTGCGTTGCCATAGCTTCCGAGCGGCATCTGGGCCAGCGGAACAAAGGCGGCGGTGTTGAAGAATTCCTGAACAAATGCGTTGCGGTTGGGATGAGCGATCCCGACGTTATCGTATGTAGCGCCGGGAATTAACTGTGCGTGCTCCAAGACCAGGCTGGCCTGTGCCGTTGAGAGCCACATCCGACCCCAGGCCGAAATTGATGGGCGCGCCGCTTTGAGCGGTGTGGTAGGCGCCGATACTCCAGTTGTCCAGTAAGTATCGGGCCAACCGCTGCTTGAACTTATACTCCTGGTTCCATAGCCAGCTCACGTTGAAAACATGGGTGTGATCGTAATTGCCGCGGCCTTTATCCAATTTCAAATTGAACGGGTCGTCATTCCCGGCGGTCAATCCGGGATTCGATGTGACGATGTCATCAAGCTCTTTGGAGAATACATAGGAACTGAGGAACGAAAATCCGTGGCTGAAGCGCTTGTCCACCCGGAACTGCACACTGTTATAGGATGCGCGGTAGTCATTTCCCAGAATCCGATTCTGCGTGCTATAGAGGCCGATCGTCTGGGGATATAGGACGCGATCATTTACGTTTTGCGCCGAAGGCGCAGCGCCGGTCAACGGGTCCGGTTTGAATACCGCGGCATCCCAAAAGCGATGCCCTTCGAGCTTCTGCGATACCTTGCCGGCGTAGCTGACCTGGACCATCAGATCCGGGCGCAACTGCCGCTCGATGGTGAGGCTCATCGATTGCGTGTAAGGCGTGACCAGCCGCGGGTCCGTCATGACGAGGCTCGCCGGCAGCGGAAAGGCGCATTTGTAGTAAGGCAATACCGCAGTCTTCACACACCCGAAGTTTCCGGACAGATTCCCTGCGGGCGGAAATGGCTGGTTCAGGGAGCCGTAGGGATTGTCCAGTATGCCGTCGTTCAGGTTCGATTGGCCGGCAAAAGGTGCTTGCGGCTGATGCGCCACGTTCTCACTGAGCTGATCGAAGAACACACCCCAACCGCCGCGAATACTGGTCTTTCCGTTGCCGAAAACGTCCCACGCGAAACCGAAGCGCGGACCAAAGTTGTTGAGGTCGTTGTACTGAAGCTTGCCGTTCGGCGGCGTTCCGGGATCTCCCGGAAACAGAGTCCCCGGAATCGCATCCGGGTGAACGGTCGAGACGACATTGAAGTTGCCGATGGTGTTGACGGTATAGTCGTTGTATTTCTGTTTGGGGGCGAAATACGGCTCATATCGAGTGCCGATCGTAAGCGTCAGACGCCGCGATACCTTGAACTCGTCCTGGAAGAAAAAGAAGGATTTGTATTGGAGATAATTTGCCTCCGCGGACCCATAGCGGACGTTGACCGTATCGAATATGCCGAGCTCAAAATCGACCAGCGCGTTTCCCGAATAAGCGCCGCTGAAGCTGGAAGTGCGTGTCTGAAAATTGCTATCCAGCCGGAAACTTTGCCGGTACGCCTCGTAGCCCCACTTCATGGTGTGGCGTCCACGAAGCCACGTCATGGTATCGCGAAGATGGGGATTCTTGTAATCCTGCACGGCCGGATCTGCGGTCGCG
Source organism: Terriglobia bacterium (assembly GCA_963767545.1). GTDB lineage: Bacteria > Acidobacteriota > Terriglobia > Bryobacterales > Bryobacteraceae > CAVVFX01. The sequence goes on from CAVYEV010000010.1 coordinate 13,328, forward strand.
AGATTGAAGTAACCGCTGACGGAAACGCCGAGGCCTTCCCCGTCGCCGTAAGGCAAGTTTACGCCCAGCGTGGAGGGTGGATACTGCTTGAGCGGATTATCATTCGACAATTGGTGCATGTAATCCAACGTGAGCTCGTTGAGCAGCGTCGGCCGAAAAGTATAGGTGCTGGTCACCGCAAAATCCCGGGTGCTCGATACGCGCGAGCCGATTTCGTATGGCTGGATGTTTCCGTTTGCGAACTGTGCGTGATAAGTATCGACGTAAAAAAAGCCGTTGAGTGTGTGTTTGGCGCTTTGCAAATAGTCCACGCGGCCCATATAGCTGTAATCGCTGGCAGGCGTCGGGATCAAAGAAAGGATCTGGCCGCTTGGCGACTGCGGAACAAATTGGTTTAATATGTTTTGCGCTGCAGGGCTCAGACAACCTGTCAGGATTGTGCTTGCTTGCACACAAGGGCGGCCGGAGGGATCGGTCAAGGGTTGTCCGGTGATCGGGTTGGTGGGATCTTTGAGCTTCGGATTGATCGCGCTGAAATCGCCCGCACGCTCGGCTGGCGTGGGCACCAGAGCGAGCGCCGAACCAGCCTGAGGATGGTTCCAGAGCCGCTGGTAGTATCCGAAGAAGAAGAGCTTGTCCTTCTTTATCGGACCTCCGCCCGCCGCCCCGGCCTGATTCTCATGGGCAGCGGGACGGACAGGCTGAAAGAAACTGCGGGCATTCAGGTCGGTATTGCGCAGAAATTCCCATGCGCTCCCGTGCACGCTGTTCGAACCCGATTTAGACGTCACCGTAACCTGACTCCCGGCGCTATTGCCGTACTGGCTGTCGAAATTCTGAGTCTGAATCTGTACTTCCGCGATGGCGTCGGGCGGCGGGTAATTTACGCCGGTGCTTTGTGCGAAGTTGGTGAAGTTAGCCCCATTGAAGGTGAAGTTGTTGTCAACCTGCCGGCTCCCGTTCACCGCCATGACCGGCCCGGAGCGTGTATTAGCCATGGTTTCGGGCGCGCTGATGTCGGTGACTCCCGGTAGAATCTCCGTCAGGCTCATGATGTTTCGTCCGTTAAGCGGCAGGTCCTGCACGCGGCGGTCGTCCACTAGCGAGGCAAGCGTCGAGTTAGTGGTATTGACAAGGACCGCAGTGCCCGTTACTGTCACTTCGGAGCGCACCGAGCCGATCTGCAGAGCCGCATCGAGCCGGAGGTTGTCAGCCGTCCGCAAGTCGACTCCTTTTTGCAGTTGCGTTTGAAACCCAGGGCACTCGATCGTAATGTCGTAGGTTCCGGGCGGCATCGACAGCAACTCGTAAAACCCGGTGGAGTCGCTCTCGGTAGTTCTGGTGAGTTGCTGCTCAATCGAAACCGCCTTGATGGTCGCATGTACAATGACTGCACCCGACGTATCCTTTACATAGCCGGTAATCTGTCCGCTCACCTGAGCAAACATAATCGGGGAGGAGCTCAACAGCAGTACTAGCAGCAGCGAAGCTTGCTTACAAGGCAAAACGTTCGCGTGACGACTCATGGGACTCCTTTCCTGGACAGCAGGATCAACCCGGTTGACCGGATACTATCCCGAACGCCATACCAAGTCAAGAATTTTCTCTGTTTTTCGACTTTCCTTGCACCCTGAGTCCTCAGCCCGTACACACCCCCACCTCCACGTCAAACCGCCGCACCAGGGTCACTCGAACGATGTCTTCCTGATACTGGGCCTTGGTGTCCCGCCCAATCACCTTGCTCTCGCAATGTGGGCAGCAGGCAGGCAACGGCACAGCGATCTGCTGATCCACCCTCAGCGGTGCCGGACGCGTGGCCTGCTGACCGTATTGGTCCCCCGATTTACGCCCCGCTGTTTTGGGATTCGGTTTCGGATTGTCGCGGGAGAACGGAGCTGTGTTGCGCTTCTTTTTGCGCACTGCCTCTTCCAGCAGTTCGTGCATTCGTGCGATCGTGGCAGGCTGGCCTGCTGTGTCGCCCTGTACCGTAATAGATTCCGCGATAACGCCGGTTTCAAGCCTCACACTGATATCCGAACGTTGATCGACCGCAAGATTGACACCGATTACGGTAGCGCTCTTGAACCCCTGCGCCTCTACAGCGACAGTGTACCGGCTGGCGTTCAGCGAGGGAGCGCGATACACGCCCGAATCGTTCGTATTGCCACGCCATGCCGTGACACCCGTGTCCGCGTTGACGATCGCCACCACCGCGTTCGGCACGACCGATTTCGTTGGATCGGTCACGGTTCCGGAAATGACACTGTTGGTTTGTGCAAGTGAGACGAACATGCTAAACGTCGACAGCAAAAATGCGAAGCGTAAGAAAGCTGATGGAACGGCACGGTTGTTTCATTTCGATTCTCCTGAAGCGGTCTAACGGAATTTACCATTATTAGCGCTAAAAGTGACACGTGAAACGTGTATACGGCACGGTTCTATGCAATGTCGGACAGCAGAAACTGCGGCTGCCTGCCGGTCCGCACAGCGACGGCGTCCGCCGCGGCATAGCCGCTGCGCACCGCTCCTTCCATGGTTGCGGGCCATCCGGACCTCGTCCAGTCGCCCGCGAGAAAAAGGTTGCCAAATCTAGTCGTTGGCAGCGGACGCAGCATCTCCATGCCGGGCTTTGCGGAAAATGTGGCTCTCACCTCTTTAACTACATGCGCGCGTTCGAGCTTCGCCTTCCTTACTAGCGGAAAGAATTCGGCCAACTCTTTCAAAGCCAGCGCGATCACTTCGGCGCGGCTCATCGCAATCATGCTTCGCGACGCGCTCACCACAAGCTGCACATAACGGCCTTCGGACTTATTAAACATCCACTGGATGGTCCGGTCGAGCAGGGTCGCGTGAGGCAAATCGGTGACCGGCTGATCGAACCACAGATGAATGCCGGTGATGGGCGAGTGTTCCCACTCGTCGATGCGCAAATCGAGTTCGGGGATGATACCCGGCACACGTTCGAACGGCAACGCGCAGATGTAATGGTCGGCCGCATGGTGGCGCTCACCCGTGCGGATGCCAGTAACGTTCCCGCGTTCCGTCTCGATCCTGGTCACCGTTGACCGCGGCCGCAGCGTCACGGCGCCCACCCGCTGCCACAGGTCTTCGCGATATAGATCGCGCAACGGCACGGCGGGAATGCCCATTTCGTACGAATCCTTGCGCGCCAGCATGCCGAGCCAGAACACCTGGAAACCATGGATCGCGGCCATTCGTTCCAGGTCCTCATTCACTGCGCTGACCAGCACCTGACGCCAGAAGCGTTCGATTGCGCGCTCTGTCTGCCCGTGGCTCCGCAGCCAATCGGCCATGGTAATCCGGTCGAGGTCTGTGCGTCCGCGCTCGCGCCGGATCGCCAGAATACCGCGCGCGATGGCGATTTTATCACGCAGTCCGAGGCAACTCATTCCGATGAACGATCCGGCGAAGTGCGCCGGGGGCGGAAGAATGCCTCGTTTCAACTGCGACATTCTGCCGCCTGGCTCGAGAAAATTGAAGGTACGGTAGAACTGGATGTTCTCAACTACTCCCATGCGCCGGTAAAAATCGATAAGGTTCACGCAGCAGCGCATGAGTACGTGCTGACAGTTATCGACGAGTTCGCTCGACTCCTCCGACTCGGGCGCCGCATTGGCCGGCCACGAGGTTGCCCGGCCGCCCAGGAAGCCTCGGGCTTCGAAGATCTCGACTTCGAACTGGAGGCTCGCAAGCGCCGCCGCGGACGCTAATCCAGCGAGTCCCCCGCCAATGATGATTGCTTTCGGCAAGCTACATTATGGCAATAACCTCTTAGTGCGGAAAGCAGCGATAACGCGCTATGTTGCCGTGCTACTATGGCCACAATTTATCATGCCTGTTTTGCGTTTTTACACTCTTGTTGTCATCTGGCTGTGCGCCGTGTCCGTTGCGTTCGCCCAGCGGGATCGCATCACTGCTTCGGTCGATGAGTCCCGGCTGATCACGCTACGAGGTAACGTCCATCCCAAGGCACGCCCCGAAGCCGATCAAGGACTTGCGGACCCCAGCGTTGAGCTTACCTACATCACGATGTCGCTGAAGACGTCCGCAACTCAGCAACCGGCACTCGAACAGCTACTCGAGAACCAACAGAATCCATCTTCTCCTGATTACCATAGTTGGGTGACGCCGGAACAGTTCGGCGATCGTTTCGGCGCAACGCCGTCTGATATTGCCAAACTCACCGCGTGGCTGAAGTCACGCGGCTTCACGATCGACGAGACTGCGCGCGGACGCAACTGGGTCGCCTTCAGCGGATCGGTTCGCGCTCTACAGAGCGCTCTTCCATACGAGATCCATCGGTACATTGCCGACGGAGAGATTCACCTGGCGAACTCCAAGGATCCCTCGATTCCGGAGGCGTTCCAATCAGTCGTCGCCGGCTTCAGCGGCTTGACCGATTTCCCCTGCCACGCACAGTAAAGGCGGAGCGCCTCAGTTCGGACTACAATTCGGGCCGCCTTCATCTGCTTGGCCCCGACGATCTCGCAACTATTTACAACATATCCCCTCTATACAATGCTGGAATCGACGGTACCGGCCAGAATATTGTTGTAGTCGGGCAGTCGAGCATATCCACCGCCGACATCAACCGCTTCCGCACTACGTTTAAACTGCCTGCAAACGCTCCGCAGACCATGCTGATCGGCCGCAACCCAGGCGCCAACGGAGGCGCTCAAGTTGAGGCGGATCTCGACGTCGAGTGGGCCGGCGCGGTGGCGCGTAATGCTACCTTGATTTACGTTTACGCTGCGAACGTCGACACAGCGGTTCAGGCAGCTATCAATCAGAATCTCGCGCCGGTGATCTCGATGAGCTTCGGACTCTGTGAGCAGGAAAATACTTCGGTGCTCTTTGAACGGGGCCTCGCGCAACAGGCTAACGCTCAGGGCATTACCTGGTTGGCTGCAAGCGGCGACTCGGGTGCGGGAGGATGCGAAGCTCAAGGACTGCATCCACAGGCGACTCGAGGGATCGGCGTACAGGCACCCTCCAGCTTTCCGGAAGTGACATCCGTTGGCGGCACGCAGTTCGACGACAGCAACGGCGATTATTGGAACCCGGCAAACGGCCCGACGAACGCATCGGCCAAGTCCTATATTCCCGAAGCCGGCTGGAACGAAACCGATCTTTTCGGTCTGCTAGCAAGCGGCGGAGGCGCAAGCCGGTTATTCGGCAAGCCTGCCTGGCAAGCCGGTCCGGGTGTGCCGGCCGACAATGCGCGCGACGTGCCCGATGTATCTCTCGCCGCGTCCGGGGCGAACGGCTACTACGTTATCAGCGGCGGCGCGGCCTTTATCATCTCCGGTACCTCCGCTTCGACGCCTTCGCTCGCGGGTGTTGTGTCGCTGCTAAATCATTTCCTGCAAGCGAATAGCATCATCGAGCAGCCGGGCCTCGGCAATATTAATCCGACTCTTTACCGGCTGGCGCAGACCACCCCCAGTGCGTTTCACGATGTGATGTCCGGCAACAACATCGTGCCCTGCCAGCAAGCGAGCCCCAACTGCCCGAGCGGATTCTTCGGTTTTCAAGCAGGCGCAGGGTACGATCAGGTCACCGGGCTCGGGTCCGTAGATGTCAATCAACTCGTTTCGCAGTGGAATACTGCCCGCAATCCGACTACAACCTCACTTTCCGTCTATCAGCGATCCGTTCTTCTGACTGGGACCATCCAACTCACCGCGGCTGTAACACCATCGAGCGGCGTTGTTCCTCCTACAGGGACGATCACCTTCCGCTCCGGCACCCAGGCGCTCGGCTCAGTGGCGCTTTCATCCGGTGCCGCCAGTCTGATCGTTTACGCCACTCAATTCGGCGTCGCAAATAATGCAGGCTCCGCAACGATCACGGCGCTTTATACCGGCGACAATTTTTATGACGGGTCATCCGGAACCGCGATGATCACGGTGTCGATTCCGGCGTCCGGGTCGGCGGTGGTACCCACAGTGGCGGCGAATCCCGTGTACCCGAACATCGTCGGTACCGTCTGGACGGTTGCGCTGAAGCTGACCGAAGTGGCCGGAGTAGCCACGCGCATCACCAGTTTCACTGTCGATGGAGCGGCCCAGAATTTGAACGTGTTCAGTAGCGTCACGATTCCGGCCTTCGGATCGATACAGGCGTCTATCGCCTTCAGGGGCCTGACCACTCCGTTGACGCGCACCTTCACCATTATGGGAATGGATCCGGGCGGCCGCCAATGGACACAAGAGTTCCCAGTTACTTTCTTTCCCACCTCGATCGGGCCGGCTATCGGCTCATTGGTTTCACCGCCGATTCCGCAGAACCCCAATGGAGACCCAACGTGCCAGTGGCAACAACCGGTGGTGATTTACGAACTCAATGGCTTTGCATTTCAACTCACGAAACTGATGGTCGGCGGCGTCGATCAGAGCGGCATGATTGCGCAATATTTTGGCACTACTCACCTTGCGCCATTTGGATCTCTGACCGCAAATATCTGTTTCTCCGGCATTACTCCTCCACGAACCGAGAACACCATTAGTCACGGCTTCCGCCGATACCGGCGGCCAAGTTGAACTTAAGCCTTTCCGCCTCTCTGACAGCAGCCGCGCAGAATCCCGGAGCGCTAACGTTGGGGTCAAACTCGGTGGAACTCACGGTTGCCGATCCGTCGCAAACAGAAACCTCATCCGTGATGGTCAACGTACCCGTGGGTGTCAGTTGGACGGCCCAGGCTTTCCCAACTAATTCGACCACCTCTTGGCTGACAGTATCTCCCATTGGACGTAGCGGACCATTCCCGCTCAGTATACAGGCCAAGGGCTCCGGACTGGGACCGGGAGCCTACTCCGCGTGGATACTCGTTTCAGCACCGAACGCTATTCCTCAGAGCTTGATATTGCCTATAAGCTTTACCGTTGGCGGATCGCCCGATGTGAGTATCGGCGGCGTTCTCAACGGCGCATCGTTCGAGCGCGGTTATGCGCCGGGTTCGGTCCTCAGCGTCTTCGGGCAAGGATTAGCGCCCTCCACAAAACTCGCCGGTTCCGTTCCTCTGCCTCTCAACCTCGCCGGAGTTTCCGCGACCGTGAATAATGTGGCCGCGCCTCTGTACTTTGTTTCGGCTCAACAGGTGAACATTCAAATCCCATACGAAACCGGTAGCGGACCGGCTATTCTCGGTATCGACAACAACGGAAAGACCGCGTCCTATATTTTCAACGTGACACCCAACGCTCCGGGCATCTTCGCGTCCAACGGATCGCTGGCTCCGGTCGCATCCGCCAAACAGGGGCAGACAATATCCATGTTCATTACCGGCGATGGCGATATTTCTCCGTCGCTGCTCACTGGGCAATCTCCGGTGACAGGGACGATGGCAAGATTACTGCCGCAGCCGCTTGCGCCGGTCAGCGTGACGGTCGGCGGGGAAATGGCCGCGACTCCCTTTGTCGGCATCCCCGCCGGACTGGTAGGGACAACGCAGATAAATTTCACTATCCCCGCGGATGCTCGAGCGGGAGTGCAACCGGTCGTCGTGACGGTGGGAACGGTTCCGAGCGCACCGGTGAATCTGACGGTCAACCCTGGGCCGTAGTGCTCATCAGGCAACTATCTGGACTCCGTAAATCAAA
>CAVYEV010000011.1:0-20095 GCA_963767545.1 Terriglobia bacterium
CGCAAACTCAAGGATGCTAACATTTCTCGCCGGGTCACTTCACTCCTTACAGTTTGGCAGCAACCTGCACCGCTTTCCACACCCCACACACGATTTCAGATGCCAGGATCGCATGGATAGCGCACGACCCGGGCACACACTCCGGGTATTGAGAAGAGAGACGGGGGATCAGAATGAAGCGACTGCCAGACCGTGGCTTCGCGTAACCCTTTGCTGCGTTGTATTTTACTGGTGCAGCGGTCAGGCTCTCAAACTGATGTAGCCCCAGAATTCTTGCAGAGACGTTCACTTGAAGCAGCCAAGAAGCAGACACTAGCAAACAGGAGGCATTCGGCCAGGATTGGCGCGCGAACGCCACTTAGTTCAATTCTTCGGGTCGGCCGACTTGTAAGCAGTGGGCTTGTAAGCGAGCATTCCGATTGCAACGGCAATGTCCCGGCGCTTCTGTGGTGCCGCCGCCATGTCAGCCGACCATCGCATCTCCCTGAAAGTCCCGGCCCTTTCAGCCCAAGGGATTGACGCCGGACAGACCCTGCATCGGCGACTCTATCCGGAGGTGCCGCTAATCAATTACCCGAATAATGCAGGTTGGGTCGAAATGCCTAAAACAATAACCGCACGCCAAATTGCAGGTTACGCGGGTTGGCGCCAGTGACAATCTGCCCAAACTGAGGACTGTTCACGATAATCGTATTTGTGCCGCTCGCCTGCAGCAAAGGATGATTGAACGTGTTATAGCTCTCAAACCGTAGCTGCAGGTTATAACGCTCACTGTAACGGATGTTCCTGATAAGCGAAGTATTGAAGTTGACCAGTGCCGGTCCGCGGCAATTGGGCTCACTTACAGAATCCGTCGGCAGTGTGAATGGCGCAGCTGTCACGAACGACGCGGTGTTAAACCACTGATTGTCGTCTGCTGTACTCCGCTCGGGAGGCCACAACTCCCAATCCGATTGGCGCGTCCGGCGGTGGAGATGAAGTTGATGAGGCCGGTGTTATCGGGTGCGGTAATCAGATCGGGGTTCCTCTTTGAAAAACCGCAATGCCGCTGAGTTCCCAGTTCCCCACTATCGCGCTCGCGATTCCGTGCTGCAATAGCGGCCGTCCCTTCCGAACGGCAGATCGTAAATGTAGCTCGCGACCAACCGCTGCGGCACATCGTTGGCATCGATCGAGCGGTTGTAATTCGGATCATAGAGCGAGTCGGACGGGCCGACTATCCAGGTATTCGATTGGGTGGTCGAATCGATTGTCTTCTCCTTTGTATACGCCAAGGTGAACAGCAGGCCATGAGACATCTGTTTCTGCATATCAATGGTCGCGGCATCATAGTCCATGTGAGCGTAAGGTTGCCGGTAGATCAGCACAGCCGTATATTGAGGGTACGGTAGTAGAGCCTGCTGCACGTTATCGTCGGAAAGCTAAGAGCTCCGGTAGTGATCTTCCCATAGAACGGATTGGGCACGGCGGAAAGTAATTTCGATCCAACACCATTTGGAGAGGATTATTGGCGTCGTTCTGCCGATTCCAGTAGAGATGAGTTACTTCCGAGCCATTGAAGCCGACCTCAAAAAGCATCGTCGGAGATAACAGGCGTTGGACACTGAAGCTATACGAGCTCATGTAAGGCGAAGGCCGATTCAACTCATCAGCCCGAAGAGCAGTGCCGGTCCAGTCGGTATTCGGTCCGGGCTGGACAATGCCTCCCGCAAAAGGATTATTCCACGACCCGCCGACCGGAGGCGTATTGGGTAACGGGTTTGGAGGCCCCAGCGTGAGCAGGTTAGAAATAAATCCACCATTGCCTAGATCGGTTGCGGCCGCGTTGACGCCCACGAAATCGGCGTAGACTATAGCTGCGGCGGCGCGGATTACCGTTTTATCGTTGAACCGGTAGGCAAGGCCGACGCGAGGCTCGAAATGTTTTCGTTGAGGGTTCTCGACATATCCGCCCGGTTTGATCTCCTGGAACTGTCCCGGCAGACCGGTATCGGGATTGATAACGTTCGGGAAGAAATCCCCGATCTGACCAAACTTCTCCGCATACGGAGTAATGTACTCCCAACGTAAGCCTAAGTTCAGAGTTAGCCGGTCGGTGACCCGATAATCGTCCTGGACATACAATGCCTAGGCTTTCTGCCAGAGATACAGAGGATTCGTAATGGTGATTGTGCCGGATATCGGAACGCCAAGCTCCAGGCTGGCCAAGCCGTTTCCCCCGTTCAAAGTAGTGGCCAGAGGACTCGGCCCTGGGTATAGGTACGATCGAAGATATATTGACCGGCGGAATACTGGGAGTTGTACAGGAACGACCGCATCAACGCGTCGTCGGTCCCGAATTTCAAGTTGTGACGCGTTTTAATCCACGTGAAGTGGTAATTGAGATTCCATGTGTCCATCGGGGTGTAGGTTCTCGTCGCTCCGCCAAGCGAATCGAAATCCGTGGATGCCGCACCGGTTACGGCAAGCCCGCCGCCAGTGGCATAAGTATCTACGCTGATCGCTGGAAACTGGCCGTAGCCTATGTGAGAAGTAACATTCGGGCCGAATCCGAGCGAACCCACATCGAAATGCTGGGCCACCGGATATGTGTTGAATTGCAGGCGCGTGTAGCTCAGCCGGGCTTCTCCCAATAAGTTCGGAGTAAAGGTCGAGAGGAAGGAGATCATGGCGGCCGTACCCGGATTCGATGCGATCGATTGCGCGGCATAGGCAAATCCCGGAGCCATAGTGTTACTCGCCGATCCTGGAAGATTGGCATAACTCTTGTAGGGAGTGAAGCCGTAACGGCCGTAGATGCGGTTCTTGTCGTTGATGTAGTAATCTACCCGCCAAAGATAGTTGTCCGTATTTGCAATCGACTTTCCCGACAGAAAGAAATTGTTGATATCCGCTAAACCCTGACCAGGCCTGTTCGGCTCCGGGTAAAACTTAAGGACATTCTGCGAAATGCCGTTAAATCTGGATGCTGGGATCATGTCGCCGGGAAAGGCCGATCGGACATAGCCAGTGGAACTGTTGCCGGATGTGGTGAGTGGATCGTAAATGATGTCTTGCTCCCCTTTCGCATCGAACGTTTGCGAAAAATCGCCCGCCTTCTCCGCATCGGTCGGAACAGTTCCGAGCACCTGAGCGGGCCCACCTTGACGCGTTGCCTTCATAGTTAAAGAAGAAGAAAAGCTTGTTGCGCTTTACGGGGCCACCGATGTTTCCGCCATACCGATTGAATTGAAAAGGCGCTTTGGCGATGCTATTGCGGTCGTTCTGCCAGCTATTTGCGTTGAGATCGGCATTCCGAAGGAACTCCCATCCCGTCCCATGAAACTGGTCCGTGCCCGACTTCGTTGCAACCTGGGTGATGCCGCCGATGGCGCGGCCGAACTCGGCGGAATAGGTAGTGGTGTCGACGCGGACCTCGGATACCGCTTCAAGAGGAACCGCATAGGCCGTGCCGTTCTCGTTAGTGCCGCGGCTTTCCGCGCCGTCAACCAGATAACCGTTTTGCTGGGCAAGGCCTCCGCCCATTTGCGCGTTCGTCGCCGAGCCGATGGCCGCGCTTCCCAGCCCCTGTTGGCCTGTCGTCGGCACTACGTTCGGGGCCAGGGCCGCGTAAGCCAAAGGGCTGGCGCCAATATTGGGCAATTCTTGCACTGACCTGGTAGTGATCGTCGATTGCAGCGCCGAACTCTGGGACTCGAGTTGCACGGCATTGGCGGTTACAGACACCGTTTGATTCACGCTTCCGATGTGTAACTTGACATTGATCGTGGCAACCAGAGTTAGCGTAAGCGGAATTTGGGTTACGGTGGACGTCTCGAAGCCTGTCTTCGCCACTGTGAGATCGTAATTTCCTGGAGGAAGAGAGGTGATGAAATACAAACCCGCGGAGTTAGTCGTGGTCTTCGTTTCTACGTTTGTAGCCGTATCGCGAGCCGTTACAGACGCATCCACGACGATTGCTCCGGAGGCGTCGGTCACTGTGCCTGTGATGCTCGTTCGTTCGCCTTGGCCAAATGCGGTACCAGCGATACCGAGAGCGACGCTTAGATAAACAACGGCATAAAGCGTCTTGGAGTTCTGCCCAGACTTGGGGAGGCAAGAATGACGGCGTTGGTGCTCCGTCGTTGTGGATTCTCTTGAAAACAGCATAATCGTCCATTTCTCCTTTTGACCGCTGGCGGGAAACTCACCTTCGGCTAAATCGGACCTTCCATTTTCGTTTCTTGACCATCATCAGGTGCACTGCACTAATGCCCGCCAGCAGCCGCGTTTAGCCGGCCTTCGACAGCAGCCTGTAATCCGTATACACCCAATCGCTTACTTTCGCAACCCTCTTGTTGGGAATTTCTCGTAATGGGATGGCCAGTTAAGCGCGCGAAACAGCCGCTTCGGTGCGAGTCCGGCCGCAGTGCAAGCCGTACAACCAAAACGCAGCTCAGTTTGGGCTTGGCAACTTCAGTGGAACCAAGGAACCGTACTAGTACTGTATTCTCAAATCGCTTTTGTCCATTTATAGTGGGCATTATTACGCTTAATGGAAAGCAAATACGAAATTAAATATCTCCAAACTGGACAAACCTCTTACCTCGGCGGACACACCCTTATAGGAAATCCGGAATGTCTCGCCTTGAAGGGTACCGTGCCTGGAAGGCCACAGTTTGCGCACGCCTGGTCTCTCATTTCACTTCTCCTTAAACTGGATCACTGGTGCCGCGTCGCGCATCGTGATCTTGGATATAAGCCTTTTTGATAAAGGGTGTGGGCGCATGATAGACATCTTGCCAAATGCGCTGATCAGCGTAGGCGGTCATCGACTTGTAGAAGTCTCGGCGCGTCAATGCCGCTATGACTGCGAGCATCTCACGACTGGTCAGTCCCATATCCCTGCCGCCATCAAGCGCCGTCCTACTGAAAGCGGCCGGTCCAAGACGCACGACCTGCGCTTGTATCGCCACAAAGTCGTAGTGCGGGGTCGGCTTCCCCACAGACAATTTCACCCTATAAGGGTAGACGCTGCAACCCTCAAATGCACTCCCCTATCAGGGGCGCGGTCACTTGGCGATTTGCCGCTGGCCGCCGATCCAGCATGGAAAATCAAGATGAAAGGTACCGTGCGCTTGTCCCTTAGCGTGAGACAACCAGTTAAGAGGCTTTAAAAAAAAGTTACCATTCGATGGTAAATCGTTTCCCGGATTCGGGCAAGGGCTTTACGCTGAAGATGCCGGTGAAGCGGAGACGGGCAACGCTGGCGAGCGCCCCATCGAGGAATAGCCGGCCGGAACTCATCGCGGACGATGGGCAGAGCACGTTCTTTCCGGCGTGTTCTATACCCCGGCACCCGCCCGACCGGAAAGCGGGAAGGGCCCGGGGGTAAAAAGATGTGACGACACATCGGACCGATAGATTCCGCCATGCCTTGAAAACGCATCCCGAGGGCGCCCTCATTTTTCGTATGGCGGTCATGCAGTCACCTGTGGCGGATCGGTTGAAGGAGGAGGAATAAGAAGCGAACGTTCGAACTCGACCGGCGGCCGGTAGCCGAGGGCCGAGTGAAGCCGCTTGCCGTTATAGATTTTCTCGATGAACTGTTCGATGGACGATCTGGCCTCGGCCAGGTCGCGGTACTCTTGTCGGTAAACCTCCTCGTATTTGAGCGTCTTCATAAAGGATTCGCAGGCGGCGTTGTCATAAGGATTGCCGCTGCGGCTCATGCTGATGCGGATGCCGTTGTCTTTGAGCAGACCCGTGTAATCGTTGGACGCGTACTGAACGCCCCGATCGGAGTGATGGGTCAGCCCTTCCGACGGATTCCGGCGCCTCAACGCCATTTTCAGAGCCGCGATCGCCAGATCGTCCTCAAGATTGCGGTCCAGCGCCCATCCGATCACCCGGCGCGAGTAGGCGTCGAGCACCACCGCCAGATAAACGAACTCCGTTTCCAGCCTTATATAAGTGATGTCGGCCCGCCAGAGCTGATCGATGCCGGTCAGTTCCATCTCTCTGGCGAGATTGGGGTAAATCCGGAAGTTGTGATTGGAATCGGTGGTCACCACAAACTTCCTCCGCCGCAGGCAAAGCAAATTGTCCTCGCGCATGATGCGGCCTACCCGTTTATGGTTCACCTTCCACCCGCGGCGCTTCAGTTCGGCGGTGATCCGCGGGCGTCCGTAATACGGGAACTCCAGGGCAATCTTCTGAATATCGTCACGTAGATCCAGATCGTCGTCCGGCGTTTCGGCCTTCGGATCGTAGCGGTACAGCCCAGCCCGGCTCACATGACCCAGATCGCACATCCGTAAAGTACTCATTTTGTTTTCCTTTTCGATCTGACTTTGGATGTGGCGATAGACCGCGGTCTTCCATGCAGTGCCTGCAGCATCCGCTGCTCTTCGAGTCTCTGCAAGCACCCCTTCAAAAAATCGATCTCCACCGTCTGCTGACCCACCTTGCGCTCCAGCTGGGCTACTTTCGTCTCATCCCAGCGTCGTTTTCCCAACGCCGGGAAAGGCATTGCGGGGACCGTGGCGGAATTCCTTCCGCCAGCGATGCAGCAAATTCGGGTTAATTTCGAAGGCCCGCGCCACCTCCGCCGCAGACGAGCCCGTTTCCAGCTGCTGAACCGCAGCCAGTTTCACCTCTTTTGTGAACTTCCGTCGTGACAACCCCATGAGTCAATTCTCCATTCACTGAATTTTGACTCTTAACTGGTTGCCTCAATTCAGGGGACAAGTCCACCGCATACACATGACTCGATCTGGACAAGCTCAAGACTAGCGCGAAAGTTGTGGTCCATTACGACACACTCTGAAACTGGGCCACTTGGAACCATTTGCTGGTTCTCAGGCTTCCTACTCCCAATTCCTTTATCGGATGGAAGCGCATATGGGAAAGGCTGGAAAGAGGCCTTGCCGTGCTTCCGAAAGGCAAGAAGCTGAATCAGGAAGAGAAGCGCGGGCTTGCCGAGCAACTGACGCAGGAAGAACTGGTGATCGTCGATCTGTTGACCAAGCCCGAAATCGCACTCACCAATCGGGAGAGGACGGAGGTCAAGAAGGTTGCGCGGGCGCTCCTCGAGAAACTCAAGAAAGAGAAGTCGGTCCTTGAATGGCGGAGGCAGCAGACCACGCGAGCGATGGTCTTCACCACAATCGCGGATATCCTGGAAGAACTTCCGAGGGCTTACAACCAAGGAACTCTACGGCCAAAAATGCGACGATGTTTACCAGCACTCTACAAGTCGTACATGGGTCAAGGGAAGAGTGTCTACCCGGTTGAGGAGATCTGCCGTAATGGTACGCCGTATTCGGACTCGCGCGTCTTTCTCAGCGTACGCCGGACGGAATGCGCCTCCGGCACGAGCGCCGTGTCCTGAAGATTCAGACGCCATCCCAAGGATTGAAGATCGTGACGCCAAGACCCGCAAAGTCTTTTTACATTGCGCGCCACCAGCGTCAAGCCGTGTTCAATCGCGGTAGGCGCAATCTGGCCATCGGGCACATTGAGAGGCCGCCCAGCAAGTTGCCGCTGACCCTCCAAAACGCCACAGCGCTCGGCAATGGATCGTGTGACTGGCAGAGTGCGGCCGGAAAATAGGATCGATAGATCGGTTTCGATCCAAGCTTGAAGCTGCGCGCTCCGCTTGCCTGGCGACCCCAGGATAATCCCTTTACGAAGCTCGCCGAAACTCACGGAGCTAACGAACAACATGTCAAGGTCCTGTGCAGCGACGCACTGTAACCTTCGGCTCGGGCCGAGGTCGTACCAACTCGAATGGAATGTTCGTATCCAACAGAAAGCCGCTCATTCAAAATCGACCGAGCGAGCACAGGACGCACTTCAGCTAAAGAGCGTGTCAACTTTTTCGTCCGTAAGCAAGCCCCGCACCTTGGCGCATACATCGATCAATTCCTGACCGGAGCGCCGGAGCGTTCGTTCGGCGGAAACATGCGCTTCCCGAACCACAATCTCTGTAACGAAGTCGCTGAGCGACAAACCGAGCGCCATGGCTTGGACAAAAAGTCCCCTTTCGATCTCGGGTTGAAGGTGAAGGGTGATCGTCACACGATGGCGTTCCTTCGAAGTCCTACCCTCACCCTACCCCGCTGCCGACGGTGCGTCAACTGTTTCGTAACAGCAGCCTCCTTCATGTTTGTTCATGTTCTCGCCCGAAGTTCACTCTCTTTTACCTCTATCTCCTTTCCCCTCAATACCGACGATCAAGAACCAACAAATCGTATGCTATCCAGGAAGTAGAAGATCATAGCTCCACCGATCTTTCCTCAAACCGAATGGCACATTATCCAATCCCGATCAGCGGCGACCCGCTAACCCCGCCCGCAGCCCAAGCCCAAATTACGTCCGCACTCCCTCTTATCCAGAACCAAGTCATGCAAAATTACCAAACGAACCTAGATTCCAATAAACCTTTTCACCACAAGGCGCTACACCCCCTTTCGTCGAGCCCATTTGCGCGCTTCCTGCACCCCACTCGGCCGCTAACAAAGCCGCGATCGTCAGGAGCCCTGTGCGATCCCGCGCTTTATCGGTCTGCCATAATATCCTCACGCGTCCGCGACGGGATAGGCTTCCGCGTGGCTCGTGAGCTGCTTATGACACTGGCGGATATCGACAAAGCCCTAGCGCAATGGGAAACCCGCCTCAGTTCAGCGGCCCATAACCTCTTCGACCTTCAGGCCGACGCAACTTACCAATGCCTTACCGGAACTGGCGGCATACCGCGCACGCAACTCTCAGGTGTGACTGCCGCGAAGGTGTTGCCCGCGCTAGAGAATGTCGGCACGCTATTCACGTGCTTCGATCTGCTGCGCTGCACAATCGACCGCGCCGTTGGGCTTCGACGCGACTTATCGGCCATTTTCGGCGGCGGCCAGAAGGAGCGTGAAATCGAGCAACTCCTCTTCACTAAGTCCATACGCGTTCCTCCCGACCAGATTCCGATGGCGCAGCGCTCGTTGCTGAGTGGCGCGGACGATCAGGGCTGCATAGCGCCCGACCAATTATTGAAGTCCATGGTGAAGGCGTTTGAGTCGGCGCGGGATGGTGTGACGGCGGTTGACGCGGCATGGCGGAAACTTGGGGAAAGTCTGGGGCTTGCAGCCAAGGAACTGGCATGGCTCCGCGCGAATCCTGCAAATCTCGAGGACCCGGAAGCGCGGGAGTTGGAAGGCGCGGAACACGCCCTGGCGCTCCGCCGTGCACAAGTCCAATCGGACCCGTTAGGGACTTCTCTCGACATCGAAACGGTCATTCGGCCCGTGATCGATCGCGTAAAAGCGGCTGTGGAAGAACGCGGGCGGTTGAGAACCCAAACCGAAAATGGCTTCAGTGCGGCGCGAGCCCGGTTGAAGGTGCTTGGCGACCTTCATCGCGAGGCGTCCGCAGCATGGGAGGAAGCCCGTGAAAAGGTGACCATTGCCGGTGAGCTGCTTCCGCCCATTTCGGAAGAGAGACTGCAATCTCTTCGCGAGTGGCTCGATCGATTGCAGCGGAAGTATGACGGCGGGATGCTGCGGCCGGTTACCGTCGGGCTGCGCAACTGGAACTCCGCGGCGGATACTTGCGTATCCGATATACAGAAGGTGAATTCCGTCAACAGCGCGCCCCTGGAATTGCGAAAGGAACTGCGCGGCCGGATGAATGCCTTGAAAGCGAAGGCGCAGGCGTATCGAGTTGAAGAAGATGCGAATCTGACGGAGTTGGCCCGCGAAGCTGAGGCGTTGCTATATACACGTCCTACGCCAATGGATCGCGCAGTCGAAGTGGTCACTCGTTATCAGACGCTACTCAACGAGCGCACGGCGCGTCCACGACGGGGGTAACGTTCCGCATGAATGGAAATCGATGCCAGCAGAAAGGTTGCACCGGAACGATCGAGGACGGCTACTGCAATATCTGCGGGCTTGCCGAGCCGAAATCTAGAACAGCCGCTGCCGCCGGAACGGGACAGAGCGCAGCGGCGCCTGTTTCCACGCGAACTTCCAGCCACATTACCACCGGCACCGGATCGTCGCCGGTAAGCCGGGCGGCGAAGGGAACGCGCCGCACCAACCATTCCTCCTCTCGCACCAGTCGCAAACAACTCGGCGCAGGACTCATCACCCTGCCCGATCTGCCTTCCACCGAGCCCGAAAAGGCGATCATGCCCGATCCCAAAGTGCCGGAGCAAAACGCTTCTGTTCCGGATGCAACGCGCCGCTCAAGCGTGAGACCGGATTTTGCGGCAAGTGCGGCCAGAAGTATTCGTTTCTTCCAACCCTTAATCCAGGCGAGGTGGTCGCGGACCAGTACGAGGTGAAGGGGGCGCTCGCTTATGGCGGCCTGGGCTGGATCTATCTCGGGTTCGATAAAAGCCTCTCGCGCTACGTCGTGCTGAAAGGTCTGCTCAACACACATGACGAATCGGCGCGGCCGCGGCGCTGGCCGAGCGGCAATTTCTCGCCGCCGTCAAGCATCCCAATATCGTCGGCATCTACAACTTCGTCCAGCACGTGAACGAAGGCTTCATCGTGATGGAGTATGTCGGCGGCAAAACGCTGAAGCGAGATCCGGCAGGAGCGCGGCCCTCTGCCGGTCGCCGAAGCGATCGCCTATATCCACCGCATCCTGCCGGCGTTTTCCTACCTGCATCGCATGGGTCTGGTCTACTGCGATTTCAAGCCGGACAACATGATGCTGGAAAAGGATGACGTCAAGCTGATCGACATGGGCGGCGTGCGCCGCATGGACGATATGCAGGGCGATATTTACGGCACCGATGGCTACAGCGCGCCCGAGGCTGGCGAGGGCCCTACCGCGTCTCCGATCTATTCACCGTCGGCCGCACCCTGGCCGTTCTGCTCACCGAGATCCACGGCTTCTCGAACGAACATCGCTTACACCCTGCCCAGTCCTCAGGAAGAGCCGCGTGTTCGCGCAACAGGAATCGCTGTATCGCTTCCTGCTGAAGGCGACGGCGCGAGAATCCGAACGACCGCTTCGAATCGGCCGACGAAATGGCGGAGCAACTGCTAGGCGTGCTGCGGGAAGTCGTCGCGGTCGAAACCGGCAACATCCGCCCGAGCGCCAGCATCTACTTCGGAGGCGACATCCTGGCGCTCGAAGCGGGGGACGAGATGGAGCCGGTTAAGCCCGATCACCGCTATCTTCCGACGACCTCCATGGACACGGACGATCCCGCGTTCCAGCGCGTCAATAATGCCAATATGCTGCCGATCGCAATAAACGCGTGGCGGCATTGCGCAAGATTACTGAACAGGTCCCGAAATCGCACGAAGCGCGTTTGCGCCTGGCGGACGCCCTCGCGGATATCGGCAATCACGACGAAGCGGAATCGATTCTGAACGCTCTCGCCGTTGAAGATCCCTGGGATTGGCGAGTGCTCTGGTTTTTGGGAAGCATCAAACTCGCGATCGGCGATGCCAAAGCCGCGCAGCAGCACTTCGATCAGGTGTATTTCGATCTGCCAGGCGAGCCTGCGCCTAAACTGGCGCTCGGAATAGCGGCCGAGATGGCGGGCAATCTGGACATCGCCGTCAAGACATATGATCTGGTTTCGCGAACCGATCCAGGTTTCGTGTCGGCGGCCTTTGGGCTGGCGCGATGTCTGCTGGCGAAAGGCGATCGCGCGGGCGCGGTAAAGGCGCTCGACCGTGTACCTCAATCGTCCGGTCTCTATCTGCGGTCCCGGATTGAGGCTGCGCGCATGCTGATTCGCAACGATCATCAATCGCCGGGAAGCGCGGAACTGTCGCAGGCGTCCGCCCTTGCTGAGAGTCTCGGACTCGATGGAATGGACCGTTTCCGGCTCGGCAGCCAGATCCTTTCCGCGGCTCTCGAACTGCTTGCGTCGCGTAAACTCAAGCCCGATCCGAAGATCAAGATTCTGGGGCACTCCCTGACCGAAAATCCGATGCGTTTCGGACTCGAGAACTCTTTTCGCTCCATGGCCCAGTTATCTGCTGGCGAAGAACGCATCAAACTGGTGGACCGCGCCAACGCTGTCCGTCCACGCACGCTGTTTTGAGCGCCCTGAGATCTACATGGAATGCCCTTACTGCACTACCTCACTTCCCGAAGACGACCTCTTTTGCGAGGTCTGCGGGAAGCCTCTCAATAACGCTGTTCAGACCGCGCAGGCGACTGGCTGCGCCTGTGGAGCGCCCGCGGACGAGATCGACGAAGATGGCTACTGCGGCCGCTGCGGACATCTGGCGCGACGTCCCGCCAGTGATCACATCGAGATGATCCTGTCGCCGGACTTTGCCGGCGTCAGCGATCGCGGCATGAAGCATCAGCGTAACGAGGACCGTTTTGCAATCCGCGCGGCTGGATTGGGTTACGTGCTGGTGGTGTGTGACGGCGTCTCCAGTTCAACGCTTTCGGAACAGGCGTCAACGGCGGTTGCGGAGAGCGTCGCGGCTTCGCTCGAACGTTCGCTGGTGCGGCATTCCGCTTCCAGTCCCGAGAGGACTGTGCGCATGGCGCTTCAGGAGGCGCAGAGTAAACTCGCCGAAACAAAAGCCGAGCCGGACGGTTCGGGAGCGAGCGACTCTCCGTCCACCACTGTAATCGCCGCTTTGGTGAATGGTCTCGATGCAATCATCGGTTGGGCGGGCGACAGCCGAGCCTACTGGATCTCCACGGATGGAGACGCGCAGCAATTGACGGCCGATCATTCCTGGATGAATGACGTGGTTTCGTCCGGCGAGATGACGCTCGACGAAGCGGCGAAGGCGCCGCAAGCTCACGGCATCACACGTTGGCTCGGCGCGGATGCGGACGAGAGCGCGATTCCCGACGTGATCCGCTTCCGGATTCCCGGAGCCGGACAGCTATTGCTGTGTACGGACGGCTTGTGGAACTATGCTCAGGAGCCGCGGGACATAGCTCGCCTGATACACGCTGCGGATTCTAGCGGCGAAACGGACGCGATCGCCAGCGTCCGACGCATGATCGAGTTTGCCAACGTGCAGGGCGGCCATGACAATATCACCGCCGTGCTATTGCGCTTCCGCGAGGAGAATCACGATATCGAGCAGGTTGTTCAATAGAATACGGATCACTTATGCCAGACGAATTCAAAGCTGAAGTATTCCAGAATCAATACCTGCCGCTCGGAGCCAGCGAGGTGCACGCGATCATGACCGTGACCGCGGCGCAATCGATGGGTGCGCATACGTCGGGCAGGCTGTTCGGCATCCTGTGCGATGTTTCGGGTTCAATGGACGGAGTCAAGATTCTGGCAGCCCGCGCGGCGATGACCAGGCTAGTTGGTATGCTGCCGGAGGATTGCTCGTTCTTCATTGTCACCGGAGCGGATACGGTGAAGTTGATCAGTCCAGTCGCCCCGGCAAACGCGTTAAATAAGGATCGCGCCATCGCCGCGATCCGGAGCATTCGGGCCGACGGCGGCACCACGATCTCGGTCTGGCTGAAAGCCGCGCTCCAGCAGTTTCAGACGCAGCCCGGCGCATTGAAGCAGGCGCTGTTGCTCACCGACGGGCAGAACGATGAGCTCGACGCCCCGCTTCTGGAGCAGGCATTGGCGGCTTGCGACGGTGTGTTCCAGTGCGACTGCCGCGGAGTAGGAACCGACTGGAAAGTCGACCAGCTTCGCAAGATCGCCAATAAGCTCTTGGGGACGACCGATATCATCCCTGCGCCCGCGCAGATCGAAGCGGATTTTCAGGCGATCCTGACAAAGGCGCTCGGCAAGACCGTCAGCGATGTCTTCCTTCGACTGTGGACTCCTCAGGGAGCGAACGTGCTCTACTGCAAGGAAGTCAGCCCTGAGATTGTCGATCTCACGAAACGCGCGCGTCAGTTAAAGCCGCAGGTTCGCGAGTATCCGACCGGAGCGTGGGGGAAAGGCGAGACGCGCGATTTCCATTTCTGCGTCCAGGTGAAGCCCGGCGGCGCCGGTGATGAGGTGTTGGCTGGCCGCGCGAGCCTGGTGTATAACTCGGGCGGCGTCGAAAACAAAGTTGCCGGAGGCGCGTATCTTGGCGGTTTGGACCGATGACGACGCCAAATCAACCAAGATCGATCGCATGGTCGCGCACTATACCGGTCAGGCCGAACTGGCGCAATCGATTCAGGAAGGCCTAGACGCGCGCAGCCGCGGAGACATTGAAGAGGCTACGGCCAAGCTCGGCAAAGCGGTGAAGATTGCGCACGAATCGGGCAACGAGTCTACGGCGAAACTGCTGCGCACCGTCGTGGACATTCAGGATGCGGAGAAGGGAACTGTCCGCTTGAAGAGCGCAATCGCGAAGGAGGACGCCATGGCGCTCGAGACTCGCTCCACCAAGACAGCCCGCATCGTCAAGACACCGTAGCAAAGGGAGGATTTATGATGGCAGTTTACTCTTGCCCCAAAGGGCACGCATCGAGCGAGCAGGACTTCTGCTCGGAGTGCGGCGCCAAAATTCAAGGACCGCCTCAAGGCCCGTAAGGAATGCCTCAAGGTGCGCCCGCGCGCACAGCAGCAGTAGGAGAAGTATGTCCCGACTGCGCCGCCCCTCGCTCCGACGCGTCATCGAACTTCTGCGAAGTCTGCGGTTATAACTTCTCCACGGGTGCGCATGGGAGCGTCCCCGAAGAACCGCCGGTTCCCGAACCGCCGCCGCCTCCCATGCCGCCGCCTCCGCCGGAGACTCCCGTAAAAAAAGAGTGGGCGCTGTACGCGGCCATCGACCCGGCACTTGTCGAGCCCGGCGGCCCAGAGCCTCCAACCGGCGTGGGTCCATTCACCTTCTCCCTCGACAAGCCGGTGAATCTGATCGGCCGGCGAAGCGACAAGCGCGCAATATTGCCGGAGATCTCTCTGGACTTCGACGATGGCGTCTCCCATCGGCACGCGCTCTTGACTCCCGGCGATGACGGATCGCTCACGCTGCGCGATATCGGTTCGGCCAATGGCACACGCTTGAACGGCGCGGACGTTCAGCCAATGATGGATTTAACCTTAAAAGATGGCGATCAGATCACACTAGGCCGTTGGACCCGGCTGACCGTGAGAACAGTATGACGAAGGATGATCTATGTCAAGCGTGGCAATAAGACCGACATCGGTTCCGGCGTTGCAGCGAATGAATACGCTGCAGACCCTATGGGCGGGCTTATATCTCATCTGGGCGTTGGACGCCATGCTCCTGTTCGCAGCAATCACCGGCGTACAGGTGCATCGCGATGCTATGAAGACGGTCGGCAAGGATACTGCGCCAAGCATCATCGCAGCGCAGAAAATCAAGACCTCGATGGCCGATATGGATGCGAGCGTTGCCAACGAGTTACTCGGAAAACCGGGTGAGATGGAGGAGCAAATAAAGGATTACGAGAAAAGACGGGTCGAGGCGTCCAAGGCGCTGATTGATCGCTGCGCAGAACATCACTTATGGCGATGCCGAGCGAACACCCATCGAGACTTTGCAGGTTGGCCTCGGAACTTTCGAAGGACGCGTGGAGCGGGCGCGCAGCCTGCACGACCGTGCGTGAAGCGGGATTTGTGGATGCCTATCGTGAAGCGGCCGCGTGATGGACTCGACCCTCCTTCCCGCGGCCGATGCGCTCGATAAAGCGAACCACGATGTTCTCGAGGAGACCTACAACTCACACGCCGGCCAATCCATCGCGACTGTGGTTTTCCTTCTGCTAATGGGGGCGGCCCTGTTAGCGCTCTCTTTGCGGTGCAGACATTTATCACCCGCAAGACGCACCGTCTCCTGAATCCGCTGCTACTGATAACGACCCTGACGACCATCGGATTCATCCTCTACACTTTCGGCGCGCTTGGCACTGAGCGCCATGAATTGAAGATCGCGAAGGAGGATGCTTTACGTCCATTCATGCGCTATGGCAAGCCCGTGCGGTCGCATATTCCGCCAACGCAGACGAAAGCCGCTACCTTCTCGATATTGGGCACGCCGATGAACACGAGAAGAATTTCCACCGGAAAATGAATCAGCTCGCGGCATGGCCAGCCGGAGTCTCGGGCGAGAGCGTCCTGGAAGCTGTAAAACGGCCAAAGCAGTCGATGGCTTTAAGGGGTATCTGGCGGATGAGTTGGCCAACATTACCTTCTTAGGCGAGCGGAAGCTGCCACTGACACACTCGCGTAATTGCTCGAATATCGCGATATCGATGTGGATATCCGCCAGTTAGAAAGAGACCACAAACATGCCCAAGCCATCGCGTTGTGCATCGGGAATGAAAAGGATCAATCGAATTGGGCATTCGATCAGTTCGACCTGGCGCTCGGCCAACTCTGAAGATTAACCAGGACGCTTTCGATAATGCCGTGTCGAATGGTTTCGCAGCCGTCAATAATTTTGAGTGGAAAGCGTTGATCGTCGCACTAATCATTGCGCTACTCGCATTCTTCGGTATGATCAGCGCATCCGGGAATACCGGTAAACAAAAAGCTTAATGACTGAGCCCCAGATCGTCCTTCTCACAGTGACGCTGATCCCGCTCGTATTCGTCTTTTTGAATCGCCTCCGCCTGGATGTTGCCGCCCTCGGCATGTCCGCCGCATTAGGCATCGCGCAACTCGCGGGTGAGGGTATCTTCGGGCCGCCGCACACGCCTCAGAACGCCATTAAAGCTATCGCCGGCTTCGGCCAACCCGTCGTATTGACGCTGTTCAGCCTCTTCGTCCTCACTACCGCCCTGGAGAAAAGCGGAGCCGCCCGTTGGCTCGCATCCCGCGTAGTCGCCTGGGGAGGAACTCCGAGCGCCGCCTGATCCTGATTTTCACTGCGGCCTCGGCCGTGCTCTCGGTGTTCATGAACAATCTCGCCGCGGGAGCACTGGTGCTGCCGAGCGCCATCGAGGCGAGCCGTCGCACCGGCGTCAAACCGAGCAAGCTGCTGATCCCCGTGGCTTACGGCAGTCTCCTGGGCGGCGTCGCGACCTACTTCACCACTGCCAACATCATCGTCAGCGATCTGCTCGTGTCCGCAAGCCCGTCGCAGAAGGCGCTTCATATTCTCGATTTCACGCCGACCGGCGGCCTGATCGCGCTTGCCGGCATCGCTTTCCTCGCGATCTTCGGACCCTGGCTGCTTCCCGACCGCGAGCCCAGCATCGAGCAAAATCTGGTTCGCCGCACCAGCACCGAACTTGCCAAACATTACCGACTCGCCGAACGCCTTTGGGAACTGCGCATCACTCCTGGTTCGCCACTGGCCGGCCAACCGCTTGCCGCTACTGGTATTGCAGATCGCCACGGTATTGCGGTCGCAGCCGTCTGGCGCGGAGAGCAAGCAATCTTCGCTCCCGCAGCTGAGGAGATTCTGCGGAAAGGCGATCTTCTACTAGCGGTCGGACGCGAGGAACGCATCCGCCAGATCGACGGAGTCGAAATTGGCCGCAATCACGATGCCCGTGAACTAAAGGGAGTGATGCTCATCGAAACGATGATCCCGCCTCAATCTCATCTCGAAGGCCACACTTTGCGCGATCTGGAGTTCCGCAAGAACTACGGCTTCACCGCGGTCGCGCTTCTCCGTCAACAACGCAGTTACCGCACCGATGTATCAACCCTCAAGCTGCAGCCGGGCGATTCGCTGCTGCTGGTCGGCAGTCCCGACCGCTTTCCGTTACTGCGCAAGTTGCACGGCCTGATCGTCTTCGAGCCTGATCCCGGCGACCTCCCACTGCAACGCGGTGCAGCCATCGCCAGCGCGGCCATACTTGCCGCGGCAATCGTCGCCTCCATCGCGGGAGTGCCGGTGTATCTCGCAACGCTTGCCGGCGCGGTCTGTCTCTTTCTCACCGGGCTTTTCTCCGTGGAGGACGCCTACGCAGCGATGCCGTGGCAGGCCCTGGTGCTGGTCGCGGGGATGTACTCCGTCAGCCTCGGCATGGTGCAAACCGGACTGGCCGCGATGGTTGGCAGCGCAGTCGTCGGTGGGTTCGCACCCTTCGGCGCGCTCGGACTCATCGCCGGAGCCTATCTTTTGACCGCGCTGCTGACGCAGATCATCGGCGGTCAGGTGGCGGCGCTTGTCACCGGTCCCATCACCATCGCCGCCGCCATTCACTTGCACCAGAATCCGCAGGCAGTCGCGGTCGCGACCGCCATCGGCTGTTCCGCGGCGTTTCTCACTCCCATGGCCCATCCGGCCAATCTGCTGGTCATCGGCCCCGGCAACTACCAATTCAAAGATTTCGTTCGCGTCGGCTTGCCCTTAACCCTCGTCTCCTTCATCATGCTATTGGTTGGCGAGTCGATCTCTTTTTCGACTCCACCTCGCGCATCAGCCGCAGCGTGTTGCCCCCGTAAATCTTCGATGTCGGCTTCGGTATAGCCCTTCGCCAGCAGCGCGCGCGTGAGATTCGGGAATTTCGAAACATCGTCCAGCCCCTCGGGCGTGCATGTCACCCCATCGAAGTCGCTGCCGATTCCGACCGCATCGATTCCCGCGATCTTCACCGCGTGATCGATATGCTCCACCACATCGGCGAGCGTGGCGCGCACCTGTTGCCGTGTCGCGTTCCTCCGGTCGGCCGCCGCTCCTGCAGGAACCCGCAGTTGAAGTTGATCTGCACAACGCCGCCCTTTTTCGCGAGTGCGACGATCATCTCGTCCGTCATATTGCGCGGCACGTTGCAGCGCGCGGCATGAAGAGTGCGATGCAAAGATCGGGCCTTGCTCGCCTCAGCGCATCCCAGAAGGTCTTGTCGGCCACGTGCGAAATATCCACGATCATGCCGAGCCGGTTCATCTCCTGAACGATCTGTTTGCCGAGACGCGTGAGCCCGTCGTGGTGCTGGACGGCGGGTCGCGCATGTCGCCCGACGAATCCGCCCAGCCATTGGTGTTGGTGTGGGTCAGTGTCATATAGCGGACGCCGAGCGCGTAGAAGTCGCGCAGCAGCCGCGGACTGTCCTCGATCGCGTGGCCGCCCTCGATGCCGATCAGCGCCGCGATCTTGCCCTGCTCGTGTGCGCGCCTCGATATCGTCCGCCGTCGTCGCGAGCACAAAGTCTTCGGATGCTCGGCGACAATGTCGTGCCGCACCGTATCGATCATCTGCAGCGCGCGGTTCGCGGAATGGTTGCCCTTCGCGTAATCCGGCGCGACGTACGCCGCAAAGAAGACGGCCCCGACGCCGCCCTCCCGCAGCCGCGGCACGTCGTGTGCCCGGCTTTCGACGCGCTCCGATGTCGAACCCTTCACGGTCTTGCTGGTCACGTCGTTATGCGTATCGATCAGCAGCGCGGACCGCTGCACTTCGCGCACCTCCGCGTCGGTGATCTGATGCTGCTGACCATAGGCCCCGGCGATCATCAAACACCCAGGCGCGATTCTCTGAACAGCTCGCATTCGTTTAACTGACTTTCCTGTGGCCGCCAAAATAGCATACAGCACGGGCACCGCGAACATAGAGCTGATCTGACTCGATCCAGCAGGCCTCCGCGCCCCGGCAGCAACGTCCCGCTATCTTTCACGCCTGCGCCTCTCTTGATTGCCGATTCCGCCAAGTCGCCAATCTGTCCCGCCACATTGGCCGCAACCGCCAGCAGCAGCGCTTCGACCGGCCGGACTCCCGCGATCAGCAACGGCAATGCAACCGCGCCGGCAATTGCGGAAACCACAACACTGGCGATCGATCCTTCCCACGTTTTCTTTGGACTCACCACCGGCGCCAGCTTGTGCCGTCCGTAACGGCGTCCCACATAGTAAGCGCCGGTATCGCCGATCCAACTCACCACCAACCCAAATACCAGCCACCATGGATTGATATCGCGCAGTAATCGAGCTGTCCGCCAAGCCCCGAAGATGTAGACTATCCCGAACACGATCGCCGCCGTCCGCCTGAATCCTTCGGCAAGATCGGTTTGCCGCATCGCCAGCGTAAGCATTACCAGCCCGAACAGAATAACGAAAAGCGGTAGCCACGGCGCAGGTGGCATCGCCAGAATAATCAACAGCCCAGCGGCGTACGCGAACGGCTCGCGCGATGCGGTAATGTTTGAGTATTCGTCGAAGCAGATTTCGGCGACCGCGCTGAGCACAAGAAGGAAGATCCAGTCATATCCGCCGAGCACCGCATACAACACCACCGGG
>CAVYEV010000012.1:0-139343 GCA_963767545.1 Terriglobia bacterium
CAATGTTTACCATTCGGAAGGGCTGTAAAAACAGGCATTCGAGCAAGGGGGCTGGACAAAAGCGGCAAGCCGTGGCATTCTAGGCTGGATGAGTGCGGGTGATGCGGTAGGTCGCGCCGAACAGTTGGAGCGGGAAGTAGCATCCCTGCAGCGACGTCTGAACCGGTCGTTGAGTGAGATCGAGCGTCTCGAGCAAGAGATCGCACGAATGCACAAACTGCTGGAAGAGGCAGTGCGCAAAAAGAAGCGCAACACAGCCCCGTTCTCCCGCGACAATCCGAAACCGAATCCCAAAACAGCGGGGCGTAAAGCGGGGGACCAATACGGTCAGCAGGCCACGCGTCCGGCACCGCTGAGGGTGGATCAGCAGATCGCTGTGCCGTTGCCTGCCTGCTGCCCACATTGCGAGAGCAAGGTGATTGGGCGGGACACCCAGGCCCAGTATCAGGAAGACATCGTTCGAGTGACCCTAGTGCGGCGGTTTGACGTGGAGGTGGGGGTGTGTACCGGCTGTGGACGCAGGGTGCAAGGAAGGCATCCGCTGCAGGCCTCCGATGCCTTGCACATAGGCCAGGTACAGATCGGGCCGGAAGCGTTGTCGTTGGCGGCACTGTGGAACAAAGAGATGGGCATGTCGCATGAGCGAGTGGCGCGGTCGCTGCGATTGGGCTACGGATTGACGGTGAGCCGCAGCGGGATCTGCCGGGCTCTGGAACGGTTGGGCAATTTGGCCGCTCCCACCTACGATCGATTGAAGGCTTCGTTGCGGCACAGTCCATTCAATGGACTGGACGACACGGGTTGGCGCGTAGGCGGCCAGTTACAGAATTGCCGGGTGATCGGCAACGAATCGGTCACGGTATACCTGATCGAGCCGCATCGCGGCTTTGCCGAAGCAGCGGCGGTATTGGGGGTCGATTATGATCGCTTTCTGGTGCATGACGGAGCCCGGACCTGGTACGGTTTCTTGCAGGCTTTTCACCAAACCTGCCTGGCGCATCCGATCCGGCGTTGCCGGGACCTACTGAAGTTTCTGACCGGGAAGGCGCGGCAGTTTCCGCAGGCGGTCCTGGAGCTACTGTTGGACAGTCTGCACTTGCGGATCGGCGCCAACAGGGACTGGTCGGCGAACACGGATTGGCAGTGGCCACGGGCCGCCTGGAGGCTCGCTTGGACAGGCTGTTGGCAACGACACTGTGCCATACCGCCAAGCAGCGTTTGGCGCGCCATTTACAACATGAGCAGCCCCACCTGTTCACCTTTCTGTACTGTCCTGGCATTCCGGCCACCAACAACTTCATTGAGGCAGCGATTCGTCTGATGGTGGTGGCTCGCAAAACCTGGGGCGGCAACCGGACCTGGAACGGCGCTCGAACCCAACAGATTTTGACCAGCGTTTTGCGCACTTGCTGGCAACAGGGCAAAGATGCTTTTCAGCAGTTGGTTACCCTACAGCATTCTCAGCCGCCGATAGTGCTCGACCTCGTTCCAGCTTCTCTATCTCCGTAACTCCGCCTTTCTCCTCACATCTCTCCAATTACTCGCTATCCACAATGTCCGGACTCACTACTCCCTGCTGAGCGGCGATTCTGTCATGTTCTCCGGGATGGTAAACATTGGCGTTTTTGCCGGTTGTCACAACCAGATCAAAACCGGCTGCTTCGGCGCAATTGAACCGCTGCTGCATATTTGATGTCCTGCTCTAACTCGCCTGCGGTTCTGAGCCGGCTAAAGGGAATGGTAGATTCCGGCGAACTTTCTCAGGCAAGCCGGGATGGGGTTCTTACAAGGGAAAAACGGATATAGGGGGAACCAGCTCAGTAAATGCCATCGCGTTGCTGTGCGGGTTGGGCATCTCTTATCTCCCAATTGTCCGGGATGACGCAGGCGCTCGGAGCGGCGGCCTTGGAGGAGTTTTTCAAGCCAGCCTCAGGCTGGTTGAACCTCGTTTACAGATAAGCCAGGTATACGTTCGAAAGAATCGAGGTCGGCCAGAATATCGAGATCGATTTGAAGGTTGAACTTGTCTTTCCACGGCCGCTCTCGACCGCATAGGTCTCGCAAGTGCCCCAGCATCGCGGCACCAACGTCCGGATCGTTCTTTGCCTCGGAAAAACCCAATTTGCCGCGGCATGTCTCGCCTTGCGCGTTTTGTTGACCTGCCACCCTGCCCGCGAGGAGGCGCCCGGAGATGCCGAGGAGAGTCCAGAATCGACGAATCGACGATCAAACGATAAAATAGCTCGTCATGAGCTTACGTTGTCTTCTTCTGCTGCTGACTGCCACCTTATGCGCGCAGCCGCTTCCGGTCCGATGGGACGAACTGGTAGCGGGCGATTTCGTTTCCGCGATTCAGAAAGCGCAGAACACTTGTGTCCTGCCGATCGGCATTCTCGAAAAGCACGGGCCTCATCTGCCCATCGGCACCGATCTCATCAATGTACGATGGGCCGCGCTGCATGCGGCCGGGCAGGAGTATGCGATCGTGTTTCCCGAATACTATTTCGGTCAGATCTTCGAAGCCAAACACGAACCCGGCACCATTGCGTACAGTTCGCGGCTGCAACTGGAACTTCTGCAGGAGACTACGGCCGAGATGGCCCGCAACGGCTGCAAGAAGATCGTGATCGTCAACGGGCATGGCGGCAATAACAATCTGCTGCCCTATTTCGCGCAATCGCAACTCGACTCGCCGAAGGATTACATAGTCTATATTTATCAGCGTTCCGCTCCTCCCCCGGGACGTCCGGCGTTGAAGACGCGGCCGGACGGTCATGCGGGGGAATCGGAAACTTCACACACGCTCATCACGCGCCCCGACCTGGTGAAGCTGGATCGAGCGGGCACCGAATCGGGCGCGGATCGCAATCGCCTCGATCTTCCTCCGGGCACCTATACCGGAATCTGGTGGTACGCGAAGTTCCCCGATCATTATTCGGGTGACGGTACAGCGGCGACCAAAGAACTCGGCGAGTTCGACATGAAGGCCTGGGTGGACGGGATTGCGAATGCCATCCGTGCGATCAAGTCGGACCAGGTTGGCCCGCGCCTGCAGAAGGAATTCTTCGAGCTGGCGACTCACCCGGACGATACCAAACAATAAAGGTTCGGCCCTACTTAAATGCAACCGCCGAGATGTTCCCTGCCGGTAGAGGAATCATGAGCCGGCCTGCTCGCGTGGCATGAAGTAAGTCGAGTGTGATGGTTTTCATCTTCGCGGGTAACGGGAATAGCTGACTCCAATAAGACAAGGGATAGCGGTTCAAAAACGGATTCACGCTTATCCGGCTGAACCCGGCGGACCGTAAGAGGCGTTGCAGACTTTGCGGTGAAAAGAGCTGCAGGTGCTCGATA
This sequence comes from Terriglobia bacterium, assembly GCA_963767545.1. Classification (GTDB taxonomy): domain Bacteria; phylum Acidobacteriota; class Terriglobia; order Bryobacterales; family Bryobacteraceae; genus CAVVFX01. The sequence continues at coordinate 3,355 of CAVYEV010000012.1, forward strand.
TCGAATATCGGCGACTTGCGGCCGAGTAGCTTGGCCGAAAGCGCCCGCCGGTTATGGCCGATCAGGAAGATCGCCCCACCGGGTTTCAGGATACGGCACGCCTCCTGAACTACGCTTAACGGATCGCTGAGGTGCTCGATAGTTTGGAAACAGCTAACCAGGCTGAATTGGCCTTCGGTAAAGGAGCCGGGCTGAAAGAGTCCTTGCCGGATTAATGGACGGACTCGATCCGGGGCGCTCTGAATGGGCGCTGAAGAGGGCTCAATGCCTACGACGCCGGAGAAACCCTGGTCGAGCAACTCATGCAAGAATGCGCCGTCTCCGGTGCCGATATCGAGCGCTCCAACCCGGTCGGGCAACTGCGGGGCGATGCCACGCAGCAGACCGCCGTAGGTCTTAGCGGCCAAGCCGGCTTCCATGCCGCTGCCGAAGGCCGCGTCGCGATACAAGCCGGCCAACTGTTCCACGGTAGGCGCCGGGTTGGCGTAGAGGAGATCGCACTGCCCGCATTCCCAAAGCCGCCAATGCATGTATTCCGGAAGCTTACGGGAGGCAAAGGCGAACTGATTCAGTTGTTCGGGTTCGACGTTCGCATCGGCAAATAGCTTCGGCTTGCCGCCGCCGCCGCAGATGGGGCAGTGGCGGATCGCTGCGCCAGTCGCTAAAACGTTAGCCATGAGCGGGCTTCTCGGCCAGGACTGTATATCCAAGGCAATCGTCTCCGCCTTGACCGCGCATTGAAATGTTGGCTGCTATGGCGAGGGCCAGTAGCAGCGGCGCAAACGGTAAGAAGAGGATACGCAGACCAAGACGCCCCAGCGCCGATTGAGTCTGTGGGGCACCCAGCCGAAGCAACAGGGCCATGACTTTGTAGCACGCCACGGTGACGGCGTTCCCGCGAGCGTAGACTCGCCGGTTGACAAATCCGCCCGATGCCAATAAGCGATCGAGTCCGGAGGGAGTGAATCGCCAGTAATCGTAGGGGATGAAATGCCATCGCGCGGCAAAAGGGACGGTGAGCAAGAGCGTTCCGCCCGGCGCGAGGCAGCGGAACGTCTGGCCGATCATAACGGCTGAATCCGGAACGTGTTCCATGGTCTCGGTGCAGAGAATGAAATCGACGGACGCATCTTCCACCGGCCAGGTCGTCCCGCTGAAGTAGCGCGTATCGGGAGCTTCGTATCCGAAATGAGCGGCCGAGTCGACGGTGTCGATGGCTGTATAGGCCGCCGCCGGCGATAGCAGCGATCTATAAGGTTGCGCGCCGCATCCCACATCGAGCACGGTTCCGCGCGCGTGAGGCAGGATTTCGGACAGATCCCGCCAGATCGAGCCCGCCTGCAAATCAAGGAACCGGCGGAGGCTGTCAGCTATTTTCGCGAGACTTCCGTTGGACGGCGCAAGCGGGGGCGGCCGCCAGACTTCGCTCGCCCGGCGCACCATATTCATGCGTTTTGAAGCGAGATTGAATTGGGCAAGACGGGGTTCATCCTGCCGCTTTTTTGTTTCCGGAATCGGGGACACGACCAGACCTCCATTTTCAGCCATGCGTGGTATTCTCCATCTTACTGGCTACCAGGCGTATCTCTCCATCCCGGATTATAGTGCGCTGGATAAAGAGAGGCCGCTGTTTTACTTCTTCAAAAATCTTGGCTACATATTCGCCGATCATACCGGCCGCAAAGAGATTGATGGATCCGAAGAAGCCAACTACGAGCAGCAGGGAAGTGAATCCCTTGGGGGCGCTATCTGGAAAGAAGATTTTAAGAGCGAGTTCGAGTGCCATCAATAGTACGGTAATAAAGACCAAGATGACTCCCATGGTACTCAGGATATTCAGCGGCACATTGCTGAAGGACAGAATGCCTTTCTTGGCCCAGCCAAAGTTCTTGAGCAGGCTATTGGTGGTGACTCCGAACTGACGTTCCGGGCGAACGTAATCGACGCCCGTCTGGCGGAATCCGGCGAATGCCCTCACGCCGCGCAGGAAAAGATCGCGCTCGGGAAATTGCAGGATGGCCTGGACTACGCGGCGGTCCATGAGAGAGAAGTCGCCGGCATCGTGCGGAACCCTGACGTAGGAGAAGTAGTCGAAGACGCGATAGAAGGCCTTGTATGCGAGCTGCATGAAGATGGTGGCTTCGCGTTTGACGCGCCGTCCGTAGACCACGTCATAGCCTTCGCGCCAGGCGGCTACGAACTTTTCGATCAACTCGGGAGGATCCTGCAGATCGCCATCGAGCAGAACGCAGGAGTTCTTGGACGCGGCGCGCATGCCGCTGACGAAAGCCGCCTGCGAACCGAAATTGCGCGAATGGCAGATTCCGACAACCCGGCGATCGTTACGGGAGATGGCACGGATCACTTCCTCGCTATCGTCCGGACTGCAGTCGTTGACGAAGATGATTTCGTAGTCGATATTGAGCTTCGTAAAGACGGCTTTGAGGCGCTGGTACATGATCGGAATGGCCTGATTGTCCTTATAACAGGCGATGATCGCACTCACGCTGTGTTTGGTATCGAGAGTGAAGCGCTTGGACCAGAGATGGTAGGCTTCTTTGTCGGGAAGCGCGCGGTACCATTCGACCATTTGGGCGAGGCCTTCCTGGAAGCTGGTGCGGGCTTCCCAGCCGATGCGCTCGTTGGCTTTGCGGGGATTGGCGTACCAATCGATCACGTCCCAGCGGCGCTGCGGCATGGTAAACGAGGGCGATTCATCGATCGCGAACACTTCCTGGGCGAGCGACGCGACTTCATGAATCGCTGTCTTGTTGCCTGACCCTATATTGAAGGACTCGCCGTAATCTTCTTCGCGGAGGTTCAGTGCGGCGTCTAGAAACGCCTCGGTCACATCGTCGGTATATACGAAGTCGCGCGAGATGTCGGGGTTGACGAAGTCGGGATAACCGCCCTCGATCCCCCGCTTGATGACGTTGGGTATGAGGCGCGAGGAGTCTTCGAGAGGACCATATACCGAATAAAGACGCAGGTTGCAGCAGGGAAACTTCTTCTTCTTGCCCCAAAAATAGAGGAGGTTGGCGGCGGCTACTTTGGAGACCGCGTATTCGCTGTTGGGGGCGGTAACATCGAACTCGCTGGGCGCGGCGGCATTGTCGCCATATTCGGAAGAACTCCCGGCGTGGATATAGCAGGCGATGCTACGGCCCGCGAGCCGCTCGACAAGGCGCGACACGAAATTGAAATTGGTCTGGTAAATCAGTTCGCTATTGGTCTCAAACGAATAGGCGCCGTGAGCGACGCAATCGAAAATGGTTCGCGGCTTGACGTCCGTGAGAAGGGCGTCAAGGTTCGAGTTGACCAGCAGGTCGGCTACCCGGACGTGTTTGGAAGACAGGCCTTCGAACCGCCATGCGGGCAAACGGGTAGTGGTGCCGACTACGTCTTCGCGAACCTTCACAAGAGTGCGAAGCAAATTTGCGCCCACGAATCCGCTGCCGCCCAGGACCAGTATCGGACCCTGGAGCTTCTTGATCTTGGGCGCCAGGTACTCCGCCGCCGATTCACCGGTTGCCATTGTTGTTTTATACATTATGAATCAAGTACGGCGGAGCGCCTTGCATGACGCAAAACGCCGGGATTTTCGTGTCCGTTGCGGCCGGGTGCTGCAAGTTTTTCGGAACAGAGGTGCGCCCCAAAGGGTGCAGATTACCAGTGGGTGTAAATCCCACTCCAGGAGTTGTCGGTATGACTGGATAGCTGACGGGCTGTTTCGCCGGGTTAACCGACGGGATGGGAGCCTCGTGACAAAGTCCACGTAGGTGGGCGAGCAAGTCCGCAGGCCGTAACGCGAGTGAAGCTTGAGCAGGCCTCGAAAGGAAAGTTGTGGATGCCGACCTGCCCTTTGTTCAGGGAAGGCCAAAGCGGTCCGGGCAGAAGCCCGATGCGGGAGCGCATCATGAACCAAACCGAAGCGCCGGATGGGTCCACCGGGGTAGTGAGCACGGCATGTGGATAAGGCAATCTGTGCAAGTAGGGGAAGCCCGGAGCTGGTGGGGGCGACTCTAACGCGACCGTAAGGGTCGCGGCCATCTTAGGTCTCGGAGAGGATTATAGTGTGCGCTGAGCAGCGCGTTGTTCAGGAGGGTTGAAGTCCCTCTGGCGCTCGGATGAGGAGCGTCATATCCGAACGCGGGGGTAATGCCTCGCGGGCCGGGAAAGAGGCAGGTATGGAGAAGCCTAAACGGGCACGAAGGCGAAAGCTGGACACAGCCAAGGCGGACCTGGAGCCGCCGCTTGCGTTTCCCGGAGGGCAGGGTGTCCATCGCGAGGTGGAATCCGAAGGGCATGAGGAGAAGTACCGGGCTGTAATCGATGGGGGCTACCCCGAAGATGAACTGGTCGGCCAAAGGTGGGGCAAGGTCGAGCCTGCACTATATAGGCGAAGGCGTTCTCATTCACCCACCGCACCAAGGTGTTTGCAGATGGCACGGTACGGAAGAGTGATGCGTGACCTCAGGAAGACTGGCAGAGTCCCTGGGTGGCACCGGGGTAAGCGGACCTATAAGCGAGAGCGAAGTGGCGAGCGACGCTCTGACAGTAGACGGACGGCTGTGTAGTACCACAAGCGCAGCGAAAGTTGCGTGACCGGGCAACCGGCGGCGGAAGTGGGCCGGGGAAGGCAGCGGGCGAAGGCGGTAGGGAAGAGAGAGAAAACCAGATGAGCAAGGGCGGGGAGGAGGATCAGTTCCATGAGTGAAATACCCGTACATTCTCGTCCGAGGAGACTGGTGGACTGGATCAACCCGACGGGTGCAAAGAAGGTCCATTCATGAATTGACAAGGTGTATCAGCGGAAGAACTTGGAGATGGCCTGGGAGATGGTAAAGGCCAATGGTGGCAGTGGTGGTGTCGATGGGCAGAGTCTGGCAGGATTCGCCGCGCAACTGGATCAGCAGTTGGATCGGTTGTACGGGGAACTGAAGGATGGCGCTTACCGGCCCCAACCGGTGCGGCAGGTACAGATCCCGAAGGCGGGAAAGCCGGGCGAGTTTCGCAGGTTGGGAATCCCGACGATTTATGACCGGGTATGTCAGCAAGCGTTGCTCAATCGGTTGGAACCGATCTTCGAGCCGGTGTTGGATGAAGCCAACTTCGGATATCGGCGAGGGCGATCGACGAAGGACGCCATGCGCAAAGTTTGGAAGGAGATTCAGAGCGGTCGGGAGTGGATCGTGGACGCAGACCTCAAGGACTTTTTCGGGTCGGTGGATCATGCGAAACTGCTGTCGCTGGTGGCCCAGAGAGTGGCGGACGGCCGAGTGCTGCGCCTGATTGAGGCGATGCTGAAGGCGGGAAGCTACGGCAGGGGCCGACTGTTTCCGACGGAGCGCGGGACTCCGCAAGGCGGGGTGGTTTCGCCCTTGCTCAGTAATATACTTCTGACGCCGTTCGATCAGGAGATGAGGCGCAAGGGATATCAGCTTACGAGGTATGCCGACGATTGGGTCGTGACCTGTTCGTCTGCGGCAGAAGCGCGAGCGGCGGTGGCCGCGGCGCTTCGGATTCTGAATGAGTTGGGTGTGCAGTTGCATCCGCAGAAGACGCGGATTGTGCACGTCCAGCAAGGATTTGACTTTCTCGGGTACAAAATCAAGCGCGGTAAGCAACTCCGGTTGCCCCCGAGCAAGATTCGCAGTGGTGCTCAATCGGGGGCGCTGTACGCAATCCCTCGAGAGAAATCGATCCGGAAGTTCATGGATCAGGTGCGCGCGCTTACCAGCCGACGCGTACCGCTCAAGACCAAGGAGTTGATTGAAGCATTAAACCCAGTGTTGCGGGGATGGGGCCATCACTACAAGCGAGCCCACGTTCGAAAGCTCTTCCACCGGCTCGACGGCTGGATTGTGCGGCGCATTCGGTCGCATCGATTCAAGCGTTGGCGGAACGGCGGCTGGCGACAGTTGCCGGAAACCAAGCTGTACGGCGAGTACGGGCTGGTCAATTTGATTCAGTTGATTCCTTCGATTGCATCTCGGAAGCGTGAGTCTTCGTGAAAGCTGTATGCGGGAAAACTGCACGTACAGTTTGAGCGGCGGACGGTGGCCAGCGCGCAAGCGCGCCACCTCCGACCCGACAGCGACGAAGCCGGGTAATGCCGGGGGAGCCAAGGGCCCTTACTTCGGATGTGTTTCGGAAGGAGGGAAGAAAGAGGTGATTGACGATAAGTCTGACAACACCGAGTAAGATACGGGAACTTCAAAAGAAACTGTATGTGAAAGCGAAGCAGGAGCCGAACTACCGCTTTTACCTGCTGTACGACAAGATTTACCGGGAGGACATTCTCACGTTCGCCTATGAACTGGCGCGCGCCAATCAGGGCGCTCCAGGGGTGGATGGGGAGACCTTCACGGGGATCGAGAGTGGAGTAGGGCTGGAAGCCTGGTTGAGCGGGCTGCGGAAAGAACTGCAAGACAAAACGTATCAGCCCAAGCCAGTGCGACGGGTAATGATCCCGAAACCTGGGGGCGGGGAAAGGGCGCTGGGTATTCCGACGTCGGCTTCATAATGCACCTCGCACAGCATCGTTTAGGGATGACTTACTGTTTCGGACTCTAGTTGAGTTGTCCACCCAGTCCCGAAGTTTCTGCTCGTCTGCTTTATCGAGCGTAATCCAATACGGCATTCCATCGTTGAGCCGGCGCGCGTGGATCATCCTGCGCTCGATCCAATAATAGACCACGGTATCGCTGGCGCCAAAGTATTTTGCGACCTGCTGGACAGTCAGTTCCTCGGGCTTGCGCAGCACGGCAGAAGGAATCCGATGGCGATTGCGGATCCACTGGATCATTTTTGCCGTGTACGGCTTTCCCGTAGCGCTGGTGCGGCCTTCTTGGTTGAACTCCTCAGCAATCTCTGCGTCGAGCAAGCCGCGAGCCAAATCGCGGACGCGATCGACAATGGCGGCAGGATACCGCACACGGTCTGCGATGTTGGGTGGAAGTTGTACGGAAAGATCACTGCAGGCGCCGCCTTGCCACCGGATGTGAGCCATAAGCTGCTTGTGGTTCGTCGGCTTCTCAACAGTAATATCCTTGATAAGCAAGCGCAACATCCGCTTGCGGTCCTTTGACTGCGTGGTGGGCGCATGCCATAAGCGCGGTAAATCCCTGGCCAGGGCCAGAACTTTAGCCTTCTGCTCCGGCGTGGCGACTCGCGCCTCTTGCCGCTGAAATTCCGCGGCTTGTTTTTTGAGGTCTTCCAATTGAAGCAGTGCATCATTCCAGCGCCGCTCCAGTGTGCTCGCCACCAGCCTTTGGGAAGGATCGACTTCTTGATAGCGCCGCTCGGCGAGCGCAGCTTCATACTCGGCGCGTTCGAGCCGCATCTGCCACTGACGCAGGATGGCTTGATCGCGCGATTCCAACTCTTGCAGGGCCGCCAGAGCGAGTTCCAATTCGGCCGGACGCAATGCCTTCAGCACTTCTTCGGCAGACGGCGCCATCGAGCAAATCACAACGAAAGCTCATGCAGTCCTTGCTGGCCAAACCTTCGCGGCGTAGCCAGTTGCATTGATAGCAGGGATAAATGCCGCCGTTGCCGCGATAACGTACCGTAAGGGCACGTCCGCAGTTGCCGCACAGTAGCAGTCCTTGCAGCAAGGCCAAGCCTTCACGCGCTGGGCCAGTCAGCAGCGTCTCCTCGCCGTTGGTGCGGTTCTTCTCCAAGCGTTCCTGGTTCTTAAAGAACTCTTCCAAAGTGATGTACCCCTCGTGATGCTCTTGCAAACTGACGCGCCAGTCAGCCATGCCAACCGCGTGCATCCGTTTCTGAATTCCACCTTCGGGGCTGATCTCCCGGCGGTATTGATAACGACCGAAGACGTACATCCCGGCGTAGGATGGATTTTTGAGCACGCCCAGCACGCGGCTGTGTGTCAGGCGACCCCATATGATCTTGCCATCCCACGCTCCGCCATAGGACCGCTTGGGAAATCGTAATCCACCTTCCGCGAATCGTTGCATCACTGCGAAAGGCGGTGCCCGTTTCGCGAAATAGTCGAAACACCAAACCCACCGCACCCCGTACTTCTTCGTCAGGGTCCAGGATGATGCGGCTTTGCTCGTCGTAGCAAAAGCCGACCGGAAGTGGGAAACGCAGCTCACCTTTCTTAGCTTTGTTGAGCTTGCCACCCTGGAGGCGCGCGTGCAAAAAATGTAGCTCGGCTTGGGCCATGGTCCCCTTCAAGCCAAGCAGAAGGCCGTCGTTGAAATCCGCTGGATCGTAGCAACCGTCTTCGTCGATCACCAGCGTCGCGGTGAGCGCGCACAACTCCAGCAGTCGATGCCAGTCGAGATTCGAGCGCGCCAGCCGTGAAACCTCCAACGCAAACACCGCGCCCACCTGGCCCATCGAAACATCCGCCACCAGAGTCTTGAAGTCCTCCCGCGCGGTCATCTCGGTCCCCGTCTTCCCCAGGTCCCGATCCAGCGTGCGGATCGCCGACTCGCTCCAGCCCAATTCCAGCGCCTTCTTTCGCAGGGCATACTGGCGCTCCGTGCTCTCCTGATGGTGGCGAACCTGGGCCGGCGTTGACTGGCGTACATAGATGTAGGCCGGCTTGGTCCGGTGATGTTCTGTGATTTTCGGGTTCATCGGCTGTCTCCACAGTTGAAAGAACCTCGGGGTTGCCGTCGAGCCAGCCTACGAGCATATTGGCGAGAAGCACGCCGCCCAATCTTGCATCGATCGATGCGGGGAGGGCGGAGAGTGCTTCGCTCATGGCAACCTTTTAGAGCGCCTCGCGACGGCGCAGCAGTTCGCGGTTGATCTCGCAGATCGCTTCTAAGATCTCGCGGGCTCGGTGGTAGTTCGACAGGAACTCCGCCGTTTGCGCGTGAGATTCCTGCGGCACATAATCCATTTGTGGCCGTAATGCCCGGGTAGCTGACCGACAGATAGTATTTGGGGCCATGGCCAGCACCATCGGCGCATTTGCAGCCCGGCTTGCCGCATCGTTTGTAGCGCTCGATAAGAGAACCGCGCAGGATCGCTTGAGCGGAGGCAATCGGCGCAGGAGAGCGTTGCGGCGTTTCCGCAGTGCGGCGGTGGGCTGCTTCTGTGTTTTCATCAGACCACGTATACAACTGGTCTGATTCTACAGCGGTGAAATACATTTTTCAACCTTCTTGTTTAGGCTTGGTCAGAAGCTCCAATAGAGCGACCAACTCGAAGAGCAATGGAGCATCGAACCGTCGTGGGGGAAAACCAAGCGCGTCGGATAGCGATGGATCGGCCCAGTCAGTCCATTCGCGCGCAATACTAAAGCTGCCACGCTCCAACTCGCGGAGGATTAGCATGTCGACACCGGCTACGCGTCGTTTCTTGAGTACTTCGAAGCGCTGGCCACGCAACGGATGAAAAGGATGGGTGATTTCAGCCCATCCTAAAGGCGACCTGGGCTCAAGTGCAGTTCGCACTGATCGTCCCGACGGTGCTGGATCGATTCATCCAGCAGGCGGTGATGCAGGTTCTGCAGAGGCGGTGGGACCCGACGTTTTCCAATCACAGCTACGGGTTCCGACCGGGACGGTCGGCTCATCAGGCAGTGGCACAGGCGCAGCAGTATATCGCCGCAGGCCATGGCTGGTGCGTTGATCTTGATCTGGAGAAATTTTTCGATCGAGTCAATCACGACAAACTGATGGGTCAGATCGCCAAACGAGTCGAGGACAAGCGGCTGCTGAAACTCATCCGGGCATCTTGAATGCTGGGGTGATGGAGAACGAGTTGATCAGTCGGAGCGTGGAAGGGACTCCGCAAGGGGGACCACTTTCGCCACTGCTCAGTAACCTCGTGCTCGACGAACTCGACCGGGAGTTGGAGCGCCGGGGCCATTCGTTCGTTCGATATGCGGATGATTGTAATATCTCCGTTCGCAGCGAGCGGGCGGGGCAACGGGTGATGGAGGGTGTTACGCACTTCATTACGGAAAAGCTCAAGCTCAAGGTCAATGAGGCGAAGAGTGCGGTGGCACGACCGCAGGAGCGGAAGTTTCTCGGGTTCAGCTTCACGGCGGGTCCGGAGGTCAAGCGCGTCATTGCGCCAAAGGCCTTGGATCGGTTCAAGCAGCGAGTCCGGGAGATCACGCGACGGGCCAAGGGTGTCAGCATAGAAACGACGATGGAGGAACTGGCACCATATATGCGGGGCTGGCGCAGCTATTTCGGATTCTGCGAAACGCCTGAGGTGTTGGTGGCTCTTACTCGCTGGGTTCGGTTGCGACTCAGAGCGGCGATGTGGCGGCAGTGGAAAACACCACGCCGTCGCAGAGCGGCGCTGATGGAACTGGGGGTGCGCGCGCGACTGGCAAGCAATACCGCCGGGAGCGGACTGGGTCCCTGGTATCTCGCGAAGGCCAAAGCCCTTTCTGTTGGGCTTTCAAATGCCTACTTCAAATCGCTCGGTCTTCCGGAGGCTTCTTGGACGTATCGGCGATCGTGGCGGGAGGGATTTTCGCCCACCTCGCCTGCACCGCTTTGCGGGCACCTCTCGCTGCTTGCAGGACCGCGCGCCCTTCCGTCCGAGAAGAACGTCGGCTTGCGAAGCTGAGTGAGAGGGCTTACCAGACCAGACGCAAACCGGTTTGAATTCGGCGCGGAGTGTTGGCCTGCGTTGAAATCTGGCCAAATAATGCGTTCGTCGGCGCAAGTTGCGGGGCTCCGAACGTCACGCGGTTCGTGACGTTAAATACCTCGAACCGGAATTGCAGGTACGTCTTGCCGCTTTCGGTGAAGACGAACTTCTTGAGCAGTGAGACATCCAGGTTCTTAGTCGTATCGCGGCGCAAATTGTTGAACTGAAGATCGAGGCTGCGAATGATATTCGCGGGCTGGATCGTGGAACTGCAGGCGGTACTAACCGATGCACTCACGAACGCGGGGCACCCGATGAACGCCGCGGGATTCAGGGCCTGGCCGTTCGGCTGGTGATAGTTGAGATCGATCGGCTGCCCGTCATAAGGGATATAGGTGCTAAACGAAAGAGGCGGACCGGACTGGATCACGAAATTGCCATTCATAACCCACCCGCCAATGGTGGAGTTGAGTATCTTCGAGTTGAAGTCGATCTTTCGACCGCGCCCGATCGGTATCTCATAGACGGCGGCGAGTACTTCGCGCAAAGGCCGCGAGTCCGACGAGATGCGATTTTCCGGAGAGGGATCTGAGTCGTTCAGGTAAGCCAGCTTATCGGTGAGGCGGTTCCAGATGAAGTTGTTGATCAGGGTCAGGCCATTGCTGAGACGCTTCTGAACGCGGACGTTGAGGCTCTGGTAACGTGATGATCCCGCACCGTTGTTCTGCAGGATTACGCCACTGCTGGTTCCGGTTCCGACCGGGAACTGGGGATACGGAACGAGCAATTGGTTGGCGGTGATGGTGGTGCCGTTCAACGTGCCGCCGTTGGGCAGCAAGCCCTTGAAGGGATTGGCAACAGTTCGAGCCGAGGAAAGTGATCACGGCCTGATCGGCGGCGTCGCGAACAACCGAGGTGCTGAGGTACTGCCGCGGGATATAGTTCAACTGCGTATTGACCGGCAGTTTCACCGAATGGTTCCCGATGTAGGCAACTTCGAGGACAACCTGTCCGGGCAGTTGGCGCTGGATACTGAAGTTCCAGCGTATGGAGTAGGGGTTGCTGATAGAAGGGTTCAGGACGGTGATGGCCTGCCCCAGGAACGTGCTCGGGCCCGCACTCGAGCCGGTTGGCGGAAGCAGTCCGGTGGGAAATGGATTGGAAAGCGTGTTGGCCGGGCTCAAATTGCTGTTGCTGCTGGATGTATAGGTCGTGGACTGGCTGAAGCCCTGTTGGTTAAGCGTGAGGGCACTGGTGGTTTCGCCGTTGCCAATAATCTCGATCGGGAAGACAAAGATTCCAAAGCCTGCGCGGATCACCGTGCCAGTACCCAGTTTGCGGGGAGTCCAGGCAACACCCACTCGCGGACTGAAGATACTCGACTTAGTGTCGTAGAGGTACGGGTTGTTCGAACTGGGGAACGTAAGACCGCCGAGAGCCTTGAATTGATTGGCAGGAATGTAAGGCGCCAGGACCGGATTGGCGGCATAAGCGGCAGCAGCGGGGGCCGACGCCGAGTTCATAGCCGTGGGATCGAAGCCGTTGGTAGCGCGGTTGTATCGCTCGGTGGTCGGCGTCTCGTGCTCGAACCGAAGTCCGAGGTTGATGGTTAAATCTCCCCGCGCACGCCAGTCGTCCTGGATAAAGAACGACATGTACTTTGATTGAGAGGTGCTTTGCGCGTTGTATGTCGCGCTGCCGCTGTTGGGCAGTCCAAGGAGGAAGGCGGCGAAATCCTGGCCGAGAGGCGCTGCGGCGGACGTGGTATTCGGACCGTTTGTCCAACTGCCGTTCGTGAAACTGAATGTTCCGGAAGGCGTGCCGGCAGTGTAAGCGCTCCAGCGGTACTCACGAATATCGGCGCCGACCTTAAGACTGTGATTGCCATGGATCTTGGAGAGGGTTCCGAAGAGCTGGAAGGCATCGTAGATATTTGTCCCGTCGCCGTTATAGCCGAGATTCTGGAACGTGGATTCGCCGCCGTTTGAAACGCTGGTGCTGTTGAAGTTGATGTTCGGAAGTTGGCGCAATTCTACTTGAGAATTCAGCGAGGCGGGAAGACCGATGGAAGTGAGATCGAAGCCGTCGTTCGGTGAGGCGTGGATCTCGGTATAGCGCATCCAGCTTCCCCGGATGTCGAGCACGGTGGTCGCATTGAGAGTGTAGACATCATCGAGTCCGACGCCTTGGTTAATGCGGTAGAGGATATTGCCGGTGGCGATGTTGTTGAAGTAATTGTTCTTGTTCTGAAGCCGGTAGTTATGGTGCGCATCGAACGAGATACGCTGGTTGTCGCTGACGTTGTAATCCAGGCGGCCGAGTTCGTTATCGTAGCCGTCGCTGTCCACGGCATTTACGATATAGTTGCCGAGGCCGTTCGAGGAACCCGGGGCGTTCGGCAGCGGAAAGTACTTGAGCAGCGCTTGCGAAACCGGGTTCAGGCGGCTCGTGGGAATGATATTGTTCGGGAACTGCTGGCGCGTAATAGTAGTTCCAGTTTGCGTGGCAGTATTGGGATCGTAGATCTGATAGATCGAGCCAGCCTTCAACAGCGCCGAGAGATCGCCCATGCGTTCGGCGGCTGTGGGAACCGTCGCGTAATTGACGGGACTGCCGGTTTCCAGCGGGGAGTTCGCTGGATCGGAATCCTTTAGTCCCTCATAGGAGAACAGCCAGAACATCCGATTCTTCCCGTTATAAAGCTTCGGGATTATCACGGGACCGCCGACTACGGCTCCGTACTGGTTGTAGTGATAGGGAGGCCGCGGATTACCGGAGCGATTGGTGAAAAAGCCGTTGGCATCAAGGTAAGAGGTCTGATTGAATTCGTAAATCGCTCCGTGGATTTCATTGGTTCCGCTTTTCGTGATCAGGTTGACGACTCCGCCGCCGGTGTGGCCATAGGACGCGTCGGATTCGAACGCGTTGGCGCGCACCTGCGTCACTGCGTCCTGAGGCGGGCTGTACGCCATCGCGTTCCCGAAACCCGCGTTGGGCGAACCATTCAGCAACGACTCGTTAGTGCCGGCTGGCGCGCCGCCCATGCTGATGGAGGTCGGCGCGCCGTTGTCAAATGGACGAACCGGACCGGGCTCGAACGTCGAGATCACGCCCATCGCCAGGTTCGCCAGCATCATTGGAGTGCGGCCGTTGACGGGCAGATCCTCCACTTCCTCAGTGGTTACGGTTTGCCCAATGGAGGCACTGGCCGATTCGATCATCGAGGTATCGGCAACAATTGTCACGGATTCGCTGGCCGCGCCGAGCTCGAGGCGAAAGTCGACAACCGGATGGCCTCCCGCGTCGAGCGTAACGCCTTGCCGGATCGCCTGCTTGAATCCTGTCGCGTCCGCTGAGACCTGGTAATCTCCTTGCGCGAGAAACGGAATCGTGTATGCGCCGGAATCCGCGGAGACGGCGTTTGCCTTCGTGCCCGTCTTGATCTCGGTCGCCACGATCCTGGCTTGGGCGATCGCCGAGCCTTGGGGATCGGTGACCGTGCCGCTAATAGTGCCGCGAGTCTCCTGTGCGAACAATGCTGCCGATGTCACGACGAGGGCGGCAAGAAGCTTGGACTTCATAAAACGTGACCTCTTTGAAGATGTTGAATCGCTCCGCAACGCGGAGATCTGACCCTTTATATTGTTTTCATAGTAGGTTGGCAAATGTTACAAAGTCAAGGCGTCATCGACATGCGCGAACACGCGATTACTACTTCAGCAGCGCATCGATAGCCGTCTGCGAGATAGCTTCGTCCACTTCCGACGCCGCGCCGCTACACGCCATGCTGCCGATTACTTTGCCGTCAACCTTGATGGGCAGTCCGCCTTGATTGGGGAAGCCGTCGGGAAAGGCGAGGATCTGCAGATTGCCTTCTTTCAAAGAGTCTGCAGCGGCCTTTGATGGACGTCCATAAATCGCGGCATATTTGGCTTTCTTCTGCGCGAACACGATTGTGTTGAGACCGGCGCCATCCGCCTTTTGGAGGAAGAGAAGGTTGCCGCTCTCGTCCATGATGCAGATGGTCACCTGCACATGACGCTTGATCATTTCGGCTTCGGCGGTGGACGCCAGAGTCTTGATAGCCGCAAGATTCAGGTATTTCCTGCTCGGCAGGTCGGCGGCGCAAGCGAAGACCACACATGTCAATACCAGGAACGCGATTCTGAGCATGCCGTTCATAATATCAACGCGAAGAGTATGGCTGCGCTAGAATGACAGTGCAGAGGAGACCGCATGAGATCCATTGGCTTGCCGGAACTGATTGTCATCCTGTTAGTGGCCTTGGTGTTGTTTGGCGGCAGCAAGATCGGGGACATCGGCAAAGGTTTGGGCGATGCCATCCGTAACTTCAAGACCGCGATCAAGAGCGAAGACGAGAAGGCCCAGGATAAAGAGGCCGAAGAGAAGAAACGGGTTTAGGGCGCGGTCCCGATTCGCGCGAACTCCCATCAGATCCTGTTACAAAACCCCCGGCTAAGCTCGTCGAGCCTCCGGGGGTTTCCAGTTGAAGCGGCTGGAATCGGTTGCCGCGTACGGTCTAGGTTATGCTGTCGCCTTCGGCTTCTTGGGTGGAACGATTGCGTCCTTAGCCGCCTTGGCTACCCGAAATTTTACGACCTTCTTGGCGGGGATCTTGATCGATTCGCCAGTCGCCGGATTGCGTCCCATGCGCGCTTTCCGGTCCTGGCGGACCAAACGGCCAAGGCCGGGGATTACAAATACACCGTTCTTCTTTACTTCCGCGATCGCCAGACGAGCCAGTTCTTCCACAAAAACGCGTGCCGTCTTGTTGGGAACTTCTGTCGTCTCCGCAAGCTGTCTCACCAATTGCGTTTGCGTCATTCTTTGTGCTGCCATCAAAGCTCCTCTTATCGTTTACTGTCTTACGGCATTTTGTTGCCGCCCAAACACTACACCGCCCACGGCTGACAATCAGCGCGTGTTCCTCAAAACGTTACAATCATACGGAACCGAGCGCTGCTTGTAAAGTGGGAACTTGTAGAAAAGCCCTATTTATCAGGCTTTTTTTACGATTTTATCAATTCGGCCTGATGATGACCGTTGCTTGCCGCCGCCGGAGCGGAGTTTGAGATAACTTGGGACAGTTTCAAGAGCGTTCTCAGATCCTGATCCAACCGCGAGGTAAGTTCCGGGTGCTCCTTCAGGAACGTACGAGCGTTGTCCCGGCCCTGACCGATCCGCTCTCCCCGATAGCTAAACCAGGAGCCGCTCTTCTCGACCACGCTGTTTTGTACGCCGACATCCAGCAGGTCGCCTTCCCGTGAGGTCCCTTCGCCATAAAGAATATCGAATTCCGCTTCGCGAAATGGCGCAGCCAGTTTGTTCTTCACTACTTTCACGCGAGTCCGATTTCCGATAACGCTATCTCCGTCTTTGATGGAAGCCGTTCGACGGATCTCCACCCGCACGGAAGAGAAGAACTTGAGCGCGCGGCCGCCAGTAGTGGTCTCCGGATTACCGAACATGACGCCGATCTTTTCGCGAATCTGGTTGATGAACAACAGACAAGTGTTCGTTCGCGAAACCACGCTGGTGAGTTTGCGCAACGCCTGCGACATCAGCCGGGCCTGCAGACCCATGTGGCTGTCGCCCATCTCGCCTTCGAGTTCCGCCTTGGGCACCAGCGCCGCCACTGAATCGACCACTGCAACGTCAATCGCCCCCGATGCGATCAGCGCGCCGGTGATCTCCAGCGCCTGCTCGCCCGAGTCCGGCTGCGAAACCAGAAGATTGTCGATATCCACTCCCAGTTTCCTGGCGTAGGTTGGATCGAGCGCGTGTTCCGCATCGATGAATGCCGCTGTGCCGCCCATTTTTTGCGCTTGCGCGATCACCTGCAATGCGAGCGTGGTCTTGCCGGACGACTCCGGACCGAAGACCTCGACCACGCGGCCTCTGGGGAATCCGCCGATTCCAAGCGCCGCATCCACCGATATCGATCCCGACGGGATCACATCGATGGCGACGACACTGCGCGATCCCAGCCGCAGCACCGCGCCTCTGCCGAATTGCTTATCGAGCTGTACGAGCGTAAGGTCGATCGCCTTCTGGCGGTCTTTGATGTCCATAACCTGAAGGTGCGAAATGGCGGAAAGTATTCTCAGGCAAATTTTCGGCATACAATCTAAAGGCTATGACCAGACGCACTCTGCTTACCTCGGCGGCAGCCGCGGCCGCGGCGCAGACCACCTCAAACGCACAACGCCGCGGCGAATGGAAACCGCGGCTCGGCATCCTCGGACCTTTCACCGAGGCCAATGTCCGCTTTGCCCATGACGAAGGCTTTACCAACATGATCCTCGGCGCCACTCGGCGCTCCACTATCGATCCGACCACGCTGACCGACGCGCAGATCGACAACGTGAAGCAGACGCTGTCCAAGTACAGCATGAATGTCTCGGCTTTCCAGGCGTCGCAGAATCACATCGCGCCCGATCCCGCGCGCCGCAAGCAGGATAACGACTATTTCGTGAAGCTGATCGAATTGGCGGGCAAGCTGGGGGTTCCTTATATCGGCACGTCCTCTGGTAAGGATGCGCGAACGTCCGTTCCAGCAGCAGGTGGACGACATCGTCCGCGTTTACACCGAGCGCTACTTCCCCGCGTGCCAGGCGAACAAGGTCAGGATCCTGTGGGAGCCCTACCCGGGCGGCGCAAATATCGCCATCAGCCCGGCTGGATTCGAGGCGCTGTTCAAGGGCTTCGGCGACTCTCCGTACGTGGGGCTGCAATACGATCCCTCGCACCTGGTGTGGCAGATGATGGACCCGATCCAGACCGCCCGCGATTTCGCGGACAAGATCTACGACGTGCACTTGAAGGATACGGAGATCCGCTGGGAACGTGCTTCGTAAAGGCGGCATCAATCCGGTTGATGGTACGAGAGTGGTGGCTGTACCGCCTGCCCGGACTGGGTTCGATCGCCTGGAACGAATTCTTCACGTGTCCTGCAGCGCGCCGGGTATCAGGGCGCGATGAGTCTGGAGCATGAGGATCCGCTGTACGGCTCGCCCAATCGGCCCGGACCCGGATTTCTCACCGGATTACGCCATGGGCTTCAAGATGGCGCATCGCTATCTTCGACAGTACGTGCCGGACTAGTCGCGAGCCTCTTCAAGGAGCAGTCGCCGATCTTTGCATAGAGAGATAATGAAATAGTGTACGCTTTAACCGGATTCGTCAATCAGGCCCAACTTAGCGACGCAGTCGCCCAGGCCGCTAAAGCACTTGATTCCCGTGAAGTCCGAGATGTGCGGTTCACTCTGGGATCTGATTCAAGCGGAGAACCATCAATATTCTTCGGCATCCTGCTCACTCCCTATGCCAGCCATCAATCCCGCTTGCCGGACGTAACCGGAAGAGTGACAACGGCGTTATTTGATCAACTTCAACCTTACAATCACTGGGGACTTCAGTCTTACTTTAACTTCACTTCGGATCAGGCACATTTCCGCAATCCGGGCTGGATGTAACGTAATCGATGGCGTTTGCAGAAGACCTACTCAAGCAGGCATTCCTTCTCCTCAGTAAGGAGCCTAAAACTCCTACTCAAGCAAGTCTCCGGCGATCTGTATCCACGGCCTATTACGCTCTTTTTCACCTACTGATACAGGACGCTTCGGCTAATTGGAGCCGGTTGGATACGCGCGACTATCTTGCACGTGCATTCGAACACAAGACCATGAAGGAGGCATCAACGCGGGCCGAGAACGCCACATATGATCTATCAGTCCCCTCGCAGGTGGTGGCGAAATTGCGCTCCGTCGCAAGGGCATTCAGGGAACTTCAGGTTCAACGCCATCTCGCGGATTACAGCAATGCGACTAAGTGGGATAGGATCAAGGCATCATCCAAAGTTAACCAATCCAAAACCGCTTTTAGTGACTGGAAGGCGATCCGCCATGAGTATATTGCTCAGCGATATCTCGTGTCTCTTCTGAGTAACTATAAAGACGGCTGATCACTCTCGGATATCCCCGGCATTCGCGCCGAATATCAAACGCCACGCACGGATACCAGATAAGTGCGTAGTAACCGCGAACTGTGGAAAGCGCCTAATTAGGCTAATTAGGGTTGAAAGATCGGACGCCCGAGTTCCTCGGCGGCTTTTCTGAGCGGCTCATCCTTCGTCGCGAAGGGAAGACTTCGGCGCTGCGCGAGCTCCAAATATGAAGCGTCATAGGCGCTGCGCTGATAACGCCTGGCCTGCTCAAGAACGGTGCTAAACGCCCGTTCAACTCCATCGATATCGACGGTGATCGTGAACTGCCGCAGATCATGCAAAAACTTCACACTCTTCGCCGGGGGATCTTCTTCCGCCGTTCCGCCCCGACAAGGGCATAAACCATTAATAAGAGGTGTGCTTGGATCTACTATAAGGCGCTGAGATGCCGAGAAGACCGGAGAACGAAGCGGGATTAAATTGCCGGCACGCGCGCGCTCTGAACGTAGGAATTCAGCGCGCCCTTACGGGGCGCACCAAACGAGCCCTACTGCCGGCTGCCAATCACCGCAATCGCATCCATCGCGAAGCTCGCGTCGATTGATGGCAGGCCTTCTATCTGGACCATGCTCATCGCGGGCGAATTGGCTCGATCCAGAAACTCGCCGCGGACGCGGGTAATCTGCTTGACGATTGACGCTGCGAGCGGATAAAAGCGCACTTCCACCACATCTTTCCACGACGCTTTCTCCGGCTCCAATACTTTATTCATCCGTTCGAACAATTGGCGCGCGTTTCGATCTTCGAAGCCGTACGCCACCAGCGTGCCGGTCATTGCGATCATCGGAGCCGACACCGCCGCGCCGATCACATTGTCCCCGTCTTTCACGAGCGCAACTCCGTCGACCGGCTTCGAAAGTCTTGCGATGCCCTCGCATTCCACGGCGCTCGATGGAGGCGCTCTTCGCGGTTGCACCAGCGCAATGCCCGCTTGAGGGTACCTGGCCGCAATCATCGAAGATACCGCGCTCGCATCGCCCAATGAAGAGACGTAGCAAGTTACCCGCAACACACTGGATCCGCCGCCCCGAACCACCGCGGCGCCGAATCGATCGAGAGCCTGGCGGGCCAAAGGCGCTACATTGTCCGCGATCTGCGCATTCTGAGCGATCTGACCGGGGACAAACAGCAGCCCCTCCGGTGCCGTCTCGGTCTTCTTCGATGTGGAAACGGATTCCAGCATGACCTGCGCCCCAGTGAGCGGCAAGGCGCCGGCGAGTACGACACTCACAACCGGGAGCGCAAGTTTATGCTCGGTGAAGACTTCACTCACAATCTGAGGCACGCGGCGCAAATCGCCGCTTCCCGCCACAAACGCTCTCACGCGGACGACCGTTTCGCCGGATGTAGACTTGAGCATCGCCTTCACGGCGTCGCGCGTCTGCGCCGAAAGCAGCCCTTTCGCGGAGAGCGGGGTAACGCGGAACACCATGCGATGAGGGTCGGCCGTGATTACAGACGGCGGTTCCTTCGGCAACTCGAGAACCTGCGTGACGTCCTCGGGCTTCTTCTTTTTCGATAGCAGCGGCAGGCACAAGAGCGTCACCGCGCAAGCCGCGGCTACAAGTTTGCTTCCGGTGAGCATCGGTCCGCTTGCGATTGTAGCAAGCACCGCGCCGTAGATCAGGCGGTCTACCACCGTCACACTGGCCCCACGATTGCATCGAGGTTTTCAGAGGCTAACTCATGAACGGTAAATACATCCATAGTTTGGTTTTGGCAGCCGCCCTCGCGTTCACGGGGTGCGCAACCAAAAAGTATGTTGCGAACACCACGGCCCCTATTAAAGGTCAGGTCGATCAGGTTCAAGCCCAGGCAAATCAACAAGGTCAGACGATCGATCAACAGAAACAGCAGATTGAGGCCCAGGGCACTCAGCTCAGCGCTACCAATGAGCGTGCAACGTCGGCCGATCAACGCGCCGGCGATGCTCTAAATCGGGCCGATCAGGCGGGCCAGAAGGCTGATACAGCGGGCCAGAAGGCGGATACAGCAAACCTCAAGTCCGATAAGAACTCCCACGACATCACGGATCTGCGTCAGGCCGTGGCCAATTTCGACGACTACAAAGCAGTCAAAGATGTCGTTGTCCCGTTTGGTTTTAACAAGGATGCGCTCACTCCTGACGCCAAACAGAAGCTTGATGAACTGGTTACCGACAAAGCAACAATGAAACACTATTTCATCGCCGTCGAAGGCTTCACGGACAAAAGCGGATCGCCTGAATATAATGCCGCTCTTAGCCGCCGCCGCGCGGATCGGGTTGTGCAATATCTGGTTGCTCAACACGACATCCCGATCTATCGCATCCACATGATCGGATTGGGCGCGCAGAAGCTAGCGGACACTAGCACCGGGCGTGCCGCTGCCGCGAAGAATCGCCGCGTCGAAGTCACAATCTATAGCGCCGATCAGAACGTCACAGCAATGAACGCTCCGACTACGCAGCAGTAGTTACGCGGTGTGTGCGATTTACTTCAAAACGTGAATATTCTACATCCCAGTGATTTTCAGGTGACCGTAGCCGCAGCCGTGGCGGCCACCTGACCTTGCATCTAGAGGAAGCTGTGATCGGGAGGAAGCGCTAATCTTCCGCTCGATGCACTTTCATATGCTGCCGATCGGCAAAGGGTTCGAGTAAACGCAAAATGTGTTCGCCGGTTTTGGCGTCGTACCGGTAGGAGAGCACCGCGTCGGCCGCGGATATGCGCTCTGCGAGTTCCAGTTCCGGATTATCCAGAATAAGCCCGCCGTCTTTCTTGATACGCAGTTCGCTGCCGACCTGCAGAGGAACTCGCATGCCACTTTCTTCGGTTTTCATAAACTCTCCTTTATGCGCCTAGCGGAGCAATTGTCATTCCGCAGTTAGTCTGGCAGCAATCGACGTTCATAAGGTGGCCACGAAGATGGGCGATAACATCCATTGAAGAGCTTTTCCATCGTGCCTTATTCTTATAAGCAGACCAATGGCATTTACGTCCCGATCGAAGCTGATCTTGCTCGGAATATTTCTCTTCTTCTACATCCCCATCTGTTACTACTGGGGATTTCTCCTGATGAATGGAATTCTCTACGATTTCCCTAGCTTCTATCATGCCGCGCGAATCGCGTTCGTAGAGGGCAACTCGCCGTATGGGATGTACGCATTCGATGCAATCGGGGTCGCGATGCATCGCAAAGTGAATCCTTACCTATACCCACCGCCTTCGTTGATTGCGTTCTGGCCGTTGGCGCATCTTACAATTGAGCAGGCGCAAGCGGTCTTTCTGATTGTGAGTCATCTATGTTTCCTTGGGTCGCTCTGGCTGATCCTTGCACAATTGACTCCGCTACCTCGCGGCCGGCCCTTGCGGGATATTATCGTTGGCATTTCCCTCGTTTACATACTGAATTTCGATCCGGCGGTCAAGACGCTCGCGCTCGGCCAAGT
Organism: Terriglobia bacterium; assembly: GCA_963767545.1. Taxonomy (GTDB): domain Bacteria; phylum Acidobacteriota; class Terriglobia; order Bryobacterales; family Bryobacteraceae; genus CAVVFX01. The sequence continues at coordinate 25,404 of CAVYEV010000012.1, forward strand.
CAACTTCATCGCCCTGTTTTTCGTGTGCCTCACAATGGCGGCGCTAAGGCGCGGATCCGCAGCCTGGCGCGTAGCCCTGCCTTTGTCTGTGGCAATTCTCCTGAAAACCTATCCGGTCTTGCTGCTCGTTCCGCTGTTTTTCCGTAAGCGATTCCAGGCCATAGCGCTAACCTGCGCCTTTTATGGCGGCTTCGCTATAATCGCCGCAGCCGCACTCCCGGGTATGGTGTGGGTCAGTTGGTTCTATCAGGTGCTGCCGATGGGCGGATATGCCAACAACGATATTTCGGCGGCTTTCGCATGGAATCAAAGCATCAATGCATTTGTGACGCGGCTTCTGATTTCGAGCGAGTTCAACGTGGCCCCGCTATCGATTCCGTCGCTTGCCAAACCATTGGCAACCGCACTTGCCGTCCTGGTACTGTGCGTGACGGCATTCTTCTCATTTCGTCTCTCCCGGCGGGGCAACTACGAGAGGAGCGGGGATGACGAGATCGCGGCCTATCTCCTGACGATCTTCCTGATAGCACCGCTTTCATGGGACCATCACCTGGTCTATATTCTGCCGGCGGCGGTACTCTCGATCGACTATCTTTTAATTGAATCGACACAGCGGAAGGCCGCCGTGATGGTTTTGGCGGCCCTCTTTCTTGTAGCGTGGCCTGTACCCCTGAATGACCCGGCCTGGCTGCGCGGCTGGTGGACGCTCCTGATGTCGTTGAAGTTCTACGCCGCTTGTGCGCTCTGGCTGTTTTTCATCGACAGACTGCGGACGGCATCAGCGCCCGGCGATCATCGAGAGAAGCCCTTCTTCGTCGATCATCGGGATGCCCAGGGAACGCGCCTTATCCAGTTTTGAACCGGGCTCGTCCCCGACTACGACGAAGCTGGTCTTTTTGGTTACGGATGAGAGGACCTTTCCACCGGCCGCTTCAATGCGATGCCTGGCTTCATCGCGCGACAGTGCGTTGAGGGAGCCGGTGAGAACGAAGGTGAGCCCTGCCAGCGGTCCGCCCTTTTTTTCCTTCGTGGCCAATTCGAAATTCAAACCGGCATTGCGGAGTTTCTCGATCAATTCCAAATTGCGCGGCTCGCGGAAAAATTGATAGATAGCTTCGGCGACGCGCGGTCCCACCTCATCGGCGGCCTGCAATTGTTCGCGTGAAGCATTGGCGAGCTTATCCATGCTGCCAAATGCTTCGGCGAGGATTTGGGAAGTCCGTTCGCCGACAAAGCGAATGCCAAGCGCGCTGATCAAGCGGGGTAGCGGATTGCTGCGCGAGCGATTGATATTGGCGATGATATTGGACGCGGACTTACGCCCCATCCGTTCGAGATCCATGAGCTGGTCTTCGGTCAAATCGTACAATTCGGCGACGTTCTTGACGATTCCCCGATCGACCAACTGATCGACGAGCGCCTCCCCGACTCCGTCGATGTTCATGACGCCGCGCGAGGAGAAATGCAGGATCGATTCCTTGAGGCGCGCGGGGCAGTTGGCGTTGATGCAGCGGCTCGCAGCTTCGCCATCTTCGCGGACGACCTTTCCGCCGCACACGGGACACTTGTCCGGCATGCGGAAGGGCTTGCGATAAGAGCCCTGGGCCGATACCCGCACGATCTTCGGGATTACGTCGCCGCTTCGCTCGATAACTACCGTGTCTCCGCTTTGGACACCCAGGCGTTCAATCTCGTCTTCGTTGTGCAGGGTAGCGCGCGATACCGTAACGCCTCCGACGAGCACCGGCTTGAGATGCGCAACAGGAGTCAATGCGCCAGTGCGTCCGACCTGCACCTCGATATTCTCAACTTCAGTGAGCGCCTGGCGCGCGGCATATTTGAAGGCGATCGCCCAACGCGGCGACTTCGACGTCCATCCGAGGACGATTTGCTGTTCGACGCTATCGACCTTAATGACCACGCCATCGATTTCATAGGCAAGCTGCTCGCGTTTTTCTTCCCACTCGCGGCAGAAGGCGAGCACTTCATCGCAGGTGTCGCAGAGCCGCCGTTTGCCGTTTACCTTGAACCCATTCGTGGAGAGCCACTCGAGTGTTTGCCATTGACTGAGAAACGCCGGCTGACCGTCGACCAGCAACGAATATGCATAGTAGTCAAGGCGTCGCGAGGCAGTGATCGAGGGTTCCAGGACGCGCAACGATCCGGCGGCGGCATTTCGCGGGTTTGCAAAACGAGAAAGGCCGCGCTGGTCGCGATCCGCATTGAGACGCTCGAACGCCAAACGATTCATCACGGTTTCGCCGCGAACTTCAAAGTCTTCCAGTTCGCCGCGAACGGAAAGCGGTAAGGAGCGGATGGTACGGGCATTCTCGCTGACGTCTTCGCCGATAATTCCGTCTCCCCGCGTGACCGCCTGACTCAAGTGGCCGCCGCGGTAAATCGCGGCCATCGATAGACCGTCCATCTTCAGTTCAACTACGTAACGGAACCTGGTGCCTCCGAGTCCTTCTCGCACGCGCCGGTCGAAGGCGATCAGTTCGTCCTCATTCAACGCGTTATCCAGGCTCAGCATGGGTGAAGCATGAGGAACTTTGCGGAAGCCTTCGCGTGCCTTTCCGCCGACTCTCTGGGTCGGAGAGTCGGGCGTGAGAAGATCGGGGTTCTTATTTTCGAGCGCCTGAAGCTCGCGCATCAGCGCATCATATTCGGAGTCGCTGATCTGGGGTTGATCCAGTACATAGTACTGATACTCGTGATGACGGATCGTTTCCCGCAAGCGCTCGGCGGCCTTCCGGACGTCGGTGCTCATTAACTCTCCATTATAATGATCTACAGGCACAGGACCAAAGTTATCTCAAGTACAGACAGTACTCCCCGCTTCCGGAACATCACTTTAATCTATAATCCTTTCGCCGGGGGGCTCAGGGGGAGAAAATCTCACCGCTTATTGGACGCTGAGCAGGCGCTTGGGAAGTACGGAGCCCAAGTGAAAACCATCGCGACGGATGCGCCACGCAGCGCCGGCAAGCTTGCCGCGCAGGCGATTGCGCGCGGCGCGGACCTGATTGTAGCGGCGGGCGGCGACGGCACAATTAATGAAATTACCGACGGCATGGCCGGAACGGATGTCCCGCTCGGCATTCTGCCCGCGGGTACGGCCAACGTGTTGGCGTGCGAGATGAAGATAAGCGCCAATCTCGCCAAAGCGGCGGCGGAGCTTCTTCACTACCCGGCAGAACGAATCTCGACCGGCCGCATCCGGACTAGCGACGAAGATCCCCGGTACTTTCTGATGATGGCGGGCGCCGGACTGGACGCAATGATCGTGTACTCGATAAGCGCGCCGCTCAAACAAAAGCTCGGCAAAGTGGCGTATTGGCTTGCCGGTTTTCAGCAGTTTGGCCGCACCCTGACGGAGTTCCCGGTGCGAATCGACGGGCGCGAGTATCTGGCGAGTTTCGCTCTTATTTCAAAGGTGCGGAACTACGGGGGCGATCTGGAAATAGCGCGAGAGGTTTCGCTACTCGACGACGAGTTCGAGGTGGTGCTGTTTCATGGCCGCGAGTCCTGGCGGTATGTCATGTATCTCGCGGCAGTGGCGGCGCGGCGAGTGAAGGGAATAAAAGGCATCACGGTACTGCGGACGCGAGAAGTGGAAATGTCTCCGGGCACGGACGCCAGAGTGTTTGTGCAAGTAGACGGAGAGTACGCCGGGCATTTGCCCGCGCAGGTTGAGATCGTGCCGTCTTCTCTGAGCCTGTTGGTTCATCCGCAATATGCGGAGGCTCGGCATCGCCGGCAGAGGCACTCGAATGAAGTGTTTGGCGCCACGATGTTAAAATGAAAAAGTTGTTGCATCAGGCGGCGTAGCTCAGTCGGTTAGAGCGACGGTCTCATAATCCGTAGGTCCGCAGTTCGATTCTGCGCGCCGCCACCAGTCCCATCTGTTAAGTTGTGAACCCTTGGCATTCTTCGATCATCCGGGAAACGGTAGAATGAAAACGATGAAAAAAGAAGCCTTTCTGGTTGTAGCCGTTTCGGCCGTCGCGATCGTGGCTGGCGCCTGGCAGGTAGCCGGGAAGAGGGCTCCCGAACTCCCAGCTCCCTATCGCCACTCCTTCTTCCAACAATCGCCCCCACGTGATCAAACAACCGGATACGGCTAAGGTTGTGGTTCCGAATGGATTCAATGTGGAAGTGTGGGCCGACGGATTCAACACGCCGCGCTTTATGCTTCAAGGCGACCACGGAGAGATTCTGCTGTCCGATAGCGGCGGCGCGATCTACGCGTTTGTCAACGGCGACCCGAAGCAACGCAAGGAAGTTGTCAAAGGGCTGACGAAACCCTATGGGCTGGCGCTGTGGCACGAGTATCTGTATGTCGGCGAGCCGGAATCGATCAAGCGCTTCAAGTACGACTCCAAGAATTTCACCGCAACGGACGGTCATGAGATCTTCTCGCTCGCGGGAGACAGTCAAGGCCACTGGACACGCAGCCTGCTGTTCGACCGCGCGGGCACGAAACTCTATTTTGGAGTTGGTTCGGCGGGTAACATCGAAGTGGGCAATGTGAATCGCGCAGCGATTAACCGGGTGAATCCGGATGGATCGGGTCACGAGATTTTCGCGAGCGGCACGCGTAATCCGATCGGCCTGCACTGGTATCCCGGCACAGATACGTTATGGGCAGTCGTACAGGAGCGCGATGCGCTAGGCGACGATCTGGTCCCGGACTACTTCACGCACATCGAGCCACACGGCTTCTATGGCTATCCTTGGGCTTACTCCGGACAGCACAAGGAACCGCGGCTGAGCGATCATCAGGACATGATCGCGAAATCGCTCACGCCGGACCTGCTGCTAGGAGCGCACGTCGCGGGGCTCGATTTCACGTTCTACACCGGAACGCAATTTCCCGCACAGTACCGGGACGGCGCTTTCATTGCATTCCATGGATCGTGGAACCGGTCGAAACGCGTCGGCTACGAGGTCGCGTTCGTCCCCTTCAAGGCAGGCAAGCCGACTAGCGCGCCGCAGGATTTCATGACCGGCTTCATGTTATCGCCGGATTCGCCGGATGTCTGGGGGCGGCCGGTCGCGGTGTTCCAGATGAAGGACGGCAGTCTGCTCGTCTCCGATGACGGCGGCAAGAAGATCTGGAGAATCTCATACAAGGGCTAGGAAACTGGCACGGACTCTGGTCTGCGCTGTTGCTACCGGCGCTTTTCACCGGCACGATTTCAGGGCAGCAGTTTTCCCATAAGCTGCACCTGCAGCTTGTCAAGCAATGCTCCGGATGTCATAGCGCGGTGGCGGAGAGTACTTCGGTGAAGGATAATCTGCTGCCCAACGCCGCGGTGTGCAAACCCTGCCATGAGAGCCGGACGATTCGCGCCCCGCGACCGACGCCGCTGACCAAGTTTAGTCATGCGCAACATCTAAAACTTGGAAATATCGCGCCGTCGATTGCCGCAGCAATCGACAAGAAGACATATCTGTCCGATCCGGACGATATCCGGGCTCATCTTAATTCGCAGAACCCCTGTCTCGCGTGTCATCGGGGAATCGACACATCGGAGCATGTCAGCAATACCAACATGCCGCAGATGGCCGATTGCCTGGTGTGTCACAACCAGATCGATCCGCCCTTCAGTTGTGCCCAGTGTCATGATCCGAAGTGGACCGGGCTGATACCGGCAGAATCATAAAGCCGCCGATTTTCACGATAAGCACTCAACGAAGGCGGTTGTGAAGCAGGGCTGCGTGCTGTGTCACGGACAGAAGTTCACCTGCATGGGCTGCCATCTGGCGTAGACTGTCCGAATGGAACAGAGTTCGCCGATGATTGCGCTGCCGCTTGCCGGGAAGGTGGCAGGTTCAATTGACAGCTCTTTTGTAATCGCTGAATGGCGCGATGCGGGAGGACCTCCGGGACCGCCGAGATGGATCGCACCCCTGCATGTTCATCATCATGACGATGAGGCGTGGTACGTCCTTGAAGGCACGCTGCGGGTCTTGGTGGGCAAAGATGAAGTCGAGTCAGGAGCGGGTGGCGCGGTGTTTGTGCCGCGTGGAACGCCACATACTTATTGGAATCCATCGCAGGAGCCAGTGCGATATCTGCTGGTCATGACCTCGAACATTTATGGTTTGATTCTGGATATTCACGCTATGCCGCGGAAGACTCCCGACCTGCTGCGCGAGGTCTTTCGGAAGTACGATTCGGAGTTGCTGTAGGCGGAGGTCTGGCATAACGAGCCAGTAAAACACTACGATGGAAAAGGAGAGTAGAGCTATGGCAACTTTGGATTGGTCCCAATGCCCCGCAGTGGAGAGCATCCCCGGCAAGCGCAGCGGCGCCTGGGTATTCAAAGGAACCCGAATGCCGGTTTCAACGGTGTTCGAGAACCTTCAGGATATGAGCGTTGACGAATTAGTGGAAGAATTCGGCGTGACGAAGGAACAGGTAAAAGCCGTTCTGCAATTCGCAGCGCACAGCACGGAAGCGCCCTCGGCACATTATTGATGCTGGTTCTTTTTGACAACGGCACCCCGCGGACACTTGCCCGCTATCTCATCGACCATCACATGGTCACCGAGGCTCGTGCCCGCGGGTGGCAAGAACTGGAAAATGGCGAACTGTTGACTGTGGCCGAAGCCTCTGGGTTCGAAGTGCTCGTGACTACGGACAAAAATCTTCGTTACCAGCAGAACCTTTCCCGCCGAAAAATTGCGATTGTCGTACTGGGTCAGGGCAGATGGAGCCTCATCAAGCCGCACGTGGCGCAGGTTGTGGCTGCCGTCAATGCGGCGATGCCGGGCGGCTTCGACCAGGTGGAGATTCCTCTCAGATAACCTCGACGCGCAGGCTCAGCCTCAAAGGCGATGGTCACATTGAACTGAGCCGTTTGTTGTGCAAATATCGGGCACATCTTTTCAGCGGAAAAGCGAGCCGTTGAAAGGCTGCCAGAACGGCCGACCGTCGATACGGATTGCCACGCTATTCCGGGCGCGCGGCTTACAGGATGATTTCCACGATTTTCTGTTTAGCCCCACGATGGCTGGCGAGTTGAGGCGTACTCCGTAACCGATTATATTCTCGCACCGATCTTCTTGGCCTTAGGCGTCTGCATCGCGTTGATCAGACCTTCCACCTGATCCTCCGGCGCAGAGAGGTTCACATTCACCACATTACCCTGCGTCTCAACCGTCATGGTCTGCAGCAGCGAGACGATTGCCGGCGGGGCGCCGTTGGCTGAGCCCGCGTTCATACTGACCATTCCAGCCAGGAACTTCACCACATCGCCCAGAGCCGTCGCATTCTTCTCGTCCGAGGCAACCAATTCGGTCGAAAGATGGATTTGTGTTCCGAACTTTATACCGCCGCTCGTCTCGGTGATCTTCTTGAACAGGTCCCCCGCGAGCGCGTTCTGGAACGGTCCATCGGCTCCGGCGGGAGCGCCGCTTGCCGCGGCAGCACCGCGTCCAAGCGATGAGAACGGCACGATCGATACGGCCCAGGCATCCTGACTTGCGCTTAGGGAGTTAACTTTCGTCGAGACCTGAGTATCCAGCGAGTTGGCCTGATTGCGGCGGTCGATTGCGGCCTTCACCTCTGCCAAATCGCCGGCGATTGCGATATTGGTCCCGAGAAATGCGATCGCAGTGGCCTCCATGTTCTTGGGGTCCGATAGCAGCGTCGCGCCGTTATAGGTGATGACGTTCTGATGACCGTCCGTTTTCGCGAGTCCCGAAATTTTATCTACATTGAAGGTTCCTCGCGCCAGAATCAGACCGTGCATGCCACTATGCGAGCCGGTGACAGCTTTTATCTCTCCAGGTGCGGCATCCCCGTCAGCCGCAGGGGCAGCCTGATTGCCGGTAGTAGCCACCAGAATCTCCTGCAGGTCGGCCCTGGGATTGAAGCCGGTCGCCTCCACGAATTTTTGAAATCCGGGGTCGGACGTGGAAATCTGGTTCAGGAGAAACGATCCAAGCGGCGAGTTCCGCGCCGAATCGACGTTGATGCCGGCGACGATCTTGGCGTCGGGCATCAGCATATTCACAAGCTGCTGGTCGGCGGCGGACAGCGTCACTGCCAGAAAAGATCCAAAAACTAAGGCGAAAGCGGTTTGTCGCATAAAGCTCCCTTCCCACCATACTACGCAAATGAGGCGATAAGGTTCCCGGAATCTCTCGAAGCGGGTGCGCGACATGAAAGTGGCAGAATCACCGATGTCACCGGGAATCAGCACCCCTTGGAGTAGGTTGCCGCCAAAGCCGCAAGCGCCAATTCCGTGAGTGTTTCTTCGCATATTCGTTTCCCATGTGTGAGCAATTCCATTTGCTTTCGAAACTTGCTAATCGATCGGCTACTCCGGGTTTTGGGTACCTCCGGCGATGTCTCTTCAACAGCCAGCGACTGGTGGCACGCACAGCAATTCTGGCTAATCGTTCTTGTGTCGCGCGTGGCGTGACCATCGTCGCGGCCGCGATAGGAAGAGCCGCCCGTCCAGCTACTACCATCCGTGACGAAGCTCTGACTTCCACTCGGGAAGGATATCAGTCCAAATCCCATGGGACAGAGATCGCCCGTGGCGGTTCGGGGCGACGGCGCCCTGATCGGCATCTATCGGGCGAGTGAAGGGACTCCATGCAGGCTGCCCCACTTTTTTGATATAACAAATGGCACGCAGGCATGTCAGGGGGTTTTGCTCCAAATACCTTCTTTAGAGCTTCCGGTGCCAGGCCAGGATATCGCTCGAGGTAACAACCTCAAAAGGATCGTGATGATGAGCAACGTTTTTCTAAACACAAAGAAGATGAGCTTCGCCATGCTGGCGGCCTCGCTACTCCTCCCCGCCGGACTGCTCGCTCAGAGCGGCGCGGGATCGATTCAGGGCACCGTACAGGACGCGAGTTCGGCCGCATTGGTCGGCTGCTCGGTCCATGTCGTCAACCAAAGCACGGGCGTCGTGAACGACACCACCTCGAATAGCAGCGGTTTCTACTCTGTGCCTGGCTTGTTTGCGGGCAAATACACACTGACTTTCAGCGCGCCGGGCATGAAGAAGTACCAGGCTATGATCGCGCTTCAGGACGCACAGAATGCCGTTCTCAATCCCAAGCTTACGGTGGGCGATGTAGCGGAGCAGGTGACGGTGACGGGAGACGCGGTGCAGCTTGCGACTTACGACAGCGGCACGGTCAGCACGGAGCTCGACTCCAACAGAATCGACCAACTCCCGCAGAACGGACGCAACGTGCTGGGACTCGCCCAGAACACGGTGCCGGGTGTCGAGGCGGGAGGCACGCGCGCCAACGGCCTCATGGGAGAGGCAATGGAATACTCGCAGGATGGCGCGCCCATGACCAATCGCAACTTCGGCGGAGAAGCCAATACGGCCGCAAGCCATTCTGCCCGACCCGGATTCCGTGCAGGAAGCGAAAGTTGAGACGCTCAATTCGAGCGCGCAGTTCGCAACACCGGCAACCGCCATCCTTACCACCAAGTCGGGAACCAACGGGATCCATGGATCGGCGTTCGAAACCGCGCGGAACAACGCGATCGGTATCGCCAGAGCCCGGCAGAATCCCGCCAACTTTGCCGCGCCTCACTTCGTGCGCAATGAGTGGGGAGCTTCCGTGGGCGGTCCAATCAGCATTCCGAAGGTCTACGACGGCAAGAACAAGTCCTTCTTCTTTTTCGCCTGGGAGCGCTTCTCTTTGCGGCAAGCTTCGAACGAACTGGTGACAGTGCCTACCGTGGCCATGAGAAACGGCGATTTCAGCGGACTGGTCAATGGCGCGGGCATTCAGCAGATTCTCTACGACCCCAATACAACTCAGGCCGGTACCTTGCAGCGCACGCCGTTCCCCAACAATCAGATCCCGATCACGCGCGAAAGTCCGCTGGCCAAGACGCTCTATGCGGCTACGCCCCTTCCGCAAACCGCCGATAATCCGCTCGTCAACTCCAACTTCAACGCGGTGAATAACGTCAAGCAGACAGTCCCCAACACGACCGTCCGGCTGGATCATGTCTTCAATCAGAACAACCGCATGTACTTCCGGTTCACCGACATCGATCAGTCAGCAGGAAGCTCTGCGCAACTACCCGGCAAACTCGCCTGCCAACATCGCCGGCGGCGGTCTGCCGGCGGGCGCGACCGGTTTCCAGGATCAGTCCGGTCCAGACCATCAGCGGAGCGCTGGGATACTCGCACATCTTCTCGCCGACATTCTTTTCCGAGACGATTTTGAGCCAGCAATGGCAGCGGATGTATGTCCAGGGAAACCAGGTTTCGCTGGCGAATTATGAAGCGCAGTCTGGGGCTCCCCAATAACTTCGGGCAGACCGGGCTTTCCCGCCATCGGAGCCAACCTGCTCATGCCTTACGGCGGTTCTCAGTGGTATTACGGCATGAGCCAGATCATCTCTACTCTCGACGAGAACATGACCAAGATCTGGGGCAAACATCAGTTGGCGTTTGGCGGCCGTTACCGGCACGAACGATTTGGTTATCTGTCCGACCGGTCGCCCGACACCATCGCCTTCTCCAACCTGGCCACCGCCGTCTACGACCCGACCACCGGGGCCAACTACGGCGCCAAGCCCAATACCGGCTACCAGGACGCGAGACTTCTTCCTGGGGGCCGCGGATTCCTACACCCAGCAAAAGAACGCGCCCTTCGGGCACTCCCGGGAACAGGAGATCGACTCTTATATTCAGGACAACTTCCGCGTGAGCCAGCATCTCACCATCAACCTCGGGATCCGCTGGGAAATGCATCCGGCCCCTCACGCCGGACAAGGATAATTTCGTTACTTTCGATCTCAAGAACGACGCAATCGTGCTTCCCACAGCCGACCTCCTATTACATCCAAAACGGGTACACGACCCAGGCGATCATCACCAATCTTCAGAACCTGGGGGCAAAGTTCGAAACTCCGAAGCAGGGTGGACATTCCGTCCGCCGGTTTCGAAAACAGCAATTTCAATTTCAATCCGCGCTTCGGCTTTGCCTACACGCCTCCCTTCGCGCAAATGGGGCACCGTGATCCGCGGCGGATACGGCGAGTACATCTATCCGGTGCCGATCCGAAATTCCGTCCGGTACCTCACTGCGGACTATCCCTTTACCGCGAGCTACTCGCAAAGCTACATCAGCGCTGCGTATGCGCCGGACGGCTTGCCTAACTATCTTCTGCGCTCGCCGCAGACCGTCATCGCCGGGCTCAACAGCGCGAACGTAGTGAACACCAACTCCGTGAACGCGCTGCTTCCCGGCATCTCGCATGCAGGAAACACTCGCGTCGCATTATCCTCCGGCTCACGTGCGGGACGCGAATATGACCATCGAGCAGCCTTTCCAGCGACGGCTCGGTGTTCCGCGTCACCTACGTCTTCACTCACGGATCGAACCTCGATCAGAACTATCAGTACAACAACGCCCCGTCCACTTATGTGTGGGAGACGGCTACCGGAACTACGCCGCCGACGGGAACTTATGCCTCGACCGCGACTCGTCCCTACGATCAGACGACCTGGGGCGGGAACGTGATGTCCATGAAGACCGGTTGGTCCAACGACAGCGCGCTGCAGCTCAACTATCAGAGGCCCTTCAAGAAGGGAATTGCCTATCAGATCTTTTACGTCTACTCGCGGGCATTCCGCGTGGGCGGAAATACCTTCCGCGATAACGTGCTTTATCCGGCGCAGGACTTTGCTCCTGGCGTGCTTCCGTCGGGGCTCGATACCGGGACGATTCTCAATCCGAGCCAGGCTCTGAATCACTATGAAAACTACCACGTCGATACTGCGATTCCCGAGCATCACATCACCTTCAACGGGATCGTGGATCTGCCGGTAGGCAAGGGCAAGCGGTTGCTGCATAATTCCAACCGGTTCCTGGACGCGCTGGTGGGCGGCTATCAGGTGGCATTCGTTGGCCAGGTCGTCTCGCAAGGCTTCCAGGTGGCTGCCGGCGAACTGGGGAGCGACCAGCCAAGTTCAGATCTATGGCAGCTCGGTGCCGATCAACGATTGCCGCAGCGGCGTGTGCCATCCGGCATACCTCTGGTTCAACGGCTACATCGCGCCGACCGTGATCAACGCCGCCAAGAACGGGATATCCGGTATTCCGTCCAACTACACGCCGTATCTCGCGCCGATCAACAATGTCCCGGGCACTCCGAACTTCGGCAACAACAACGTGACGCGTCACACTGAAGAATGGAACGCAGGTGGTGACCGGCTATTCGCCAGGTCCTGCGGGCGCCAATCCGTTCTCGCAGACGATACTGCTGGGACCATACAACTACAACGCCGACATCTCCCTTTACAAGGTGTTTCGATTACCGAGAGGGTCAAGCTTCGCGTGAATGTGGATGCATTCAACGCGTTCAATATCCAGGGCCGGGTCAACCCGAATACGACGGACGGCATCGAGTCGCTCCAGACTTCTTACTGGACGCCGCGCCAGGTTCAGTTCTCAGCCCGGATATCGTTCTGATCGTATATCGAAAACGTTCCAGGAGAGAGCACGCCGACGGCCATCAGAGACGCGGAACGGGTTAACGATTTCCAGTCCCGGGATGGAACGGCCGGGAAGATCTTCTGTATAGAACCGCCCTACGTTTGCGGCCAGGCAAGCCGCTACGATCATCGCGTCCCAGAATGACATTCCGTCGCGCAGGTGCAGCGCCCGAGCCTTCTCGATCACCAATTCATTGGGCACAACCAACGGGAACAGCGCATGCAATTCAGCGAGCCGGTTCCAGGCGTCTTGCTGAGTGAAACCTTGCGCGGAAAGCTTGCGTGAAGCAGCGATGAACTCGCAAGCCACCTGCCACAAGAGAACACCGTCACTGGTTCCCGCGACTAATTCAATCGCCGCTTTCTGCCGTTCTTGGGCAGATCTGTCGCACGCGTAAATAAGAACGTTAGTATCAAAGGCGGTCATGTAGCTCATCTCTGGACGGGAGCGCACCCTGTAAGAAGAACTTCATCCCCTCGATTCCCGCAATGAGCTTCTTTAGAGCGAGAGCACGATCTACGGCCGATTCATCGATTGGCTCCACGATCAGCCGTACGCGCTGGGCTTCCTTCAGCGCCAGAGTTTCAGTCGGACGAAAAACACCTCCGCTGAAGATTGCCTCGATAACCTGAGTCACTCGATTTCCTCCAAGCAACCTTAGGATATCAACCAATATGCCGCTATGACGTTCTAGACTCCTTAATCAAGAAAAGGTGTTGAAGAGAATCACCTCCACGAAAAGTTCCCGAAGCGCGTGCCGGGTAGAAGATTTGCAACTGGTTTACCTGCTTCCTCCGAAATGACCCTTTACCATTCAGACTGCGTCGAACGGATATCCGCGGCGCTACAGCACAGATTGGAGCTTCGGTTCCTTCCCCAAAAAACCGGACGACACGCTCACGACGGCCATTCAGGCCATCGAGCCGCAAGCTTCAGCACGTTTAAACAGCGACCTCACAACTTCATCACACTCCCTCCCCACCCACCCTTCCCTTCTCTTATCAACAACTTGCGAGCCAACCCCACGATCCAAATTTCTCCCGCCATGTCATACTGAAACCAAGGAGTCACCACTCCGACTTTTTTAGCCTTACGTACGTCTTCCTTGCTAGGAGCCAGAGATTGATCTTTCGGGCGGTCGAGGATGCCGACCTGATTCAAAAGGCGCGGAAAGGGCACGTTGACTCGTTCAACCTGCTCGTTTCCCGGTGGGATCGCCGTGTGTTCAATTACGTCCTTCGCCTGGTGAATAGCCGCGAAGACGCACTGGACCTCTGTCAGGATACGTTTCTGAAGGCGTACCAGAATCTGAAGAAGCTCGAAGATCCGTCGCGTTTCGCGCCCTGGATCTTCCGCATAGCGCACAACGAGGCCTATTCGCTGCTCCGGAAGCGGAAGCCTGAGATCGATGCAGACGAGGGGCTTCCCCCGGATCGCATTGTGCCGCGCGAGTTCCCTGTGGAATTGTCGCTCGCGGCTGCGGCGGCGCTCGACCGTCTCAGTGCCGATCACCGCGACGCGGTGGTCCTGAAGGTTTACCAAGGTTTCAAATTCGAGGAAATTTCCGAAATCCTCGACGTTCCTGTTTCTACTGTTAAGTCAAGACTTTATACGGCGCTGGACCTGCTCAAGACCGAGCTCGCCCCAGCCGCCCGGCGGAGTAACTCATGAGCTGTTCACCATACGATCTGCGCGACTATTTTTTCGACGAACTGCCTGGCGATCAACGCGGCCACGTTCGTGCGCATCTGAAAACCTGCGAACCCTGCGGCGCCGAGCTCGAATCCCTGCGCCTCACTCAATCCGCCCTGCTCGCCGTGCGCGACGAAGAAATTCCGCAGAGGATCGGCTTCGTTTCGGATAAAGTCTTCGAGCCATCTCCCGTCTGGCGCTGGTTCACTGGCTTCTGGACCTCCGCCGCCCGGATTGGGTTCGTTTCGTCAGCCATGCTCTCCGCCGCCATCCTTGTGCACGCATTCATCCCTGTGCACAATTCTGCACAATCTGCACAAAGCATCTCGACCCAAACCCAGGCCGAAATCGACCGCCGCGTCCACGATGCCCTCGCAGTCCAAATGGCAACCCAGATCGACAACCGAGTCGCATCCGCAGTCGCCCAAGCCGTCGCCGATTCCGAACAACGTGCACAGAAACGCACAAACGCCATCCTTGCCGCCGCCGAAAAGCGCTTCCGGATGGATCATTGGACCCTCGCCGCTCAATTCGAGCAAAGCCGTGAATATGCAGGCATTAGGAAGAATCTGGAGATGGTCAAATCCAACTATGGGAGCAGTCTCCAATGAGGAGAATCGGCTTCGTTTCGCAAATTCTCGCAGCCCTGCTGATCTCCCAGGCTCAGGGTCTCAACATCACCGCCCTGGAAGGCATTCGAGCATCGCTTTGAAGGCAAGCTCGCCCAAACCACCGGACCCTACCCTTTTGAAGTCCTGTTCCCGGCTCCCGCCATCTACGTTCCCGGCGTCGGCGTAATGCTATCGAGTTTCGTCAACCTCGCCTATTGGCAGGAACCCAGCCCATATCGGCCACCCTTCACGCCCCAGGAAAAAGCCACGCTGCGGGAAAAGAAAATCCAGAAGATCCCCATCCTCGAGCAGCATATGCGCGACGTCATGTCTGAGACTGCCGCCAGCTCGGATATCGACTCGGTACCCGCAAACGAGCGCGTCATCGTTGGCGTAACCTTGTTCTACTTCATATGGGAGGATTCCTCCGGCCTCCCCCGCCAGATCACCATGAGCGCCGAGAAACAGAAGCTCCTGCAAGCCCGCCGCGACAAACTCGATCTCGCCACCGTCATCCAGGAGCAGAAGCTTTGAGCGTTGCACCGACCATAATTAACCGCAGCCATGAAGGAGCTGGAGTCGTTATTCCGATCCGTCGCGTCCCGATCGGCCGCATGCTCATGGATCGGCGGCTCATCGAACAGGACGACCTCGACCGAGCCCTCGATCTTCAGCGCGAGCGCGGCGACAAGCTCGGCAAAATCCTAGTCGACATGGGCTCGCTCGCAAATCGCGACCTGCTCGCGGTCCTCTCCGAGCAACTCTCCATACCCGTCGTCACGCTCGATGGTCCGCCGCCCGTCGCGCCCGAGATCGAAGGCCTTTCGCCGCGCTTCATGCACCAGGCGAAGTTCATCCCCGCAGCCCTGAACGACGCGGTCCTCACCATCGCTATGGCCGATCCGCTGGACGTCGAAACCCTAGCGGCCGTCCGAGGCTACTGCGGCCTGAAAGTGGTTCCCGCCTTCGCCGGCGAGCAGGAGATCCTCGACGCTCTCTCCCGCTACTACGGCGACACCAACAGACAGCAGACCGAACTCGGCGACGCCACCGAAGATGGCGAGAATCTCGAACATCTTCGCGACATGGCGAGCGAAGCGCCCGTCATCCGCCTGGTCAACGCCATGATCGCTCAGGCCGTCGAGAAGCGCGCCAGCGACATCCACATCGAGCCGTTCGAAAAGGAGTTCCGCATCCGCTATCGCGTCGATGGCGTCCTCTTCAACCAGGACATGCCCCCGCGCGAGATGAAAGCCGCCATCGTCTCCCGCCTCAAGCTGATGGCCAAGCTCAACATCGCCGAGCGCCGGCTCCCGCAGGACGGCCGCATCAAGATCAAGATCCTGGGCCGCGAAGTCGATCTCCGCGTCTCGACGCTGCCCACTCTCTACGGTGAAAGCGTCGTCATGCGCCTGCTCGACCGTTCCGCCGGCGATTTCTACGACCTCCGCCGCCTCGGCTTCGACGAACACATGCTCAGCCGCATGGAGCATTACACGCAAATGCCGCACGGTATCTTCCTGGTAACCGGCCCCACCGGAAGCGGCAAATCCACCACGCTCTATTCGGCGCTCAAACGCATCAACCTTCCTGACAAGAAGATCATCACCATCGAAGACCCCGTCGAATATCAGATGGACGGCATCAACCAGATCCACGTCAATACCACCATCGGCCTGACATTTGCATCCGGTTTGCGTCACATCGTCCGCCAGGATCCGGACGTCATCATGGTCGGCGAGATCCGCGACCGCGAAACCGCCGACGTCGCCATCCGCGCCGCCCTGACCGGCCACTTCGTTTTTTCGACTCTCCACACCAACGACGCGCCCAGCGCCATCACCCGCCTGACCGACATGGGCGTGGAAAATTACCTGATCACCTCGTCGGTAGTTTCCGTGCTGGCCCAGCGGCTCGTTCGCGTAATCTGCAAAAACTGCAAAGTCTCCGCCGGACATCGCATCGCACCCAGCGGAGAGCTGATCGAAACCTTCCGGGGCGCGGGCTGTGAAGAGTGCAACGGGACCGGCTACCGGTCCCGTATGGGAATCTTCGAACTCATGGAACTGAACGAAGAGATCCGCAAGCTGATCATGGCCAACGCCGATGCCTCGGTGTCTGACCCAGGCCGCCCGGCGCAACGGGATGCGCAATCTCCGCGAAGACGGCTGGGAGAAAATTGCCGCCGGAGTCACCACAGCCGATGAAGTCATGCGAGTGACCCAGGAATTCTAAGCGCATGACCACCTTCCATTTCCGCGCCATCGCCCCCGACGGTAAAGTCCGCACCGGCAACCTGGCCGCCGAGACAGATAAGAATGTCGCCCGCGAACTCCGCCGTCAGGGCCTGACTCCGGTCTACGTCGGCATCGAGCAGAAGAAGAACTTTGTCCTCAAGGTCCCCGGATCCGGTAGCGGCAAACGGCGCGACGTCCTCTTCTTCACCCAGGAACTCTCCACGCTTCTCACCTCCGGCGTCCCGGTGGATCGCGCCCTCAGCATTACCTCGCGAACTCACCGAGCGTACCAGCTTCCGCGGTCATCATCTCCGACATTCTGCGCGTCCTGAAGGGCGGCAAATCGCTCGCCGACAGTCTCGGCGCGCATCCCGAATACTTCTCCGACCTCTACGTCAACATGGTGCGCGCCGGCGAAGCCAGCGGCAGCCTCGCCACCGTCTTCGAACGGCTCTCCGAGTTCGAACGGTCGCGCGACGAACTGCGCAGCTACATCATCTCCTCGATGATCTATCCCGCCCTGCTGGCCTGCGTCGGCCTCGGCTCGATCCTGATGCTGCATGAACTTCGTCGTGCCGCGCTTCGCCTCCGTCTTCGACGATTCGCACATGAAGATCCCGCTGCCGACGCAGATCATGCTCGAAACCAGCAAGATCGTACAAGCCTGGTGGTGGGTGGTGGCGCTCGTGCTCGTCGCGCTGTTCGGCGTCTTCAAGACCTGTACATCGGCACCGCCGAAGGACGCATCTGCGTGGGACAAGGCCCGCCTGCGGATTCCTATGCTAGGCGACGCGCTGCTGCAAAGCCGAAACCTCCCGCTTCGCCCGCGCCATGTCCACGCTTGTCGCCAACAGCGTTCCGCTCGTGCAGTCGATCGGCATCTCGGCCGGGATCCTCAATAACGCGTATCTCGCGAGTGCGCTGGGCGAAGTCTCGCAAGGCGTGAAGCGCGGCGAAGGCATCGCCGGACCCGCTGCGCAAGGCGGCCGTTTTCCCGCCCCTCGCCGCGCACCTGTTGACGGTCGGCGAAGAAACCGGCAAACTGGATCAGATGTTCGCCCGCATGGCGGACATCTACGAAAACGAAACGCGCGCCGGCCATCCGCCGCTTCACTTCGCTCTTCGAGCCGCTCGTAATCTTAGTGATGGGAATCGTGGTCGGCGCGCTGATTTTGAGCATGCTGCTGGCCATCACGGGAATCAACGATGTTGCAATGTAAGGAGACTTGATCATATGAAAAGAACGAGAACGCCGAGAGCCGGCGTGACGCTGATTGAAATGATGGTGGTGGTCGCCATCATCGCGCTGTTCGCGGCGCTGGTCGGCGCCCCAGTATATTCAAGAAGGCGACAAAGCGCGAGTCGTCGCGGCCAAGAGCCAGATCGAGTCGTTCATGACCGCGCTCGGCACCTACAAGCTCGATATCGGCACCTTTCCCACCACCGAACAGGGCCTGCAGGCGCTGCGCGACAAACCCGGCGACGTCGAACAACTGGAACGGCCCGTATCTGCCGAAGGAAGTGCCCAACGATCCCTGGGGCCATCCTTATATATACAAGTACCCCGGCGATCACGGCGATGAGCCCGACATCATCTCCTACGGCGCCGACGGCCAGCCCGGCGGTGAAGGCATGAACGCGGATATCGTCAACTGGAAATAAGCTCTCAGACTGGCGTTACCCTAATCGAACTCCTGGTAGTGACTGGCGATTATCGGCGTGCTGGTGGGCGTTACCCTGCCCGCCACCACCAACGGCCTCTCCAGATACCGGCTCAAAGGCGCCGCCGGCGACGTCGCCAGCTTCATCACCTCCGCGCTCAATCGCGCCGAACGTCACGAGCAAATGATGGAGATCATCGTCTACCCTAAGCAGAACAAGCTCGAACTCGATTCCAGCGAACCTGGCTACGCGCGTACGCTCACCATGCCGGCGGGCATCGGCATCGCGGGCGAGAATCCGGTTCGCATTCTGCTGCTGCCGGGCAGTGCGCCGCCACGCACCGCCATCGATCTGTTCAACGAACGCGGCACGCATCGCATCGTGAAGCTCGACCCGATCACCGGAGTCCCCGAAGTGGTGGTACCGCAATGACCGCGCGCAACCGCCGGAGCGGCTTCACCCTGCTCGAGATCATGGTCGCGACCACCATCATGGGGATCGCGGTGGTCGGCCTGCTATCCAGCATGTCCACATCGATGCGCAGCGCCGGCCCACGTCACCGATGCCGACCGCGCCGCCCTGATTGCCCGCAACAAAATGGAAGAGCTGATGGTCGATACCACGCTGCCCTTCCAGGGCGCCCTGCAAGGCAACTTTCGACAGCACGAGCGGCTGGATCGCGCAGATCGCCCCCTTCGAAACGCCTGCCGCAACTTCAGCCGGGTGCGCTCGTTCTGCAACGCATCGCGCTCGTAGTCTGGTGGCATAGTGGCGGCAACCGCCGCGAGTTCCCGCTCGAATCCTATCGCATCGTGGAGATTCCGAGGCCCCCACAATGAGGAAGCCATCCGCTCAATCCGGCATGACGCTCATCGAAGTCATGATCGCGGTGACGCTCTTCGGCATCCTGAGCGTCGGCATCCTGATGGCCCTGCGCGTCGGTGTCAATGCCATGGACCATGCCAATGAGCGCCTCATGGACAATCGCCGCGCAGCATACGCCGCGCGTATCCTGCGAGTCCGAATCACCGGCTTCATGCCCGAGATCCGCCATGTTCAAGCTGACGCCGCAGAGCTCCGTGCAATCGATGCTGTTCTTCCAAGGCGAGCCGTCGAGCATGCGCTTCGTCTCCACGTACTCCTTGCAGGATGCCTCGCGCGGCATGCCGCAGATCCTCGAATTCCAGGTGATTCCCGGAGCGGATAACCGCGGCGTGCGCCTGGTAGTGAACGAGCGGCCATACACCGGCGCCGCGTCTGCCGGAGCGCTTCTGCCTGGGCTACGCGATCGATCCGGCCACTGAACATTCACGTATCCCTACTTCCGTCCCATTCAGACCGGCCCCGGATCGTTTGTCCTCGCCGACAAACTGGCCTATTGCCGGTTTCTCTTCGAAGCTCCCCCGCAGTCCGCCATGCGCCCGGCGGATGGGTGAACCATTGGGTCCTGACGGAATGGCCGCTCGCCATCCGCATCGAGATGGCGCCGCTCGATCCCGACCCGTCGCGCCTGCAACCGATGGCCGTCACCACCGCGGTCCACGTCAACAAGAATACTGGGGGTCGAATATGCCGATAACTAGCGGCCGCCACAACAACGACACCAAAGGCAGAGCCCTCCTGGCGGTCCTCTGGCTATCCGTCGCCCTCTCAGTCATCGCCCTCACCGTAGCCGGCACCGTGCGCGGCGAAGTCGACCGCGCCGCAACCGCCGCCGACGACACTCGCGCCTACTTCCTCGCCCAAAGCGCAATCCAGCGAGCGATCCTCTATATCGAATGGGGCCGCGCCTACGGACCACCGCAACTACTATCAGCCCGGCATGCCGCCGCTCCAGTTCCATTTCCCGCAAGGCGATGTCTCGGTCGATATCATGCCGGAAAGCTCCAAGCTCAACATCAACGACTGCCGGCCTGTTGACCTCTACACTCTCCTCGTCCGCGCTCGGAGTCGCGCCCGATCGCGCGCAACTCATCACCGAAGCCGTCATGGACTGGCGCAACGCCGCTCCCGGCGGCCAGCCGACGCCCTTCGACTTGCTCTATTTGCAGCAGAATCCGTCTTTTACCGGCTCCCACGCGTCATTTCAGGAGATAGAGGAATTGCTGCTCGTTCGCGGCATGACACCCGACATATTCTATGGAACCTGGGATCGCGACGACCAGGTGCAACCTCCTCGTCTGATGCAGCGCATCGGTCTGCGCGACTGTATTTCGCTCTACTCCAATGGTTCTCTCGACGTGAACGCTACGCCGTTGCCCGTGCTCATCGCCTCCGGCATACCGCCCGACGCTGCCGCCGCCATCGTGCAGCAGCGGAGAATCCAGCCGTTTCCGAATATCAACACGGTGCGGGCGTTCACTCAAAACATGGGACCTTATGCGGGCCGCCTCACCCTCGGCGGCGCGTCGATGTTCACCATCCGCGCAACCGCGCGGCCTCGATCGTCCGGCGGCGTGCTGACCGATCTGCGCCGCACCGTTTCCGCTCTGATCAAATTCACTCCGCCCGATTCCGGCACACTGTTCAATATCGTGAGATGGTATGACCGCGGCTGAATCGAAGATCGTGACATCCGCCCGCTCCCTCGGCATTCGCACCCGCACCGCTCTGGCGTAGGTCGGTGCTATTCGGGACCGCCATCGCGATCAACATTCAGGGCACGAACCTCCGAGTCGCTGTTGCGCGCGTTCGCCCCTTCGGCGCAACCAACCCCGCGGCGTTCACCATCCGCGACTTTCGCTCAAGACCCGCGGCGGAATGGCGCGCCGAGTACCAGCGCGAACTCAAGAAACACGGCGCAGCCGACGTGGCTGCTACCGTTCTACTGCCGCGCGCCGAAGTCATCGTGCGGATTGCCCAGTTTCCCGGTGTCGCGGATGCCGACATGGAATCCGCGCTCTCCCTCGAACTCGATACGCTGCATCCATACGGCGATGAGCCGGTAAATTGGGGCTGGACGAGGATCGGAGCCTCGGGATCCAAATCGGGCGCAGTGCTCATCGGCATCATGCGCGCCGCTACTCTGGAGCGCTACGAAACGCTCTTCCGCGAAGCCGGCATCCCCATCTCCGGATTCAGCTTTTCAGCTTCGGCAATCTACTCCGCTCTCCGCCTGTACACTATCCCTCCCGCCGAGCTTCTGACCTGGACTGAAACGGATAACGGCGTTGCCGAAATCTATGGCGAGAGCCCCAGCCGCGCCATCTTCTCCGCCGAAGCCGACGACTCCATTCCCAGCGCACTGGCAGCGGGAGCCGCCGAACTTCGCCTGCACGATCACACCGCAGCGGTCCCGCTCGAATGCTATCCTGCCGCAAGCTGCCGGTTCCGAACCACCAGACGCCATTGCCTGGGCCGCGGCTCTCGCCGGTGCTGCCCATTGGGTCGCCCACCCAGCCAACCTCCTGCCCGCCGAACGTCGTGAATCGGTCTCTCGCGGACGCCTGATTCCGACTTTTGTGCTGGCCGTCTTCGTCATAGCTATTGTGATTGCTTTGGCGGTACAGAAACAATTCGCGCAGCGGCAATACCTGAAGCAACTCAACCAGCAGATTGCCCAGCTTCAGCCGCGCGCTGCCCGATCGAGCGCAATCGACCGGCGTATCGCCACAGCCAAAGCCCGCATCAATCTGCTCGACCGTTTTCGCGCCCGCACCAAGGACGACCTCGACATCGTGAACGAGTTGACGCGACTGCTCCCGCCGCCCGTCTGGATCAGCGCCCTCGACATCCATGCCGACAATGTAGTGATAGCGGGTGAAGCCGATCAGGCCGCGCCGTTGCTGCAGGTGCTCGACGCCTCGCCGTTATTCCGTAACTCCGAGTTTGGCGCCGCCGTCGGACGCAACGGCGCATTCGAGAGTTTCCGCATCAGGACCATGAGGCGCAAACCCCAATGAGCGCTCTCTCCAACCTTTCGCAGCGCGACCGGCGCGCGGTCGCGCTACTCGCCACCGCCGCAATCGTGATCCTCGGATACCGCTACTTCTTCGTGACGCCAGCCGATGAGACCATCGGCGGCATCGATTCCGTGCCTCTCGCTGAGAGACGGCTCGATAGTTTGCGCAAGATCTCCGCGGCCTTGCCCGCCAAGGAAGCCGCCCTCAAACAGGTGGAAACGGCGCTCAGCGCGCGTGAGAAGACCATGATCGGCGCCACCACCGCGGCGCAGGCCGGAGCGCGATTGCTCGAAGTGGCGAGAAAGATCGGCACCGCGAATGGCATCGACATACGCGGTGGAGAACTTCCCACTGCCAAGAGCTTTGGCGCCGATTACGGCGAAGTCTACGCCGCCGTCTCCTTCAATTGCCACATCGATCAGTTCGTCAACTTCTTCGCCGATCTCTCGCGTGAACCTGATCTGCTCGCGCCCTCTGAACTGACGGTCAATGCGGTTCAGGATCCCAAGGCCAAGAACCTCGCCGTGCGCATGGTGCTCTCGGCCATTGTTCCCCGAAAGCTGGTCCCGGAGAAGAAAGGATATGGACTATGAAACACCGGCTCCTGTTATGGAATCTGCTTCTGGCGGTCAGCCTGACCGCCGGTATTTATGAACTTCGTAACGAGTGGATCGAGACCAGGCTCCAGGAGAGTCTCGTACTGCAGCCCCGGCAGGTGCCGCCCGCGAAAATCGACGTAATTCCACCACCTGCCAAACCAGCCCCGTTCCAGGCGACGAACTATACCGACGTTGCCCAGAAGACGCTATTCTCCAAAGACCGCAATCCGAATATCGAAATCGTTGCGCCTCCGCCGCCTCCCCCGCCGCCTCCCATGCCGGCATTGCCGCGCGTCTACGGTGTGATGGGCCTGCCGAGTGGAACCGTTGCGCTCATGAGCGACAAACCCGGCGGCGATCAGAAGAATGTGCGGCAAGGCGAAACCATCGGCGAATTCAAAGTGGCCAAGCTGGACACTCAGCGCATCACACTGCAATGGCAAGATAAGACGATCGAGAAGCCGATCGATGAACTGCTGGATCATACAGTGGTCGCTGCGGTCGCAGCGGCCCCGGCGCTACTCCCAGCCCTGCAGCCTCCACGCTGGCAAAACCGGCCGCCAATGTCTCACCCAAATTTGGAGTTGAGATTGGCGCGCCAGGCAACAGCGTGCGCGCCTGCAAGCCCGACGACGACTCGCCAGTCGGTTCGGTAATCGAGGGCTATACGAAAACATCGAGAGAAACTCCATTTGGCGCAGCCTGCCGATGGATTCAAGAGAAATAGCAACTGGCAAGAAGACTACCTATGAAATCGATCACGATATTATTCGCTGCTGGCCTGGTATTTACTGCCGCCGGTCAATCAACATCTTCCGACACCAAATCAAGTGACACCAAGGCCAAGAAAGTAACCAAGGTGCCGGACTCTCCGACGATTCCGCCCGACGCTACACCCGTCGGCGACGGCAGCTTCCGCTATGTCGATAAGAACGGCAAGAAGTGGATCTACCGCAACACACCGTTCGGAGTGTCGAAGTCCGAAGAGCGTCCGGCAGCTCAGGCAGTCCAGCAGGTCGCTGACGATCCGACAAAGTCCGAAGATGCGGGCGATTCGGTGAAGTTCACGCGGCCCACGCCCTTCGGCGCGAAGGTCTGGACCAAGAAGAAGACCGAGCTCGACGCCTACGAAAAGAGCATCTGGGATCGCGACCGCAAGAAGGCCGAAACGCCGGCCGATGGCTCGGAGAGCAAGAGCGGCGACGCCAAATCGAACTCCGCGGCCAAACAGGACTGACAGCCCGATGAGAGATCTCCCGCTTCACACAGCATTGACTCTGGCGCTCGCCGGTAATTTGATGCTGGCCCAAACGCAGGCTCCGCCGAAAACGCCGGCGCCTAAACCGCCCGTCTATGTGACGCCATCGCAACAGCCGATGGTTCTTCCTCCTGGAGGATATCCACCGATTCCGGCCGCTCAGCCGAACAGCAGGCTGCGCCGGCCCCCGCGCCGGGGGCGGCGCAGCCAAATGTGCCTCCGCCGAACGCGGCAAAGCCTCAAACTCCCGCAGCGCCTCCGGCCGCAGCGCCGCAAGCGGCGCCCGCGCAACCCACGGCTCCGGCCGCGGGCCCTGCGGCAGCCGCTCCGGCGCCCGCGCCCCAAACGCAGCCCGCGGCGCAGCCGCCGGCTGCTCCACTCTTCCTCACCAACGCGTCGCTGCTACAGGCCATCGATCTCCTCGCCAAAGAACTACATCTCAACATCATCCTCGATCCGCGCGTCAAGGGCACCGTCACCATCAACACCTACGGCGAAATCCGCGCCGGTGGACCTGCGTCCGCTGCTCGAAACCATCCTGCGCATGAACGGCTTCCAGATGGTGCAGGTCGGCAACATGTACCGCATCGTGCCCGTGGCCGAAGCCTGCGCGACTGCCTGTGTCCACTCCGCGAAGCCAATGCCACCAAACTTCCCGACGACGAACGGCTGGTTCTGAATCTGGTCTTTCTGCAGTACGTCACCTCCAGCGAGATGGCGAAAATCCTCGAGCCTTTCAACGGCGAAGGCGCGAAGATGACCCCTACGATCCCGCGAATCTTCTGATCATCCTCGAAGACAACAGCCGCAACATGCGCCGCACCATGGAACTGATCGCTATGTTCGACAGCGACGCGTTCGCCGGACAGCGAGTCCACTCGTACACTGTCACGCAATGGACGTCCCAGCGATCTCGCTAAAGAACTGGAGAACATCTTCAAGGCCTACGCACTCTCCGAAAAGGGCGGCAGCGTCAAGTTTCTCCCCATCGACCGCATCAACACCATCATCGCGGTCGCGCCCAATCCCGGCACGTTCGCCAAAGTCGATGAATGGCTCGCCAAGCTCGACATCCCGGCCAAACCTCCGGTTGGCTCGGTCGATAACCACGTATACCGGCTGAAGTATGGCCGCGCGGAGATCCTGGGAGCGGCCATATCGCAGCTCTACGGCGGCTCCGGAGCTTCAAGCTTCCCAGGCTACGGTCAAAGTCAGTACGGAAACCTGAATTCGACCGGCCTGAGTCCCAACGGGATGCTCGGTTCGCCATCGAATTCCTACGGCTCCGGACTCGGCGCAGCCAACACCGGCGGTTTCGGGGCCGCTGGCTCACCCAGCGGCGGCGCAGCGGGGATACCGGGATCGCCGAGCGCGCAACCTGCAGCGGGCGGAGCTAGTGCCATGGGCGCAGGCGGCACGCTACCCGCAGGAGCGGGCATGGGCGGCGGATTCGGTAGTTCGCCAGACCTGACCGGCCGTTACCTCGGCGCGGGCGCTGGCATGGGAGGCGGCAGCATCTGCCGCGCATCATCCCGAACCCATATGACAATACGCTGCTCATCCAATCCACTCCCGAACAATGGGCGCAGATCGAGAAGCTCCTCGCGCAGCTCGATGTCGCCCCGCGCCAGGTCCTGATCGACGCCAAGATCTACGAGGTCGACCTTTCTGGCGACCTGCAATACGGGGTCGAGTATTACTTGCAGAACAAGAACAATCCGACTGCGCCGGGCGGCTTGACAGCCCAGTTTCTAGGCCAGGCTACTAGCGCCGGGGCTTCGCTGAGCGCCGGCTTTCTGACCGGCCGCAGCCGTGAGTTGCTGATGGCGATTACGGCGTCCGATCTCTCCACCAACACCAAGATGATCGCCTCGCCCAGCATCATCGCGACCGATAGTATTCCGGCGGCCATCAACGTCGGCGTGGACGTGCCGGTCCTCCAGTCGCAGGCGGTGACCGGAATTCAATCGAGCGGCAGTTCGCTCTTCGCCAACACCATCGGCTCGCGCAGCACGGGCGTGACCCTGGGCCTCGTCGCGCGCATCAACGCGAGCGGCGTCGTCACGCTGGTGATCAACCAGGAGTTCAGCCAGCCCAACTACCCATCGGCGGGCGCGGCCATCCAATCGCCCTCGTTCAGTCAGCGCACCGTCAGCACTCAAGTCACGGTGCAGGACGGTGACACCATCGCGATTGGCGGCATCATCCAGGAGAATAACGGCGTTACCAACAGCGGCATCCCCTTCCTTTCGCGGCTCCCCTATATCGGCGGCGCGTTCGGCACCAAGCACTACACGTCCAGCCGATCGGAACTGCTGATCTTCCTCACGCCCCGGGTCATCTTCGACACCAACCAGATCCAGGACGCTACCGAAGATCTTCGGGAGCGGATGACGCATTTGCGGCGTATGATCAAGGACTGATGGATGTCTTCGTTGCCGGTGGCACAGGATACATCGGCCGGCCGCTGATCCAGTTATTGCTTAAGGACGGTCACAACGTCCGGGCGCTCGCGCGGCCGGGTTCCGAAGCGAAGTTGCCCGCGGGATGCGCGCCGGTGATCGGCAACGCACTCGATGCAGCCAGTTATCAGGAGAAGGTAGCGCCCGCCGATACATTCATTCATCTGGTGGGCGTTGCGCACCCTGGTCCCGGGAAAGGGCAGCAGTTCCGCGACATCGATCTGAAGAGCATCGAAAGCGCAGTCGCCGCGGCGAAGTACGCCGGGATTCGCCACTTCATCTACGTCAGCGTTGCGCATCCCGCGCCCGTGATGAAGGACTACATCGCAGTGCGGACGCGAGGCGAGCAACTCATCGAGGAAGCCGGACTGAATGCGACGATCTGCGGCCCTGGTATGTGCTGGGTCCGGGCCATCGCTGGCCCTACGCCCTGTTACCGGTGTACTGGCTGATGGAAAAGCTGCCCAAGACCCGCGAGAGCGCCCGCCGTCTTGGAACTGGTGACCCACAGTCAAATGGTCGCTGCCCTGCGCAGGGCCGTACGGGAAATCCCGCGAGGAGTAACAGATAGTCGAAGTCCCCGACATCCGCAGGCTCGGCTCCGACCGATCTAACGCGCCAATGCCGCGGCTGCCTCGTTCCGCAGAGCGCTGTTTGCATCGGATCGCGCTCGCTCCTCCAGAAGAGCCTGGTTGGCGCGCATCTCCTTCCAGCCTCGCGCCAACTCATCCATACCGCTCAGCCCGTACAAAGCTGGTTTCATCGGACCATGCGCGTTCCTTCAGCGATAGCCAGCGTCTCGGGATCGTCTTCCAGCCCTGCGCTAACTCACGAACCGCCGCCATCCGCACAGCGCGACTCTTATCGGAGCGCGCATTCCCTAGGAAAGACAGCGTCTCGGGATCGTCCTTCCAACCACGCGCCAAATCCTTGTCGCCGCCTCACCTTACATCGGCGTGGTTATCGAAGCGTGCGCGTTCTTTCAGGATCGATAGCGTCTCGGAGTCATCTTTCCAACTCCGCACCAATTCCTGGACCGCCGCTATCCGTACGTCGTATCTTTCGTCAGGAGCAGGCACGTTCCTTCAGGAGTGGCAGCGTCTCTGCATCGTCCTTTCAGCCCTGCGCCATCCTGGACCGCCGCCCTCCCGGATCGGCTGATGCCGGTCTGAGCGCGCGCGTTCCTTCAGGACAAGACGAGAGTCTCGGCATCGTCCTTCCCACCCGCGCCTAACTGCTGAACCGCCACCCTCCGCACTGCGCATGTTCATCGGCGTGCGCGCATTCCTTTACGATCGGAGTGTCTCCGGATCATTGTGCCAGCCAAGTGCCAGCTCCTGGACCGCCGTCATCCGGACATCGGGATGCCGACTGGAGCCGACGCATTTTTTCAGCCAGGGTAGCATCTCGGCATCCTTCTTCCATCCCCGCACTAATTCCTGGACCGCCGCCCCGCACCGTACGAGGGACTCTTGATCGGCAGAGGGCGCATTTTTTGAGCGATAGATACGTTCTGGCTCATCGTCCGTCCAGTGCCCCGCCAACTCCTCGAATCGCCGCTATGCGTACGTTCCACTCTTCATCAGAGCCCGCACATTTCTTTAGGATACGCAAGGTTTCGGCATCGTACGTCCAGCCCCCCGCCAGGTTTCGAACCGCGTGTGCCCTTATTTCCGAATCAGCGTCGCTCTCCGCCGCCGATCTTAACCAATCTCGGGCCTTTCCCAACCGCCATGCGAATGCGATCAGCCCAACGGCCTTCTCTCGAGTGGCAAAGACCTCAATAGATCCGTAAGGCAGGTCAGAGCGATCATACCGGATCACCTCCTCAATGAATCTTCGCCACAGAGCGTCATCTGTCCCCTGTATTGCGCGGCGGTTGCGAACTTCGCTCAGACATCCTGCAGCCAACATCAGATTGGCCAACTTGTCGTTAGACAACTGGCAAGAGGTATTTCAGGAAGCCTTCGACCGCCCGGAAAGCGTGCGGGAGTCCCTTCATCGACTTGGACCTGTTAGGTTGTGCACGATGCACGCACGCGCCATCACGAAGACAGAACTAATGCTCGCCATCGCCGAAGTAACGCGCCTTCTGATTGCGATCGGCTACGTCGATAGTTGCGAGGACACTGACTGAAAACACGTGTTAGCTCAGCGTCGAGAGCAGGTGAGCACCCACTCCTTACACGACAACATGCCGAAACCCAAGCTCATGATGGACACGAACGCTGCACAGAAACTGACGTTCGACACGCGAACCTACGATATCCACCGTATTCAAGCGACGCTGCGCAAGAGCTATCGTATCGTCGTATCCCCGGAAACACTGATCGAAATTCTTAATGGCGTCATTGGCGCGAAGACGGACGAACACTTGGCAAAAGACCAACGGAAACTGCGAACAGCAACCGGGAACGAAACAACCCCAACCGTTCTCCGCTTTCCAGGTGACTTTGCTCTTCGCACCGTTCTCGGCATCCAGTCGAGCCTTCCCGCCTTTAACCCCAACCACTTCCGATTGTGGATCAAGGCCGTCTTGCATGCCGGCAGTCGCTACGAACTCGAACAACGGCACGTCCGCATTCCCAACCGCCGGGCAACGTATGGGCTCGACCCGAAGGCAATCGCGATCCAGCAAAATGAAGGCAAGGCAAACCACCGTGAATGGCTACAGCTCGCCATCGACGGAACAAAGACCTTCCCTGACCGCGATGAATGGGCTCGCCGTATTGGAATAGGATTAGAAATTAACCTCACGCCCCCGCAAAGCCAAGAACTCGGAAACCGATTGAGCGCAGCGTACGCATTTCAAAGTCATACTTTTCGGACAGCGATGGCCGGTCCCAGCTACAACGTGACAAAACACGACGGTGATTGGATCGATAACCAGCAACTCTTCTACCTCTGCGATTCCAACCTTTACGTCCTCACTGAAGAAGAGAGCATCAGGGACAAATGTAGCACTAGCAAGCAAAGCGAACGAATTCTCTTGCTCACGGAAATCTGACCGACTAATGGTACTCTACGGCTACTTCGACGAGAGTGGCACGCACGACGATTCGGATGCGGTCAGCGTTGCCGGCTACGTTTCAACCGCCGAGCAATGGACAGTGTTCGACCAAGAATGGTCAGGAGCACTGCAGGAAGGGGGACTCCCCCACTTCCACATGACCGAATTCTCCAGCCGAGCCAAGCAACCCTACAACACCTGGACCGACCAAGACCGACGATTCCGCTTCGCAAGGCTCGCCACCATCATCAACACGCACCCCATCTGCAGCGTCGGCTATGCAATCCCGAAAAAGGAGTTCGATCAAACTTTCACGAAGCGCGCCAAACACTTTGCCGGAGGCGCATACGGAATCGCAGCAACGTGCTGCTTCATGGAGGCCGCCGAGCTCCTTAAACAGCAGTATCCGTCCGCGAGCATCGCCTACGTCTTTGAGAAAGGAGCACGAGGAGCAGGCGAAGTGAAGAAAGTCTTCGAATGGAACCACGCAGATCGAAAGAGCCGCGAAGAACTCCAGCTCGAATCACTAACGTTTGCGACCAAAAGCTGTACGCCATTGCAAGCAGCCGACATCCTCTCGTACGAATTCTACCCGCACCTACCGCACCAAGTCGGCATTAAACCGCCGCCAAACCCGAGAAGCGCCGACCTCACGCTCTTGGCGGAATGCAAGCTGCGATCATGGAAACGCCTTGATCCGCCAGAACTCCAAAAGTGGGCGGAAATAACTGACGTCGCAGCAGGCTATCATGGCCCCTCAGGAAAGATGCGTCGAGAACGCGCCTCACGCTGACCGCAGCTCGAACCCGCGAGTGTTTGTTGAGTCAGTCCGCCGGTGGCCGAGTATGGACTCAGAATCAATCAGCGACCCACGACGGGGGCCAGGTGATGGAGTGATTAGAAGCAACCTCCACATGCTCAAGGGTGCTCCACGCAATAGGTCCCGCCAAACGCGCGTGCGTGCCGCAATCCACTTGGGCGGCATTCCCCGCGAACTTAGGTGAGGCGCTCTTCGAAACTCAGCAGAGGCCCTTGTGTGAAGGCATCTATTAAGTGGCCGAGTCGCGTTTAGACGCCGCTTCTTCATTTCATCGCAACAATAATGCGATAAGCTGACTGTTAACCTCTATGCAACGCCGATATCTGTATGCTGCCGCCGGAGTGGCCATCGTTTCCGTGGCCGGACTGATCGCCGATCGCACGACTCAACTCCGCAAGTACGTGCTGCCCGATCGTCTGACAACCGATGGAAAGATGGTGCTTCCTAACGGCTGGCGGGTAACGCCCGCGGGACGCCATATCAAATTGCCCGGCGATCTGCCCATGAAGATGATCGTTACCGGCGATGGCAAACTGCTGGTCAATACAGCCGGATGGCACGATCATGACGTCAACGTGATCGACATTAAAACCGAGAAGCTGGAGCAGAGCTTCGATATCGGCAAAAACTGGGACGGCATGTCGCTCGACCCGGCATCCGGCACAGTGTTCATATCGTCCGGCGGGACTCCCAAACCGGGCTACGAGAAAGGCGCCGCGGCACTCAAGCATAAGATCGCACCGGAGGTTATGGCCTTGGTCGGGAAGCCGGTTCTGCGTCTGCACTACAGCGCAGGCCGCCTGACGCTACAGCCGCCAGTCCCGATTGAAGGCGTCTCGGAAAGCAGCTACTTCATCTCAGGCGTGACTGCCAGAAACGGGGTGCTTTACGTCCTCGAAATCAACGCGAACAAAGTCTTCAGGCTGTCGGGTCAGGGCTACTCTACACAGATCTCCGCCGTAACGGGTCCTCGCCCGTATTCAGCGGAGCTTTCGCCGGATGGGAGCGTACTCGCGGTCTCGAACTGGGGCGGCGAATCTGTAAGCCTGCTCGACCCACAGACATTGAAGGAACGCGCGCACATCAATACCGGCAGCCATCCAAATGAAATGGTATGGAGCGGCGACAGGCTCTTCGTCGCCAACTCGGGATCGAACAGCGTGAGTGTGATTGACGATGGAAAGGTGGTCGAGACGATCAAAACATCGCTTGACCCGAAAGCGCTGGTCGGCTCAACACCGGACGCGCTGGCGATCTCGCAGGATGGCAAGTGCCTGTATGTGGCCAACGCCGACAACAACAACGTCGCAGTCATCGACATCTCGAAGAAGGACGATTCGAAGACGCTGGGCTTTATCCCGACCGGTTGGTATCCAACGGCTCTCGCGCTTTCGCCCGATGACCGCAAGTTGTTCGTCGGCACAGCGAAGGGACTCAGTTTCAGCGCCAACTCTCCGATGAAGACCGACTATCCGCGCCCGTTCCCTAATCCCAAGCAGCCCTACGACTACATCGGCGGCGTGCTAAGTGGAGCCGTGTCGGTAGTCGATGTTCCCGATGCTCGCGGTCTGTCAGCTTACACGAAACAGGTGCTCGGCAACGTCCCCATGCCGAAGCAGGATGTGGAACCAGAGGCGGCGCAGGCGATTCAGCGTGACGTGTTCTCGAAAATCAAGCACGTCGTCTACATCATTCGGGAGAATCGCACCTATGATCAGGTGTTTGGCGATCTCGGAATCGGCAACGGCGATCCAACCATCACGCTCTTCGGCAAAGACGTCACGCCGAATGGCCATGCGCTGGCGCGGCATTTTGTAACTCTTGACAATCTCTACTGCAATGGTGAAGTGTCGGAAGATGGGCATCAATGGTGCGATGCCGCGTATGCGACCGACTTCACGCAGAAGGCCTGGACCAACAGCTACAGCAAACGAGGCGAACCGAAGGCGACACCTGAGCTGGTCGCATCGCCTGCAGGTTACCTGTGGGATAACTGTCGGCGCAACGGAGTTACCTTCCGCAGTTATGGCGAGGGCCGCATTGTTGAGTCATCGCCTGAGACTACCCCGACTATGGATCTGAAAGGCACGCTCCTCGGACACGTCGCGAAGGACTGGCCGCGGCAGCCGTTCGTGGACCGCGATTACCATCGGGTTGATTACTTTATCAACGAACTGCATCAAGCGGAAAAGACCGGGAGTTGGCCGCAATTCATGATCATGTCGCTCGGCGAGAACCATACTGAAGGACTGGCTGGCGAAAAGTACTCACCGGTCGCGCATGTTGCCAGTAACGATCTGGGACTCGCGAAACTTGTCGAGGCAGTCAGCCGCTCCAAGTTCTGGCCCGAGACGGCAATCTTTGTTATTGAAGATGACGCGCAGAATGGTCCCGATCACGTAGACGCGCACCGCACCGTCGGCCTACTGATTTCACCTTGGGTGAAGCGCCAGGCGCTCGACAGCACAATGTATACGACTGCGTCGATGGTTCGCACCATGGAACTGATTCTCGGTCTGCCGCCGATGACCCAGTTCGATGAGCTCGCCACGCCGATGTACAACTCGTTCACCAGCCAGCCGGACCTGGCCGTGATTCAAGCACTGCCCGAGACCGCCGATCTGGAGGCGCGCAATCCCAAAGGCGGTCCCGGTGACAGCGCATCGCGCAAGCTGGACTTCTCGGATTTCGACCGCGCCGATCCGGATGAACTGAATCGCATTTTGTGGGAAGCGCTCAAGCCCGGGAAAGAGATGCCGGCTCCGGTGCGTAGCGCGCGCCTCGTCTGGCGATAAAGCCACCGATTCTGCGGCTATCATAGAGCAGTTGCCGCACATCATTCGCAGCATCGCGCTTGCGCTGGGAATTGCCGTATTTCCCGCCGCCGCCTGGCAGGCCGAACTGCCGCGTGATCTGGTTCTGCTCCGCAACGTAAAGGCGCGGATGAAGCAGAACCTCGCGCGCGTGCCCAATTACACCTGCCTCGAAACGATGGCGAGGACCAGGCGCGCTCCGCCGTCGATGATCATCGCGGTGCCGGGTAAGTCCGTGCCCTTCCGCCGCGCCGATATCGTCCGGTTTGAAGTTGCGGAGGTCAATGGCGATGAGCTGTTCGCTCTGCCCGGAAACCATGATTTCCGAAAGATGTCACTCCATGAACTCGGCGCCGGTGGACTGATCGGAAATGGCTTGTTCTCGCTCCTCGCTCATGATGTGTTTACCTCCAATGTTGCCAGTTATAACTTCATCGGCGAGGAAAAGCTGGATGGGAAACTTTTGCTTCGGTTCGATTTTAAAGTTTCGGAGTTGGTGAGTGGCTACAATATCCAGACGAGTTGGGGCAATGCCACTGTCGGATATCACGGATCTTTCTGGGCCGATCCGCAGACCTTCGATGCGGTTCGTCTGAACATTGTCGCCGATGAGATTCCAGCGTATCTGCGCGTCGATCGCTCAGGCGATCGAATCGATTATGCCTGGGTTCGCATCGGAGCCTCCGACGCGCTTTTACCGCAAAGCGGGGAGCTATCGATGCGCCAGTACGGTGGATGGGAGAGCCTCAATGAATTGTCGTTTACACATTGTAGGGAATACGGCGTGGAAACGACGATATCGTTCGGCGAGGTTAACGACGCTGCCGGGAAATCCGAGGGTACACGCGACGTTGAGCTGCCTGGCGGATTGCAATTGACAATCAGCCTGGAGACTCCTATCGATTCCGATAAAGCGGCTACCGGCGATCCCATCACTGGCAGAGTGGATGCCGATGCCAAACACAAAGGTAAAATCGTGGTCCACAAAGATGCCTTGGTTTCTGGACGTTTGCGCCGGATAGAACAACATCTCGAAGGCTGGCCGTACGTTCTTGCTAAGCTGGAGTTTACACAGATCGAATTCGAGGGTAAGACAGCGCGGTTTTTTGCGCAATTTGAAAAGATCATTCCCCAGCCCGGTTCGGAGGGAATCAAGCGAGTCGCGACCAAGGATCTGCCAGGATTCGGCGGTCTACCGGGAATCGGGACGCTTTCCGTTACCGGCAATCGAATGGTTCTGCCCGCCGGTACTCGAATGATCTGGAAGACATCCTCTTATGACTTGCCTGTCGAATAGATAAGACGTAGCCGTGGCCCATAACTTGCTGACATATCGCTGATCGTTGTAGGGTCTCGAGACAGACTCCCTTCAGTCACCCGTCCGTTTCATATCATGTTGTCCGCTGTAACACAGCAACTCCGCTCCTGGCGGGAGCGTACCGCTGCACTCAAGAACTTGCCGCCCGTGCTGAAACTCGTTTGGCATGCGGGTCCTGGACTCGTGACAGCCGGGATTATATTGCGGCTCGCTACCGCTTTGGTGCCTGTGGGAATGCTGTGGGTCGGCAAACTCATCATCGACCGAATCGTGGCGGCCATCCAGCACCACGGTATCGGTGCAGACGGTGGTATGTGGATTCTACTCGGTCTGGAGTTCCTTCTCGCCGTTCTAGGGAATGTCTTCGGACGGGCGATCGATTATACCGACGCTCGAATCGCCGATCAGTTCATGCGCGAGGTCAGTTTGCGCATCATGTCCCATGCGGCGAAACTCGATCTGCAATCATTTGAAGATCCGTTGTTTTACGACAAACTGGAGCGCGCGCGCGTTCAGGCTACCGACCGGATCGGCATGCTTAATGCGCTCGGGCCGGCTTTTGCAGCAAATCGTAACACTGATATCTCTTTCGGCGGGAGTCATCCTGTACTCTCCCTTATTGTTTCTGCTGCTTGTGGTTTGCGTGATTCCGGCGTTCCTCGGGGAGAGCCACTTCGCTTTCCTCGGATACAACCTGGCACACAGTCTCACGCCCGTGCGACGCGAGTTGGACTATCTGCGCGTCCTGGGAACCAGCAAAGAAAGCGCGAAAGAGCTTAAAGTTTTCGGCTTGGGCAGTTATCTGAGTGAGCGGTTTGACCGGTTGACCGGCGAAGTGATTCAGAAGAACAAGAGTCTCGTGCGGCGGCGCCTCGGATGGGGGTCCCTTCTCGGCGTAGTCGGTTCCTTCGGCTATTATGCCGCATATGCGCTGCTGGTTTTCAGGGCTTTACGCGGAGAGATGAAGGTCGGGGACCTGACATTTCTTGCTGGCGCCCTGGCTGGCTGTACCAGTCAGATCCAAATGCTGTTCTCTACCTTTTCAAGCATTGCGGATCAGGCGCTGTTCCTCAGCGATCTGCTCGAATTCTTCGCTGTCAAACCCCGAATTCAATCGCGTCCTCATGCGATCCCCGCGCCGCGGCCGATACGGGAAGGCTTCGAATTTCGCAACATCTGCTTTCATTACCCAGGCTCCTCGAGACTGGTGCTGAATAATCTCAACTTTCGAATCGGCATGGGAGAGCGCATCGCGCTTGTAGGTGAGAACGGCCAAGGCAAGACAACGTTCGTCAAACTGCTTTCCCGATTGTACGATCCTACCTCCGGCTCAATCTTTCTAGATGGCGTAGACCTGCGCGATTATAACGTGGATGATTTACATCGCGAAATCGGGGTAATCTTCCAGGACTTCATGCGCTATGACCTGCCGGCGCGGGAAAACATCGCAGTTGGGCGCATTGAACTGATTGACGACGACGCATCGCTCCGGCGAGCCGCGTTGAAGAGTCAGGCTGATGATGTGATCGCAAAACTCCCGGAGGATCTGAATCAGATGCTCGGCCGCAGATTCGAAGGCGGGGTCGATCTCTCCGGCGGCGAGTGGCAAAAATTTGCGCTGGCCAGGGCTTATCTCCGCGAGGCGCAAGTGTTGATTCTCGACGAGCCGACTTCCGCCCTCGACGCAGCCGCGGAATTCGAAGTGTTCAAGAGATTCGCGGAGTTGACGAACGGCAAAACCGCGGTACTGATTTCGCACCGTTTCTCGACCGTGCGGATGTCGGACCGCATCGTCGTAATTGAAATGGGCGGGGTGCGGGAGCAGGGGACGCACAAGCAGTTGATCGATCGGGGTGGGAGTTACGCGAGGTTGTTCGAGATGCAGGCGGCCAATTACCGGTGACCTATGTTTCACAAGGATAGGAACGAGAATACCCTGAAGGACATTGAGCGGCGGTTTCGTCAGACTGCGGGCCGGGACGCGTGGATTCGAGATCATTACGCCGAGTTGATGTCGGCCCTGCGAGATGTAAGAGAGTCAATTCCTCAGCGATATTATCGCGAGTTACCGAGCATCAACGGCCGCCCGCGGGTTTATGGGTTGGCGCGCGAGGCTATGACTCAGGTCTCCGATTTAAAAATCGAAAACCTGGCCGCTTTCCTGATCGAGTATCAGAAATCCACTTACCTCAAACTCGGCGAGTTATGGGCTTTCGGCTTGATGCTCAAACTGGCGTTGCTTGAAGACATAGCCGGCCTGGCGGGTATGAGATCGGCTGAGCGTCCGATTGCAGCTTTGCACGCGCTGGAACAAGTATCGTGGCGTGAATTCATCGAAGAGGTTTCGCCTATAGAAGCGATTCTGCGCGGCGATCCGGCAGGCGTGTATGCGGGAATGGATTTCGAAACGCGCGACCAGTATCGGCACGAAGTGGAACAGATCGCCCGGCGTGGCCGCCTCAATGAGATTGAAGTTGCGGAACTGGCCATCGGACTTGCGCGCAAGGCGGATGCTCATGTCGGCTACTATCTGATCAGTTGCGGCGCAAAGGAACTGAAGAAGGCCGCGCGTTATCGGGAGACCCTTCGCGCGCATTTCCAGCATACAATCTACCGGTGGCCCAACTTTTTCTATTTAGGCGGTGGGACGCTGGTCGCGGTGTTATTGATGTTTGCGGTCTATCGCGCATTTCCGGGCATCCCGCTATGGTTGCTGCCGTTGTTGTTGATTCCCGCGAGCCAGGTGAGCGCCTCCATTGTAAATCCGCTCGTTAACCTGCTGGTTCCTCCGCGGCGTTTGCCGCGCATGGATTTCTCAAGCGGTATTCCGGAGCAGCATCGCGCGTTCGTTGTCATCCCAACTCTGTTGCTCTCCAAACCCATCGTGGAAAAGCTGCTGGAGCGCCTTGAAATTCATTACCTCGCCAACCGCGACGCCAATCTGTTCTTCGCGTTGCTGACCGATTTTCCCGATGCGGCAAAGCAACGCGACGAACAGGACGCCATTCTGGATTTTTGCCGGCAAGGCCTCCGCCTGCTCAACGATCGTTACGCCGCCGAGGGAGTTCAGCCGTTCTATCTGTTCCATCGCGACCGTCAGTGGAACGAGCTTCAGCAGGTTTGGATGGGCCGCGAACGGAAGCGCGGAAAGCTGGTCGACTTCAACCGCCTTCTCCTTGGCGAGGACAATGAATTCTCGGCGATTTTCGGCGATGTCTCAGTACTGCCGACCATCCGTTATGTGATCACGCTCGATTCGGATACGCAGTTACCTCTCGAAACAGCGCGGAAGCTGGTAGGCAACATGGCCCATCCGTTGAATCGTCCGGTAATCGATCCCTCGCGCCGAATCGTGCGCCAGGGATATGGGCTTCTGCAACCGCGCGTGAGCATCAGCATGGAGTCGGCCGTTCGATCGCGTCTGGCCCGGATCTATAGCGGGCAAGTGGGATTCGATCCGTACACGACCGCTGTCTCCGATGTTTATCAGGATTTACATGGACAAGCCAGCTATACCGGTAAAGGCATCTATGATGTCCGCGCTTTCGAAGCCGTGGCCGGAAAACGCTTTCCGGATAACGCGCTGCTTAGCCACGATCTGATCGAAGGCGAGTATACGCGCGTCGGGCTGGTCACTGACGTCGAGGTGATCGACGATTATCCGGCGGCTTACGAAACCTACTCGAAACGCAAGCACAGGTGGGTCCGCGGCGATTGGCAAATCATGCCGTGGCTGTTTCATCGCGTGCCGGCGCCAAATGGAGTTGGACGAGAGCGCAATCCGCTGTCGACGCTTTCGCGGTGGAAGATAGCGGATAACCTGCGGCGGAGCTTGCTTGAGTTATCGTTGACGGCTATTCTGATCGCGAGCTTCTATGTTCTACCCGGCGGGGCTTTCTGGTGGACGCTTGGCGTGTTTGCCGCGCTGGCTGCGCCGGCCTATGTAGAGCTTCTCTGGCGCATTCTGCGAGTGCCGCAGCCGCGATTCTGGTTATCCTACTGGCGCGAGGCCATGTTCCGCTTTGCGCAAGTCCATCTGGACGCGCTGTTGACGATTGCGTTTCTATTCCATCAGGCGCTACTGATGGGCGATGCGATCGTGCGGACGCTCGCGCGCATGTTCCACTTCAAGCGCAATCTGCTGGAGTGGGAGAGCATGGCGGCGGTGGAGTCGGGGAGTGTGCGGAAGGCGAGTCTGGTCGACAAATACCTTTTCGCGGCTCCGTTGTTAGCGGTGATTCTGTTTCTATTTGTGCCTGGTCCGCGGATGGACGGTGCGGTGTTGGTAGCGGCGCTATGGATCGTGTCGCCTTGGATATCCATGTGGTTGAATGGAAGACCGTTCCGGCGCGAGAGCCAAAAACAGGATCACGAACCCTTTCTGCGCGATGCGGCGCTGCAGACCTGGCGATTCTTTGCAGAACTTCCAACTGAGGAAGAAAACGGATTGATCCCGGATTTCCTGCGCGAAGAGGGAAATGTCCGAGCCGCGCGAACTTCGCCGACCAATCTGGGATTGCAGCTGGCTGCGGTGGTCTCCGCTCGCGATTTCGGATATCTCACACGCCGGGAAATGACTGCCGGAACCGAACGGATTCTGCGCGCGATGATGCGAATGGAGCGGCACCGCGGACATTTCTATAACTGGTACGATACGCGCACTCTGCAGGCGCTTCCTCCGCGGTATGTATCGACGGTGGACAGCGGGAATCTCGCCGCGGCTTTGATCGCTGTTAAGCAGGCGTCGCTCGAAGCATTGGAATCTCCAGTAATCTCGGACCTAACTATCGAGGGTCTGCGGACCCATATCCTGCGGCTGCGGGATTCCTTGGCGGACGAGCATCGCAATATGCAGGCGCATCGGCTGATCGCGTCTTTATTGCGAGTGCTGGATGCCGCTCCCGGCGACCTGTTTCACTGGGAAGGATTGCTCAGCGAAGCGGAGTCACTATGCGTACGCTTGGGCAATCATGTACCGGGTACTGGCGACGTTCGCTACTGGTATGACTCTCTGGCCGCCCGGATTCGAGCATCGCTTGACGAGTTGTGCGCCCTTGCGCCCTGGTTGGGTGCTCCCTTCGAAGAACCGCTGCGAATGTGCGCCGCCAGAGCCGAGTTGGCCGCGCTCATGACGGAATTGAGTCGCGTTCCGGCCATGAGCGGCGTTGCGCATCAGTGTAATCAGGTGGAGAGTGAGATCAAAACGATTCTAACCGCCGGAGCGCGGGTTTCAGGGAATATCTGCCGGTTACTGGAGCGGCTGCTTATTGTGATTCCGGCAGCGCGCGAACACGCTGCGCGTGAGGTCGCGAAGCTCCAGGAGCACGCGGCCGTATGCGCCGGCCTCGTTGAGGAAATGAGATTTGGCTTTCTCTTCGACGAAAAGCGCAAGCTATTGCACATCGGCTATAAGATGGGCCACGGGGACGAGCGCGGCGGACTTGATTCAGCCTACTACGATCTATTGGCATCGGAAGCGCGCACGGCCGTCTTCGTGGCGATTGCCAAAGGGGAGATTCCCCGTGAATCGTGGTTCCATCTCGGCCGGAAAATGACGGCCTACCGCGGACATCGGACGCTGCTTTCCTGGAGCGGCACGATGTTCGAGTACCTGATGCCGTCGATATTCCTGCGTGTCTGGAGTGGAACGCTACTGGAGGAAAGTCTGAAAGGCATGCTCCGCATCCAAAGACTCTACGCCAAAGAGCGCCGTGTGCCGTGGGGCATTTCGGAATCGGCCTGCGCGACCTCTGACGGTTCCCAAGATTACCGGTATCACGCCTTCGGAGTACCCGTACTAGGGGCCAAGCGGCAGAGCGGAGATCTGGTGATTGCGCCCTACGCATCGGCTTTGGCATTAATGACGGATCGCGATGCCGCGGCGCGTAATCTGCGGGAAATGGCGGACCGAGGCTGGTCGGGACGATATGGCCTGTATGAGGCTGCCGACTTCACTTCCGGCGTCACTGTGGTGCGCCAGTGGATGGCGCATCATCAGGGCATGGTGTTGTTGGCGATAGGCGAGACCGTGCTGGACGGTCCCATGAAGCGAAGGTTTCATGCCGACCCGATGGTCCAAGCGACAGAGTACCTGCTGCAGGAGCGCGCTCCGATGCTCGTCGATGTCATCGAGGAAGAAGCCCCGCCGGCTGCCGTCGAGGAGCAGCTTGTCGAGCGGCCCGCCCCGGTAGAGGATGGCTTCTGGGCTACTAATGGCCACGAGTAAATCGCGGAGCGGTGTCCGGCTCAGTCTCAAGATCGTCTAAAAATTCGGAGGCGGGAATGACGGCGGTTACGAGCGGGTGATCGCGGGCGCGCCTGGTCTCCCAACGCAAATATGCATTCAAGAGGGAAGAGTATGGCGGGCAACGCTCCATCAATCCTCTCTCTGATGGCGAATGGCTGCATCGTGTTCACGGAATCGCGCTACGACACCCATGACGAATTCTGTGAGGGAGGCCGGGCGCTGAGCCCGGTGATCATGCCGGCGAAATGCCATGGGACATGTGCCGCCGATTTCGTTGTGGACGAAATCCTTAGGCGCGAGCAGGGCTTCGGAGTTGAACCTTCTTACGTTTGAAGCGCCCCACAGTGGGCTTTGAGGGCGCCTGCGGTGTTGCGCTATTAGCTGACCGCTAAAGGCTGACCGCTAACTGCCGAAAGCGCCAGTGGCGGGGATGGCCCCCGATGGATTGGCTGAAAGCTCGCCTTCGAGGGTCTAACTCGATGGGAATTGATAAACGCCTAAGCCCATTAATATTACGGCTGCCAGACGAGGTCCTGGCAGCAGTACCAAGAACAGGAAGTCCAAATAAAAAAAAGACATCCTATAAAAGAGACCCATTGACTTCGCCATTATTAAGGACTAACATCAGCATCAACGTGAATGGCGTTTGCCATCGCGAGCGCCGCACGGAAGGATCACCCGATATGCAACAAACACGCTCCTCATGCCCGGATACGCTTGGCGGGAAGGGGTGACTCCTGGCCGGATTGTCGATCCTGGCATTGTCCTTCGCCGGTCCGGCTATATCCGCCACAACAACCACCGCAACCATTTCAGGCCTGGTTGTCGACGATTCCGGAATTCCAGTCGCCGGCGCGCGCGTCACTTATAACAACTCGCCAGTTATTACGCGCGATCAATTCGGGCACATAACATCAAGGGGCGCGAGCATCGGTTCGTTCGTCACCACCGCGGCCAACGGAACGTTTACGATCACCGGTCTCCCCGCTAGCATCTGGTGGGTCTGTGCCTGGGGGACCAAGAACACACAACTGCGATCCTGCGAATGGGGCCAAACAACTGCGCGAGTCGACCTCTCCACCGCGACTTCCGCTCCGGCACTGACGCTCAAGGTGGTCAACGGCTCATTTCTTACCTTCAAGGTAAATGATCTGCGTGGACAGATCCACGATCCGGCATACGCGGCGCGTGCCGCTTCGCCTAACTTTCAGATCCTCGTAGTGCAGGGCATTCAATACGCGGCGCCGCAGTTCCTCAGCGCTGCCAATGGCGTCCGGCAATATGGCTTGGCG
Organism: Terriglobia bacterium; assembly: GCA_963767545.1. Classification (GTDB taxonomy): domain Bacteria; phylum Acidobacteriota; class Terriglobia; order Bryobacterales; family Bryobacteraceae; genus CAVVFX01. The sequence continues at coordinate 67,828 of CAVYEV010000012.1, forward strand.
GTGCCCAAGAACAGCACCCTGCGGCTATACCTCAACAGCTCCCTGCATGTTCTCGATGGCTCGAACGCCGCGATTCCCGTTCACCAGTTATCGGAGACGATCGCGTCGGGGCGGCTGATCAGGCCACCTTTCAGATGACAGTGCCGTGATGGCGTGAGGATTGGCAGATCCGCAATACTCTTGAGGTAATTCTATGTTAAAGCTCTTCACCCTGAATTTTCTATTGCTATCGTCGCTTCCCGCTATCGCCGATATCGGTTTCGAGACTCATTACCTCCGTTTAGGTTCCAACGATACGTCCGTCGCGATCGCCGCGGACTCAGCGGGGAACATTTTCATTGTTTCATCCATTCAGGACGTCTATGGATCTCTGGCGATTCGCGCCAGCAAAACTGATCCGCGCGGAAACCTCCTGAACTCCTTCGATTTCGGCGAAGGGTACGTTCCATCTGGCGCAGCAGTCGATCCGCAAGACAATCTAGTCGTCGTCGGGACAACAAACACTCCAAACATTGCGTCAACCCCTCAATTCGTCCCACACAATAGCCGGCCCGCCGACATTTGTCGTCAGATTAGACGACGGACTGACGAAATATTCAAGCCGTCGAACTGGGTGGGTCCAAATTCCCGCATGGAGGTTTTCAGATCTAAACTGAACGGCTCTCTGGTGGCAATCGACAAGGCTGGAAATATTTACGTCACGGGAACGACCCCATGACCGATTTTCCGGTAACCCCAGGTGCCTACCAGACCCGTCCTCCAGGCACTGGTTTCATGTACGGCGGCCCTTTATACATACCTGACAAAGCTCGCGCCCGATTTCAGCCGAATTCTGTTTTCCACGTATTTCGGAGGCGATGACACAGGTTGTTTCGCAGTAATTGCGTGGCATTTGTTTTCCGGCGAATCCCGCGATGACGGCGGCCAACGCAATTGCTTTCGATACTTCAGGGGACATCGCGATTGCTGGTTGGACGACCGCCTGGTTCCTCCCGGCGAATACAGGTCCCGGGGTGTGCAACTGCATGCCACTGGCAAGCGGCTATATCGCGAGATTTTCCGCGGATGGAAGCAGACTCAATGCGTTTGGCTTCGTCAGAGCGTAAATCCACAACCGGATTTTCCAGGTCCTAGCGACGGAATATACATTCGACGATGGCATTCGATTCATCAGGTAACGCCGATAATAGCTGGATCGACAGGAAACGGCCTCAAGGTGACGCCGGGAGCCATACAACCTACTTTCCCGGGCGGCATCATCGACTGCTGGATTCGTGGCAAACTGGATAACACTTACCAACGAATGTCTCTTCTCAACCTATTTCGGAGGCGACGCGTGCGCTCTCTCAGCCATGACTCGCAGAACAATATCTGGCTCACCGGGAGTCGCCGCACTCAGATCCTACCGACTGCGTCCGACCGCCTCAAGAGTGACTGGTGCGTTTATGTCGCGGAACTGGCTCCCGATGGGTCGTCTGTTCTAGATCTGATTACTGCGCCGATTAGCGGCCAAGCGATCACGACGATACCGGCGGGAGGTTTTGCGATCCTGGGCTTTTCGACTCACTTCTCCTTTCGGTTCCAGGGCCGGCTTCGCCCCTGCTGATCGCCAGGTCGGCTGACAATGCGCCCTCAGGAACGATAGCACCGGCCGAACTGGTAACGCTCTATGGCGCTAACATAGGGCCGGCAACAGCATTGGGACCGCAGGTGACGGATGGCAAAGTTACTAGCACGCTCGGTGGTTACCAAGTCCTATTCAATGGGATACCGGCACCATTGCTTTACGCGAGTCCTTATCAAATCAACGCGATTGTACCGAACGAGATCGCAGGCGCCGTCTCCGTATCGATTGCGGTAACCGGACCTCAAGGCACAACGGCCTTCCCTTCGGTGTTCGTCGCCGCCCTCTCGCCCTGCGATCTTTGTCGTAGGGACTGCAACCGTGAATCGTACTACGCTGCGGCTCTGAACCAGGATGGCACGGAGAACTCCGCAGCCAATCCAGCGCGTCCTGGGACGATTGTGACGATCTGGGCGAGCGGCCTCGGGATCCCTATCGACACACCTCAGGACGGGACAATTATTGAGGGCAGTTCGTATGGTACACCTCAGGTTTCGATTCTGGCCCACGATTCCCTTGAAATCTTATATGCCGGTTATCCTCCAGGGCTCGTGTTCGGGGTAGCACAGATAAATTTCCGTTTGCCCGCTCAGTTTCCCCCTGCTCCGACGCCACCTTTTATCCAGCCATTCGGTATCCGATTGCAGGTAGGCGAAGTAGTTGGCCCGATCACGTACATTTACGCAAACAGTTAGCGAAAGCTACTGCGAGAAAAAAGGTCATGAAGAGAACAACGATGGTCCGTACGCAATTCCTGACGTTAACTATTCTGCTATGCGGCGGTGCCGTTCAACGCGCAAACGCCCAAGGCATATCGCCCGGAATCTCCCCGGCAAAGCTCGGAACTCAATTGGGCAACGTTCTTCGTTGACGATTATGACGGACCGCGAAGAATGTTAACGTGAGCGATTTCCGACACAAACTTCTGCCCTAATGGATGCGACCTACGGTCCTGCGTTCAGCGGGCCTTGCAAGCTTTCAATGCCGAAGGAGTGACAGGGCTTCGGATCGGTTTTACATTTCGGGTGATTACTTCAGCCAACCCTTCGTAATCGATAACGGGGGTTTCGCCACTCCGGCCATCAATCCCGATTGGATAACACACCTATCGTAACTTTTTCAAGACATGTCGACGTACAATATCCCAAACGTTACCATCACGCCGATCATAGAAGCAGTCCCTTCGGAAACTCACAAGAATGGACGTGCATCAGGAGTTCCGACCAAAAGGCTTTGGCTTGACCCTGACCTCCAAGGGCGGACCCCCATGCAGCACAGTTGCCAAACCGGACGTATAAGCCAGCGTATCTATACCCTTGGCTTCCATTCGGATTTAGCTGAATGCAACTGAGGACTCGTTCTGGGCCAGGATGATCCCAACCAGTATTCGATAGTCCCACACCTCCGGCGGGTCTTTCTGGGGATGGGACACAAACTCAGGATTGTTAGCGCTGGTCGACAAGATTCTTGGAGCCGCGCAAGCTAAAGTTCAATGTGAGCGAGTTCGATCTCCGCAACGAAACTCAATTAGACAATAATCCCGTATATGCGCGCCTCATCTTCGACAACACATGAACTCGAATTATCCGTATATGACATCATCGGAGGACTGCTGCACAACCACGGGTTCAGCTCCGGCGCGATCGGGCAATCTACTCAAAGCTATGATCCCTCAAAATACCCTGTGGATCCTGCGACCCTAAAACAGGAGACTGCACATCCTTTTTCGGCGACTCGGCGACTATTTTGGAGGAGTCGGAAATGAAAGCTGCAGTCCGCGGCATGCTCTTCGGTCCAGTGGGTGGAACTGCGGGAGATGGAAATCTTAGCTGCAATGGGCAACGGCTTCCTCATTGGAACGAACTAATTCCCTACGTCCAGGCGACGCAAGCGACCGACATTCACGCCTACCCTTGCAGCGCAGTCTACAATGGCGCATGGGTCTGTGACGCTCCTGCATCGGCAACTCCGGATGCTGCGAAAACAATCTACAACGACATTTGGTCCTTCATCGGAAGTCAGCCGGGAAATGTAACTATCGGGGAGACGTGGTCGGATGTGTGCGCCACAAACGACTCAGCAGGCAATCAAGCATATCAAAGTGTCCTCGGATTGAGAGAGAGTTCTCTCCTCGCCGGAGATGGCTCCCTGCTAGTCGTGCGGGCGGAAGAGCAGCCGAGCAATAACAACTGCACGACAATGCCTCTTTACATTGGCTCTCCCACGGTTGGCTCTGCCAGCGGAGTTTACACGCTGTACGGTGCCGGCGCTAAAGTCGGCGACTTTCGCGGCAGTCAGACCTCATTCCTGTTGGACAAGAACGGCGACGGCATTTCATCGGATGACGCTATCGTCCCCTTTACGGTATTCCGGGAGGCATCCTGCCCGGCGATCTCCCGGTCTCGGGCGACTGGACCGGAGACGGCTATACAAAAATCGGCATCTTTCGACCGTCCACGAACACATGGTATCTCGACACCAATAACAACGGGTTCTTCGATTCGGGAGATACGCCCGCGTTCGTTTTTCCCGGAGTAGGTGAGAACGCAAGCGACATTCCGGTAGTTGGCGACTGGGCAGGCATTGGCAGGGCTGCCGTGGGCATCTATCGTAACGGACTCTGGGTATTGGATACTCAATATACCGGCATGTTCGTTCAGCCTGCGCCTGGCTACGCCGAGTCCAGCGGTTCGAGCGCGGTTTTCTCTTTCGGGGGCTTGGCGGGAGGCGGTGACGTACCCGTGGCAGGTAATTGGTATGGAGGCCTTGCAGCCCACGCCGGTTATGTTCGAAGCTCAGGAGGTCCTGGTGGCCCCTGGCTCTGGGTCACAGACCAAGGTGCCGCGAATGCCACGTTTCAGAGCGCGCACGTCCAAAACACGGGCTTCGCTTTCGGCGGCTTAACAGGTGACGTGCCTGTTGTTGGCGACTGGTACGATACCGGTACTGCCCAAGCCGGTTTCGTCCGGACTGCTGGTGGACCTGGAGGCCCATGGCTATGGATCACGGATCAGGCTGGCCCACTTGCTCCTCAGGCTGGCCACGGAAACGGGATCGTGTTCCCATACGGCGGTCTGGGAGGCGATATACCCGTTACGGGCAAGTGGTATATTCCAGTAAATTAAATGCGTCCGTTAAAGCTCCAATTCGGTTTATCCCGCATATTTCTACCGGTAAACCGGATTGCCGTTTAACGGTAACAACGCTTTTTGCGAAATATTTCCCTCAATTTCAATAACTTCCAAATACATGAGAACGTTTTCGATTTTGCGTTTGCTACCTTGGGACTTAAAGACGCCAAAAGCGTCCTTAAACAAAGGAAACTATGAACGCCGCAGCCACAGCACTCGCCACCGGCCCTCGCACCGAAGAAGGCAAACAACGCTCCTCGCAAAACTCCCTGAAACACGGACTCTTCGCCAAGACCATCGTCCTCTCCGGCGAAAGCCAGCAAGAATTCGACGCGCTTCGCGAAGGCCTCATCAAGGAATACGCGCCTGACGAACCCTCCGAGTGCGAGATGGTTAACACTCTCGCCGAGACTCAGTGGCGTTTGGTCCGCCTCCGCCGCCTCGAAGCCGCCGCCATGGAGCAAGCCCTCGAAACCGGCGACCTCGAATGCAAATTCCTCCTCAACTGGAGCCTTTACGAGCAGCGCCTCAACCGTCTCTTTCAATCGACCCTTAAGACCCTGCAACAAACCCAGGTTCCCCGCCGCGAGCAGGCCGTGCAACGGCTCAACAGCGCCCTCCAGCTTCGCATGTATTTCGAGCACAAGAACATCCCATGGAATCCGGCCGACGACGGTTACGAAGGGTTCGTTTTTTCGACTGACAATCTCGACCGCATGATCGCCGGCCGCCGTAACCTGGATCTCGCCCAGCAGTACATCAACAACAAATCCAGCATCTCCATCACCCGTGCGGATGTACTCCAACGCGGAAATGGGTCGGCGAAAACAACCAAGGCCGCGTAAAGTGCGCTTAGAGTGTGCCTAAAATGAAAGCTTCGGCGCACCCGGCCGATTGCCTCGATGAGACTGGAACGGGCCATGCGCCCCGCCAGGCCACTGCTTAACAGTAGCGGCTCAGAAAACAAGTATTATGAGAGTGTTGGCCGGGCGTTTGTTCTGCAGTTTTGTGGCCCGGGTTGCTCACCTGTGCCGGAGCCCCACATTGTTGTACACCGTAACTTCCGGTAGAATAAAGGATTCGTCGCAGTCGCGCGGACGTGCATAAGGAACGTTCAGGGACATTCGAACGTCCCAACCATTCAGCGCAAGTGGAAAGGAAACTGGGCTCTTCATGAAAGTTCTCAGGCTGATCAGCCTGACGGCCGTGTTGATAAGTGTGTGGGGACTCCCGCCGCTTTCAGCGCAGAGCCAATCACAAACAAACGGTCAATCTGCACAGGGTGCGCGGGTCCACCCCGGCGCCCGCTCCGCAGGCCCAACCTCCGAAACAAGGCGAATCCGTTCGAGACCGTCCCGCAGGCTGCGCCCGCGCAACCTCCCGCGCAGGCAACACCTGCACAACCCCCGACACAGCCCGCAAAACCTCCTTTCGAAGCGCCGCAGACTTCCCCAACGGCGCCCCCTAAACCGGTAGTGGGAAATCAAAACATAATCGAGGCCATCGAGTTTCGCGGTTCGCGGCGAGTGCCGCAGGAGACTTTGCGCGCGCTGATCGTTAGCCGCAAAGGCGACGTCTATAGCGAAGACACGCTACGCCGCGATTTCCAGGCTCTATGGAATACCAAACGTTTCGACGATATCCGGCTGGAGACGGAACCAGGCGCGACGGGCATCATCGTGCGATTCGTAGTTACGGAGCGCCCGGTGATCCGCACTCATCAAGTACGAGGGCGCCAAATCCGTCACGGTTTCGGAAATCCTCGACCGGTTCAAAGAGCGGAAGGTCGGCCTTTCGGTAGAGTCCCAGTACGATCCGAACCAGGTGCAGCGCGCGGCGGTGGTGTTGAAAGAATTGCTGGGCGAGCGCGGGCGCCAGTTCGCTAAGGTCGAACCGGACATCCGCCGCATTCCCCCGAGTTCCCTGGAAGTTATTTTCAACATCGATGAAGGACCTAAGGTCAAAGTCGGCCATATCAACATCGTTGGGAACAAGGTCTTCTCGGAGAAGGAAGTGATCCGGGCAATGAAAAATACCCATCCGATCGGGATTCCGCACTCCATATTCTTAGAAAACCTGTTCGACAAGACTTTCGACAAGAGCAAGCTGGAGGAAGACGAAGAACGCGTCCGCGACGCCTATCAGCAGAAGGGTTATTGGGAAGCGAAGGCCTACGATCCCACCGTCACACTGCGCGATACGGGCGGCGATATCAGCGGCCGTCATATCTGGTTGATCAAGCCGAACAAGCCGGGCAAGGCCGCCGATATCACGATGCGGGTGGAAGAGGGTCGCGCAGTTCCGGTTGCACCAGATCAATTACGTCGGAGTGAAGCTGTTCCGTACGCCAGAGTTGCTTTCCAGGACTTTCTTTGGCATGGACGTCGGCGATCCGTTTTCGACCTCCAAACTGCGCAAGGGTCTCGAAAACATGCGCAAGGCGTATGGCGACTTCGGATACATCGATTTCGTTCCCGAACCGCAGATCGATGTGGTTCCCGGGACCAACACGCTGGACCTCACGCTCACCGCCGACGAGGGCAAGCAGTTCTTTATCCGCCGCATCGATTTCTCGGGCAATACCACGACGCGCGACAAGGTGATCCGGCGCGAGATTCTGCTGAACGAAGGCGATCTCTTCAGTCAGCGCCTCTGGGACGCAAGCATTTTGCGGCTGAATCAGTTGGGCTACTTCGAGGTGCTCAAGGAGAACGAGTCGTACACGCTCAATCGCAACCCGCAGAGCAACACGGTGGACGTGACGCTCAAGGTGAAGGAGAAGGGCAAGAACTCCATCGGATTGAACGGCGGGGTGTCCGGAATCGCGGGTAGTTTCCTCGGGTTCAATTACTCGACCAATAACTTCCTGGGGCTCGGCGAAACGCTAAGTTTGAGTTCGCAACTCGGCACGCGAATGCGCGATGTCAGCCTGGGATTCACCGAGCCGTATTTCCTGGATCGGCCGCTGCAACTGGGGTTCGTGGTCTACATTCGAGAGTTCCTCTACGATCAGGGACGCGAACAGTCCATTCTTACCGGACAGAACCTGACGGCATTCTATAATGCTTTGGGCTCGGCGAACGTCCTCAACTATACGCAGAAGTCCAAAGGCGTATCGGTCACGATGAGTTATCCCATCAAGCGAAGCTTCGCCCGTTGGGGAGTCAGCTACGGCTACGACGATTCCACGATTATCACCAAGAGCCACGGGCGCCCAGACCTATTTCTCGTATATCAACTTCGAGGGCGTGTCCGGACCCAACTCGCTCGCCGGCATAAGAACCAGCCACATCATTCCGTCTTACAGCTACAATTCGAAAAACCATCCTCTTACTCCGACCCAGGGTAAGAGCATCTTTCTTTTCGTCGGAGTTTGCCGCCAGTTTCCTGGGCGGAAACGTCAATACGTTCAAGCCGACCCTGGACTTTCAGTATTTCCACCGGTCTCCGAGATGGCGGAATAACGTTCTCGCGTTTCACTTGCTGGGCTCGTTCTTGACGGGCTACGGGGGAAAGGTGGCGCCGCCCTTCGCCCGCGCTTACATCGGCGGCGAACAGGATATTCGCGGCTTCGATTTCTACAGCGTCAGCCCAATCGCATTCGTCGCCAGTTCGGCTTCGATTAACGTGCTTAACAACAACGGTACGCAGCGAACGCAAAACATTATCGTAAACGGTCAACCGCAGTCGGTCGGCGTGACGCAACAGATTCCGATTTATCAGCTCGTTACACCTGGGGGCGACACACAGGCCGTCAGCAATTTTGAGTACCGGATTCCGATTATCGGCCCCGTGACTCTGGCGCCCTTTGTGGATGCGGGGCTCAACAAGATCACGCGTACGGATCAGCTAACGATGAATCCGGACCGCGTGGCGCAGCTTAACGCTCTGTTCCCGCAGGCCGGTTTCGACGGAAGAGTTAAGATCGCACCCGGTACGGAGCATATGCGGATGTCGACCGGCTTGGAAATACAGGTGATGTTGCCGGTGGTCAATGCGCCGTTCCGGGTCTACTATGCATTCAACCCCCTTTTGGTGCGAGAATATATTCAAACCCCTATTGTGGCCGACCGTTCGTTCTTTCCCAATGCCGCAACGTTTCAAGGCGCACTTAGTTCGTTCGGGCAGGCCTACCCGTTCTTCGAAAAGCGAGGCACGTTCCGGTTTACGATCGGTCGAACGTTCTAGGTCGGATCGATTCGCTGGGGCCACCATCCGTGTTAGTATCGAGAAAATCTGAAGGAGTTCCGAGAGTGAAGATGAATTTTACGGTCCTGAGCCTTTTGGGCCTGGGAATAATCCTGCCGGGCGTGAGTTTTCCCGCCGCGGCCCAATCGACTCAGAAGCTGGCTGTGATCAATTTCCAGCAAGCGATTGTGCAGAATAAAGATGGACAGAAGGCCCGTAACGACCTGCAGGCCAAGTTCGGTCCCACGCAGAAAGACTTGCAGGATAAGCAGGCCAAGCTAGCCACTCTGCAGGATCAGTATCGTAAGGGCCAAAATACCCTGAGCGACGAAGCGAAACAGAAGCTGGCTCGCGATATCGATGCGGCCAATACGTCGCTGAAGCGCGATACGGAGGACGCCAACGCCGAGCTCCAGGAAGCGCAGAACAAGATGCTGGACGAGTTGGGCGGCAAGCTGATGGCGGTGCTTAACAAGTACGCATCGGACAATGGCTATCTGCTGGTGATCGATGTCAGCAATCAGCTTCCCGTGTTATACGCCTCGAACACCATCGACATTACGCGCGACGTGATTGCGCTCTACGATAAGACGGCGGAATCGTCGGCGACGCCGAGTACCGCCGCGCCGGCAGCTCCCAGGCCGCCGGCGCCCAGGCCTCCTGCGACGGCTGCTCCTAAGCCTGGCGCTCCTAAATGATGTGCGCGGGGCAATAGGTCCGCAAACCACCTGTCGGATTTGAGCCCACTGCCTTCGACGATCGGTCGCATCGTACCAAGGGGAGGAATGCGGCCTTGATGATGGGATAACTATTGCGCCACCTCTGATGACTTCCGGAACTACCAACCAGCTTGAATCCGCCTCAGCGCAGGATTGCGATGACTTGGCCGGAAGTCAGTCGCGGCGTCGTGCGTTCACCCAACCATCACCTCAACCAGCTTGGCGTCAACCGGAAGGTCGAGTTCGGACGGCGAAAGGTACAGCCGGATCGCCTCCTCGATGTTGTGACTCGGTTTCACCAGCCGACGCGCAGCCAGCAACTGCGGACACAGGTAGAATGGAAGCTTTCTTCCTCCAATTGTTTGGGACGATAGCGCAATAGCGAGACTTTCTGTCCTTTGATGACGGTCTGCTCATCGCGACATGGCGGGAAGTGGGAGAAGTGGCCCGGTTCTTGCTGCGAAGTAGAAGATGCGCTATTGGTTGCTCCTTGTAGTTTCAATGGCGCCGTATTGCACGGCTGCCGATTGGCAAGCCACCGCGGCGGTAGGGTTCGGGCAGTATCACCCAGTGACCTTCAGCGGTCCTGCGGGAACTGCCAACGCGGGGATCGGGGCTCGTTACGTTCTCAACGCCGCCGTGGGGCGTGCTGTCGGGGAGAGGTTCGCCGTCGAAGCGGGCTGGCTGTTTCAGGACGGCGATTTCGAGATCGCTTCGGGAGGAACAAAGACAGCGTTCGACGCCAATGCGCACGCCGTGTACGCGGACTTGATTTGGCACGTGGTGAGGCGCACCGCGAAACTGCGGCCTTTCTTCGAAGCGGGATCGGGCGCGAAGTTCTACCGCGGCATCGAGAAGCCCGCGCCTCGACCGCTCGCTCAGTTCGGCTCCTTTCGCGACGGCATCGATGCGCGGCCCATGCTGACTTATGGCGGAGGGCTGGAATGGGCTGTTTCGCGGCGCTGGGCAGTGCGCGTCGACTTACGCGATTGTGCGACGCCATTTCCAACATCCGTCATTGTGCCTGCGTCGGGCGGAATGTCGCACGGATGGTTGCATGACTTCGTTTCGACTATCGGCGTTACACTGAGATAGCCAGGTTAGTGCTTCTCGGGTACGTAATCCGGAGGCGGAGTAGCTCCCGAGCCGAAGAAATAGTTCTCCATCTGCTGAATCAGGAATTCCTGGGCCTCTTTGGTTCCGAGGTTGAGACGATATTCATTCATGAGCATTTTCATGTGCTCGACCCATCCCTTCCAGGCCTCCTTTGAAACGTTATCGTAAATGCGTTGGCCTAGCGGATGCCCTTCGAACGGGATTTCGTCAAGTCCTGGTAAGTCGCGCTGGAGTTTAACGCAATGAACGATACGGCCCGCGCTGGGCGGAGTAGTCTGTGGTCCGGAACTCATATCTTAGATGATACGAAACTGCGCTCCGTGGCCTTACCTGGGGAGCGGCTATTTACCCCAGCCGAGATCGAACAGCACGACTCCTAACTGGCGCGAGTCTCCAGGCGCCTGGAAGACACGGTCTACTTGCAGCGAGGCCACGCTGGTGGCTCCTGCGGCTTTTTGCGGCGAACTTACAATGCGGTACATTCCTGGACCGGGAAGGATCTGCGCGTGGATCATCCGGCCGTCTAGCATCAGCGATATCTTTCGCGCTGGTGCATTATCCGGCACGAGGATGCTCGCGTGCAGCGGTTGGGGGTCCGGCGGACTTACGAGCATTACCATCGCGACGCCAGATGTCCAACGCTGCTTGTCTTGCTCGAGATCGTAGATTCCGGATAGGATCTGGGCGCTCGCTTCAGGCGCGTTCATGGGCAGGTCCATGAGCGTGGGTTTGGCTTCTTTGTAGATATCGCCGTGTATCCGATCGACAAGATCCCTGCCGATGCCGAATGGGAGCAGGCCCTTGTCAATCGACGAGTACCCGGAGTGCGACTCGAGGCCAATGAGACGAAATGGCATCGAGGGGCGCACGTCCTGCCGAATGAAAGAAGCAACGATTTCGCCTGGATAGGACAAACGCACGGGGTGCGCCAGTTCGCTCCACACTACGATATCGCCCGCTGGGATGAACTGGCCGGGGCTCGGGATGCGTGCGCCGGCATCTTCGAGGTAATGGCGCAAGCCCCACTCGGAGTTGATCCACAAACGCCGCCCGCCGGTTTGCTGAAGAAGTTGATGTGTGAAATTCCGGTAGGCCGCCCAGTGCTGATAGTTCTCCGTCGCCAGACAGACCGAGAGCGCCATTTGTATCGCGAATCCCGCGGCGAGCCACGAGGGGCGAGCGAAGGATGCCAGAATGGCGATCGGCGCGGCAATGGGTAGCAGGTACCGCGCCGATCCGGAAAAGAAAAGTACGAAGGCTCCAGCGAGGTAGATCGCGATCCAGAGGGCGAGGAAAGCTGTGTCGCGGTTTCGACGATGCCAGGCAGCCCAGATTTCGGCGGCAAATAGCACGGGGAACACAATAAACCAGAGGTGGATGAGCAGACCGGCTATGTTGAGCAACTTCGGAGTTATACCGTCCCAGTGTTGTTCGTGAACGTAGCGCATGGTCATTGTGAAGGGGAAAACGCCGCTGGTAATCCGCTCGAAGATCTCCCAGGCAGCGCGCGCAACGCACGGCGCAAAGGCCACGATCCATCCGGCGCCCAATAACGCGCCCGCAGCCAGAGATACGCGAGCAGGATCGGTGTGGCGATGAGGGACTGTATGGCGGTCAGCGCGGCGCAGGAGAGGGATATGGCGGATAGGGCGAGCCAAACGGGGCTGGTCGTGTTCTTTTCCGAGCTGGCCTTTCGAGAATCGACGGCGACGATGAAGGCCGCAATCCCGCAGAGGAAAAATGCGAGGTGCGGTACGTCCGCTTCGAAGGAGCCCCCGTTTACCACGAAGGCCGGGACAGCGAGAAACAACAGTACGGCCCATAAGGGCTTGGGAGAGAATCGGCGGGCGAGGGAATACATTGCGAATTGCCGCGAGCAGCGAAAATGCAATGTACGCCGCATGGAAGGGGACTTCCTTCACTTCGCCGAAGACTGCGATGAGGGCCGCCAATACCCATGCGTTCATGGGCAGGTGCGAGCCGCCTCGAAGATCTACGTCGCGTTCGACGGACGTGAAGATGTAGTGAGTGTGATTGGGATGCAGCGGATCGATCTGGGCGTGGGCGGCGGAGGTGAGAAAGGTGGATTCATCGCCTTGTACCGCCTGATTCAGGAATGGCAGACGCAGCAGCAGGACGGCCGCAATGATGATAAGAAGATCGCGTCTGGGCAAAGCCTATTCCGACAAAAAGGCGATGGTCTTGATGCCAGAGATGTCGAAACGCTTGCGGCAGCGCATGTTCTTGCACGCGGCTTTGTCGTCAAGCAGCAGCATATAGCTTTGGGCTTTGGCGAACTTGGCGCGGTCACGCTCATCGCCTCCGCCGGGCATGCGGTCTTTCTTCTTACGCACCAGCCAGCGGATATCGTATGTATCGGATGTGCGGCAGAATGGGCAGTTCAACTGCGCCGGCTTGGTGGTCTGAGATTCGTTGAAAAATGCGCGTTCGTCCATAGCGTCCCGGATCGTCCCGAATGTGATTGCGATCGTTCTAGCGCGCCGCGATCGGGACCCAGGGCTGGCCGTCGGGCTTACCAAGATACTCGGCGCGCGGGCGGATGAGGCGATTATTGGTGTACTGCTCGAGAATATGCGCCGTCCATCCGGACATGCGGCTGACGGCGAAGATCGGCGTGAACATGTCGATCGGAATTCCCAAAGAGTAGTATGTCGAGGCCGAATAGAAGTCGACGTTCGCGTTGAGTTTCTTCTCCGTGCGCACGGTCTCTTCCACACGCTTCGACATGAGATAGAGTTCTTCCTGGCCGGTTCGCTTACCCAACTCCTCGGACATAACGCGCAGGTGCGTGGCGCGAGGATCTTCGGTGCGGTACACACGATGTCCGAAGCCGGGAATCTTGGCCTTGTGCGCCAGCATGTCGTGCGCCTTAGCGACTGCCTTCTCCGCGGTGCCAACGGCCAGCAGCATCTTGATCACGTCTTCATTGGCGCCCCCGTGGAGGGGACCTTTAAGCGCGCCGATTGCGGAAGTCACGGCGGAGTAGATATCGGACAAGGTGGCGGCAGTCACGCGCGCGGCAAAGGTGGAGGCATTCAACTCGTGATCCGCGTGCAGAATCAGGGCCACGTCGAACGCATGTTCCATAACTTCGTCGGGCCGCTTTCCTGTCAGTGTAGTAGAGGAAATTGGCGGCCAAGCCAAGCTTCGGATCGTCCTCGATTACGGGCTCGCCGTTGCGCAAGCGATTGAAGGTGGTCACAATGGTTGCGGTCTGGGCCATGAGTTGACCGCCTTCGATTGGTTCGCCTGCGGGCTCATATCGCGCGCCAAAGGGTCGTAGAGGCTTAGCATGGAGACGGCGGTCCGCAGAACATCCATCGGGGAGGCTTGCCCGTTGGCGACGAGGAAATCGATCACCTGTTTTGGCAAACTACGATTGGCCGCGAGATCGCTTTTGAGTTTATCCAGTTGCGCGCGGTTCGGAAGGCTGCCGTTCCAGAGGAGGTAAATAACCTCCTCAAACGTGGCGTGCTCCGCTAACGTATGTATGTTGAAGCCGCGGTAACTCAGTACGCCCGCATGCCCATCGATGAAACAAATCTCGGACTCCCCTGCTACGACGCCTTCCAACCCGGCGCCTGTTGTTGTCGAAGTGCTCATGGATTTTCCTTGTGATTGTATCGGCCTAACCGGAACTATTATGGATCAATTCAGGAATGGCTTCCGCAATTTCCCCAGACGTAAGGTGCGCCGCCATACCCCAGAAGCTCTTATTGGGGCACACCGGCTCGGGAGCAAACGAAAGGACTCCTGTCGATTTTTCAACCCACAGTGTATCCTGACGGTCACGGTTGGCCCGTACAGTCAGCAGTACGCCGGAACCGCAGGACTCGCTGTCCTGAATATGTAACTGGGCAGGATCGGCGGTACTCTTGTCGCCCCAATCTTCCATGAAGCGGTCGTAGGGATAGCCGCTGCACGGCGTGGGGTTCGCCGCAGCCCCACGCCAGGTAAGCGGCATGATAATCGTGTTTGCGCAAGAGGTCGAGGAAGTCCTTCACCTTCCGCTCCTGGGCGTGATTCTTGAAAAGATACCAAGGTACAACGGTCAGAATGATGACCGCAACGATGAGCGCAATCGCGCGCTTGACGATCGTCGAGCGCTTCTCATCTCCCGCGCCATACTGATCCAGATAGCCTGCCATAGGCCACCGGCTACTTGGCTGGATACGCCGTGTTGTAAGCCGCTATCGCCTCAGTGGTAATTTCAAGGGCCGGCTTGAAGTAAACGGTATTTGAGATGTCCACAACGATATCGTAACCCTTTTCCACGGCCATCTTGCCTACCACTTCCTGCATCTGCTTGCTACTTTTGGCCAGAATCTCGTTGCGTTCGGCGTCGACTTCCTTTTGCAGATCCTCTGTCTTGCGTTGCAACGCGACTTGTTTACGCTGGCCTTCGGCAGTCAGTTCGGCTTCGCCTTGCGGCGAAAGTTTGCCCTGGCCATTCTGCAATTGCTGCTGAATACGCTCGAGATCCGCCTGCAGTTTTTCGATCTCCTGCTGCCGCGGGCGAAACTTGGCTTCGAGGGCGGTCGACGCCTTCTTTATCTCATTCGATTCGAGAACCGCGCGCTGCAGATTAACTATGGCGATCTTGGTCTGGGCGGATGCTACGCCGCTGAGGGTGGACTAGGGCGAGGCACAGCCAACCGGTCCTCACAGCCAGAGATTGAAACATGCGTGAAAAAAGCTCCTTAAAAGGTGAACGTTCAGGTTAACACAAGCGATTGCCGCCGAGGACAGCACATCAGTGGCCAAGCGGCCGAGCGCAGTTATGCGAGCCTTTCGGCGGGCGGTACGTTTAAACTGGAATTTGGCCATTCCGTCTACTTCCCATTTAAACGATTACCTGCTATTGCCTCCAATGGCGCTGGCTCAGTGTGCAATTGCGTGGCTGGTATTGCGCCGCTCGTGGCAGCAGTATCGCTGGTGGATCACGGCGCTGCTATCGGCTGGGTTGCTGATACTCGGAGCTATTGAGATGGTTGGCGCGTTGTCCGATTTTGGCCGTTTCGCCGAGCCATTTTCCCGTATTTTGGGATGGCGGAACGTCAACAGGGCGAAGGTCGTCACCTTCCTGTGGTGCTTCAGTTCAACGCCTGCCGTGGCGCTGTACTTCGTCGCCCGCCTGGCCGCGAAGTCCGTGTCACAGGAGCATCAGCCGGAACGAAGGGAACTGATCGTAACCGCCGGCAAGGCGATGATCGCGGCACCCTTCATCATTGCGGGATATGGAGCTACCGTGGGGCGCACGGGCTTCCGCATAGAAGAAGTCGATATTCCGGTACCAAATTTGCCTGCCGACCTCTCGCGCCTTCGGATTGTTCAATTGAGCGACCTGCATCTCGGGCCGTTTCTCAGTGAAGCGCAACTTGCGCGCGTTATCGACGCCGCGAACGAGCTGTGCCCGGATATCGCGCTCGTGACCGGCGATCTCATTTCCTCGGCGGCCGATCCTGTGGACGTGGCACTGAGCCAGTGTGCCCGGTTGCGCGCGGATCGCATATTGGGATGTCTCGGTAATCATGAGGGCTATGCCCAACTGGAAGATTACGTGGCAGCGAAAGGAGGCGACAAGGGGATGCGGTTCCTTCGTATGCAAGCCGAGAGTCTGCGTTTCGGCTCCGCGGAACTGAATTTCGGCGGAGTCGATTATCAGCGGTTTCAAGATAGCGATAACTACATCCCTGGCGCGGGTTCGCTAATTCGGCCCGGAGCTGTAAATATATTGCTGTCGCACAATCCCGATGTTTTTCCGACCGCGGCGCGCCAGGGATGGGACGTAACGCTTGCAGGCCACACGCACGGCGGCCAGGTGACCGTCGAGATATTGAATCAGACGCTCAACCTGGCGCGCATTTACACGCGGTATGTTTCCGGCTTATACCGGATGGGACGTTCATCCTGCTATGTGACGCGGGGCATCGGCACCATCGGGATACCGGCTCGTGTGGGCGCGCCGCCGGAGATTACGCTCATTCGTCTGGTGAAGGGACGCTCGGCCTAACTTCACGTGCGATATCTCGTCATAAGCGATTTACATAGTAATTGGGAGGCGCTCCAGGCAGTGTTGCAAGACGCTGCCGGCAAGTACGACCGGATTCTCTGCTGCGGCGATCTGGTGGGATATGGGGCCGATCCGAACCCGGTGGTAGATTGGGTTCAGCAGAATGTGGAAGCGACTGTGCGGGGGAATCACGATCGGGCGTGCGTGGGACTCGAAGATCTCGAATGGTTCAATCCGGTCGCGCAAGCCGCCACTATATGGACGATGAGCCAGTTGTCTTCCGAAAACGCCGACTTCATCCGTAATCTACCAAGGGGCCGGTTCAGGTCGGTCGCTTTCAACTCATCCACGGTTCACCACTCGATGAAGACGATTATCTGGTAAACGCGAACGATGCGGGCGGAGCGTTTCCCTATGCCGAAACGCCGCTACTATTCTTCGGGCATACACACTTGCAGGGCGGGTTCCGCTGGCAGCGAGACACAGTGCAAGCGATCGGCCGATTACATCCTGAATTGGCAGTCGCGATACCTTCTGGAAATCGACCCGGCGTGCGCGTATATGATCAATCCGGGATCAGTGGGACAACCTCGAGATCACGATCCCCGCGCGGCGTACGTGCTGTACGATTCGGAGAACGAGACTCTCTTCTACCATCGTGTTCCATATGATGTGGAGACGGCGCAGCGTAAAATCCGGGAAGCGGGATTACCGGACCTGCTGGCTGCCAGACTTGCGAGTGGCAGATGAATATGGTGCAGCTTACACATGAAACGTACAAATCTTTTTGGGACGCATTTATTGAAAGAGGCCAGTCAGGTTTTGAGGTCCAAAACGTACTCCGCGGCGGCGAACACCGCTCTCGAAGATTTGTCGGAGATGCGGAAGACCGGCCCCGGCGAGAACACCATTCTAAATGATTCTGCTTGACACATCGATATGGATAGACCATCTGGGCGCAAAGCCCGGACGGCCAATCCGGGATGAGGAACTCTTGCAGCGCGGCATCGGGACCGCAACTACAATGCGATCGCCAAATTCACGAGTCTGCGAGCGATCGGATCGCGGCGGACGTGAGTTGTCGGTGAAGCGTTTTCAGAGCAAGCTGAAACACCACGGATCGTGATATTCGGCCTGTCAGTTTATTGCGCTGGATTCGCGGACCGGCGGGATGGTTAACTGGCTCGTGATGCGCGCGGCCAACTCTATTTTAGCGACATTTCTATTTTAGCGACATTGAGGTGTTCACGATAGGGGCTGCCGATTTTCGAGACGTTCGACAATCAGAGAGGGTCCCGGTCGTGGTTTTAATATTCAGAAGTACCGTTGCTCCGGTGGGTGCGCTTATCTTCAAGCTGTTTGACTTCTATCAAGCGACCGGCTATCGTCGATAATAACGTCAGCATTGAAGGAAGTCTGCTGGTGCCGTATGGGGCTATAAGTGGCGGCGCGGCTAACAATAAAGGAGCACTCATCGGAAGTAGCCCTCGAACCTACTTCTCTCGAACCTACTTCTTTGGAGGCGCCTGGTCCGGCTTCTGCCCCGGATCCTTAACTTCGTCGCCAAAGGTGATGTTGGTCTCGCTCTTGAACTGCTTGTAATCCTGGTACTTCATGGTCATGCGTGATCCGCTGCGACCGGTCTTGGAAAGTGCAGAGTATCGTCGGCATGAGTGTACGTTGGGAACCAGTATTTCCCGTCGATCTGCTCGCGGTAGGTCTCGAATTTCGGGAACTGCGTTGCCCGTTTCTTGACGATGCCCACGCCCTTGCCGTAGGTCTTCACGATCTGCAGGTCTTTGTCGTCCACCCAGATCTTGCCATCGAAGTACCGCTTGCCCTTTTCCATCTTCTTGGGCTTCACCGAGAACGCAATAGCAGCCGATCTCATCCAGCTTTCTCACGGCCCAGGTAATCGAATGTCGTAGAACGGAATCTCATCGCGTGGTCAAAACAAACGGCTGAACGTCGCGCAGATCCTGCTCATCTTCCGGCGTCAGCAGGATGTTCTGCAGCGTCGACACCGGCGCCCGTACCACATGCTCGGTGCGCTTGCCCTCCGGCGTAAAGACGATGTCCGACACGATTTCGTACTTGCCCGTGAGGCATTCCCGCTTCGTCAAGTTCCTGAGATCTTCACGGTCTGGCGGTAAGTGTAGTTACCGCGCGCCTTGGCGAACTCCGCCTCTTTGGCGGCGAACTTGGATGATGTCGTCCTGGCGGGTCGGGGTCGTGCCCGGCTGGCGGCGCCGGACAGCGGCGACAGCAACGCGGCAATTACCAAAAAGCGTCACGAAAATCCTCTCTCATTCGACGATACGTAAATCCTATGGTGACGGAATTAATCGCCCAGAATCTGCTTGGCGATGGTGAGCAACTGAATATTGCTGGTGCCCTCGTAGATGCGGCCGATTTTGGCGTCCCGATAGAGCTTCTCCACCGGATAATCCTTGGTGAATCCCACTCCGCCATGAATCTCGATCGACTTCGAAGCCACGTTCTCGGCCACTCGCGAAGAAAAGTACTTCGCCATCGCGGCTTCGGTGACAAACGGCAGCCCGGCATCGCGCAGCCGCGCGGCGTTATAAACCAGCAGGCGCGCCGCTTCCACTTCGGTCGCCATCTCGGCCAAATCAAACTGTACGCCCTGGAACTCCGCGATCGGCTTTGCCGAACTGCTTCCGCTGCTTGGCGTACGCGATGCGCATGGTCCAGCGCGCCGCTGCGCCAAGCCGACCATTTGCGCCCCAATCGCGATGCGGCCTTCGTTCAGCGTCTCGATCGCGATCTTATAACCCTTGCCAACTTCGCCCACGACATTATCGCCGGCACGCGGCAATCATCCAGGATCAGCTCGCAGGTCGAGGAAGCCCGAATCCCCAGCTTATCTTCTTTCTTTCCGACCTGGAAACCCGGGAAGCCGCGCTCGATCACGAAAGCACGTGATGCCGCGGTAACCCGCCTGCCGGATTGGCGTTGGCGAACAGAACAGAAAATCCCGGCTTCGGCCGCGTTGGTGATCCAGAGTTTGCGCCCGTTGAGCACGAAATGCTCGCCATCGCTCGACCGCGCGCGTGGCCATCGCAAAGGCATCCGAACCCGATCCCGCTTCCGACAGCGCAAACGACGCTACCGTGTCCGCGCGCCAGTCGCGGCAGATACCTGCGCTTCTGTTCCTCGCTTGCCCCAGCGCAGAGAATAGTTGTTGACGATCGTATTCTGCACGTCCACGATCACCGCCGCGGACGGATCCACCGCCGCCAGCTCCTCGATAGCCAGAATGCATTGGAAAAAGTTGCCGCCTTGACCGCCGTACTCCTCCGGGATCTCGATACCCATCAAGCCCAGTGAAAAGAAATGCCGCAGAAGCTCCTTGCGGAACAAGCCCGCCTCATCCATCTCTCGCACATGAGGCGCAATCTCGGTACGCGCAAACCGCCGCACAGTATCGCGGAAAAGTAACTCCTCCTCGCTAAGTTCAGTCAGCATCAGTTTTGAGAGGGCGTTATAGCGCAGCGAATGCTGCCCGTTGATGTATTGCTTGTCTCCGCACGAACCCATTCTAGTACCAATATGGTTCACTTAAGCAAGTCCAGTCTAGGTGGCGGCGTATGGCCCAAACGCGACTGCTCGAACCTTCTAAGCGCGAGTCCGCAGCGGCTCTGCCCCGGCAGGGGCTCCGCGAAGCAGACCGCCAGTGCTGAGATCCTCGTCGAGATCGGGCCAGTGGATACCATGGCCACCGCCGCTCACGCGCCAATGTCCGCGTTGCTCGGGCATCACTTCGAAGAGTCTCGGGTAGCAGACCAGGGGAACGATGATCGTTCGGCCATCCATCAGGTCCACAGCAGTGTGTCTTCGGTGACGTGATCGTCGTTAACACGGCTCCCCAGTTTTAAGATCCGAATCTTTCAGCCATTTCTCCACCAGAGCCTTGTTCGCTGTGAGCCTGATCGGGCTCAAACCAGAATTTGGCAGACTGCTCGTCCCGATCGACGTGTGAACATCGGCGGCTCGTTTGGCTCATGACTCTAAAAAATACACGCGATAAGGACTCGATCTCAAGATCAGTCGGCGCTAATTCTCAACTACTCCTCATCCTAACTGGAAGCGGTCGATTTCGGAACCGTGACCCGATACCTGAGTCCCGACACAACATTTTCAAGGTGCGAAGGGCTGTTCTTATCGTCAGCCATCGCTTTGCGACAGTAGTGCTCGGGTCGGGAGGCGAGCTCGCTTCTCCAAGGCGAGGCTCGGGCGACGGGACATCGCTTGTTGAACGGGCTACTGATGTTCGAGCGCAGCGGCGATCGCGGCGATGGTTGCAGAGCCGATTTTTCGTTCGGCAACGAGGCCGTGCGACTCCTGGAAACCTTCACGGCAGCTGCAGTCAGCGGGCCGTAAGGCCCATCAGGTACCAGAGCGGGCTCAGCGCCGAGCTGTTTAGCCCATAGTTGGCAAAGACGGCCGGCGCGGCTACAATCCCTTCCAGCAGCCCAGTGAACTTGTTGTCCCCGTTCGGCTACATCGCATGCATGATTTCACGTGTCAACATAAGTACGCGACTTCCCGCTTTTTGTTAGGAATTTCAAAAACAGGCACCGGCTGCTATCAAAGTCGAGCGTACTCCAAAATTTCCTCTCCCATTAGCAGGCAAGAAGTAGGAGGGGAGTTGAAGTAGATGAACCGCATTCGATATCTCCCCTTTGTAGATATATCCCCAGATCTCCAACACCTGGAAACTCTGCGCGGGGTTTTCAGGATTGCGAATCGACGGCAACTGTTTAACTGTTTTATCGATGGTCATTCGATCGTCCGGGCCGGAGTGAAAGGTTAGGAGTTGTTTTGCCCGATCGATCGTACGTGACGCACAAGGGATATCTGCGGCATAGCAAAAGGAGCAAGACCCGATCAGGCCCAGCAGAACCAAAAAACGAGCGATGAAGTTCATATGTTCCTTGCTAAAGCTTGATCACGCGTGCTGCCACGAGCAGTTTCAGTACTCTATCATGATCGCCGGTGTACCAAGTAGCTCATGAGCCCCGAGTACGGCTCGTCATCGCCTGCTGGCTTTTAACTCTAATCCGCGCACGAGAAAGCCTTAAACTCCCGGCCCTGCGACTCCGCCACCCCCTGATATGTAACGTACCCGTCATGAGTATTCACGCCTTGACGCAAACCGAAATGCTCCTGACAAGCTTTCTGAAGACCCTTATTCGCCAGTTCCAGCACATATGGAAACGTTGCGTTCGTCAATCCCAGTGTCGATGTGTGGGGTACCGCCGCGGGCATATTCGAGACGCAATAATGCAGTACTCCGTCGACATAATAGACCGGATCGGTGTGCGTCGTCGGCTTCGATGTCTCGAAGCATCCCCTTGATCGATCGCCACATCCACCACCACTGCCCCGCGCTTCATCTGCGAAATCAGTCGGACGGCGCACCAGTTTCGGAGCCGACGCGCCGGGAATCAACACCGCGCCCACTGCCATATCCGCGAGCTTCAGATGTCTCGCTGATGGTCCACACATTCGACGCCAGCGTGACGATCTGGCCATTGAAGATATCGTCAAGTTCGCGCAAACGATTCAGACTCCGATCGATCACCGTAACATGCGCGCCCATCCCCAGCGCAATCTTGGCCGCATTTGTTCCCACCACGCCGCCGCCTAGAATCACGATGTTGGCGGGAGCGACTCCCGGAATCCCCGCTCAACAGCACTCCGCGCCCCCCGTTCGGCGCTTCGAGATACTGCGCGCCTACCTGCACCGCCATTCGCCCCGCGACTTCGCTCATCGGCGTAAGAAGAGGCAGACTGCCATCCTTTTCGACGATTGTTTCGTACGCTACGCCAGTGGTCCGCGACTCCAGCATCGCTGAGGTCAATTCGGGCAGCGGGGCAAGGTGCAGATAGGTGAACAGGATCAGGCCGGGCCGCAGATACTTATGCTCCGCGGGCTGAGGCTCTTTCACTTTTACAACCATGTCGGACTTGGTCCAGACCTCGTCCGCCGACGCAACCACCGTAGCGCCTGCCGCCCGGTAATCGTCGTCTGTGATCGCGCTGCCTTCTCCGGCATGCGTCTGCACCAGAACCACGTGGTTCGCCTCGCGCAGAGCAATCACTCCGCTAGGCACAACTCCAACGCGTGCCTCGTGATCTTTTACTTCCTTCGGCACTCCGACCGTCATACCCTAATATTACGCGAGATACTACGCCTGAGCCGGTTTTTGCCGTCTTTCAGCCGACGCGAGCTCCACGAAATATTGGTAGGTCATGCGCAAGCCCTCGTTTAGCGGCACCTTGGGTGCCCAACCTAACAGGCTGCGTGCTTTGCCGATATCCGGCTTGCGTTGCTTGGGATCGTCCTGCGGCAGCGGATGAAAAGCTAACCTGGATTCCGCCCCGGCCAATTTGCGGACCGTTTCAGCAAATTCGAGAATGGTCATCTCGTTCGGATTGCCGAGATTGACTGGATACGGCTCATCGCTGAATAACAAGCGGTACAAGCCGTCCACCAGGTCGCTCACATAACAGAAGCTGCGAGTCTGCTTCCCATCGCCGAAGATCGTCAGGTCTTCACGCCGCAGCGCCTGATCGATGAACGCCGGCACCACGCGCCCATCGTCCAGCTTCATCCTCGGCCCATAGGTATTGAAGATGCGCGCGATTGTGGTTTGCATGCCGTACTTCCGGTGATAAGCCATAGTCATGGCTTCCGCAAAGCGCTTGCTCTCGTCGTAACAGGAGCGCGGGCCAACCGGGTTGACGTTGCCCCAATAGGTCTCTCGTTGCGGATGTTCGAGGGGATCGCCATAGCACTCGGAGGTTGACGTCAGGAGATAGCGCGAGCCATTCGCTCGCGCGAGATCCAGCATGTTGCGCGTCCCGATCGAACCGACGCTAAGCGTCTCAATGGGATATTCGAGATAGTCCTTGGGACTCGCCGGCGACGCCATGTGCAGCACACAGTCCACCTTTTCCGCAATGCTGATTGGATCGGTAACATCATGGAATCGAAAATTGAACCTGGGCTCGCGCGCCAATTGAAGCAGATTGTGACGAGCGCCGGTTAGCAGGTTGTCCAGGCCGATGACCCGGTGGCCCTCGGCAATCAGCCGGTCGCACATGTGCGAACCCACGAATCCGGCGGCGCCGGAAACCACTACCGTCAGCGAATTAGCCACAAGAGCAGTT
The DNA here is from genome assembly GCA_963767545.1 of Terriglobia bacterium. Classification (GTDB taxonomy): domain Bacteria; phylum Acidobacteriota; class Terriglobia; order Bryobacterales; family Bryobacteraceae; genus CAVVFX01. Next base: position 91,840 of record CAVYEV010000012.1, read on the forward strand.
TAGCGTGAACCAGAATGCCCACATCCTCAAGGGATACCGTAGTGATAAAAAAGCCAACGGAGTCCCAATCGCCCACCGGGAACTGTTGACAAGCTGTGGAGTCACGGATTATGATCGATATTCGATATATCTATCTTCGATGTATATGCCCAAACAAAAGCTCAACCCTCTTCCCTCAGCCGCATTCCACATTTTGCTTGCCTTGGCCGATGAAGACCGGCATGGATACGGCATTATGCGTCAGGTGTCCGAACAGACAGCAGGTAGCATGCGGCTGGGACCTGGAACCCTTTACAGTTCAATCCAAGCGCTGCTCGAAGCAGGGCTTGTCGCCGAAGCTGACGCGAGTGCGAATGAAAAGGTTGGCCACGAACGGCGCCGGTACTACCGTTTGACGCCGGCCGGGCGCAAACTAGCGCGTTCTGAAGCGGAACGAATGGCCGACTTCTTGCGAGTCGCCCGATCTAAAAAGATTCTTAGGGGCGAGTATGTCTGAAAAGATCTACGTGTTGTTGTTGCGTCTCCATTCTGCCCGCTTTCGCGAAGAATACGGGGACGAAGCAGTACAGCTATTCCGTGATCGCGCTCGCGATGAAAGAGGATTCTTTGGTCGCCTGCGCCTGTGGCTTGATTTGCTGACTGATCTGGCGATCTCTATCCCACGCGGGTACCGTGAGATGCAACCCCGTTTGGCCGGAAGCCCAAATCCGTGGCAGGCGGACGGCATTCCATCGTTTCGCCTCCTGGGACACGAGAAGCCGAGTCAAAGAGCGCTACTTCTCGGAGGCGTGCTGTCGTTTGGTGCCCTCCTGGCAGTACCGCTTTCCATCCGCCGTGGTGACGATCGACAACCCCCGCGTTCCTCAGTTCTCGAACACGAACACGTGGCCGGTAAGCGCTTAGCTCCGCCGCCCCAACTGGCCCAGAGAGGGGCAGCGTCGAATCAACTGCTCCAGATAGGGGCAGTGTCGAATAAGGCCGAGACCCGTCTGGACGACGCCGAACGGCGAAAAGTCATTCAGGCGGTGATCGCGAATTTGAACGACCACTATGTCGATCCTGGCGCTGCGCGAAAGGTGACTGAAGCGCTACTGGCACACGAGAAAAATGGCGACTACACCTCTGTAACCGGTGACCCGGCCTTCGCCGATCTTCTGACCAGGCAGATCAGGGACGTCAGCCAGGATCGGCAGCTTGATGTGGTCTATAGTCAAGCCCCGCTCCCAATCCGGACGGCTGCGCCAGCGCCTGAGGAGCAGGCGCGTTATCGACAGGCGATGGAGCGGGACAACTGCACGTTTGAGAAAGTATTGATCCTGCCGCGCAATATCGGCTATTGGAAGCTCAATTCTTTTCCGGACCCATCTGTCTGCGAAGCGGCGGCGAGAGCCTCGATGAGCTCATTGAATGCTGCCGACGCAATCATTTTTGATCTACGGGACAACCGCGGCGGGTACCCGGAGATGGTAATGTTGATTGCCTCTTACCTGTTCGACCATCCGGTGTACATGTACAATCCCAGGGAAAATACCACGCGCCTGTCGTGGACACAGTCGCCGGTGGGGGGGAACAAATTAGCGGACAAGCCCACATACGTATTGATCTCAGCGAGGACCATCTCTGGAGCGGAACAGTTCTCCTTCAATCTGAAGATGCTGAAACGCGCGACGCTCGTGGGTGAAACCACAGGCGGCAGTGCCCACGCCGGCGTCTTTCATCGAATTGACGAGCACTACGGCATCGGGATCCGCGAGACAAACCCGATTAACCCTTATTCAAGAAGCGGCTGGGAAGGTACCGGCGTGGAGCCGGACGTCAAAGTGGGTGAGGCGAGCGCGCTAGAAAGAGCGCGGAAGTTGGCCGAGAGCAGACTTGCCGAAGTAGAGGACCACGCTCAAGCGGCGTCGGTTTACCGGATTTTGCGTTGCAAAAAGATATCGAATTACTCCTTTGGTTAGGGATAAATTTGGGAAGCTACAGCCGGGACACCGCCGCTCAGCCGATGGCGCTCAAAACCGCTGGTTGCGAGAGCATTTGTATTGAGAACGCTGTCTTGTGGCGGGGAGCGGCCCCTCGCAGTCGTCGTACGAATGTTCCGTGTATAGCTGATGAAATCGATACTGAGCGTTGAAAACTGCCGAAGCTCGGCGGCCAGGATGCTCAAAGATCGCCCGAACCGGTCGTATTTCCAAACCAAGACACAATCGAAGCTCCGGCATCAGCGATCACTGCTCGATAGGTGCCCGTCGTTTTGGCGCTTGGCCCGGCGCCGGTCCCATGTCGCCTTTGTGAGCAGCACTAACATATGCCCCGGCGACATGTTTTCGGCTACCTGGCCCCCGCGGAGCAACACAGGTTCTATATGAAACAGCGACCCGCCATATTAAGAAACTTTTTACGGGTAATCTGCATAATTTTTCCGTGAGCGGAGTTGCAACGTTTCGATGAGCTTTCATGAGCTACACGGGAGCTATGCCCGGGATGTCTACTGGTTGTCCCTATATCTGTCGGCTGACCATTTCTTGGCGGAGGACGTTACATCGGAGACATTCATCCGCGTATGAAGTTCGGCGGAGCCGGTGCGCTCCGCCACGGTAAAAAAGAATGAGAAGCAAGTGTGGCCAAAACCGTCGGCTCTGCTATGAGAAAAGCCAGAACCGGGTAAACCTCGCCTTCCGAGTCATCCTTAAGCGCTGTCACAAAGCCATCGCTCTCAAGGCGTAACATAGTAATTGATAGCCTCTCCAATGCGACGCATTTTAATTTCGCTCTTGCTGCCGCTCGCTCTCAGCGCCCAAACATCTCGCATCGATTTCACTCGCGACGTGCACCCGATTCTAGCTGCACGCTGCTTCGCCTGCCACAGCGGCGACAAGCGTTCCGGGCGGGCTGTCGCTTTCGACTTACGATGACGTCCTGCAAGGCGGACGGAGCGGCGCGGCATTAGTTCCCAGCGACAGCAAGGGCAGTCTGCTGATGCTGCGTGTGACGGGAGAGAATTCGCCGCGCATGCCTCTGGGCGGGACTCCGCTTGCCCCGCAGGAAATCGCCACGTTGCGCGAATGGATCGACGACGGAGCCCGCCGCTCGCCGGATGCGGCGCCTGCCAAAGCCCGATGGACTCCCTCCTTATCGCTAACCGAGCCGCAAGTTCCGGCCGCAATCTGGCCCGGTTGGGACTCCACACCCGACCGCTTCCTTGCTGCCTACCTGAAAGGTCACGGAGTCGCACCCCGCGGCACTCGTTTCAGACGCCGTATTTGCCCGCCGGGCTTATCTGGATCTGTGGGGCCTACTGCCCTCGCCTGAACAACTGGACGATTTCCTCAACGACCAATCGATCGGACAAACGGCAAGCTCTAGTGCGTCGACTGCTCGCCGATAACGAAAACTACGCGCAAAATTGGATCAGCTATTGGAACGATCTATTGCGCAACGACGAAGGCGTCAACTACGCAGGCGACCGCAAGTCGATCACGCCGTGGTTGCTCGATTCGCTGCGCAACAATCTTCCCTACGATCAATTTGTGTCGAAGCTGCTGAATCCGGTTAAGCCCTCCGATCCCGCTGGATTTCTCGTCGGCGTTAACTGGCGCGGCGATATCAGCGCTAGCCAGTCGCGTCCGCTGCAGGCGGCGCAGAATAGCGCCCAGGTGTTTCTGGGTATCAATCTCAAATGCAACTCGTGTCACGACAGCTTCATCAGCCGTTGGAAACTGCGCGACGCATATGGGCTCGCGGCCTACTTCACGCCGGATGACAAGCTGGAACTGTTCCGGTGCGATAAAGCGACCGGCGAATCGGCTACGGCATCATTCCTATATCCGCAACTCAATCGGCAGTCCGCGGACAATTCCGAAGCTGGCCGTCATGCGCTCGCGGCGAAGCTGTTCACTGAGCCGGAGAACGGGCGCACTCCGCGCACTCTGGTCAATCGGATCTGGGCTCGGCTTATCGGGCGAGGAATTGTGGAACCAGTCGATGACATGGACGCGGAGCCCTTTGATCCCGCGCTCCTCGATTGGTTGGCGTCCGATTTCGTGGCGCACGATTACGATATCAAGCATCTGATCGAGACGATCATGCTGTCGCGCGCTTACCAGCTTCCGGCTGTTGCTCGGGAGTCAAAAGAGGTGAAAGAATACGTGTTCGCCGGGCCCGAAGTGCGGCGCATGACGGCGGAAGAGTTTTCCGATTCTTTGCGTTCGATCACCGGCGAATGGCGGGCACTCGCTTCGCGCGGCGGCGCGCACAGCCACCTGGACGCGCGATTGGCGAATCGTCGCGAGTCCGTTGAGCGTCGCGCTGGGCCGCCCGATTCGAGATCAGGTCTACACCGAACGCAATACTGACGCCACTACTCTACAGGCCCTTGAAATGGTGAACGGCGGCACGATCAACAAGATGCTCAATCGCGGCGCAATGCGCTTGCTTGGCGAACTGCCTCCGCCGGCGAGAGCTCTCTACGATAGCGGAAATGTGCGGCAGGTCGGAGCCACAGTACATATCCGCAGCAAGGAGCAGAATTTCGATATCGACATCTCGAATGTTCGCGATTTGCGGCTGCTGACGTACGACGAGGGATCCTATGCGCCGGAGAAGACTATGGCGGCGTGGGCCAATGTCCGGCTGATCGATGCTTCCGGAAAAGCTGTGCCGCTGTCTCAGATGAAGCCGAAGTCGTCGACGGGTGTGCGCGAAGACGCATCGCCGATCGAGTTTCCGGACAGGAAATTCGCTGATGGCGTACGCACGTTTGCCGCAGCCGAGTTAGTTTACGACATCTCAGGCAAAGGGCTTTGTGCGGCTTCAGGGAAGCGTGGGACTCGATATTCGCGGCAACACCAGTGAGATTAATCCGTCTGTTCGGTATTTTGTTTTCGATCGCCCCCCGGATATGGACGAATTGATTCCGGTGACCGGACCAACACCCGCCGCGCTGCCTCCCGCGTTGCACACGAATGAGGAACTGGTGAATCGTCTGTTCCGGCACGCTTTGGGGAGATTGCCGACCGGCGCGGAGATGAAGATTGCCATGGCGGCCGTGGACGATCCCAAGCGTCCGGGAAAGCCCTGTGCCGCGGGCGTGGCGGATTTATTGTGGTCTCTGGCGATGTCGCCGGAGTTTCAGTTAGTGAATTAGTGTGAATGAGATTATCATGAATCGCGAAGAAAAACATATCCTTTCGTCCTTTTCCCGGCGGGGTTTTATCGGCGCAACGGGGGCGGGGCTACTTTCCGCTTTAACTGGACGAGAGCCGCTCTTGGCCGAACCGGCGAAGAAGATTGCGCCGAAAGCCGACACCCTTATCCTGCTGTGGATGGCGGGCGGCATGGCTGCCACCGAGACCTTCGATCCAAAGAGGTACACACCCTACGCGCCGGGCACTAAAGCGGCCGACGTTCTCAGCACATTTAAATCGATCGACACGGTAGTCGATAACATTAAGATTCAGCCAGGGGCTGGAGCGGATCGCTAAAGTGATGGACCGCGGCACTGTGATCCGTACGTTCCAGGCTGCCGATCTGGGGTTCATTCTCCACTCGCGCCACCAGTATCACTGGCATACGGGATATGCGCCGCCGCAGAGTGTTGCGATGCCGCACATGGGTTCGGTGATCGCCAAAACGCTGGGGCCCAGAAACGCCGAGATGCCGGCATTCATCGATGTTGGGCAGAACTTGGAAATTGGCGGCGAGAGCGCCGGGGTGAAGGCGTTCCATACAGCGGGATTTTTGGGCAGCGAATTCGGTCCATTCCTGATCACCGATCCTAATGATGCAGCCGTCGGTAGTGCGTCCGTCAGCGGAATTGGGTGATAAACGGTTTCGTACGCGCCATGAGCTTTACAAAGCGCTGCTGTCGCAGAGCCCGGTGGGTCAGTACGGCAGCGATTATCAGAGGCAGGGTCTGCTGCGTTCGGTGGATGCGGCGCACCGTTTGCTTGAGTCTCCATCTGCGAAGGCCTTCGATCTGTCGCAGGAACCGAAGGCGAGTTATGACAAGTACAACACTGGACGTTTCGGACTCGGCTGCCTCCTCGCGCGGCGCCTGACGGAAGCGGGTGCCCGGTTCATCGAGATCACCACCGAGTACATTCCGTTCCGCTATTGGGACACGCACGAGAACGGACACGAGCGCGCGATCGGGATGAAACAGCAGATCGATTCGCCTGTCTCGCAGTTGGTACTTGATCTGGAAGAGCGCGGGTTGCTGGACCGTACGTTAATCGTACTCGCCAGCGAGTTCAGCCGCGACATGGTGATGGAGGGTAAAGCCGATAAGCCCGTAAAGAACCAGGTGAACGTACCCGACATCATGACCGAGCCGAAGCACTACGGTATGCATCGGCATTTCACCGGCGCGGGTTGCGTGCTGATGTTCGGCGGCGGCGTAAAGAAGGGCTTGCTTTACGGCAAAACTGCGGACGAGCGGCCCTGCATCACGGTGGAGAATCCCGTAGCGATGGAAGATCTGCACGCGACCATTTATCACGTGATGGGAATTCCGCCGGATCTCGGGTATGTGACGGAGAAGCGTCCGGTGTATGTGACAAAGGACGGCAAAGGCAAACCGATCGACGCGATTGTAAGCTGACATCTTTCCCACGAAGTTACGCTATCCTTGTCGTTGCCCTGAGGAGGGTTCATGTCAATAGCTCAAGCATTAATTGCCGAATTGGATATGGAAATGGCTGGCACGCGCCGTATGCTGTCGCGGCTTCCGGAGGATAAACTGGATTGGACTCCCGATCCGAAGTCGATGTCGATGGGTCGCTTGGCGGCGCACGTGGCGGAGATGCCAAGTTGGGCCGCGCTGACGCTCAGCACCGATGAATTGGATTTTGCCGCGGGAGGGTATACGCCGGCGGTGGCAACATCGCGGGAGCAGGTGCTCGCGTTAGCTGAAGACAATGCGAAAGCCGCGCGCGCGGCGCTCGAATCGGCGAGCGACGAGGATTTTATGAAGCCCTGGACCCTACGCGCGGGCGATCAGATTTTCTTCACCATGCCGAAGGTTGCGGTCATCCGCGGCATGGTAATGAACCACACGATTCACCATCGCGGTCAGCTCACCGTTTATTACCGACTGGTTGGAGTTGCGGTTCCCGGATTGTACGGTCCATCCGCCGATGAACCGGGTTTTGGAGAAACGTCCACCGCCGCGACCGTATAAATTCGAGTTTGCGCCCGGCCGATCGGCGCTTGGATTTGCCGGGCATCCTGTTGCCGGCGTCGATGTGTGCTATCAATGAGGTTGCCTATGACCCAGCCGCAACCTCGTATTCAAGTAGAAAGGTCCCCCGAGTATCGCGAGAACTACGCCAATAGCGTGCAGGTTCGCGTGAGCTTGTGGGACTTCTTTGTGTCCTTTGGAATGGTCAATCAGACCGCGGCCGATCACGTTGCGATTCACAATTTTCAAGGAGTCTACCTCAGCCCGCAACAGGCCAAGGCGCTGATGAACGTGCTGCAGCAGAACGTGAGCCAATACGAAGCGGCGTTTGGAGAAATCAAACTGGAACCACATGCGGGCGTGGGCATCGTGCAGTAGCGCCGCACTCTTCCTGCTGCTCGCGCACATTCCGTTTTATTCGCGGCCTTACTTTTGGGATGAAGTAGGGCAGTTCATTCCGGCGTCGCTCGATGTCTTTTATTCTGGCGAAATCGTTCCGCGATCTACCGTTCCTAATGTCCATCCGCCCGGCTTGATGTTGTGGCTGGCCGCGGCGTGGCGTCTCTTCGGCTATTCCATCGTGACGACACGCATGGCCGTGCTGGCGATCGCGATCCTCGGCTGTTGGGCGATTTACCGGATGACCGCGGAATTTCTTTGCCCGAGTCGGATGGCCGCCGTGATGGCGCTCGTTCTACTGTGTGTCTCGCCGTTATTCTTTTCGCAATCAATTACGGCGATGCTCGATCTACCGGCAATGGCGCTGACCGCGCTGGTCCTGCTGCTGTTCTTCCGCGAGCGGTTGGCGCTTGCGGCGGTAGCATCCGTCGCTTTGGTGATGGTAAAGGAGACGGGTGCGCTGCTGCCCGCGATATTGGGAATCGTGTTGTTATGGGAGCGCCGACGGAAAGAGAGCCTTTGGTTCCTGCTACCCGCCCTTCCCTTAGTCGCGTGGCTGATTCTGCTCCACGGCCGCACCGGGAACTGGTTCGGCAATGCCCAGTTTGCTCATTACAACCTGACGTATCCGCTTCACCCAGTGCGTCTGGCGCTCGCGCTTTTTCGGCGCGGTTATTATCTATTTCTCGGAACTGGGTACTTCATCGGCACGGCGATTCTGCTTTTCAGCGCGTCTTCGCGACGGAGTATGCTACAAGTCCGCGCGTGGAGAATCGTCACGGCCTTCGCTGCCGCACATATCCTCCTGGTTTGCATGTTGGGCGGAGCTGTACTTGAGCGCTATCTTTTGCCTGTGCTGCCGATCACGCTCGCTGCTTTCGCCAATGCAATCTGCTCGCTGCAAACGGTTCCTCGCTACGGAGCATTCTTGGGGATGTGCGCGGCATCCGTCGCATGCATCTTTGTCAATCCGGTCTATCCTTTTCCACTCGAAAATAATATGGCTTGGACCGATTTTGTGGATGTCCATCGCGACGCGGCTCAATACCTATCCCGGCGCCTGCCGGCGGGCGCGACGATCGCCACGAGTTTTCCGTTTGCCGGAAGCTTGCGGCGTCCGGAGTATGGGTACACGCCGCAGCATTTCAACATCGATGAGATCCCCGACTTCACTCGCGCTTCGATTGAGCGTCTTCGCGGACATCGGATTGATGCTTTCGCGATCTTCTCTGCAACGTGGGATCCATTTTATCTGATGAAGAATCCGAGGTGGTTGGCAATCCTGCGGCGTTACTACGGTTTTGAGCCCGACGTGCGTGCAGAAGAGATCCCTGATCTGCTCGGTTTGCGCCTTGTGGCGCACTTCGAGCGGCATGGACAATGGATGGACGTGTATCAGCCTTAAGTTGGGCTATGTCATAATCTGGCCAATGCGGAAGTTAAAGCGCCTTCGGGATGTGTACCCGCTGCTTCTTATCGCGGCAATCGCCTTGAGCGGCGCGGGCACTCCGCACGGGGAGCAGATACAGCGTTACCGTAATCTCGGGAAGGCTTTCTACGAGAACCCGACAACTCACGCGGAAGCCATTGCCGAATTCAAGAAGGCGCTCGACCTGGCTCCCGCATCCGTTCCCGAAAAGCTGAACTATGGTCTGGCTCTGCTGCACGGCGGTCGCGTTGCCGATGGGATCGCGGCTCTGCAGGACGTTCAGCGGCGCGACCCGTCGCTGCCACATACCTGGTTCAATCTCGGCATCTACTATCGCAAGTCGGGCGATATCGCAAAGGCAGCTACGCAGTTTGAGCAAATGCTGAAACTGGTGCCAGACGAACCGATCGGCCACTATCAATTGGGCGCTGTCGAACGCGCGGCGGGGAAGAACGCAGAGGCGATCGCGCAGTTTGAAGAAGCATCCAGGCTGAATCAGTTGTTAGCCGCGGCGCATTTTCAGCTCTACAATCTCTACCGCCAAACCGGCCGTGCCGAAGACGCCGCGAAACAGCTCGCCACTTTTCAAGAACTGAAAAAGCAGCAGGAAGGCGCGGCGGTGCCGGAGGATGTCGATTGGTGCACTTACGCCGAGATTTACGATCCGCCGCGCAGGGTTACTGCGCCCGCATCCAGTCCGCAAACGCAATTCGATGACCGGATACTGGAGGGCACCGTTGATCCACTGACCGCCGGTATGCTGGCCATCGATAGCGAGGGCACAGGCCAGACAGATTTGCTGGTGTGGTCGGCGCGCGGCGTTCGGCTATATCGCCGTGGCTCGCAGTTTGTGCAGGATACCGGTTTCGCAGGCGTCGCGGGTGTGATTTCGGTCGCGGCCGGCGACTACGATAACGATGGGTTGATGGACCTGTGCATCCTCACTGACGCCGGGCCGTTGCTATATCGCAATACCAAGGGCCGGTTCGCTCGTGTAGACGCCAATCTGCCGAAGCGGCGCTTCGAGACGCGCCGTCTGGATCGACTACGATCACGATTACGATCTGGATCTGGTTCTGTTGGGCGAGTCGCCAGCGCTTATGCGCAATCAGGGCAGCGCCGGGTTCGCGGATCGCACCTCCGATTTCCCGTTCGCCAAGGGCACCCGCGAAGCGCCTGCAAGTTGCGCGTGGACCCCGACAGCAAGGCTTTCGATCTGGCGGTCTACTATCCGATCAGTGCGCGCGGCTGTTCTTTATCGCGATCAGCTTGGCGGGCGATATCATGAGCGAGCAGTTCCACGGCGTCGCTCTGACTCAAACAACCGCTCGATTTCGATAATGACGGCCGCGCGGACGAGGCTCGCGTTCGATGCGGATGGCCATGTCCACCTGCGTGCTGAATCGCATCCACGTCCGCTGCGCATTGGATCCGTGTGCGGCTTGCAGGGATCAAAAGCCTCAAGCTCGCGCAGGATGCCGAAGTCGAAATCAAAGCCGGTACGCTATATCGCCGGCAGCGCTATGATGGCGTGCCGTTGTTTTCGACACGGGCGCGCCGCAAGCGTGGACGTCGGTGCGGATCACCTGGCCGAACGGGCTGATCCAGAACGAGATCAAGCAGGCGACGAATAAGTCGTACACGCTACCAAGAAGCGCAGCGGCTTTCCGGCTCGTGCCCCATGATCTGGACCTGGAATGGCGCGGATTCCAGTTCATCACCGACGTGCTGGGAGTCGCGCCGCTTGGCGCCAGCGACGGCGAAGGCTCATACTTCCCCGTGGATCATGACGAGTACGTTCAGATTCCGGCGAGCGCGCTACCGCGGTGGACGGCCGTTACGAAGTCCGCATCACGGAGGAATTGAGCGAAGTCTCGTATCTCGATCAGATGCAGCTTATTCGCCGTCGACCATCCGGCCGGCAACGAAATTTTCACCAACGAGAAGTTCAAAGGCCCACCGTTATCCCGAGTTCCGCCTATTCGGCGTGCCGCGGCGCATCTATCCCAAAGCTGCCCGCGATGATCGAGGGCGCGATGTGCTGCCCGCGTTCTGGTGCGCGACCGGCCGTTATCCCGACCAGTTTCCGCGCACTGAACTGGGCGTGGCGAAGCGCATTCGCTCGATCTCGATTTCAGCGGGCTCGCGCGTTCCAGCGGGCACGTCCGTGCTCTGCTGAACGGCTGGGTCGACTGGCCCGACGGCAGCACTTTCCGCGCGGATTGCGCAGGAACGCAAAGGGCGGCCTGGTGATGCCGTACCTGCAAATGCAGGATGCGGCCGGCGAATGGCTGACCGTCAATGAGGATATGGGAATGCCAGCCGGCAAACCGAAGACAATCGCGGTGCCATTGCACTTCATTTCCGAAGCCGCAAGCTGCGGATCGTCACCAATCTTTGCGTCTACTGGGACGAGATATTTCTGAGCGAAGACCGCCGACGCGCCGAAGCGTATGCCAGACCGACGGTCCCGCTGCTCTCGGCCGAACTCCATTTCCGCGGCTTCTCGGAATCGAGGATCGAACCCGAGCGGAAGCAGCCCGACACATTCTTCTATGCGCGTACTCAGCCCGCGTCCTTCTGGAATCCCACGCCGGGCCTTTACACTCGATACGGCGACGTGCGCGAACTTGCGCTCGATGTGGACGACAGGCTGATCATCATGGGCTCTGGCGACGAAATGCGTCTGCGTTTTCGCGCGGACTCAGCTGCCCCGCTTCCCACCGGCTGGACACGCGATTTTCTGTTGAAGGTGGATGGCTGGGCCAAAGATCGCGACCCTAACACCGCATTCTCGAGCACCGTGGAGCCGCTTCCGTTCCATGCCATGAGCCGCTATCCCTACCCGGCAGGCGAACACTTCCCGAATGACGCGGAGCACGATCGCTATCGCCAGCGAGTACAACACGCGGCCGGCGCTGCGGCTGATCCGATCTCTGAGGAGCGCGAACTGATGTGCTTGGTTTCTGATCTTGATGGTGCTGAACGCGGCTTACATCGCGGCCGTTGCCCTCGGCTACCGTCTTTTACGTAGCGGCAACGTGCTGCTCCATCTCGTGCTGGGCGCGGCCGGATGCGGATGGCTACTGTGGCGCTGGCGTCACAGCGCGCGCAGCGATCGCCGTTGCTGCGTTGCCGCTATCCTGGGCGTCTATCTGATCTGCCGCGGGTGCGACTCTCGATCATCGGACCGTCCTGCTGCCGCACGTCGCGCTCGCTGTGATCGGGCTCGCGATGCTGTTGCCCGGTGGAGCATCGCTCTGGCGTCTCGCTACCGCACTGGCGCTCGGCCTGCGACTCGGCGCGCCGCAGGAGCGCATCCGCAATCCGAAGGTGGTTCCGGTATCGATGCAAGCGAAGAGGGAGCGGGGCCTGGTACGCCGTTCTGGCCGTCATCGTCGCGCACCAACACCGGCACGTGATTCCGTCCGATTTCTTCATGGATTCGAAGCTCTGCGGTGAATGTCACAAAGACATCTACGAGCAGTGGAAGAGCTCCGTGCACCACTTCGCGTCGTTCAACAATCCGTTCTACAAAGCCACCATCCTTCACATGCAGGAACTGAGCGGCATCCAAGGGCAGCAAATGGTGCGCCGGCTGCCACGACCATGCCGTTTTCTTCAACGGCCGCTTCGAACGTCCGATTAAAGAGCAGGTGGACACGCCGGAGGCGCAGAACGGTCTGGGCTGCGTCTCATGCCACTCCATCGTGCACGTGGGCAGCACTATGGGGCAAGGGCGATTTCGACGATCGAGTATCCGCCGCTGCATAAGCATCGCGTCGAGCAGAATCCGTTTATTCGCAAGCTCGACGCATTCGTCACCTATCTGAACCCCGAGCCGCATCGCCGCACGTTCATGCAGGCGTTCATGCGCCAGGAATCTTCGGAATTTTGCTCCGCGTGCCACAAAGTGCATCTCGATGAGCCCGTGAATCAGTACCGCTGGCTGCGCGGCTTTAACGAGTACGACAATTGGCAGGCCAGCGGCGTTTCGGGACAGGGCGCGCGATCGTTCTATTACCCGCCCAAGTCGTCGGACTGCTCGGATTGCCATATGCCGCTGCGTACCTTCTCACGATCCGGGCAATCACGATGGCAAGATCCATTCGCATCGCTTCGCGTCCGCCAACACGGCGATTGCCGTCGGTCAATCACGATGCCGAACAGATGCAGGCCACTGAAAAATTCCTGCAGTCCGGATTCATTACCGTCGATCTGTTCGCGGCGTCGCCGGTTGAAGCCACGAAGGGCAAGGTGCAGATGGGCGCCGCGCCACCGACGTGCCGGCAGCCGCTTCCACCTTTGCGGTTGGAGAAGAGGCGGAGCAGAGCGGGCCCGTGACGATTCGCGAAGTCGGCAAAATCGCTGCGCCATTGAACGCGCCGGGCGTCGCGTTCCAGCCCGGCAGTACGGTGCGCATCGATGCAGTGGTGCGCACGCGCAAGATCGGCCACTTCTTCCCGGCGGGCACCGTGGATGCCTTTGACGTGTGGCTCGAAGTTCAAAGCGTGCGACGCAAACGGCCGAATTCTTGCCTGGAGCGGCCGAGTGGGAGATGGTGGCAACGGCCCAGTGGACAAAGGGCGCTCACTTTTATCGGTCGTTATCTGATCGATGGCGACGGCAATCCGATCAACAAGCGCAACGCGTGGCAGGCTCGCAGTGTATTCTATGTCCGGCTGATCCCGCCCGGGGCCGCGGATACCGTCCACTACCGCATCGATTGCCGCGCGATGCCGCCGGGCCCATGACGCTCGAAGCGCAAGCTCAACTATCGAAAGTTCACCGAACTATTACACGAAGTTTTCGCTTCGCCAAGCAGTCTGCCGGACGACCGACGCCGAGCTCATGCCGATCGTGACACTAGCGAAGCGCGAAAGCCACGGTGCAGGTCGGAGAGCCGCGCTGGCAGCCTGTCGTGCGGAAACAGGATCGCGAGCGCTGGAACGACTGGGGAATCGGACTGCTTCTGCAAGGCGATCTCAAAGGCGCGGAGTATGCATTCCAGCGTGTGACCGAAGCCGAGCCCGGCTACGCCGGATGGCTGGCTGAATATCGCGCGGGCTCTGATCCAGGAAGGCGAGACCGAAGCCGCGCGCCCGTATCTCGAGAAAGCGCTGGCGCTTTCGCCCAAACTGGCGCGCGCGGAGTTTTTCCTGGCAATGATGCAGAAGGCCGCGGGCGACTACGATGGCGCGCTTCGAAGCCTCACGAGCCCGCAGCGCAATATCCGCGCGACCGCGTGGTTGCTGAACCAGATCGGACGCATTCAATTTCTGCAGCGCCGTTATCGCGGATGCCGTTGCGGCTCTGCAGAAGCACGCTCTACTATCGATCCCGAAGATCTCCAGGCGCATTACAATCTGATGCTCTGCTATCGTGGCTTGGGGCGCCCGGCGGATGCGGAACGCGAGCAGCAGCTTTTCCGCCGATTCAAAGCAGACGAATCGTCGCAGGCGATTACGGAAAGCCGCGCCTTCTAAACCCCGAGGATAACAATGAAAGGCAGCCGATTCACGATCACAGCCCTGAGTCTGGCCTTACTGGTCTACGCAGTGGAAGCCCTCCCACCGGCCAGTGAGCCGTCCGGTTATCAGACGTCACCGCCGCCGCCGGCATCCGGTTCACTCATAACGCCGGGCGCACCGGCAAGAAATGGCTGCCCGAGACGATGGGTGCGGGCTGCGCGTTCTTCGACGTGGATGGCGACGGCTGGCTGGACATTCGTGCTCATCAACGGCAAGGATCTCATCCCGCGAGGCCGCCACACCACTGCGGCATTTTACCGCAATAATCACAACGGCACTTTCACCGACATAACCCGAGGCAGCGGGCTCGACATCGATATCTATGGCATGGGAGTCGCGGTTGGCGATTACGACAACGATGGCCGCGAGGATGTCTACATCACCGCTCTCGGCGGCGACCATCTGTTTCACAACGAGGGCAACGGCCATTTTCGCGATGTCACGCAGCGATGCGGGCATTGCCAATGCGGCCTTCGCCTCCAGCGCGGCGTGGTTGGATTACGATCGCGACGGCAAACTCGATCTCATTCGTCGCGAACTATGTGCAATGGAGCCCTGCAGGGGACCAGTGGTGCTCGCTCGATGGCGCTACAAAATCGTATTGCACGCCGGAATCGTACAAAGGTACGCCGGCGAAACTCTATCGCAATCTCGGCAACGGCAAGTTCGAGGACGTCACCGAAAAGGCGGGCCTTGGAGATTCCACAAGCAAGTCGCTAGGCGTCGCCGTTCTCGACTACAACGGACGACGGCTGGCCCGATCTGTTTCGTGGCGAATGACACTCAGCCCAACAAGCTCTACCGCAATCTGCGTAACGGCAAATTCAAAGAGGAGGGGCTCGCCGCGGGCGTTGCGTTCGGCGAAGACGGAGTCGCGCGCGGCGCGATGGGCGTGGACTCCGCCGATTACGACCGCTCCGGCCGGCCGCACTTGATCGTCGGCAACTTCTCCAACCAGATGCTTGGGCTTTATCACAACGAGGGCAACGCGTCTGTTCGTCGATGAAGCGCCGCGATCGCCCATCGGTCGCGCCAGCGCTGCTGAGCCTCTCCTTCGGCCTTTTCTTTTTCGACTACGATCTGGACGGGTATCCCGGATATCTTCGCCGCGAACGGTCACATCGAAGAAGAGATCGCGCGAGTGCAGCCCAAGGTGCAGTATGCCCAGCTACCGCTGCTGTTTCACAACACTGGCCACGGCAAGTTCGAGCCGGTGACCGGCGTTCACCAGGCCAATGGTCGCGCGCGGCGCGGCGTACGGCGACTTCGATCGCGACGGCGACCTGGACGTGCTGATCACGACCAATAACGGTCCCGCGTATCTTTACCGCAACGACGGCGGCAATCGGCAATCACTGGCTGCATCTGCGCCTTGAAGGAACCAAGAGCAATCGGGACGGTATCGGCGCTGTTGCGCGCGTAACCAGCGCAGGCGGCGCGCAATCGCAGACGGTGCACAGCGGGTCGTCTTATTGCTCTGCGAGCGATCTCGCGCTGACCTTCGGCCTGGGCACCGATACTTCTGCCGCCGTAGAAATTCAATGGCCGAGCGGCAAGACCCAGAAAGTGGCGAATGTCAAAGCCGATCAAAACCTGACGATCCGGGAGCAATGAACGGCGCTCCTCAACGCGGATAATACTTTGGCCCCGGCTCTTCTTCACCCACGTGTAAATAGTTGGTGGTGTTGTAAGTGAAGCGGCGGCGGAATGGCTCATTTGGTTTGGGATCCCAGTTCCGCCAACTCGACGGTGACGTATCGACCGGGGTGCACCGATCGCCTTCACCATTCCCGTTCACGGCCGAAACGATGTACTCGTAAAGTCGAACCGGCTGAGCAACGCGTGCGGCATCAGCGGCCATGCCGGGCTCGTCATATGCGGGGATCACTCCGGGCGCGCGGTCCTGAAACGAAGTCGCGAGACCGTGATAGACCAAGGCGAATTCGTTCGAGCCGACCGCGCGCCGGTATAAACGATACTCTCCGGCGCCCAGAACTTCACCCCAGTCGAGGTCCACCCGATCTTTCGCAAGGCGCAACCGCAGTCCGTCCGGATGATCGGGCATATCCTTCGTGACGTAGATCGGATATTCGGGACCCGGGGCACTGGATTTCTGTTCATTGAACGCGATCATCCGTACGTGAATCTTCGCGCCATTCCGTAAACCGGTGAGGCGGATAGGACTCGCGACGGTTTCGCTCGCATCTGTCCAAGTGGCGCCGTTATCGCGGCTGATCTGGGCCCGGTACCTGGTGGCTCCGCCAGCCAACGCGAAGAACACTTCAGATTCCTCTGACCGATTCACGGTACGCATGATGCGTGGAGATGGCGGTTGCGGCGGATCTATGGTCAACTCCCATGAATGCTTGCCTGGCGGAACCGTCATCTTCGACGTCGCTACTATCGGCGCGCCATCTATGTAAATGCGCGCACTCCCCGCGGCTTTGGCGCTTGTAAGCGTCAACGTCCCACCGGTTAATGACGCAAATCGCCCTGTGATTGCGGAGCCATCGCGGAATGTGGCCGAGACCGCGAGGCCCGCAGTGGGCTCGAGCGTAACGCCACGGCTGGAGATTCGCGAGCCGTCGAAGATCGAGAGGATCGTGTCGCCGTTTGCACGCTGACGCACCAAACCGGCGCGGCCCTCGAAGACAGTATCTCCATCCTGAAAGCGAACAGGGGTCGAGTTGCGGAACACAATGTCCTTCCAGCCATCGCCGCTTACTGTCGCGCCGAACTTGGCAGAGTCGATCCGCAGGTCACGGCGATGAGTAATCACCGCCATGGAGTCTCCCGAGCCATCGTGCCAGACGCCTTTTGTTGTGGATGTCGTGATCTGCGTCAGGGCCGGAGCTGGGTCACGCGGGTCGCCTTTGACCATGCGAATCACCGGCATCTCGTCATGCGCTTCGGTGAACCAGGAGAAGCGATGAGCTACCGAATCGCTGAATACATGGTCGTAGACTACGAAATAATCCGTTCCAGCAAGCAGAATACTGCGTCCCTGATACTCAGGCCAGGAATAGGCATTGGCGCCCTGCCGCGGAACGATCTCGGCAAACTGCGCGAAGCCCAGGTCCAGCAGCGGCTTCTCCAGTCCATTGCGTCCGATCGATCGGAAGGTTCCGTTCTTCCACACGCCGAAATTGCTGCAGAAGTCGGTATCGTGGGCCTGTCGGTCTCCAACATCTTCCCGTGCATTGTGGCTGTATGACTTGCCCGCGGCGTAGAAATAGACAACTCCGCAGCCCCCTTCGCCCGCAATTCCCACCGGTAATTCGGGCCTTCGTCAATCTGCTGCAGGTGAATAGAAATCTCGCCTGGCGTATCCACGCCAGCCCGCAGAGTAATTCCGTAGCCTGTGTACTTCGAACTTTCGAGATGCGGATTGGTGCCGCGATTATCGGGCAAGTTGAACATGATGCGCCATGGATCGGTGTCGGGTTCCTCCGCGTCCTGATCCTGCGGGCGGGCGGCCCACATCATGTGCTCGGCAGTCAGCGGATCGTAGTTCCGCAGCAGTGTTCCAAGCAGCCACATGGAGCGCGGCGGCATGCGGCGAGCGGAGTGTGCGCCCTGTGGCGGATGAAGTCTTCGCGGACCGTTCTCGACGTCACCGTGCCCCAATCGTGCATGGTCGGTTTTGACTTCTTATCCTCGCCCGCGAATGGAGCGGATAGAGCGTTGACCAGCCAGTCGCCGATCTCGCTCACCTGCGGAAGCGCGAAGCGGTTCCTACCATCGAAGTAGTGACTTAAGACGAAGTTCGCCCGCAATGCCGGACGAAGAAACGCCCATACATAGGTTCCCAGGTTCTCGGTCCAGCGGCCGCCGTGCGAATCCCACCCTCGCACAGAAGGACGCGTGTGATACCGGGTGTTGAGCTCAAGAAACTTCTCGAACTCATCGGCCCACTCATGCGCCATTGGATGCTGGGGAAATAAGAATGTGAACAGAGCCGGAGCGCTCTTCACATCTGAAAGAAAGTTGGGATGACCGCTAAGCATGGTCCTCATCGGCATGTAGTCTTCTTCACCGTGGGTATAAGCGAGTAGGAGGTAGGCCGCGGTGAGGCGCTCCTTCTGCCGGTCGGACATTTGAGAATAGGTGCGATCAAATGCGTCGATGAACGCGCCGTAAATCCGTCGCGACGGCACGGGCGAAAATCCCGCGTTTTGCCGTGTTCCTTGATTGGCGAGATCGCGGATCAACTCGGATGAAAACACGCGCGCTTCGAGTTCCTGCGGCGTTTGGATCCCGACCGGACGGAAAGATTACGGGCGGGTGCTGCGCAGTGGATGGATAATTGAGAACCCAATCCTTGACCAGATCGAGATCGATTGTGCCGTAGCGATTTTGCAGAAATAGAGTGTGCGACATCGGCGACAGATTGGCCCGGTAATTCAAGCCGTCGCGATAACGGAAGGGTTGCGCCGCCATGCCGTCGAGCTTCTCCATCGAGCGAACATCTTCGGCGTGATCGTAAACGGCGACACCCGTGGATCGTGTTCCGGTGGCAAGCGGCCAACGCCAGGAGAGCGTGCCCTCGTGATAGTAATAGCGAACCTGCAGCGTGTTCGAGGACGCCCAAATGGCATATTCGTGATCCTGCCATTGGTTCACGCGATCGATGAACACCCCGACCGCGTCGCCGCGCCGCTCGTCCCAAAAGTTGGCGGAGGTCAACATAACGTATGCGCCCCAAGGCTGGTAAGGTCCCAGGCGGAAAGGGAGCTCGCCTTCCTGGCTCATTCCGCTTGAAACACCATGTTGGGTGGCGATATTACCCTCATCGATCCGCTCCCAGTTATATCTTCCGTAACCCGCTGCAAGGTTCGGCTGCTGATACGGATGATTGGGGGCCTGGCGGTGCGTCGGGTGAAATCCGCTCCACGATAGCTCCATGCGGGCGCCTTCGGCAGGAGAGAAGCCGCTCATCTCTTCGCGCAGATAAACAAAGTCATAGCCTGCCACAGCCTGGATATGCGCGATATAAGTCGCATCTCCTGAGAAGGAGTAAGTCAGCTTATAGGTGACGAAGACAGGACCCCTTTCTTCACATTCAGCTTGAAAGCCTGTTATTGTGCGGCCTGGAGTAAGCAATCGGGAACTGCCGATCCACCTGCCATCGCGCCAAAACTGCTGAATAGGGCCCGATTTACCGGAGGCGGAAAGCCGCACGCGCAGCGCGCCCGTATCCAGGATGATCGAGTCGTTATCGCGCTCCTGGGAAACGCCGGGCGCGGGTGCCGCCGCGGTACCGCGAGCCAGTTCAAATCGGCGCTCGCCACCCGGTTGCAGATCCGCTAAGAAGCTAACGACTGCGCTTTCCAGATAGCCGTCACGCACGCGCAAATCAGACAGTTGCATCGGAACCGCATTGCCATTTTCAGCTAACGTGAGCCCGTCCGGCGTGATGCGCGATCCTGTAAATCGCACACGATAATTCAGCAGTGTGCGCGGCCACCAATAGAACGGATGATCCAGATGGTCCTTCAGCACAAGCGTGAGCGATCCCGAGTCCGGGAAGTCATGGATGAACGGATTCGCCACAGCCAGCGTGGTCCAAGCTAAGAAGAAAATCAGACTGCGCATAGGCTTAGTTACTTACTTGAATTCCCTATTGAGCCAGAATTCGTCCCAAGACCGGCAGGGGTAGAGCTCCTTCCTTCAGCGCGCGATCGTGGAAATCGTGCAGATTGAATTTATCGCCCAGCTTCTTTTTCTGCTCGTCGCGGACCGAAATCCAGCCTCGCCATCCGAGGAAATACATGGGTAGTTGGGCCGACGAAAGCTGAGCGCGCTGGAGTTTGCCGTTCGCCTCCTCGGTCTCCTGAAAAGTATCTTTCTCCATTAAATCGAGCGCCTGCCGCTCAGTCATTTTGCCGGTCTGGAGACCGATATCGATTATCGCGTTGGCCAGCACACGAAGCTCCTCCTTTTGGAATGTCAGCCGAAGCTCAGGCGAGTTGTCGAGAAAACCCTCGTCGAGCATCGTCTGCGTACCGTACTGAGCCCAGCCCTCTACGTAAGGGCCATTGCCGTAGAGGGAGCGCAGCACGCGCCGGGTCTTGGGCTGCACGTCGTTGGCGAATTCCGCCTGCACATAGTGTCCGGGCACCGCCTCATGCAGAGTCAGCAGCTTCAATTTATAGAAGTTATATTCGCGTAATTTCGAATTGACCCGCTCCGGGCTCCAGGTGGATGGGATTGGCGTTACCCAATAAAACGCTCCAAGCTGTGGTTCGAGCACCGGCGCCGGATTAAAGCCGCCGACCGAATAGATCCCGCGCATGAATTCGGGCGTCTCTATCACCTGCAAATTGCCGCGGGAAGGCAACGTCAGCAGATTCTTTTCGCGGACGAATTGCCGCGCTTCCTCGAGATCCGCTTTCGCGTCCGCGATGTAGGTTGCAGGAGTTGAATGTCTCTCCGCAATACGATTCAGCACCTCGCCGATAATGCGATTCTCCCTCTCAACCGATGTGAGACCGTCATGCGCGCCGTGGCTGGCGAACCATTTCTGGTGCAGGCCCGAAGCCAGGCCGAGCATCCGGCCTCGAACTGTCTTTATGTCCGACTCGGCGCTGGCCAGAACATCCGCGGGCGTGCGATCGGTGCCGAGGGCGAAACGGAACTTGGTCTTATATTGGTCCGCGCCCAGCCGCCAGTCTCCGGCACCCCGGCGTGGAAGTTCATTATCGAGAAACTGATTGAAGGCTTTGAGTGCCGTGATAGCCGTTTCGGCGGCTTTGCTATAGCCGGATTTAAGATCGGCGGGAACCTTGGCGCGCACGCTCTTGTCGATCAGATCGATATTGCCCTCGTTCTCTTCTTTCGCGACCTTGATCCAGATCGGCGGTGAGCGGCGAAGATTCTGCCGCGCCTGCAGCATCAACGCGGGAAACTTCTCGAGCCGCGCGATGATATGCCTTATGCGGTCCGGAAAAGGCGCGTACTCCAGAACAAAGGGAGCGAAGATTGCGTTTCCCGCGAGTTCCACATAATACGTAGGGTTCATCTGCCAGGTCTGCGCTATATCGAGATCGAACAGACTCAGTGCAATCTGACCCTGCATGATGTCGAAATCGGCGCGGTCCTCCGGCGAAAGCTTATCGCGATCTAGTTTGCTGAGCCGCTGATGAAATCCGGAATAGAAGTTCCGCTGTTCATTGATGCCCTGCCGGCCGAGGTTATCAAGCTGCGAATCGAGGTCGACGCCACGATGTTGGTGGTAGCCCTGAGCGGTGGAGTTGACCGGCGAAAAGGCCAGCGTGGTGTACACGAATTCGTCTGTTAAGGGGAAAGGTTTTGCGGTTGTTGCGAACCGCAGCCAGACAGCAGGAGGAGCAGCAAACAACCGCCGTAAGCTTTTCGCATGTGGATTCTTATTGTAGGACGGAGTTCCACCCTCCCGCCGTGGACATTGATTTGGTTCCGAGCATTAAGCCGTGTCGCGCGGCTGCCGAGCCGGCATCGTATAGAAATATTTGTTTACCGTGTGAGATCGCCGCGTAGGTATTGGCGGGCGTCGCGGATCAGGGGGTATAGATAGATATCTTTGATGGATTGACCGTGGCTTTCGTGCTTGCGGTCCATGCGGCCACGCCCCGTGGTTTGCCCAACATGAATCCAGTTTGCAGCCCGATAGCAGGTTCCGCGGAAACGGGCCGCGTCTACCAGCGTTTCCAGCAGCAGCGGACGATACCCATATCGGGTTTCCCAGTCGAGCGGCATTTGCCGGGCGCTCAGTGCCAGGATCTTGCTGGCCAGTCCTTTGACACGCACCCATGGCAGGACCAGAAACCTGCCATTATTGACGATCAATTGCAGATGGCTTCGCCGCTGCTCGTCGCTCCATCCGATCCAGGCATCTCCGGGCTGCATCTTCCAGGCCGGCGAGGTCCAGAGCAGACAGGCCAGTTCCCGCTCCCGATTCCGCACAAAGTAGCGCAAGTGCGCGCCGAACGGCACACGGCATCCGAGATAGTGATAACGTTCCATCTGTTCGCGCCATAAGCGGCTCTCCGTTTTGCCTTCGACTAGAATCAACCGCAGCGGCGCGCACTCGCTTACCGCGCATTCCACTGGCTCGGGCTCAAAGCCAGATGCGGACAAATCGATGCGGCGCGGACCCCTTCCTCCCAACCGCCGCAGTTCCGGAAGCATCAGTGCTCCTTCCGCGGCGAGTCGCTCCAGCAATTGCCGGCATTCATGGTTCTTCAGACCTCCATTGGGCCGCTTCCACTCCAGCAACTCGCAGACGGTGCGCGCGATCTCCGTTACTCCCAGGGCGGAAAACTGCGCCGCGATCTGCCTCATCAACTCCAGTTCGTCGCTGCGGAACGTGCGTCCGCAAAATGTCAGGGAGTCGGGCATGGCGTCGCGAATGGCGCGGTCCGTCCGCGCAGGCACAATTCAGCGCGCGGTGACCCGCGCCCGGGACGATGTCCACGGTCACGGAAGCTTGCGGCGCGCTGCAGCAGGGCGCAGCACGCTGACCATGAACATGAAGCGCGCGCGCTCCTCCCAGGTCCGATCCCGCCCCATACCTTGCGCGCGATCACCATGCCCCGAATGGCTCGCTCGGCCGCGTTGTTGGTGGCATCCAGACCGGGACAGTAGAGGAAAGCGAAGATCCAGGGAAGTTCATGATCGAGATGGCGCGCCAACCGGCGGTTCGCCGGGTTGCGGTATTGTACTTCCAGCAGGCGGTTTAGCTTGGCCATCACTCGACCCCTGGCGCGGTGCAGGCCGTGTTCAGAGATCGCGCCCTGCTCATACCGATCCCGTAACTGGAGGCTGCGCCGCAGCAGAGCCAGCACCGCCCAAGGAAGGCAACCGCCGCCGGAGAAGCGCTCTGCGCCATTTCCCGGCAGCGTTTCAGTAGATGGCTCACGTAACTTTGATGAAAGGCCGACCGGAACCGGTAGTATGGCGCCCAGCCGTCATGCACCAGGAACCCATCGTAGTCTGCGCCCAGAATTTTGCTGACTGCTGGTATCCTCGTCCCGGCAGAATCGCGTACACCGTCACCTGCGCGCTCACCGGTACATGCAGCCACTGCATCTGTTCGCCCACTTTCCAGCCGGTTTCATCCATCCCATTCACCAGTTTTTACCGCGCTGTTGCCACCAGTTTAGTATAGGTCGGCTCCGCCTGATGAGCCATGCGCGCCAGCGCCCGCTACAGTCCCGCACGACTGGCCTGCAATCCGAATCCATAACCCAGGACTTGTTGTGTGTGCCCCAGCGATAGTCCCATCTGTTTGTTGAGGATCGCTGCCAGCGTCAACGCCTCCGGTCTTAGTTGCACGGCACCCACACCCACGGCATCGGAGGTTTGCAGAGGATGGCGTCCTTGCACCTGCCGCGCGCATCCCAGGCAAACGGCCCACCGCGATAGCAAAGCGGCGCACCACGGACCGCCGTACGATGTCTTCCTGGTACTGAGCTTGACAACTCTCCGGCTGCACGTCACTGCCGCCGCAATGCGGGCAAAACCTGGGCAAGGGAACGCAGATCTGTTCATCAACGCGCGACGGAATGGGGTGGCAGGACTGCCTTCCGTAGCCACTTCCAGTTCCCGGCGCAGGCGATCGGTTTCACGTTTCAGTCGATCGCTCCCCTTTTGCAGTCGCTCAGTCTAGGCCCTTGATCCCACGCTCGGCCCGGTCCAGCTCTTTCCGCGGAACAAACTCGACAACCTCGGATAGCTCACTCCCCCTTCGCTTGTCCGATGCTCTCATCTACCTTACTGTAGCCGAAACAGCGGCTTTTGTCCAGCTAAATGTTCCAGTGTGTTCCAGTGCGCCTTAGTTGACATGTACTCTAAAAATCGATAACGTAGCGTCCATCTGGAGGCAGTCTTAATGAACCGAAGCATGTGGCTCTGCGGCCTGGTCGCCGCAACCGCCATTTGGATTTACGGACAGGAGTACCGGGGCAGTATCACCGGCATCCTCACCGATGCCTCGAATGCGTCGGTGCCCAATGCAAAAGTGCAAATCACGAATATTCAGACAGCCTTGGCGTTTAACGCGGAGACCAATTCCAGCGGATCTTATACGTTTAGTCTCTTGGAGCCAGGGACGTACCGGCTGCGGGCGGAGGCTAGCGGCTTCAAGCCGCTGGTTGTATCAGAAATCGAGGTGCACACAGCGGAGAAACTCGGCCTGAATCTGCGTATGGAATTGGGGGACATCACGCAGACAGTACAGGTCACGGCGGATGCAACCCTGTTGAACACGCAGTCGGCTGATGCCGGCACGGTGATCGACAATGCGCGCATCAACGAACTGCCCATGCTGGGCCGCTCGCCCTTCATTCTGGCGCGGATTTCGCCGGGCGTGCTGGTGGCCGGACAAATCAACGACACCAAGCCATATGACGTTGCAGGTCAGAGCTTCGTCTCGGTAGGCGGCGGACGCCGCTACAACACGGAATTTCAAATCAACGGCGTACCCGACGTTTTACCGGTCGGCTATTTTAGCGGCCGCGTCGCCTATACGCCGCCCGCCGATGGCACCCAGGAGTTTCAGGTAATCACCAACCCGTTCGATGCGCAGTATGGCAGCTCCGGAAACGGCATCATCAGCGTGACCACGAAGTCGGGCACCAACCAACTCCACGGCTCGGCTTACGAGTTCTTCCAGAACGACAAAATGATCGCAACGAATTATTTCGTGAATTCCGTGGGAGGCAAGAAACCGCCGCGCCGCTTCAATCAGTTTGGAGGCAGCGTTGGCGGACCCGTCGAAATCCCAAAGCTAGTCAACGGCAAGGACAAGCTGTTCTTCTTCTTTGCCTATGAAGGGATTCGCAATGCCGCTCCGAGTGCCGCCTTCGCAACCGTTCCCACCGACAAAATGCGCAGTGGTGACTTTTCCGAATTGCTGAGCCGTACATCGCCGGTCCAGATTTTCAATCCGTTCGCCTTGAACAATGGACAGCGTGCCGCGTTCCCCAACAATCAAATTCCCTCCACGCTCATCAATCCTGTTGCAAAGGCGGTGCTAAACTACATCCCCTTGCCCAATGTGCCTGGTGCGGGGCTCGAAAACAATTACTTCTCTTCTACCGGTACCTATGACGTGTTCAATAACTACCTCGGCCGCCTGGATTACACACTGAGCGAGAAGCACCGGATGTTTTTCAACATCGGCGAGTACGGCACCAACAATCGCATCGCCGACCTGTTCCACACCTTGGCAACCGGCGGCACGACACAAGGACCGAAGCAGATGATCAGTTTTAGCGACACCTATGCATGGTCGCCGAGTCTCCTGATGGACATTCGGCTGGGTTACTCGGGCTACGCTGGGGACACAGTGCCCAAGAGCACGGGCCTCGACATTACTACACTCGGCTTCCCGGCCTCCTTTGCTCGCCAGACGGCGGAGGGAACATTTCCGCGGTTCGATTTTGCGAACTATACAGGCTTCGGGAACGGCGGCAACGCCACCACTCACACGCTGGAGCATGCCCACACCTATTTCCTATCCACTTCCTTTAGCAAAGTGAAAGGCGCGCAGAACATGCGATTTGGTTTCGAAGCGCGCGAGAAGCAGGATTACTCGTTCAGTTACGGCAACTCGAGCGGATCTTATCTCTTCAACGGCCAGTACACGACACAAACGCTCAACGGCGGTCCCGGTTTCGGAACGGACCTGGCCTCGTTCATGTTGGGGCTCTCAAACCCGAACGCGACGGCGGGGGCCAACACGGGAACCGTCGACCTGAACACGCCGGCCGGTCTTCGCGGACGATACTATGCCTGGTTTTTCCAAGACGATTGGAAGTTGACGCCAAACCTGACTCTGAATCTTGGCGCCCGCTATGACCTGGAAAGCCCAACTTACGAACTGCACAACCGAATTGTCGCAGGTTGGCTTTGGGGTCAGTCCAATCCAATAGAAGCGGCTGCGCAGGCCAATTACGCGAAAAGTCCGGATGCTTCACTTCCGATTTCTCAGTTCAAGGTTCCCGGAGGCGATCAATTCGCCGGGGCCGGCGGAGTTCCCAACGGCGTTTGGGACTGGAATAAAGGCGACTTCATGCCGCGGCTCGGACTTGCATGGAATCCCAACCTTCTCGGCCGCAAGCTGGTGTTCCGCGCAGGTTGGGGCATCACCTACTACAGTCTGTCCCCGTCTGGAACCGGTACATGGCAGTACGGGTTCTCGCAGAGCACACCCTTCGTCTCCACTGCCGATAACGGCGCCACATTCATTTCCACTCTGAGCAATCCGTATCCCAACGGCGTCACGCAGCCAGTAGCTAACAGCCTGGGTCCGCTGACGAACCTGGGGCTCGGCAATGATGCCATCACACGCAAACAGCTTCAGCCATACAACAATCACTACGAGGCATCGCTGCAGTATCAGATTGGACGAAGCGATGTCTTGGAAGCTAACTACAACGGTTCGGTCGTCGTGCATACTCCAGGCACGAATTACCCGGTGAACTACATCCCGGCGCAGTTCATGGGAACGTCGTACCTGCGCGACACCGCTGCTATAAACTATCTGAGCGCAACCGTGACTAATCCTTTCTTCGGTATCATTCCGGCAAATACTCCACTGGGCCAGAAGACGATCACGCGCGCGCAACTCCTGATGCCGTATCCCGAATTCGGAACCGTGCTTCGCCGCGGCGACAATTCCGGCAGCATCACCAACCAGGAAGTCTACTTCTCATGGCAACACCGCATGGGGCATGGCTTTGCGGTCCTTACCAATTACCTGATCTCGAAACAGATGTGGGCCCGTGACAAGAAGAACCCGCAGGACACAGAATTCGAACGCCGCAACGGGAGTGAAGATCGCCCGCAGCAATTCACCGTCGCTGCCAGCTATAATCTTCCTTTCGGAGATGCGAAGCCGCTGATAAATCGCCTGATTAAAGGCTGGCAGGTGAGCGGAATCTATACCGCGCAGAGCGGTCCGGTGCTAAGTTGGGGCGCGGTGGTCTTCACCGGCAATAGTTGGAGCGACATCGTCAACGTACCCGGTGGGCAAAACATCCAGCACTGGATCAATACTTCGGTTTTCGATACGAAAGCGGCCGATCAGCCGAATACCACCTATCAGTTCAAGTACTTTCCGTTGGCGGTTCCCACCGCGCGGGCGCCGGGCGTGAACAATCTGGATCTCTCGCTCAGTAAGAGCGTCAAGATCCGGGAGAACGTGAATCTGCAGATTCGGGCGGATGCATTTGATGCGTTGAACCATCCGAACTGGGGCGCTCCCAACGTGTCTCCTACGAGTTCGGCATTCGGCAAAATTACGTCTCAGGGGAACCTGCCTAGGACCATGCAGTTAGGCATGCGTCTGTCATTCTGAGGAAACCATGCGAATAGCCGGACTGATTAGTGTTCTGGTTCTGTGCGCGCGCCGTTGCTTTACTCGCGCGTAATAACGACCGGCGAAATCGTGGAGCGCGATGGCCTGGTCAGGCACGGGTCGCTGCTCCAGCAGGGGATTCCGGTCGCGCCCATGATGCCGGGTGAGGCCGGCAGTTGAGGCTGGTCCGTATCGATGGGAAACCTCTCCCGTCGGCCGTAGAGACGGAAGCGACAGATCAGGATGGCAAGGTTTCCTGGGTGCGGGTGGCCGCATTCGTTGCGCTTCCGGCGCATGGCCGAATCCCTGTCCGCCTGGAAACGGGAGTCCCGATCGCCCCTAAGCTCGATCTTGCGCAATCGGCCAGCGAGATCACGGTACGCACTTCCGCGTACACACTCAGCTTGAGCGATCCCGGCCATATCGAACTGTTCGACCGCCGAGGCAAACTGTTGTCCGGCAACTGGAATGTCGATCTGGTGGCGGATGCGCGCGGCGTGTTGTGGGGCACCTACTTGCGGGATTTCACGCCGGACCGCATTTCAGTTGAGGATCATGCCGCGAGCAGCGCCACTCTCCTGCTGCACGGTTCCTACGGCAAGAACTTCAGAAAAGATCCAAAGGTGAAGGAACCGGGGCGCCGCTTCGACTGCGAACTGCGGCTCTACGTCTCGGCTCTCTCGCCACAGATTCGGTATGCCTGGCGGCTAACCAATCTCACGGGTACAAAGACCTGGTTACAGCGTTATGCGCTACAGCTTCCGCTGGCCGGCGACGGGTCACAGGCACAACTTCCGGCGCCGGACCGCATGTCGGTACTCGTTGCCTCCGCCAGCCGAATTGCCCTGACCGGGGATTTCATTGCGGATTTGGGCCGAGGCGCGGGTATTCGTCTGACGCCCGACGGACATTCCATCCTTGCGGGCGGTCTCGATATGCCGCCAGATGGAGGCTTTTACTCGGGTCGCGTGCCGGACGTGCACCGCTTGTTCTATCAGGGAATGTCCCGCACCTTCACGGGAGCGATCGTTGTGACCGGTTCCGCGGCCGACTCTGCCGAGGAGCGTGCGCCACTTGATCTGGTCCTTCCGCCGCAATACTACTCCAACGTGAAGGCCCTGCCGGAGCAGGGCGATCCAGTCACTTTCGGCCAGTTCGAGGCCGCAGTGAAACGCTCCGCCGAGTGGCTGCTAGCCAACCAATGGCGCGGTACGCTGTTCTGGGGCGAATGGTATCGCGAGTGGGATCTGAGCCGCAACATGGGCGTTCAGGAAGCCAGCAATGGACATAGCCCCCTGGCACCGCTCTATCACTACTGGCGAACCGGTGACGCGCGCTTTCTGCGCTGCGCTGAGAGATCGGCGCAGTATGTGTGGGACGTACAACTCGACAAGGCCGAAGAAGATCAGGGCCGCATGTTCCACACCCGACGCCACCTTTTCGACGAACTGGACTGGATCCATCCGCGCTATCAACGCGCCACGGGCATTCTCATTGCCAGCCACGTCATGCTCAATCCCGTGATGCGTCACGAGGCCATCCTCACCATCCGCAGCTTTCACGAGCACATGTTCGATAAAAATGGCGTGCCCCATGACTGGGACAAGATCAAGCACGCGCGGAGTCCGGTATTGTCGGGCGTCGACACCTCGAACTTCATGGAGGCCCTTTCCTATTGCTATCGCGAGACGGGAGACCGGCAGTTCATCGATTGGGCGCTTCAGATGAGCCGCTGGACCAGCGAACGCTTTGAGGAGAGAGGCAAGAAGAAAGGCGACGACTGGAATTGGAACCTCACCAATTATGTCCTTCGCGGCCTTGTGTCCCTCTATGAGACCAGCGGCGATGCGACCGTCCGCGACCTGGCAATCCGGATGTGCCGGGCCACTCTGGCCAATATGGAGGACAGCACCGATAAGGTGAAAGATGGGATGGGCGGCGGCGATCGCCACTTTGTCTTCTACCATGCATGGATCTCCACGCGAGTGGCGAAGATTGCGCCGGATGGCGAGGACATGACCAGGCGCCTTCTCATTGCCGTCAAACGTGAAGCGGCCCGGCAGACTCCCGACGGGTTGTTTCCGCTCCACCATGGAATGGAGGCCGGGATCGATACGACGTGGGGGAGTTACTACGATCCCAAGTCGTTCGTCGCCTACGTCCCCGTATTGACGGCTCACCTGGCGAGCATCAGATCTCAGCCTGAATCGCGAGCTTCCCAAGCTGAACGCAGATAGCGCAGGCGCAGGCCGACTCTTCGCACCGCCTTCCGGCGCGCACCAATATACTGTCCTTATGCCAGAGATCGCCTCGTTTCCTCCGCCGCCAGAGTTTGCCGCGCGCGCTCATGTGAAGTCGCTCGATGAGTATCGAGCGCTGTACGACCGGGCCCGCACCAATCCCGCCGAGTTTTGGGGAGAACTTGCCGGGTCCGAACTTTCCTGGTTCGAGAAGTGGACAACCGTTTTCGAATGGCAGCAGCCCTTTGCGCGCTGGTTTACCGGCGGCAAGATCAACGTCTCTTACAACTGCCTCGATCGCCATCTGACCACTCACCGCAAGAACAAAGTCGCAATCCTTTTCGAGGGTGAGCATGGCGATCAGCGCATGATCACGTATCAGGAACTTCACCGGCTGGTCTGCCGATTTGCCAATGTCCTCAAGGGCCGCGGCCTGAAGGCAGGCGACCGGGCGATCGTCTATATGCCAATGGTTCCCGAACTCCCGGTCGCAATGCTGGCGTGCGCGCGGTTAGGTGTAATCCACAGCGTCGTTTTCGGAGGATTCTCGGCGGAAGCGCTCAAGCAGCGTATCCAGGATCTCGAAGCGCAAATTGTGATCACGGCCGACGGCGGCTGGCGGCGCGGCAAGGAAGTCAAGCTGAAGGGCGCGGTCGACGAAGCTCTGGCTGAGTGCCCGTCGGTGAAGGATGTCATCGTGTATCAGCGCACGGGCACCGCTATCGAGATGCAGGAAGGCCGCGACCACTGGTGGCACGATCTCGATCGCGAGGTCACCGAAGTCTGTCCCGCGGAACCGCTCGATTCCGAGGCGCCGCTCTATGTCCTCTACACATCGGGAACTACGGGTAAGCCCAAAGGCATTGTTCACACCAGCGCGGGATACCTGCTGCAGACGGCCATGACCATGAAGTGGATCTTCGATCTGCGCGAGGAGGACACTTATTGGTGCACCGCCGACATCGGTTGGGTCACTGGGCATAGCTACATCGTGTACGGGCCGCTTTGCGCGGGAGCGACCAGCGTTATGTATGAAGGCGCGCCGGACTATCCGCAACCCGACCGCTTCTGGCGCCTCATCGAGAAGTATCGCGTGAACATCTTCTACACTTCACCCACCGCGATTCGGGCATTTGTACGCCAAGGCGATCAGTGGCCGAATGGGCACGATCTCTCCAGCCTTCGACTACTCGGATCGGTCGGCGAGCCGATCAATCCGGCGGCATGGGACTGGTATTACAGGATAATCGGCGGCGAACGCTGCCCGATCGTCGATACCTGGTGGCAGACCGAAACCGGCGCGATCATGATCGCTCCGATGCCCGGCGCCGTTCCGCTGAAGCCGGGTTCGGGAACTCTTCCGCTCCCGGGTGTGATACCCGAGATCGTGGATCTGAAGGGCAATCCGCTTGGTCCCAATCGCGAAGGCTATCTCGTCATTAAGCACCCGTGGCCCAGCATGCTGCGGACATTGTGGCACGATCCGCAACGCTACGAGGAGAATTACTGGGGACGCATCCCGAACGTCTACACGACAGGAGACGCGGCGCGATGCGATGATGACGGCTATTATTGGGTGCTCGGCCGTATCGATGACGTCATGAACGTCAGCGGCCACCGGCTCAGCACGATGGAGATCGAGTCGGCGCTGGTCAAGCATCCGGCGGTAGCGGAGGCCGCGGTGGTGGGCAAACCGCATGAGATCACCGGACAGTCGGTAGCCTGCTTCGTCACGCTGAAGAAGGGCAACTGGGATCACGATCAGTTGGGCGAGGAACTGCGCAAGTGGGTCGCTCATGAAATTGGAGGATTTGCCAAGCCCGAGCAGATCCGATTCACCGACGCTCTGCCCAAGACTCGTAGCGGCAAGATCATGCGGCGTTTGCTGCGGGAGATTGTCACCACCAATGCCGTGACCGGCGACGTAACTACACTCGAAGATCTGTCTGTTGTGACACGTCTCGCTGCGCAGAACGATGAGGAATAGCCTTTCCTGGATGCTGAATTGCCTGAGTCAGAGGCATGAGACGCCTCTTAATCCTGACCTCGCTATTGGCCACCGCGTGTCTCGGACTGGGACTCGCTCAAGGCAAGCCCGACTTTTCGGGTACCTGGACACTGAACCTGAATCGCTCGAACTTCGGGAAAATGCTCAAGCCGAATGGAATGAAGCTGACAGCCAAACGCGACGGCGACACGATGCACGCGGTTCAGACGACCGAAACGCCAGGCGGACCTGAGAGCACCGAAAGCGATTGGATCGCGGACGGCAAGGAACACGACACGCCAGGCAATGGTGGCAAGTCGCTCACCAAATGGGAAGGCAACACTCTGTATAGCGAGCGGCGTTCGGGCGACGGTAGCTATCAGGAAAAGATCTGGCTATCTCTTTCGAACGACGGCAAGACGGCCACGGAAAAGGTCTGGACCAAGAGCCAAAACGGGACCAATCTCAGGACCCTGGTCTGGGATCGGATTTAGCGTGCCGCCGGTGGGTACCCTTCTTTTAATGTGCCCTTATAATTGAAAGTTAGGAAGCCCTCAAATTTGAAGACGAGCGAAGCGCCGTATATTAAGCAACTTGACACGGCCATTCAGCCAGCCCGTAAGCGTCCAGGTGTGCGTCCGCTCCTGACGTTTTTTGCGGTGCTGGGGGTCCTGATCGCGGCGGGAATCATCGCCGGGCTGCTACCGCGATTGCGCCGCGAGCGTTCGCTTGCGGCAGCAGTCGAGGTTGAAGACACGCAGCGTTTGGTAGTCGATGTCGCGGCCGCAAAATTGGCTTCCCCGAAATCGACGTTGGATCTGCCCGGTGATATGCAGGCGCTTATCGAATCCCCGCTCTTTCCGCGTACGGACGGCTATATGTCGAAGCGTAATGTCGACATTGGCGACTCCGTGAAAGCGGGCCAGATCATGGCGGAGATCGAGACGCCGGAACTCGATCAGCAGCTTCAGCAGGCTCGATCCACGGTTTCGAATTCACAATCCACATTAAAGGAACTTCAGGCCGATATCACGTTGGCTCAAGCCAATCTCAAAATGGCCGAAACCACGTTTCAACGATGGAAGATCTTGCAGGCGAAGGGCGCCATCGCACGCCAGGACTTCGATGAGAAAGACGCCGATTTCCAAGTCAAGCAGGCTCAAGTAGAAGCAGCACAGGCGAAACTCGCGAGTGCCCGCGACACGGTCGCAGCCAATGAGGCCAACGTGCGCCGGCTGGAGCAGTTGAAGTCCTTTTCGCATGTGACCGCGCCATTTGACGGCATCGTCACCGCCCGCTTGATGGACGTAGGCACTTTGCTCAACGCCGGCAACGGTGGAACCAATCACGAAATCTTCCGCGTGGCGGATCTCAACACCATGCGGATCTTCGTGAATGTGCCGCAAACCTGGGTGGGCGCGATCCACGATGGGCAAAAGGCTGAACTGCGCGTTCAGGAATTACCAGGCAAGGTGTTCCAGGCAGTGGTTGCGAACACCACGCATGAGGTGGATACAGCGTCGCGGTCGATGCTCGTCATTCTTCGAACACCCAATCCCGGACATCTGCTGCTGCCCGGCATGTATGCCCAGATTCGATTCGCGACGTCGCGTCCGGTCTCAACGCTGCTAATACCAGGAGACGCGCTGGTTAACGGAACGCAGGGCACACGGGTCGCGACGGCTGGTCCGGACGGCAAGGTACATTTCAAGAGCGTACGAGTGGGCAACGACTTCGGCAATGAGATCGAAGTCGTGGACGGGCTTTCCGCGGGCGACCTGGTCATCATGAATCCCACCGACGCGGTGCGGGAAGGCATCGAGGTTGAGGTGAAGAAAGGTTCGCGTTAGCGCGAAAGCCGCTACCCATAGCCCTGAACTCGCCCATATAATGTAGACGTGTCAAAGGGCAAAGATCTCGAGGTGCGGACACAGCGGTTGGAACAGCAACTCCGCCTGTTCCAGAAGGTCAGCCGGTTCATGGTGAAAGAGATGAGCCTGCAGGAAGTGCTGCAGGGAATCGTGTCTCTCATCGTGGAGTTCATGGAGTGCGACTCCTGCCTCGTGTATCTTCTCGATGGGAGCGAATTGGTGCTGTGCGCCTCCAACACGCCGCATCCCTCCACCATCGGCAAGATCCGGCTCAAGTTGGACGAAGGTCTCACGGGCTGGGTGGCGCGCGAACGAAGACTACTCGCTATTCCGCGAGAGGCCTACCGCGATCCACGATTCAAATACTTCGGCGATTTGCCGGAAGATACTTTCGAGGCGTTCCTGTCGGTTCCGGTGATTGCGCGCAATCGTGTCGTGGGCGTTATTAACGTTCAGCATCGGGCGGCGCATCAGCACACTGGCGGCGAAATGGAAGTGCTGACGACGGTCGGAGAGCAGATGGGCTGCGTGCTGATCCTGGCGCGGATGGAACCCGCCGCGATCGCGTCCGCGAATCACGTCCAGCTGGTACTCGCATCGGGTCCGATATCCCGATTACGCCCCGGAATTGAATCATGCGCACTGTGCGAATGCGAATAGCGCCGATGTCTGTAAGAGCTTTGCTAGTGATTCTCACGGTCAAAGCGGCTCTTTCCGCCGGACCGCATTTCGTCATGCAGTATCTCTACGACCAGGACAAGACCGAACTTCATCTCATTGATCTCAAGTTTCCGTCTGCGAGATACGGTATGGCAGCCGGGGCGATTACCGATGGCAAGAAGACGGAACCCGCGGTTGTGATCACAACCGATGCGGGGGCCCACTGGTCGGTAATGCCATTGAAGGATGTCTTGCCTTCGAAGGACGTTCCTTTGTCGCTCTATTTCGCCAGTGAGACCCAGGGCTGGATGGTTACTGGAAAGGGACTCTGGTTTACCAGCGAGTTCGGCCGCGGCGTGGCGCAAGCTGGGAGATCTTCCGAAAGGGATCATTAAGGTCTGGTTTCTGACTTCCGACCACGGTTGGGCGATCGGCTCGAACAAGCAGGTGATCGAGACGACCGATGGCGGCAAGTCGTGGCTGCCCGTAGTGGCGGCACAGCAACCTCCGGGAAAGCCGGATTCGACGGTTTATACCGATATCGTGTTCATGCGCAACCACGGAATCATCACCGGTTGGAGCAAGGCTCGCAGCTCTGATAACAGGCCGGAATGGCAGGCTCCGGATTCGCGGTCCTATGAGACGCCAGGCACAACGATCTTCCTCGAGACTTCCGATGGGGGTAAGACGTGGACATCGTCATCGGGCGCCATGTTCGGGGAATTGACCGTTGTCAGCCTATCGCTGAATGGCACCAGCCTGGCACTATTCGAGTTCGCCGGCCGTAAGGATTCAAGGATGGTGAATCTACCGCCCTCGGAGGTCCATCGGATGTCTGCTCGAAACGGGTGTTCCGGATCGAGTCTACCGCGATGAGAATACGCAGATCACGGATGTGGCGCTGACATCGAAAGGCACGCCGTACCTCGCCGGACACGAGATGGTCGGGTCGGTGCGCGACAATCCCATTCCGGGAAAGTTGAAGGTGCTGACCAGCGAGGATTTTGCGCAATTGGACCGAATTCCGGTCGATTATCGAGCTGAGGCACACCGTGCTTACCTCGCTATTGCCGAGGATCGCGATGTCTGGGTCGCAACCGATACCGGGATGATTCTCAAATTACAACAAGATTAGAACAAATCGCTTGATCCTCGATTTATCCACCGCTTTTTCACCATTGCATCCCTCTAAGTAACTCATTTCGAAGCCAGAAAGCTGTGCAAAAGTGTGTCAAAATCATCGTTTTCCGATTGACGCGAAATCCGGGTTGGGAGCATATTGAAGAAGGTTCCAAGAGGTTTGTTAGACAACAAGCCGGACGGGACGTAACGAGTCTGGAACATCGATCCGTTGCTGGTCTATTGAAAACAGCAGGCAGCGGGGAGCGAAAGAAATCGGGCGTTTCGATCCGGTGAACCTTTCGGCTGGTATTCAGCTTGACGCTTTGATCGGGCGGGGCTAAGAACCCCAAACGGAAGTGGAGAGCGGAAGAACAGTCGAGGCCGTTTAGACGGAACCGGGAAACGGGTTTGCCGCGATGATCTCGCGCTATTTGGGGCTAACCAGAATGGCGTGGAGGAGCGGAGACCGAACGAGTCTGGAAAAGACTGAGGGGTGAGTCCGAAGGGATAGGTCAGGAGCTTCGACCTTGGAAAGGTGGCCCGGAAGCGGGCAGTCGTTTCAAGAGAGCGAAAGGCCGTTTCGAGGCGCAGGATCCGATCTGGAGTGAGTTGACTGGCGCGTTTTCAAGCTTTGATCCGAGGCCGGACGAAAGTCCGCAGCGGGGAGCAAGTAAGCAAGGCGCACGATCACCCGGATTGCACAGCTTCGACCGAGCATGCCGGAAGGAAGTTGAGTTGTTGGATAGGTCACTTGGAACCGCTTTTTTGTGCAGCGCCCATAGCAAGCTGTTGAGCGGGTACTTTGCCAACTTTGCCTCCTCCGCCCTCTCCCCGGGACGGAGCCCTCTTCCTCCGCAGAGTCCCCGCTCCCGGGTGCCGTTGTCTCCATTTCCAGAAATCCCCCAGATCCGCTAAGCAAATTGTCAAAGAACTTTGGAGCATGGTGGCATAAACGATGCGATTATGGCCGTGCCGCGGTTCTGCGTGAAGTCAATTTCAACACGGTTGTGTCTCTATCGACTCAGCATCTTTCGGTTCCACTTTAGCATTCCGGCAATCGGCTACCGGCTGGGAGTGGCCTTTTTATTGGGCATTTTGAAGAAAAGACATTGTGACGGGTTGCCGCCGAGCGGAGGAGGCGACGCAAACAGGCGTTTATTAAACGTGGCTCGTGGGATGGACCTGCGGCCCAGGCAGCGCGTTTTTGCGGAACAAACCCGATTTAGGGGCGGAGTGGCTGGTAATTGGCTGGATCCGAGAGTTGGAAAGATGTGGGCGGGACAGCCTGATTCGGCCAAAGGCGGGTACCAGTGAACGCAAACTGCCGTTTCTTGTGCACCATTGCGGGGGGATCTGGTTTTCGCGGAACGAAGCCATTGTCGCGCGAGGGGTGAGCGGTCGCGGTGACGCAAAACGTGGTTTTTCGAAGCGGGTTGTGGGGGAGGGGGCGATGGCGGTTTTGCGGAACGGAGGTGCGCCTCTACGGCGCAGATTACCAGTGGGTGAAAGTCCCACTCCAGGAGTTGTCGGTATGACTGGATAGCTGACGGGCCGTTTCGCCGGGTAAACCGACGGGATGGGAGCCTCGTGACGAAGCCCACATAAGGTGGGTGAGCAAATTTGCAGGCCGTAACGCGAGTGAAGCTTGAGCAGGCCTCGAAAGGAAAGTTGTGGATGCCGACCTGCCCTTTGTTCAGGGAAGGCCAGAGCGGTCCGGGCAGAAGCCCGATGCGGGAGCGCATCATGAACCAAACCGAAGCGCCGGATCGATCCACCGGGGTAATGAGCACGGCATGTAGAGAAGGCAATCTGTGTAATTGGGGGAAGCCCGGAGCTGGTGGGGGCGACTCCAACGCGATCGAAAGGGCCGCGGCCAGCTTGGGTCTCGGAGAGGGCCATAGTAGCGACGAAGCCGGGTAATGCCGGGGGAGCGAAGGGCCCTTACTTCGGATGTGTTTCGGAAGAAGGGAAGAAAGAGGTGATTGATGATAAGTCTGACAACACCGAGTAAGATACGGGAACTTCAAAAGAAACTGTATGTGAAAGCGAAGCAGGAGCCGAACTACCGCTTTTACCTGCTTTACGACAAGATTTACCGGGAGGACATTCTCACGTTCGCCTATGAACTGGCGCGCGCCAATCAGGGCGCTCCAGGGGTGGATGGGGAGACCTTCACGGGGATCGAGAGTGGAGTAGGGCTGGAAGCCTGGTTGAGCGGGCTGCGGAAAGAACTGCAAGACAAAACGTATCAGCCCAAGCCAGTGCGACGGGTAATGATCCCGAAACCTGGGGGCGGGGAAAGGGCGCTGGGTATTCCGACCATTCGGGACCGAGTGGCCCAGAACGCCGCCAAATTGGTGCTGGAACCAATCTTTGAAGCTGATCTGGAGGCGTGTGCCTACGGCTATCGGCCTAAGCGCAGCGCGAAGGATGCCATTCAGGAAGTACACGAAACCTGTGGCAAGGGTATAGCGATGTAGTGGACGCGGATCTGTCCAAGTACTTCGACAGCATTCCACATTCCGAACTGATGCAATGTGTGGCACGGCGGATAGTGGACGGAGCGATGCTGCATCTGATCAAGATGTGGCTTTCGGTTCCGGCCGAAGAACGGGAGGATAAGGGGAATCGGCGAATGACGGGAGGTCAGGGAAAGGGCACACCACAAGGTGGAGTCATGACTCCCCGAACGCAAAAGATAACTTCGAATTTGACCGGCGGCTGGGATTCCGGCGTAAATCAGGTGCGGATTGACTCGTGTCACAGGCGGTTGTATGTTTATGACAGATGCCACGCGCCAGCGAGATTCAGAAGACCGAACGCCTCAATCGCGCACGCGACCTGTTGCTGCATATCGATCAACTCTCCGACGCAGCCGAGCCGGTTGGCCCAGGACTGTTCCATTTCGCCGCGTCAAGCCTATCGGTACCTCGAACAAGCTCAAAGGCTGAGAGAACCGCTTCCACTCAGCGAAGCCAAACTGGCATTCACCGTCAAGCTTCCCCACAGCCTGGTCCAACGCGTGCGCACGTTTGCCGCGGCCAAAGGATTGTCCATCAGCGAGGTGGTCAGCCGAGCGTTGCTCGCGCTGCTGCCACGAGGACGAGGGCGTGGGTGAGGCGAAATCAAGTCGGCAACGCACCCTACAGCTGGAATATCGATTTGACCGTTTGCTGTCCGACAAGCTCGCGCACGTGTATGAGTTGCTCGTCCCCGATAGACGCCAGTCAATCGGAGGAGAAACTCCGAAACATAACGAACCCTGCATCAGGAGTGAACGATGAACCTAAAAACGGCAGTTAGCTGGTAGCATCGGCCAGTCGTCCGGTGCCTCCGATGACCTTGCCACCGAGAAAGAACTGAAAAGCGGCACTGAGAATCAGCCTCCAACGCTCCCCTTGAGTGAACTGCTCCGCAGTCGCTTTGATTCGCTTGAAGAAGCCGCTCACCTTGGTCAGCACTTCGGCTATCACCGATGCCTTGGCATGCGTACTGGTGACTTCCACCGTGGTTTGATTGCTGTGCCGCGTCCGCCGCGCTATTCCGTGCAGCGCCAGCGGACGCGAAGTGATCGCCTCGCCGTGTTTGTCCGGATTCCCAGTCGCATGAAGATCGTCCACCAGTTGTGGATCATGGCCGTGATGCGCGCCATGGTCTGGCAGCGGTTCCGGTCTTGGGTCGTGAAACCTCCCCACCCCCACTGGTTCTTCAACTCGTCGAAGTTGTTTTCCGAGTCGCCCCGGTCCCGGTAATGCTGTGCGATTGTCCGCACATCGTCCGCCAGAGAGGTGACCAGCACCGCATACTCATAGCTCACTCCTCGATGCGTAGGTTCCGGCAGATCCAAGCTCAACTGTTTTGTGTCCTTCTTTCCGGCTATTCTTCTTCTCCGCAGCGCCCATTCTCGCAACGGCCGCCGCAACACGACCACGCGCCGCTTCCGCTCCATCCGCTCAACTGCAGCTCGGCGTCCAGTCCCTGCCACTGTTGCCCCGCATCCACCCAGTCCTCCTTTCCGAACAGATTGCCGATCAGCTTCTTCACATTCGCACTCTGTTTCAGTTTGAACACATACCCAATCTTGCGCTCCTCGGCTCCTGCCATCATCCGTTCGGTTCCCCAATTGCAGTCCCCGCGCACAAATACGGACGCCTCTGCTCCGGCAGTCCGTCCAGCAAGGCCCACAATTCCGGTTGTGCAAACGACGACGCCGTCTGATTGCCAGCCTGTACTTCCACCTCCAGCACCATCCGAATGTTCCCGATGAAATAACTGTGATAGGCGTGCGAAGGCCGCCCTGGCTTGCTCGGGTTGTATCCCACCTTGGCATCTTCCTGGTGTCCGTACAGTTGCTTCACTGTCGTGTCCGCGTCTAACACCCAGGGCTCTTCCAGCAGCGGCTCGTAACTGGCCTTCAGATGCTGCTTCATCCACGCTCCGCTCTCCTCTTCCTTCATCGCCGACAAAGCTCGCCGCACCGAATCCTCGCTGGCCACCTTCGTCATTCCCAACAACTCCGGATTTACGCCGTCGCTCCGAATCGCGCTGATGTGGGCATAGCGCCAGTGCCCCGCCACCACCGCCAACAAGATTGTTCCCAGCACATCCCGCTTCTTCGGTGCGTTCGCACTGCTGTATAGCAGCGGGCAATCCTCCACCCACCTTCGAACAGCCCACTGGTCTTCAGAAACTCGATGAAGAATGCCATCAGCCCCAAGCTGCTGACGGCGGCATCCGGCACCCACTTCAAATGGATCTTGCCGGCGAAAGTATCCATGCTGGCGACCGCTTCTGACGGCTGAATCCCCCCCGATTGCAGCTCACCCTGCGGGTGAGTCCTCGTCAGCTCCGTTTCATCGCTCATCTTGAACAATATAAATTACTTCTCTGCTCAAGCGAAAGCGTCACCGCCGTTTATAGGATGAGCAAACCAGCAGCGATTTATGCGCGCGTGTCATCGGACCGCCAGAAGGAGAACCACACGATTGCCAGCCAGACTGCGGCGCTGGTCGAGTACGCGCAGACGCACGGATTCAGCGTGCCGCCGGAATGGGTATTCCAGGACGAAGGCTATAGCGGAGCCATTCTTGTGCGGCCCGGATTAGAGGCACTCCGGGATCTGGCAGCAGAAGGTCAGATCGCTGCCGCACTAATCTACTCGCCGGATCGGCTGAGCCGAAAGTACGCCTATCAGATCTTACTGAGCGAAGAGCTGTCGCGCTGTGGAGTGGAGTTGATCTTTCTCAAGGCGCCAGCCGGAGCCACGCCCGAGGACCAGCTGCTCGTACAGTTTCAGGGCATGATCGCCGAATACGAACGCGCCCAAATCGCGGAGCGGTGCCGCCGAGGCAAAAAGCACATGGCGCAACAGGGCGGAGTCAACGTCCTTTCCGGTGCGCCGTTCGGCTACCGATACGTAAGAAAGAGTGACACCTCGACGGCATACTACGAGGTAGTCGAGGCCGAGGCCAAGGTGGTGCGGATGGTGTTTGAGATCTATACCCAGCAGCGGCTCAGTATCAACGCCATCGCTCGTCTACTGAATGAACGACAGATTCCAACACGGACGGGCAAAGGCCGCTGGGAGCGGTCCACGGTTTGGGGCATGCTGCGCAATCCCGCGTATCGGGGAACGGCATGCTATGGCAAAACCGAGCAACAGCCTCGGCAACGCGTCACGCGTCCCCTTCGTCAACGGAAAGCGTTGCCCAGCCGCGACGTGGGTGGACACGAGCGGCCGCGCGCGGAGTGGATTGAGATCGCCGTGCCGGCCCTGGTGAGCGAAGAGATGTTCGCGCTGGCGCAGGAGCAGTTGGAGAAGAACAAGCATCATTCGCCTCGGCGCACCATGGAGCCGACTTTATTGCAAGGCATTTTGGTATGCGAACAGTGCGGTTACGGCTTGTACCGCACATCCACGCACACGTCAAAGCACAAGCTGAATTATTACCGCTGCGTTGGTTCGGACGGATATCGACGGCTGAACGGGCCGCTTTGCACGAATCGACCAATCCGACAAGATTATCTGGATCAGTTCGTGTGGAATGAGATGATCCGACTGCTGGACGATTCGAGGCTCATCCAAGCTGAAATCGATCGTCGCCGCGAGGCCGCACAAAAGGCGGACCCTTTACGCAAGCGCGAAGAGGAATTGCGCCGCGAGCAGGCTCGCGTGGAGAAAAGCAGCGAACGCTTGGTGACGGCTTACCAGGAGGGGTTGCTGACGCTTCCCCAACTGCGGCAAAGGATGCCGGCATTGCAGAAACAAACGCAGGCCATCGAATCCGAATTACACTCTCTGAAAATGGCGGCGGTGGACCAAGCCAAATACCTCCAACTGGCTGAGAGCCTGGCAGGTTTTCGCAGCAAACTACGAGTTCGGGCCGAGGCGCTGGATATCGCCGTGCGACAGCAGATTCTCCGATTACTGGTCAAGGAGGTCCTGGTGGGAAGCGGCACGATTACGCTACGCCATTCGATTCCGATTCCGCATTCCGGGTCAGGGTCAAACGGATCCCCCGTTCCGTCTGCCGGCGTCACCCAACCAAGGCCGAACCCAGATTACCTTTTGCGTTCGGGGAGTCATCAGTCCCCTTGCTGGCGAACCTGTATATGAACCGGTATCTCAAACACTGGCGGAAAACGGGAAAGGGCGAGCAATATCGCGCTGTCATCGTGAATTACGCGGACGATTTCGTAATTCTCAGTCGCGGACATGCGGCGGAAGCACGAGAATGGACGGGTAAGGTGATGAGCCGGATTGGCCTGACACTGAATGAAGCCAAGACGAGCGTTAAGGATGCCCGCCGGGAAACGTTTAACTTTCTGGGTTACACATTCGGACCGATGCGGCATTGGAAGGATGGCAGATGGTACATGGCAACCAGGCCAGCCGATAAGGCGATCGGGAAACTCAAGCAGGCGGTATACGATGTGCTGCAACCGAGTCAGGTAAGCCCATGGGAGGAAGTGCGCAACCAGTTGAACCAGAAGTTGAGGGGATGGAAAGCGTATTTCAGCTATGGGAGCCTGCGCAAGGCCTATCGGGAGATCGATGCTTACGTGGATGATGGCGTGCGGTACTTTCTGAGGCGGCGACATCAGTGCAACGGGAGTCGTGGGACGCGACGGTTTTCCTCGCAAGTCATCAATGGAAAACTCGGCGTCATGCGGCTGCAAAGGGGCTGAAACTCTCTGCGTGGGCTGAACGTGAAGTCCGTCGGAAAGCCGGATGCTGGAAATCGGCACGTCCGGTTTGATGAGCGGGGAGGAGAAACGGGTCGTCATCCTGCTATTTCGGTGATACGACACCGCGCTCCTTCTCGACTCCACCCGATCTGCTGCCGCGCAGTCGCCCGTAGGTGACGCAAACAGGCGTTTTTCGATTGGCGTTGTGAAAGCGCCGTGGGCGATTTGTGAGGCGATAGGCAATTTTGCGGATCGAACCCAGATTGTGCGCGCTGGTTGCCGGTCGCCTGGCGGTGATTGTCGGGTGGTGACGCAAAGGCGCCGTTTTTCGATTTGCATTGTGAAATGAGCTGAACGCGATCGGCAATTTTGCGGATCGAACCCAGATTGTGCGCGCTGGTGCCGGTCGGGCGGCGGTGACGCAAATGCCCGATTTTTGAAAATAGCTAGTGGGATGGTTCGCGAATGCGCGGGGTTTTTCGAAACAGACCCATTTGGAGGTTGAGATGTTTTCGCGTTGGCGCAGGCCGCTCTGGATGTTGCGAGCGGGTATGACGCAAAGTGCCGTTTTCCTGGGCGCGTTCGTGCCGGGAAGTGGTTTTCGCGGAACCAACCCATTCGCGGACGAGGGGTGAGTGGCCGCGGTGACGCAAACGGGTGGAAATTCGATACGCCTATCGTTGAGACGCGGAGCGTACGGACGCGCGGATCATTGCTCCAGGTGACAGCAGCGGCTCTCGGGTAGACGCGGATGAGACTGGATAGGAAAAGCGACCCAAGGCGCGCGGGTTGCGCAATCGCTGGAGTGAACCCGGTCGTAACTTCGCGGACGGAGTGACGCAAAATGGCTTTTATTGGAGCGGCTCGGGAGATGGTTTGCGACGCCGGCAATTCGCGAGGCGAGTTTTTTTGCTTGTGTGATCTCCGGGAACGCCGTCCCTATTCTTAAAATTGGGTATAGCAATTTCTGCGTCGAACATAATCTCTCCTTGTGGACCGTGAAATGTAAAATGCCGGCGTTCGTCCGCGGGAAGCCGCCCAAGGCTTCGTCGCGCTTACGCTCCCCACCACGAGAGGGCGAACGGCCGGCAATCTCCCTCGCGATCTCGGACCATATCGAGAACGCTCTCGGCTTGCGCCGGGTTGCCGGGGTCGCGCGGCAACCTCTCTGATTTCACATTGACATACGGAATGTCGGCAGTTGAGGGTGTGTATTTGTAAGTGGCTGGAATTGTTCAGATTAAAAATGTGAAGTCGCCGAACTTTTAAACCGGCCAATCGACTGACGGCAGACCTTTGATTTTCTTTCAGTTTGAAATCTAATATGTTGCGAGCGAAAGCGGCGGTCCCTAGGCATGGGCCAATATCTTGTCTTCTAAAAATGAGACCAACGCGCTGAAAAGGCTTAGCATGTATTTTTAACGGAGAGGCGCAGAAGACCGCGGAGCACGCGGAGAAAGACGCGGTGAGTGAAGAGAGCGAAGTGGGTGGTTCCGCGGGGTCCGGTAACACGCGCCGAAATATTCTTAACGCAATAGCGGCAGGTTGACGTTGATCAAAAGGCCAGCCTTCCAGGCATCCGGCCCAGATACTTGGGATTGCGATTCGTGGATGGGAGTCAAATGTTCACCAATCCATCTGAGAGGCCGAGAAAAACGCTAAGGGCGGGCTGGTCTACCACCGAGTTCGACCCTAGGGCGGTGGGGGTTCCAGCGGATACGCATTTATGACCGCAACATATCTTCGAAGCGGGCGTCCATTTCTTCTTCTTCAATGAACTCGCCCCTGTCGGCCTCGACGATACCGTCCAGCACGGCGGCGCGAAAGCGGGCCTCTTCGTTAAGCAGGCGCAACGCGGCGTCTTTCA
The DNA here is from genome assembly GCA_963767545.1 of Terriglobia bacterium. Classification (GTDB taxonomy): domain Bacteria; phylum Acidobacteriota; class Terriglobia; order Bryobacterales; family Bryobacteraceae; genus CAVVFX01. The sequence continues at coordinate 136,653 of CAVYEV010000012.1, forward strand.
CCGATCGCTCGACATCAGTGCTGTATGGTTGGCGATTTGGGAAAGCTTCGTTTTTTGCTCGGGTGTGAAGTGTACTTCAGCCTTTTCAGGGTCCGCAAAAATTGAAGATACGGAAACGCGCGAAAGGAACGCACCGGAGTATGGCACAAAGGATGGAGTCGCGGTGTGTGCGCGAGCGCAAAGGAGATTTGCGCAAGCATCGCGATCGGCGCGGCCAGTAAACACCGCCGATTTGGGGATATTTGGGATCCATTTGTCGTGCTACTTCGTTTCGATATCGCGAATCAGGGCAATATCCGTTCGCCGTTTATTCGGTAAAGCCAAGAAATTCTTACCCAGATATCTTTTGTATTACCGCACAAGTGGAGACTATGATTATGCTCCCGCGGTGCCGCCCTCAGAGCCCGCCGAATTCCCTGTTTTCAATCCAGCCTGGCACGCGCGGGGAACGGGTGCCAGGGTGGATCAATATCCTCATCCTACAATTTCCACGCCTTTTTCAATCACTTACGAAGCAGTGGGTGTTTGCTGGCAGAGCTGGCAGGTTACGCTCAAGGCAGATGTTGGAGAATCTACTCATTTAGCGGGCCTCTTCGGGCTTATTATTGACTCGCACCCGGCTGTGCTGACCGGGTGGGTTTTTGGCTTCCTTTCGCAATTCGGGAAACCGCACAACCCATGCACAGCGGGGATCGGGTTTGTTCCGCCAATTCACCCCGACCAGCCATCACGCTCCAAGTGTCAGTTTTTTCTTTTCTGCCGCGGGTCCCAGAGTAACCCGATGCCATCAGCGTCGTTCGAAAAACCACTGTTTTTGCGTCGCCGCCGCTAACTGGCAATTGGCTCCGTTTCGTAAAAAGCGGCGTTCCCTTCGCGCGATCCCTACCCGCCGCGAAGGCTCACGTTCCCAAAACGCATTTTGCGTCGCCCGGTCCGCGAATTCCCGATGGCGTACGCCGCGACAACAGCGGACCATGCGTATTGAATTTCGCCATTTTGCGTCACTTCCCTTCCGAGCCCATACCAACCGCTAACCTTTGCCGATCCGCTGACGTCCCTTCTAAGGTCACAGTGGCTGAACATCGAACCCCTCCACCGCGATATACTGGACGCGCCACCAACCTGAACGAAGGACTACATCTGTATGTTTAAGCCGATCTCCCGCAGGACCCTATTAAGAGGTGCGGGTGCCGCACTTGCGCTACCCTGGCTCGAAACCATGGTCTCCGCCGCGCCGGCAACCAGCGGTTCCCTTACTCTTGCCGAACCGCCCCTGCGTATGGCGTTCATGTTCCTGCCCAACGGCGTCCGCCCCGACCATTGGACCCCAGCGGGCGACGGCGAAGAATACGAGATCACCCCCCATCTCAAGCCCCTCGAAGGTTCAAAACAGGACTTCCTGCTCCTTGAGAATCTCTGGAACAAGAACACCGTCGGCCGGAATGGCCACTGGCCCAAAGTGCCTGCCTGGTTATCCGGCGGTTATGTCGAGCGCACTTCGGGTGACGACCTCGATTCCGGCGGCACCACCATCGATCAGTTCGCGGCCCAGCAGATCGGCGACAAGACCGCGCTGCCCAGCTTCGAATTGGGCCTCGAAACTCTGCGCACCGGCATCGATACCGCAGGCGGCGGCTTTGCCCGCATGTATGGCTCTTTCCTCTCCTGGCGGGATCCCCATACTCCGGTGCCCAAGGAGATCATCCCGCAACTCGCCTTTGATCGTCTGTACCGCATCGCACAGGACTCCGGTCGTGTCGGTGTCGATCCCGACGACCCGTCGCTGGTGAGCTCTTTGCAGCGAGACGACACCAGTCTACTCGATCTGGTCAGAGACGATGCCAAGTCCATCAAGCGGCGAAGGAAGTGCAACCGACCGCGTGAGGCTCGACGAATATTTCGAATCCGTCCGCTCCGTGGAACAGCGCTTGAAGCCTCCACGCGTCCGCAGAAGCGCTGGATCAATCAGGGAAAATTTCCTCTGGACCGCCCCGCGCCGGGCGTTCCCGACACTCACGCCGAGTATATCCGGCTGATGCTTGACATCTTTGCGCTGGCTTCTGGAGCGACACCACCAATAGGCACCTTTATGTGGGCGATGCGCAGAGCGCCGTGGACTTCTCTTTCCTCCCCGGAGTAAAGGGCGGCTTTCCATTCACTTTCCCATCACGGCGATATCCGGTGTCGCAACCAGTATGAAAAGTCATCACGTGGCATGTGGAGCAGATGGCGTACTCCTGGACAAATTGAAGAGTTTCGATGAGGGCGGAACCTCGCTGCTCGACAATTCCATGATCATGTTCGGCGGATCAATCAAAAGATGGCAACCGCCACATAGAAGACAAACCTTCCGCTTGGCTGCTGGCTGGACATGGAAAAGGGGCGCATTGCGTCCCGGTCGTCGACTCCGCGGCCCCTGCTAAAACGCCGCTCGGCAATCTTTACGTTATCCCTGCTGCACCGCATGGGTGTCGAAGCGGATTCATTCGGCGACAGCACTGGACAACTGGAAGGCCTATCGTAATGTCAGCACGGGTGCCGCGCCCGGCGGGCGTTTTGTTTCTCGGTATCTCGGGGCTGCTGTTTGCCGGACGAGTACCTGTTTCCACGCCGGCCGATACGTTCACTCAATCCGTCCGGCCTGTCTTGGCGGAGAACTGCGGAACCTGCCATAACCCGAGCAAACCTCGC